>NZ_CAXSKI010000045.1:0-568 GCF_964237925.1 Collinsella aerofaciens ATCC 25986 | reverse complement strand
GGGGGTGTTCCTATAGTTTTGTCAACTGGGAAATGCTCTCCGTGCGACCGAATCGCGGCATGCTGACGCCAAGCCATTAGGCCGGTGGGCTTCAGTCTGCTCGGTGCGTTTCGGCTAGGCTGCGTAAGGCACCCTGTCTCGCATTACCGCGTAGATGACCTTCAGTCTCTTTCGCGCCAGCGCCTTGAGCGCCTTGCCGTGCGACATGCCCCGCTCCCGGCACCTGGTGTAGTAGTCGCCCCATCTCCCCTCTGTCCGGGTAAGGCAGTTACATGAGAATATGAGCAGGTTCTTCAGCCTCTTGTTGCCTTGGCGCGAGGCCGTCACCGAGGAGATCGAGGTCCCCGACTGGCGGTTGCGCGGCGCCAGGCCGCAGTACGACGCGAGCCTGTCGTGGCTTGGGAAGTCTTCGATGTCGATGGAGATCGCGAGCTCGGAAGCGGTTTTGGGGCCGATCCCCGGCACCGTCAGGAGGCATCGGTAGGTATCGTCGCCCTCGAGCAGGGCGGAGATCTCCGCCGTGATCGCCTCGATCTCCGCCGAGTTCTCGGATATCCTGTGCGCGAGC
>NZ_CAXSKI010000044.1:0-633 GCF_964237925.1 Collinsella aerofaciens ATCC 25986 | reverse complement strand
GCGGCTGATCCGGTTCCACCGGGCCGCGCGGCAAGGAGATATATTGCCAGACCGGAGGGGCCCCGCGGGCGGGAATCGCGCACTCCATATTTTGTTCACAAATGAATTAACTGGGCTCCGAGTTGCTCAGAGTCACACATATGGTCATAAACCTTGGACAGACCGTATGACCTCGGGAATCTTGCTGTCCACTGTAGACATAGCATCTTTATACCCTCGTCGGCCTCCGCTAGTTAGCCCGTCATTAATTAAAGGACAACGTTAACAAGCCTATAAAACGCCTGCAGGGACTCTATCACTAATTAGATAGAGCCCCCGCAGGCGGAGTGTATTTGATTGAAAAAATGCCCCTTAATTGATTTACTGGAAATAAGGAGCGTAAGATCCGTCCGGATAAACGTGACGACAGAACCCTGGAGCCGACTGAGCGCCACCAGAAAGCGACATAAGCAAGAAGATCGGCTCTACCTCACCGCGGACGACAACGATGCCCTCGACTAAAGACAATCCGAGCACTCCTGAAACAGATAGGGCAAATGTCAGCTTATATAACGCAAAAAAGGGGGAGGCCGCGAGGCCTCCCCCTTCTCAGTTCAAGCGTACGGCTCGGTGCCGTCCACCGGTCAGCGGCGC
>NZ_CAXSKI010000043.1:0-644 GCF_964237925.1 Collinsella aerofaciens ATCC 25986 | reverse complement strand
CCGTAGACCGACTTGCCGTAGGCCTTCGCGGCCTCCTCCAGCTCGGCTGTCGTGATCCAGCCGTTCTCCCAGGCGATCTCCTCGGGGACGGACACGGGCAGGTCCTGGGAGTGCTCCACGGCGCGGACGAACTCCGCGGCCTCGTGGAGGCTCTCCATGGTGCCGGTGTCGAGCCACGCGTAGCCGCGGCCGAGGGTGACCACGGACAGCGTCCCCTCCTCAAGGTACATCTGGTTGAGCGTGGTGATCTCCAGCTCGCCGCGGGCCGAGGGCCTGACCCCGCGGGCCTTGGCGGCCACGTCGCCCGGGTAGAAGTACAGGCCGGTGACGGCGTAGGAGCTCTTGGGGCGCTCGGGCTTCTCCTCGATGGAGACGGCCCTCCCCTGCGCATCGAACTCCACGACGCCGAAGCGCTCGGGGTCGTCCACGTGGTAGCCGAAGACCGTGGCGCGGCCCGACTCGGCGTTCTGCACGGCGCGCGTCAGGTGGCGCGAAAGGCCGTTGCCGTAGAAGATGTTGTCGCCGAGCACGAGCGCGCACGGCTCGCCGGCGATGAACTCCTCGCCGATGGTGAAGGCCTGCGCCAGGCCGTCGGGGCTGGGCTGCTCGGCGTAGGAGAGGTTCACGCCGTAGCGCGAGCCGTC
>NZ_CAXSKI010000042.1:0-701 GCF_964237925.1 Collinsella aerofaciens ATCC 25986 | reverse complement strand
TCGCTGCGCATCGCGTCGCAGGAGGTTTTCCGCTTTCCCGGATCGAGGCCGTTCAGCGGTTCATCGAGGATGAGGTACGGGCAATCGGTCGCTATCGCCATGGCAAGCTTTACCTGCTGCTTCATTCCTGTCGAGAGTTTACGGGTCGGCTTGTCGAGATATGGGGAGATTCCGAGGGAGTCGCAGAGCGAGTCGATGTCGGCGGCCGATTTCCACGCCTCCCTAACGAAAGCAAGGTGCTCGAGGGCCGATAGCGTGGGATAGAGATCCGCGCCGCCCGAAGAGCTCAGGTAGACGAGTTCTGCAAATTCGGCTGATCGACGTTGGCAGATTCCGTCTGCCGCCAGGCTTCCCGAGCGGATGCGGGTGGGAAATTGGCCCGACAGCGCTTCAAGAAGGGTGGTTTTCCCCGAGCCGTTGGGAGCAACGAGGCCCGCCGCCGTTCCCGGGCTCAGGAAAAGCGACCCGATTGAAAGTATCGTCGTGCTTCCGTATCCCACGCTCGCGTCCAGAAGCTCGAGCCCATGGTGCTTTTTCGCGGGTCCAGGCTGTTTGGGGGAACGTGTCGCAACGGCGCCGACCGCGAAAAGGACCGCGACGTATACCAGGGCCACGGCAAGCATCGATGCGCCGCCCGAACCGGAGCCAATGAATTCTGTCGGGAAGCATCCTACGTAACCCGTTGCCTCGATAGGCGAGAA
>NZ_CAXSKI010000041.1:0-920 GCF_964237925.1 Collinsella aerofaciens ATCC 25986 | reverse complement strand
GTAGCTGATAAAGCGCAGACAGCTGTCGTAACTGACCTGAATGCCGATTCAGCAGATGTTAATGAGACCGTGACATACACGAAAGTCGGATCATTGGTACCAAGCTCAAGTGATGGGAACTTCCCTAGAGTACCAAGAGTAGTCTATCCAAATGACCCACGTGATGCGACGAAGGTTACACCAGCCGGTGTACCGACGGTACCAGGTTATACAGCACATGATCCAGAAGGTCATGTTTTGACACCCGGTAGCCGTTATCAGCCAAGTGATCCGACGAAAGATACAACGATCACCTATACCGCAGATCAGCAAAAAGGTAGTGTCAGCTACGTTGATGATACGACCGGCAAAACTTTAAAGACGGATTCAATTTCAGGAACAACGGGCTCGAAATCCAGTTATAGTACCAGTGGCAGCATTGCGGATTATAAGAAACACGGGTATGAGTTAGTTACTGATGGCTATCCAGCAGATTTGACATTCGACAATGATGACAAAACTGCTCAGAACTTCACGGTTCACTTGAAGCATCAGCTGACGCCAGTGAATCCAACGGATCCACAGACACCGGGAGCGCCAATCCATCCAGATGAACCAGATGGACCAAAGTGGCCAACTCGCACCAACTATGATAAGACGGTCCATGAGACCGTCAGTTATGTTGATCAGACTGGACACGTAGTGGCCAAGCCGCACACTGATTCTGTCAACTTCACACGAACCGTCGTTGTCGATAACGTTACTGGTGAAGTGATTACGAGTGGTGCTGGAACAACCGCCTGGACAGCGACAAATGGTGATACAACCTTTGATGCCGTTGTTAGTCCAGTGGTGTCGGGATCTGTAGCTGATAAAGCGCAGACAGCTGTCGTAACTGACCTGAATGCCGATTCAGCAGATGTTAATGAGACCGTGACATA
>NZ_CAXSKI010000040.1:0-975 GCF_964237925.1 Collinsella aerofaciens ATCC 25986 | reverse complement strand
TGCGGCAGATCCGCCCGGACTTCGACGGGCCCATCATCTTCCTGACCGCGCGCGTGGCCGAGGAGGACGCCGTGGCCGGCTACGGCCTGGGCGCCGACGACTACGTCCGCAAGCCCTTCGGGGCCGCGGAGCTGCGCGCCAAGGTCGCGGCCCATCTACGCCGTGAGCGCCGGCCGCGCTCGCACGCCCTCTCCTTCGGGGAGGTGCGGATCGACCTCGGGGCGCGCGGCCTCGCCGTGGGCGGCGGTTAACAGCAGCGTTCGGGTGGTGAGCACGCCACCACGCCCATCGCCGCCACAAACGGCAGGCCGTGGAAGGCATGCATGTTCACGTCCGCGCTCACGCCCACCGAGTACGCCATCTGCGAGTACCTCGCCCGCCACCCCGGGCAGGTCATGAGCCGCGCGCAGATACGCGAGGCGGTGCTCGGCTGGGAGAGCGACGCCGACGACGCGGCCATATCCATGCAGGTCAGCCGCGCCCGGAGGAAACTCTCCGAGGCCGGCGCCGATCCGATCGCGACCGTCTGGGGGATGGGGTACAAGTGGCAGCTCTGAGGACCGGGGCGCGAGGTCGCGGGGGCATGCCGCTCTCCTTCGTCATCGCGCGCTACTTCGCCTACGCGTTCGCGGCGGTCGCCGCGGCGTGGCTCGCCTCGTTCATGGCGCTCTCCGCGGCGATCAACGCGGGCTTCGTCTACGAGGCAAGCTGGGGGCCGGCCAATGCGCGCGAGGTCGCGGAGGGCCTGGCACGCGACGGCGTCTGCGGGCAGCAGGACGTGCCGACGGCGTACCGCTACCTCATCCTGAACAAGGACGGATACGTGCTGATGACAGACCTCGAGGGCACGCGGCTCGAGGACGCGACGGAAATGGCCCGTGCGGCACTCGCCGCGGATCCGGGCACAGTGGAGATCGAGGGCGGGGGCTCGGGCCTCACCTACGCCGCGTTCCCGCTCAAGGGCGGCGGGGCCTG
>NZ_CAXSKI010000039.1:0-977 GCF_964237925.1 Collinsella aerofaciens ATCC 25986 | reverse complement strand
CCCATTACAGTCTGAAATAGGCCATCGATAAATTTCGATGGCGAGCATTCGGCGCATTGCCTACGATACGGGCAAGCCCCGAGGGGCCGCCGATCGGGCACCTCCGGATGGCCGTCTGCCCCTGCCCCGTAGAGGGCCCGGGGGGTGTTGCCACCGGGGGCGCTCGCCGCTCCGGACGACTGATAGGAAACTGCCGGGCGCAAGCGCCACGGCCAGGTAATGTGGGTGTCGCGGGGAGGGGTTCCGATCGGCCTACCGATTGGAGGATACCACCGTGGCACCACCTAGAATGCCGGAAGCCGTCATCGGGCTCGATGTCGGGAAATCGTCCCACTGGGCATGCGTCGCGACCCGGGACGGCGAGATACTGCTGAGCGCCCCCGTCGCGAACAGGGAGGGCGATCTGGACTCGCTGTTCGGCCGCTTCCCCGATGCGCTCGTGGTCGTCGACCAGTCGCGCAACATAGGCGCCCTCGCGCTCGCCCGCGCCAGGGCGGCCGGGATGTCGGCGGCGTACCTGCCGGGACTCGCGGCGCACGGGGCCGCCAGGCTCTTCGCCGGCGACGCCAAGACCGACGAGCGAGACGCGATGGTCATCGCGAAGACGGCGCTTGGCATCCCCGACGCGCTCCTGCCGGTCGGAGACCCAGGTCCGACGATTGCGGCGGCGAGGGCGCTGGCCGCCCAGAGGAACTTCCTGACCTGCGAGAACACTAGGAATAAGAACCGGCTGCGCAGCATCCTGCTGGAATCGTGCCCCGCCTTCGAGGCGCTGGTCGACCTGTCCGACGGGCCCCAGCTGAGGCTCATGGCATCCCTCGGCGGGGCCTGGTCGGTAGCCGACGCCGGGCCCCGCAGGGCGGCGGCGCTCACGCGCGGGGCGGCGCGCGGTAAGATCGAGGCCCTCGTCCGCTCGACAACCTCCTCGACAAGGCCGGACGCGGCGGTCGTCGCCGCCGAGGACCGGGCGGTGAGGC
>NZ_CAXSKI010000038.1:0-1084 GCF_964237925.1 Collinsella aerofaciens ATCC 25986 | reverse complement strand
CCGCGGGTCGGGGCTGCGACAATGATGTTGAAGTGCCATAGGCGCAGCCGCGCCGCAACGAGGTTGGGAGGCTCCCATGCCAAAGTATTCTACCGCGTTCGGGATGGACGTCCACCTGAGGTCGACCACCGTCTGCGCCCTCGACGCGGACACCGGCGAGGCCGTGACGAGGAGGTTCCCCGGCAACCCCTGGGGCGAGATCGCCGGGTGGATGGATGGGTTCCCCGGGCCGTCGCTCGCGGCCTACGAGAGCGGCTACCTCGGCTTCGCCCCGCAAAGGGAGCTCGCCGGGCTCGGCGTCGAGTGCGTCGTCGCCGCGGTCTCGAAGATCCCCAGGTCGGCCGCCGACTCGGCCTCCAAGAACGACAGGAACGACGCCGCCAGGATGGCCAAGGCGATACTCGCCCACGACATCTCCCCCGTATGGGTCCCCTCCCCCGAGGTCGAAGGCATCAGGGACCTCGCCGGCGCCTACGACGGGGCGACCGCGCGCCTGGCGACCGCCAAGCAGCGGCTGCTCGCCTTCCTCGCAAAGCGGGGGTTCGTCTACGGCGGCACCACGCCCGCCGGCAACCCGAGGAAGTACTGGACCTACGACTTCCTGAGGTGGCTCGACAAGGTCAGGCCGGAGGACGATGGCGGGGTTCGGACGCTCGCCGCCCTGAGGAACGAGGTCGAGGCCGCGGCGGAGGCCCGGGCGGACCTGCTCTCCGAGTACAGGGCCGCCGTGGATGCCAGCCCGATCGCCGCGGAGGTGGCCGCCCTCCAGTCGATCAAGGGCTGCGCCTTCGCGCTGGCCGCAGCCTTCTCGGCCGAGGTCGGCGACTTCACGAGGTTCCGTTCCGGAAGGCAGGTCACGGCCTATTTCGGCCTCGCGCCGAGTCAGAGGTCGAGTGGCGACTCCGTGCGGCTCGGAGGCATCAGCGGTGCGGGCAACGCGCTCGTGAGGAAGCTGGCCGTTGAGGGTTCATGGTGCTACGCCGCGGCACGGCACCAGCCGAAGCTCATGCCAAGGGACACGGGCGTGCCCCTCGAGATAAGGATGCACGGGAGGAAGGGGTCCGAGCGGCTCCTGCGGCGGCGC
>NZ_CAXSKI010000037.1:0-1299 GCF_964237925.1 Collinsella aerofaciens ATCC 25986 | reverse complement strand
GGGGGTGCGGACAGAAAGTTGGACCGCGGGGCGGTCCGGACTGGAGGTTCGCATGTACAGCAGGGAGAAGGTCGAGCTCTTCCTCCTGGCGACGGAGGACGGCATGGGGCCGACCGCCGCCGCGAAGTTCGCGGGGGTCTCGGTGGGCGCGGCCAAGAAGTGGGCGACGGGGCACCTCCCGCACAGCTACACCGGGGCGCGCTGTAGAATCGGGGCGAGGAAACCGCCACGGAAGGAGGCCAGCTTGGGCCCCGACAAGTCGATCTACGCCCCGCCGGCGACCGGCCCGCTCGCCGGGCTCAACGAGGACCAGATAGAGAACCTGCTGCTCAGGGCGGTGTTGGCCGACCTAAAAGCGGAAGGGTGGGACCCGGCTTCGATCTCGAACAGGAGCAAGTGCGAGCTCGGCGAGAGATTGAGGCGGGCGACCGCCCTGCCCCTCCGCTCGATCACGGGTTTCTTGAGGATATCGAAGAGCTCCTATGAGTACTGGAGGCCCCGCGTCGCCGCGCCGCGCGACCGCGACGCCGACATACGCGACCGCGTGGTGCGCATCTTCCGCGAGGGCTCGGGGTGCTGGGGGTACCGCACCGTCTGGGCGCGCCTGCGCCGCGAGGGCGTCCGGGCCAGCGAGAAGCGCGTGGCCCGCGTGATGCGCGAGGAGGGCCTCGAGGTCGTCTACAACAAGAGGCGCGCCCGGGGCTACAGCTCCTACGCCGGCGAGGTCTCCAAGGCGCCGGAGAACCTCGTGAACAGGAGGTTCCGCGCCGACGAGCCCAACCGGCTGTGGCTCACCGACATCACCGAGTTCAGGCTCCCGGGCGGCGAGAAGGTCTACCTGAGCCCGATCGTCGACTGCTTCGACGGGATGCCCGTCGCCTGGTCGATCGGGCTGCACCCCGACAAGCGCCTCGCGAACTCGAGCCTGCTCAAGGCCTGCGCGGCGAGGCCGGCGGGCGGGCGCACGACGATCCACTCGGACCGGGGCGGCCACTACCGCTGGCCGGAGTGGATCGGGATCTGCGAGGAGAACGGCCTGGTCAGGAGCATGTCCGCGAAGGGCTGCAGCCCGGACAACTCGGCCTGCGAGGGCTTCTTCGGGCGCCTCAAGAACGAGTTCTTCCACTACAGGGACTGGGAGGGCGTGACGGCCGAGGAGTTCATGGGAAGGCTCGAGGCCTACCTCGTGTACTATCGTGAGGAGCGGATCAAGAAGTCCCTCGGGTGGCTGAGCCCGATGGAGTACCGCAGGAAGCTTGGATACGCCTAGGCGCGGTCCAAGAAATCGTCCGCACCCCC
>NZ_CAXSKI010000036.1:0-1547 GCF_964237925.1 Collinsella aerofaciens ATCC 25986 | reverse complement strand
CGGCGGACGGCATGCTCACGCTGGCGGGCCTTGCGGTCTGCGCGCTCGCGTTCGCCGCGCTCACGGCGGCGGGCGCGGCCTGGTTCGCGCGCTCCGAGGAGAGGTGATGGCCATGACGCGACTCTCCGACCCGACGCCGCGCATGACTCTCCCGCGGGCCCTGCTCTCCGAGGCCCTGCGCCTGGCGCGCTCCCCGCTCGCAGTGGTGCACCTCGTCTGCGGCCTGGCAGCCGGTCTTGCCTGCGGCGAGTACTTCTCCGTAACCCGATGGGACCCGGCGCTGGGCGCGGACGCCTACGCCCAGTTCCTCGGCGCCCTCATGCCGCTCATGTCCGCCATCGTCTGCGGGCTCGCCGTGGACGAGGAGCGCGCTGCCGGGCGCCTCGCCAACCTCACGGCGGTCCCCTCGCGCGGGCGCGCCGTCGCGGCGAAGCTGCTCGCCCTTGCGGCGCTCGGCGCGGGCGCGCTGGCCGTGGCGCTCGGCGTGTTCGGGGCCGTGCTCGCCGTCGCCGGGCGCCTGCCGCTCGGGCCCGCTCCGCTTGCGGCCGCCTGGGCGGGCATCGTGCTGGGCAGCCTGCCCCTCTACGCGCTGGGGCTCGGCGTGGCCCTGCGCCTCGGCCGCAACGCCGCCATCGGCGCCGGCGCGGCGGGTATGCTCCTCGCGTTCTTCTCAGTGGGCGGACTTGCGCACGGCCTCATGACCGGCGAGCTCACCGGTGCCCTGGCGACGCCCCTGAGCTGGGTGCCGCTCGCCTGGCCCGCGCGCCTGGGGTCGCTCGGGGTGGAGGCCTTCATCGACGCCGCACGCGCGGCGGGCCCTCTCCTCACGACTGCGCTCGCTGGCCTCGTGCTCACCCTGGCGACCGCCGCCGTCCTTATCGCCTGGTTCCGCCGCTTCGAGGACGGGAGGGCAGATGAGTAGGAGGCCGCTCGCCGCCGTGCTCGCCCTCCTCTCCGCAGCGCTCGTCCTGGGCGGGAATGCCCTGCTCGACGCCGGCTGGGGGTCGGCGCTGCGCTCGATCGCCGACCGCGTGCTGCCCAACCCTGAGATCACCATGTGGGCGCCCGCGCCCGAGCCCGGCAGCCACGCGAGCTCCTACGCCGACGCCACCGGGGCGGGGGCGAACTACGTCTACCTGGTGGACGCGGCGGACGACAGGGGCAATGTCCGAGAGCTCCAGCTCATCTTCTTCGGACGGGAGTCGAACGGCGAGGGCTGGCTCGAGATCGAGGCGCGCGGCGGCTCGGGCGTGCGCTACCGCGCGTGCGACGCGGCCGAGGCGCCCGCGGCTGCGCGCAGGGCTCTGGACCGCTGAGCGCGGCGCTAGTACAATTCCGACGAGAGTTTCAGGAGGTCAAGCATGGCGAGGATACTGGCAGTGGATGACGAACGGGCGATCCTCGACGCGCTCGCGCGCGTCCTCGGCCGCGACGGCCATGAGGTCGTCAAGGCGGCGGACCCGACGGCGGTCCCGGGGATGGACCTCTCGCGCTTCGACCTCGTGCTCTGCGACGTCATGATGCCGGGGCTCGACGGCTTCGAGCTC
>NZ_CAXSKI010000035.1:0-1572 GCF_964237925.1 Collinsella aerofaciens ATCC 25986 | reverse complement strand
ACCTGCACTGATAATTGTTCTCGGGGGAAGCGGGCACTGCGGGGCGCGGCAACGGCGCGCGATTTCCGCGTCGCAGCGCTACCCTGATGCTGAATGCCGGGACGATGACCCACTGACCTGCTGACGCCTCTTCGGCCGTCCTCAAATCCGACCTGTCTCGCCCCGGCATCCGCGTCCCGGAGTCCTGCCATGACCTAATAGGAGCATGAGCGCGGACAATCGGACAAGCCAATTGGATTGTAGCGCTCCCGTCAGTGCAATGTCTGGGAGACCCGGGCGCGGAGCAGGCGGCAGACCGAGGGGAGCGAAAATGGAAGGCGAAACGGTCATCGCGGGCGTCGACACGCACAAGGACGTGCATGTCCTGTGCCTGCTCGACGGCCTCGGGAGGAAGATCTGGAGCGGGAGCTTCGGGGCCGACCCCGAGGGCTACGACAGGCTGGCGGAGGCGATAGGCGACCCGGGGAGCTGCATGGTCGTCGGCGTCGAGGGCACGGCATCGTACGGGGCCGGGCTGACGAGGAGGCTCGTGGAGCTCGGGTACAACGTCGTCGAGGTGCTCAGGCCCAAGAGGGACAAGGTGAGGCCCGGCGAGGGGAAGAGCGACCCGCTGGACGCCGAGCGCGCGGCGCGCAAGGCGGCGTCCGGGAGGGGCTGCTCCGTGCCGAAGTCGCAGGACGGCTGGGTCGAGGCGGTGCGCCAGCTCTACGTCGCGCGCAGGCTGGCCGTCGCGACGTCCACGTCCTGCGTGGCCTGCGCGAAGTCGATGCTCACGACGGCCCCGAGCGCCCTGAGGGAGCGGTTCAGGGGCCGCGAGCGGCCGAAGGACCTCATGCCGCTGCTCGCGCGCGGGAGGAAGGCGGGCGACGCGCTCGAGGAGAGCGTGCTGGCCTCGCTGCGGTCCGTCGCGGCGGTCTGGAAGGAGGCCCGCAGCCAGGTCGAGTCCCTCGACGAGCGCATCCGCGCGCTGCTGGAGGCGAACGCGCCCGCGCTGCTCGGCGTCGAGGGCTGCGGCACCACGACCGCCGCCGCCCTGGTCGTGGCCGCCGGCGACAACCCCGGCAGGCTGAAGGGCGAGGCGGCGTTCTCGATGATGTGCGGCGCCTCCCCGATCCCCGCGTCGAGCGGGAAGACGGACCGGCACAGGCTCAACCGCGGCGGCAACCGGCAGGCGAACTGGGCGCTCTACGAGATCGCGATCAAGCGCATGGCGTACGACGAGAGGACGAGGAGGTACGTGGCGAGGCGGACCTCCGAGGGGAAGTCCCGGCGGGAGGCGGTCCGCTGCCTGAAGCGCTACATAGCGCGGGAGGTGTACCACGTGCTCATGGACCCGAACCCCGACGGCGCCGCGCCGGAAGGCCCCGAGCTCGCGAAGATGCGCAAGGCGATGCGGGTGACTCAGAAGAAAGCCGCCGCGGAGCTCGGCCTGTCCGCAGCCACACTCGGGCACTTGGAACGGGGGAAACGGCGGTCGACGAAACTGGAGAGGAGGTATTACGAGCTCCTGTGCGAATTGGAGAGAACGCTCCCGCAAACTGCCTCTTGACAACTTATAGGAGCGTCGGTTTT
>NZ_CAXSKI010000034.1:0-2132 GCF_964237925.1 Collinsella aerofaciens ATCC 25986 | reverse complement strand
AGGCCAGGGCGCCGCTGACCGGTGGACGGCACCGAGCCGTACGCTTGAACTGAGAAGGGGGAGGCCTCGCGGCCTCCTCCTTTTTGCGTTATAGGCGGCATTCACTAAGCAATTAAATCAATCCAATCATCCACCGGTGAATATAAACGTTCACCGTTCTGTGGCCGGTTCTCTGTTCTCAATGGACTAATATTTGCTTTAGCGCGCTGATGCGCTTGTCCTGTTTTACACGGGTTGTTTTATTGATTGTGACGGAAGGACTCACATGGCAGATGTTCATGAGCTGCTTGATACTTGGATTGCCAATGTCAAGGACGAGGAGCTCCTCGCTGAGCTCAACACGATGAAGGAGCAGGGTGACGAAGACGCCATCACCGACGCTTTCTTCCAAGATCTCGCCTTCGGTACCGCCGGTCTACGTGGCACTATCGGTGCAGGCACTAACCGTATGAATATCTATACGGTTGGTCGCGCGACGCAGGGTTTTGCTGACTATCTCAATGCGACCTTCGAGCATCCGACGGTTGCCATCGCTCGCGATAGCCGCAATAAGGGTGAACTGTTCGTTAAGACGACGGCTGCCATTCTTGCCGCAAACGGCGTGACTGCTCTCGTGTATCCTAAGATTTCTCCCGTGCCGACGCTTTCCTGGGCCGTCCGTGACCTTAAGTGCTCCGGTGGCATTTGCATGACCGCTAGTCATAATCCAGCGCCTTATAACGGCTATAAGGCCTATGGCCCCGACGGCTGCCAGATTACCAGCGAGGCTGCCGATGCAATTTCTAAGGCTATCGCCGAGACCGATACGTTTACCGGCGTGAAGTCCATGGACTTCGATGAGGCTCTTGAGCAGGGTCTGGTCAAATGGATCGATGACTCGTGCCTCGAGCGTTATTATGACGCCGTTCTCGCCCGCGGCGTGACCAACCTTTCTGCCGAGGAGATCGCTGGCGCTCCGCTTAAGCTCGTCTACACTCCGCTCAACGGCACCGGCCTCATTCCCGTCACGACGGTGCTCGAGCGCGCTGGCATCACCGATGTCACGGTTGTTCCCGAGCAGAAGGAGCCTAACGGCGATTTCCCGACCTGCCCGTATCCTAACCCCGAGATTCGCCAGGCCATGCAGAAGGGCATTGACCTGTGCGAGCAGGTTCACCCTGATCTGCTGCTTGCAACCGATCCTGACGCCGATCGCGTTGGCGTTGCCGTTAAGAATAGCGATGACTATCTGCTGCTGACCGGCAATGAGATGGGCGTTCTGCTGCTCGACTATATCTGCAAGACCCGCGCTGCTCGCGGTGAGGACCTCACTAAGAAGGTTGCTGTCACTACTATCGTTTCTTCCGCCATGGTTGACGCTCTGGCCGATGAGTACGGTTTTGAGCTCCGTCGTTGCCTGACGGGCTTCAAGTACATCGGCGACATCATTACTTCTCTTTCCGATGCTGGCGAGGTCGATCGCTTTATCTTCGGTTTTGAGGAGAGCTACGGCTATCTGGCCGGCGACCACGTGCGCGACAAGGACGCCGTGAGCACTTCGCTTTTGATTTGCCAGATGGCGCAGTATTACAAGCTCCAGGGAAAGAACCTTGCCGACGCGATGCACGAGCTGTACGAGAAGTATGGCTACTATCACAACAAGACGATTTCGCTGAGCTATCCGGGTGCTGAGGGTGCGGCAAAGATGGCCGGCATCATGGCCGGTCTGCGCGAGAACCCGCCCGCGGAGCTCGCCGGTTCCAAGATTGAGGCCGTCGTTGATTACAACACCTGCGTGAACGGCCTGCCGAAGGCTAATGTTATTGAGTTCGATCTTGAGGGTGGCAACAAGGGTATTGTTCGTCCTTCCGGCACCGAGCCCAAGATTAAGCTGTACATCTTCGCTAAGGGCTCGGATGCCGCCGAGGCAGATGCAGCACTTGACGCGATCGAGGAGTCCGGTCGCAAGCTGCTGGCATAAGGTATTTAAGAGTCTATTGCTATAGATGGGCGAAAGAGGGGATCTCGGATGCGAGGTCCCCTCCTGTTTTTAACCAGCCAGCCGAGAGTACTTAGATGTGTAGGAAATGTGTACGCCCAGATTCCCGCCCGCGGGGCCCCTCCGGTCTGGCAATATATCTCCTTGCCGCGCG
>NZ_CAXSKI010000033.1:0-3396 GCF_964237925.1 Collinsella aerofaciens ATCC 25986 | reverse complement strand
GGCTGCGAGCGCCTCTTCACAGACGACTCCTCCCGCTCCTCGCGCGACGGAGGCCGCCACTACGGGCTCGGCCTCCACGTCGCCTCCGAGGCCGCGAGCGCCCACGGGGGCTCCGTCTCGCTCGCCAACAGCCCCTCGGGCGGCGCGGTGGCCACCATCGCGGTCCCCCTGTGCGGGGCCTGACGAATCAGGCCCTCACACTGGCATACCTCGCAACCAAACGCTTCCCGGATAATTCATGAGGCCGTACTCGTATTCGAGCCTGCCTATCTCTGCGGCAAGCGCCTCCGTCATGTAGAAGGTTTTCGTGCGGCCCGTCGACTTCGCCAGGCGGTCGTACCTGTTCGCGAGGTCCTCGGGGGTTCTCAGGGCTGCGGTGGCGGTTGCCATGATGCACCTCCCGGTTAGATGTAATACGTGTATTACTTTCTATCACATCACCCGAACCCCGCACCGGCGTACGGTCGTATCTGCTTTTTTACCTTACATTTTGTCAACCGGCCCATGCTCGGCTTGTTCAGCCGGATTAAATCAACTGTTAAATCAATCCAGGCCTGTAGGGGGCGGTGGAAATCTTTCGAGGACTGGGGGCGCCGTCCCTGGGTCGGCTCCTCGATGGCCGCGGCTGAATTCCCCTGCCATCGGCTGCGTGGGTTCCGGCACGGGGTTCTGGCGCTGCTCGAACTGGGCGCAAGACTCGGCTGTTGGTCGTACCGGACGGCATACGTTTTGAGACCGGCAAGCTGATGCCGGCTCGAGGACAGCGGCCCGGTGCACCGGGCCGATCGATAGCGGTTTCAGGTTCACAGCGCAGCTTCTCAGGGCTCGCATATATAGGAAGACTTGATTGGCAATCGATTTTAATAAAGTCGGCAGCGCATGTCAGAGTTTTCAACAAATTTAACATGCCACCCTTTATATCCGCACGCGCGTAATTCAACTCATAAGGACCGGCTATCCCTTACCTGTGACACAATCTCAAACGCACAGAACAGAATCATCAGTCCAATCATCGCATAAGAGGCAGCCGAACCTTCAAGCACTATTCCACAAAGAACAATCTCCGCGCCGCCAATAAGAACTGTTATCAGGCGCTCTGCCTTTTTGCTCTCGCCGCTCGCATAAAAAGGCGGCAAAGCGCACAAGATCACATATAGCCCGGGAAGGGAATACAGGATCGATAGTCCAAGCCCCCCATCAACCGCAGTGTTTTGCGTAAGAATCAACTGAACCCAAACGGCAATTATCACTGAGCAGGTTGTCGATAAAAGAAGACTAGAAATATAGCACGCAACAAAGTCCCGTCGCATTCGAACAGAGAAATCCGCGAACTCTCTTCGCCGCGTGGAAACAATAAGGTACACAGAAATTGCAATAGAACCAATCAGAGAAAACAGCGGAACAACCAGCAATTCAAGCTTATTACCCCATCGATCAACCACACCCCCACTCCAATGAGCGGGAATTGTATCAGGGAGGACTGACCAAGCCGCCCATAGAATCAGAAATGGAAGAATAGAGAGGATGAAAGATGATAACACTGCAGTAATTTTTTTTGAGGCTCTCATCGATTCCGCATCTCCTTGCGCGCCCACATTCCACTCCGCCTTAAATCAAGTATACGTTTTGAGACCGGCAAGCTGATGCCGGCTCGAGGACAGCGGCCCGGTGCACCGGGCCGATCGATAGCGGTCTCAGGTTCAAAGCGCAGTTTCTCAGGGCTCGCATATATAGGAAGACTTGATCGGCAATCGATTTTAATGAAGTCGACAGCGCATGTCAGAGCTTTCAGCAAACCGCAGGTAAATTCGTATACCAAAAATTGGTACACGGATTTACCTGCGATGTTCATGCTTGGTCAAAAGCCTATCAAGCGATATATCCATTATTTTAATGCGCGCGCCTGAGCTTTTGACTGAAGTGGCAGTCCGACCGCCGGCAGGCGGCCACGCTATATCCAAAGGCCACGCCTACTCCCCGTGCTCGGCTACGTCGACGATCCGGTGCTGCCCGTCGAGTTCCTGCCGCAGAGCTACATCAGGGACGTCTTATTGGGGGACGACCACATGGAACCCCGGGAGATCAAGCTGTACGGCTGATCCATCCGTCAACAACATGTCAAAGCCGCAAAACCCAACAGGATCGCGAACGAGGGGATGAATTGACCGCCCGGGTATTTGCGCCAGGGCGGTCAATTTTATCAACCATGGGTGCGATTCTGTGAGGCCATTTTTCTGGCATCCGCCGTTTGCTCCGGTCTCAACGCACCCATCGACCGTTCAGTAATCTTTGCGAACGCGACCACGTGCGCATTTGTCGAACAATCAAATGTCCGACAATGTCTGACGGAGCTGTCAGATATTCACGCACGAACAGGCGAGCTTCGCGAGCGATTGTAGGCAACTAGTAGCCCCAGCTGCGTCTTTGGCGCAGGTTCGACGTCTGACATCTTGAATGTCTAACGTTGAACGAAGCTGGTTGATAACAAGCAGGTGGAATAAACATGGAGCCCGACACCTCTCGCGCAATCGGCGCGCGGCAAGGGTCTGGCCCGTCTCATATGTTGCCAACGCTAACGGTGAACCTGAGCGCCCGGGCACATTCTTTGTTGGCTGAAACCGGCATAGCAACTAGCGGAAGGCATCATCGAAGGAGTGTGCTGGACAGCACCCGTCTCCTTAACTGTTAGAAATGCAAGTTAATTATCTATGTGGCCAATGTGATGCCGTTGAACCCGCGTATCGATACCGCTCAGCCATTCGCCTCGCCCCCATCTTACGCATCTTCATCCGGTCTGTTACTTTTAATCTAACAATTCTTTGAGGAACGTAGGTGCTTCTAAATGTACTGTCGACTTCTTCTCAAACTAATCCTAAGAGACAAGGCCGTATGGATTTGTACGCTCGTTCTCGCTGCAGCCTTCTCCGTCCCCATTGCGTTCAATTCACCCATCTACGGGCCCTTCTTTATGAAGCAGGGCATGCAGGGCTCTGTCGACGCATTCAATACGCGCGCACCCCAGGCCAGCGGCATAGACCTATCGCCAGAGCAGCAAGCTGACGCGGAGCTTGCAAGATACGCGAACGCCGCCCTCGCCGCTCAAACCGACGCCGCCTTTCTCGACTCTGCCGAGAGCTACTACGCGCTCATGGACGAGGGCTTCCAATCCGGGTCCATCGTGGGGGACCAGGAGACCAATGACGCAGAGCTCGCATATTGCCGTGCCCTGAGCAGCTCCGGCATCGCGGATATCCCGGCCTCCGCAAACGACCTGCCGTTCCTCTCCTTCCTGCCCTACGCCATTGCCCAGGCGCCGTCCTTCCTTCCCTTCATCCCCTTCCTTCTCTCGTCGATACTCGTGCTCGGCGCCACAAGGCCCGGGACCCTGGCGGCAAA
>NZ_CAXSKI010000032.1:0-4845 GCF_964237925.1 Collinsella aerofaciens ATCC 25986 | reverse complement strand
CCTTGCACCTGCCGTCTATCGACCAGGTAGTCTACCTGGGCCCTTACCGGAAGGAGAACTGATCCCTGGAACGGCTTCCCGCTTAGATGCCTTCAGCGGTTATCCGCGCCGCACGCGGCTACCCGGCCGTGCCGTTGGTCGACAACCGGTTCACCGGAGGTGCGTCCACCCCGGTCCTCTCGTACTGGGGGCAGCCTCCATCGATTCTCCTGCGCCCACGGAGGATAGGGACCGAACTGTCTCACGACGTTCTGAACCCAGCTCGCGTACCGCTTTAAACGGCGAACAGCCGTACCCTTGGGACCTGCTCCAGCCCCAGGATGCGATGAGCCGACATCGAGGTGCCAAACCTTGCCGTCGATGTGGACTCTTGGGCAAGATCAGCCTGTTATCCCCGGAGTACCTTTTATCCGTTGAGCGACGGCCCACCCACTCGGGGCCGCCGGATCACTAGAGCCTGCTTTCGCACCTGCTCGGCTTGTGGGCCTCGCAGTCAAGCCCGCTTGTACTCTTGCATTCAAAAGGACGGTTGCCGACCGTCCCGAGCGGACCTTCGCGCGCCTCCGTTACCCTTTAGGAGGCGACCGCCCCAGTCAAACTGCCCGCCTGGCACGGTCCCCGAGCCGGTTGACGGCCTCGGGTTAGGACGCCGGTCGCGCGAGGGCAGTATTCCAAGGGCGGCTCCCCGGGGGCTGGCGCCTCCGGATCTGTGCCTCCTGCCTATCCTCTACACGCGGGACCAGCGGCCAATGCCAAGCTGCAGTGAAGGTTCACGGGGTCTTTCCGTCCTTCCGCGGGTAAGTCGCATCTTCACGACCAGTGCAATTTCACCGGGTCCATGGTCGAGACAGCGCCCAAGTCGTTGCGCCTTTCGTGCAGGTCGGAACTTACCCGACAAGGAATTTCGCTACCTTAGGACCGTTATAGTTACGGCCGCCGTTTACCGGGGCTTGGCTTCGGGGCTTCGCCGAATCGGCTAACTCCTCCGCGTGACCTTCCGGCACCGGGCAGGCGTCAGACCCTATACGTCGCCTTGCGGCTTCTGCAGAGTCCTGTGTTTTTGGTAAACAGTCGCTTGGGCCTCTCCACTGCGGCCCGCCTCCGCTCCCCGGGCGAGCCGGTTCACGTACGCGCGGGCACCCCTTCTCCCGAAGTTACGGGGCCATTGTGCCGAGTTCCTTGACCATGGTTGACCCGATCGCCTCGGTATGTTCTACCCACCCACCTGTGTCGGTTTGCGGTACGGGCGCGCACGCGCCTGCCTAGGGGTTTTTCTAGGGACCTCGGGCTCACTCGCTTCGCTTAAGTGCTTCGTCCGGAGCCTCGCCCTTCTGCGGACCGGATTTCCCTGGTCCGCGGGCCGCGCTCCATCACGGGGACGTCCAGAACCCCGCCGAGCCACCCCCATCCGTCGCCCCGTCGGTCGTAGCGCCGCGTGCGCGGTGCAGGAATGTCTGCCTGCTGCGCGTCGGCTACGCCTACCGGCCTCGCCTTAGCCCCCGACTGACCCTGGGAGGATTAGCCTTGCCCAGGAAACCTCGGGTTCACGGCGGACGAGTTACTCTCTCGTCTCTCGCTACTCATGCCAGCATTCTCACTCCCATGCGCTCCACCGTCGGTCGCCCTCCGGCTTCTCCGCCCATGGGAAGCTCCCCTACCGATTCTAATGAATTAAAATCCCGCCGCTTCGGTGTCCAGCTTAGCCCCGTGTATTGTCGGCGCATGTCCACTCGACCAGTGAGCTGTTACGCACTCTTTGAATGGATGGCTGCTTCTAAGCCAACATCCTGGTTGTCTGGGCGGACGCACATCCTTTGCCACTCGGCTGGAACTTGGGGACCTTAGCGGGCGGTCCGGGCTGTTTCCCTCTCGAGCACACAGCTTAGCCCACATGCTCTGACTGCCGCGCTCTGGGCCGCCGGCATTCGGAGTTCGGTTGGATTCGGTAGGCGGCGAAGCCCCCTCGTCCATCCGGTGCTCTACCTCCGGCGGTGAACGCGCGACGCTAGCCCTAAAGCTATTTCGGGGAGAACGAGATATCTCCGGGTTTGATTGGCCTTTCACCCCTATCCGCAGGTCATCGCCGCCGTTTTCAACCGACGTGCGTTCGGCCCTCCACGGGGTCTTACCCCCGCTTCAGCCTGCCCACGGATAGCTCACCCGGCTTCGCGTCCGCGGCGCGGGACTCAAGTCGCCCTGTTAAGGCTCGCTTTCGCTTCGGCTCCCTTTCGGTTAACCTCGCCCCGCGCCAGCGACTCGCTGGCTCATTCTACAAAAGGCACGCCGTCACACCATAAAGGTGCTCCGACTGCTCGTGGGCGCACGGTTTCAGGTACTGTTTCACTCCCCTCCCGGGGTGCTTTTCACCTTTCCCTCACGGTACTGGTGCGCTATCGGTCACAGGGTAGTACTCAGGCTTGGATGGTGGTCCACCCAGGTTCGGACCGGGTTTCACGTGCCCGGCCCTACTCAGGGACCGCGTCGCGCCGTCCGGTCTGGGTTCGCGTACGGGGCTGTCACCCGCTGCGGCCGGCCCTCCCATGCCGTTCCGCTCCCCAGCCGGACCTGCGCCCGGGGGCGGCAGCCCCCGGATGCGCGGCCCTGCAACCCCGTCGGCGGAACCCCTGCCGGGTATGCCCGCTCGACGGTTTGGCCATCGGTCCCCTTTCGCTCGCCGCTACTCGGGGAGTCTCGAGATTGATTTCCTCTCCTCCGGGTACTTAGATGTTTCAGTTCCCCGGGTTGTCCTCCCCCCGCCTATGCGTTCGGCGGGGGGATATGCACACCGCTGTGCATGGGTTCGCCCATTCGGAGACCCCCGGGTCGAAGGATGTGTGCTCCTCGCCGGGGATTATCGCAGCTTGCCGCGTCCTTCATCGGCTCCCTGTGCCAAGGCATCCGCCGTGCGCCCGTGGTATCTTGCGGGACCGCTCTCGGGCCCGCGGGATATCCACGTGTCGCTAATTAATCTAATTAATCGATATCATGAATAGCGCTCGTATGTCGCAATTCGGGTATCTCATACCGCGGCACAGTGTCTTCACTGTGCTCGCGATCAGATGCTCCTCACTCATATATAAGTGAATTCTTCTTGTTTGGATCGGATGAATGATTGCTATCATTCTGTCTTTAAAATCGCAGAAAAGAATCGAGTCTGGAAGAAATTGATCTTCCATCTCTCTCCTATCGCTATGCGGCTCTCAAGGTACGCGGGTGCGACCCCGGGGACCGGGTGCTGCGGGGAATCATCCAGGCGACATCCACCGGACGGGCTCCTGCCCTCTATTCGAGTTAAAGTGTTTTCTCTCTAAGAATGTATCTCCCTAGAAAGGAGGTGATCCAGCCGCACCTTCCGGTACGGCTACCTTGTTACGACTTCACCCCCCTCACCCTCCACACCTTCGGCGCCTCCCCCCTTGCGGTTGGGCCGGCGACTTCGGGTGCAGACGACTCGGGTGGTGTGACGGGCGGTGTGTACAAGGCCCGGGAACGCATTCACCGCGGCATGCTGATCCGCGATTACTAGCAACTCCGACTTCATGGGGGCGGGTTGCAGCCCCCAATCCGAACTGGGGCCGGCTTTCCGGGATCCGCTCCCCCTCGCGGGGTGGCATCCCTCTGTACCGGCCATTGTAGCACGTGTGCAGCCCAGGGCATAAGGGGCATGATGACTTGACGTCGTCCCCGCCCTCCTCCGCCTTGACGGCGGCGGTCCCGCGTGGGTTCCCGGCATCACCCGATGGCAACACGCGGCGGGGGTTGCGCTCGTTGCGGGACTTAACCCAACATCTCACGACACGAGCTGACGACAGCCATGCACCACCTGTATGGGCTCCTCTCGGCCACGGGGTCTCCCCCGCTTCACCCATATGTCAAGCCCTGGTAAGGTTCTTCGCGTTGCTTCGAATTAAGCCACATGCTCCGCTGCTTGTGCGGGCCCCCGTCAATTCCTTTGAGTTTTAGCCTTGCGGCCGTACTCCCCAGGCGGGACGCTTAATGCGTTGGCTGCGGCACGGGGGGATCGTCCCCCCACACCTAGCGTCCATCGTTTACGGCTGGGACTACCAGGGTATCTAATCCTGTTCGCTCCCCCAGCTTTCGCGCCTCAGCGTCGGTCTCGGCCCAGAGGGCCGCCTTCGCCACCGGTGTTCCACCCGATATCTGCGCATTCCACCGCTACACCGGGTGTTCCACCCTCCCCTACCGGACCCAAGCCGCGGAGGTTCCGGGGGCTTCGGGGGGTTGAGCCCCCCGCTTCGACCCCCGGCCTGCCGGGCCGCCTACGCGCGCTTTACGCCCAATGAATCCGGATAACGCTCGCCCCCTACGTATTACCGCGGCTGCTGGCACGTAGTTAGCCGGGGCTTCTTCTGCAGGTACAGTCTTGACTCTTCCCTGCTGAAAGCGGTTTACGACCCGAAGGCCTCCGTCCCGCACGCGGCGTCGCTGCGTCAGGGTTCCCCCCATTGCGCAAGATTCCCCACTGCTGCCTCCCGTAGGAGTCTGGGCCGTGTCTCAGTCCCAATCTGGCCGGTCGGTCTCTCAACCCGGCTACCCGTTGTCGGCACGGTGGGCCGTCACCCCGCCGTCTACCTGATGGGCCGCGGAGCCATCCCCTCCCGTCGGGGCTTTAGCCGGGGTGCCATGCGGCACCCCGGGGTATCCGGTATTACCCGTCCTTTCGGGCGGCTATCCCGGGGGAGGGGGCAGGTTCTCCACGTGTTACTCAGCCGTTCGCCACTCGCTTCCCTCCGGAGAGGGGTGCCGTTCGACTTGCATGTGTTAGGCGCGCCGCCAGCGTTCATCCTGAGCCAGGATCGAACTCTCCGTCCAAAATATATGGGC
>NZ_CAXSKI010000031.1:0-11571 GCF_964237925.1 Collinsella aerofaciens ATCC 25986 | reverse complement strand
CGAGCTCCTGTGCGAATTGGAGAGAACGCTCCCGCAAACTGCCTCTTGACAACTTATAGGAGCGTCGGTTTTGTTTTTCTCAAATTCGACATGCTCGGCGATAGCCGATCAAACGTAGTAAATGGGCATTGTTTTTGACAGGCAGCATCGCACGCGTCCCTCGCAAGGGCAAAATGATTCGTTTTTCTCCGTCCCCAAGGGATCAGTTGAACAGATTGCCGATGGGGTCGGGATTGGAGCTGGGGAGATAGCGGATTTCTAGTTCTATGCCGAGCTTTTGCAGCTCTCTGAGAGCAGCGACGTCCGCATCGTCTGTGGCGACTGCGGGCGTTATGGGGCGCTTGCCCTCCCCTGCCTGCATATGGCCAATGCTGATCTTGGTGATCGGCACTCCACCCTTAACCAGCGCGAGTGCATCCGTGGGCGACGCCACCATGATGAGAATCCATTGGCGCAGCGTCGCGGTATGAATGATGTCGATGGTCCTTTGCACCGAGAAAAACCGTGTCCAAACGCCTTCTGGCGCCGCCACCCTCATGGGTGCCCATTGGCGCGAATCCGCCGCGATCTCATCGTTGACGATTAGGACAAGGTTGGAACCAGTCGCCTCGTTCCACAGCTCAATGTCTTGCCCGCAAATAAACCGGTCGTCGATGCGTGTGAGAAGAATCTTGGGTTGAGCCATGGCTGCCCCATTCTCTTTGAGACCCGTAAGAGCAAGACATCACGTCTCCAATATTAGTGCATTTAAAGTGAGAAAAGCCGTCAGAACCCTTGCGCGGATGTGCGATGTCCCGTATCATAGACAGCCGTTGACGCCTCAGTTGCGTCATCACATGGCCGCCAGCGTAGCTCAGTTGGTAGAGCACCGCTCTCGTAAAGCGGGGGTCACCGGTTCGAGCCCGGTCGCTGGCTCCATTGCACAAGATAGCCGCCTTCGGGCGGCTTTTTTGTTGCCGATTTCGAGCGCGCATCCGCCAATCCAAGCACAACGCCGTCGGCAACTCCCCTACTCAACAACAAGCCCCGCCAACCGCAATCCCCAAGGGGACCGCGATCAGCGGGGCTCAAACGCGTTCCCCAAGGGAAATCACGCTAGCTCACGAGCAGTTCGTTACTCCTCCCAGTAAGCGTCTGCAAGCAGCTTAAAGCAGATCTTCTTGACCGGCTGCGCGCCATCGCCCGGGAACTCGAGCGTGGGCATGTGAGGCTCGCCGGCAACAAACAGCGCGAACTTGTCGTCAGCAAGATCGCCGGCGATCGAGGCGTCGGAATCGACCAGATCGTAGTCGTCCTTCTCGTCAAACTCCTGAACCAGCGTCAGGCTGCCCGTGGCAACCTTAAAGGCCTCGCGACCCTCGACGTCGATCTGCAGGTCGTGATAGCGCTGATGCGTCTCATAGTGAGCCTCGGCCTCGGGACGCGTCGTGGGAGCCATGACGTTCGCATAGACCTTGTCGCCCAGAACCGGATGGCTGCCGACCTCGAGCTGCGCCGGATCGTTCTCCTCGAGCCAGTCGATCAGCACGTCGAGGCCCTTGAGCATTCCGCGGTACTCCTCGATATCGCCCAATGCACCGTAAATCATCTAAATCCCCTCTCGGATCGTTTCTTTGGCGGCTACGCGATAAACGCGTTACCGACGCTGTTGCCGCCCACATACGTCTCGACCAGGGTAAGGTCGGGATTGAACACGACAACGTCGGCGTCGCGCCCCGACATAATGCTATCGCACTTGTCGTCGACATGAGCTAGCAAGCGATGCCGGGGCCGACACCCAAGCCCTTACAGCTCGGTCACGACAACGCCGTTGTAGACCTCGTCCCAACGGTCCATGACCAGATGGCCAGTCATGGGATCCATGGCATTGAGCTTGCCGCAGGTGTTGGCGGTACGCAGCACCGTCTCGTCGTCTGCGCCAGCAGCAATGGCATGCGCGAAGCCAGCGATAGTGGAGTCACCAGAGCCCGTGGCGTTAACGGCAGGGATATCGGGCGTCTTTGCGCGGAACGCACGGCCATTGTGGAAGCCAACGGAGCCGGCAGCGCCCATGGACACGACGACCCAGGGGATATCGGAGAAGCGGGCATCAGAGGCGAGCGCGGCGCGGAGCTCGTCCACATCGTCGGTGGTAAAGCTCGTGCCCAGAAGGCCGTTGATCTCGGTCAGGTTAGGCTTGACCAGCTCGGGCTTAATTTCGGACTTAAGGGCGGCCTCGAGCGAAGCACCCGAGGTATCGAGCAGCACCTTGGCGCCGGCGTTCTCGGCAATGCCCGTGATCTTGGCATAGTAGTCTGCCTCGACACCGCGGGGCAGAGAACCCGAAATGGTGACAACGTCGGCCTTGCCCGCAAGCTCAGTAAACTTGGCGGTAAAGGCATCGAGTTCCTCGGGGGCAATTGTCGGGCCACTCTCGAGCAGCTCGGTCTGGTTGCCGGCGTGGAGGATGTTGAGGCAAATGCGAGTCTCGCCCTTGATGGGCACAAAGTCGTTGTTAATACCGTTAGCATCCATGAGCTCAGCCATGTAGGCGCCCATGTGGCCGCCGAGCAAACCGGTTGCCACAACGTCGTCGCCCAGCTGACCCAGCACACGGGCCACGTTGAGGCCCTTGCCGCCGGCGGTCTTTTCGGGCGTCACGCGGTTGACGTCGTCGATAATGAGCTCATCGAGCTGATAGCGCGTATCGACAGACGGGTTCATCGTAACGGTGAGGATCATTTTTAGCTCCTTATCTCGCAGGCTCCTTATGCCTCGCGATACGAGTCGACAAAACGGAATTACAGAATCTCAATCGTGAACGAGCGGACGACGGTCTCCTTGGGCTTGGCGACAAGGCAGCCGCGCTTATGCTCAAGCACGTCGTCCTCATCGGAGCAGGTCGAGAGACCGCCCCAAGGCTCAACCGCCACAAAATCGCCCTCGGGCTTACTCCACACAATGAGATACGGGAAGCCCTCGAAGCTCAGGCGAACGCCCTTGTCCTCCCCCTTCTTAGAAAGCGTGACCTGGCGGCTCTCGAGCACGTCAAAGATGGTCTCCGCAAAATCGAAGAGCTCGTGCGACAGGGGCAGCGTCTTTCCCACCATGGGGTTCTTGGAACGGTTTGCCACGTCAATCAATCCGGTCGAGGGCACGGCGGTGCAAAGCTCCGCAGCCTCGTCTTTCTCAAAGCGCAGCTCGTAGTCCGTATAGGCCTCGCCCTCATCGAGCGGACACCTGAAGCCGGGATGACCGCCGATAAAGAACGGCATGTCCTCGGTTCCCTCGTTGGTCACCTCATAGGAGACGCGCACGGCGGTATCCTCGAGCGCATAACGAGCGACAAGCTTAAACGGATACGGATAATCACTCAGCAATGCGGCGTTATCCTCCGAAGCCAGGCACATCGCCAGCTCGTTCTCGCCTTGGCTCAACAGCTTCCACTCCTGTTTGCGCGCAAACCCGTGGCGAGCGAGCTTTACATGATGCCCGGCAAATGTCATGGCGCTGTTGTCGCGCAAGCCTCCGCAAATCGGGAAGCAAATCGGTGCCTGGCCGGACCACACGGCGGGATCGCCCTGCCACAAATACTCGCGTCCGTCAGCCTCAATCGAGGTAAACGAGCCGCCGGCCGTGGAAACCTTGATAGAAATCGAATCGTTGGAAAGAGCGTATTCCATTGCCCATCCTTTCGAACAACTGCTTTTTGCTCGCAAGAACCCGTCTCGGCCCTGACCAAAGGACAAACCCGCACGTTCATCGATGCGGCCGGTATCCCCGCCATGTAACGGGGTACCATACAGACATTGATGCAATTACAGCTGAAAGGCCTTCTTATGCGAACCATCATCCTCTACGCCTCGCGCCATCACGGCAATACGAAAAAGCTCGTGGACGCCATCGTCGAGGCGCACCCCGAGATCGATACCCTCGACGTGAAGTCACTCGGCAAAAACGAGTACCCCAACCTGCACGAATATCATCTAATCGGCGTCGCCACGGGCATCTATTACTCCGAGATCGACAAAGATATGGCACGCGTGCTCACCAATGTGCTGCAGCCGCAAGACAAGGTGTTTGGCCTCATGACCTACGGTGGCAAAAACAAGTGGTACGGCAAGGATATCGATGGCATCTGCCGCATGAAGCAGGCCATCTTTATGGGTGTCTACGGCTGCCCCGGTTTTGATACGTGGGGGCCGTTCAAGCTCGCCGGCGGTGTCCAAAAGGGACACCCGACCGCCGAGGAAATTAAGGGCGCCGTCGACTTCTTCGACAAGATCGAAGACGAGTATGGCGACATCATCGTCGAAGAGTACGCCAAGCGTGAGAAGCGTCTAGCCTACGAAAAGGAGCATCCTGCGGGAGGTCTTGTGGCCGGCGTCAAGCGCACGGCAAAGAAGATCGCTAACAAGCTGTAACTGTGAAGGTGCTTTTGAGCGTTTAACCCATACGGCGGGTCCGAGCAGATTCGGGCCCGCCGTCTTTTTCTATCGTTACTCGGTAAAGGCGTTGCCGACGCTCTGGCCGCCAACATACGTCTCGACGAGGGTGAGCTCATGGTCGAACACGACAAAGTCGGCGTCGCGACCCGGCATGATGCTGCCGCACTTATCCTCGATGTGCGCGGAGCGTGCCGGCACCTCGGTTGCCATGCGAATGGCGATATCGGCGCTGGCGATGCCCCAGTCGACGATGTTCTTGACACCCTGGGCAAGCGTGAGCACCGAGCCGGCAATGCTCTTGCCGTCAGCGAGCCAGCACAGGTTGTCCTTCATGATGACGTCCATGCCACCACTGGTGTAGCTGCCCTCGGGCATGCCGCCGCAACCCAGGCAGTCGGTGATGAGCACCGTGTGCTGCCAGCCCTTTGCCTGCAGCAGTGCCTTGATGGCGGCAGGGTTTACGTGCTTGCCGTCACAGATGATCTCGGCGTAGGTCTCGGGCGTGGACATGGCAGCGCCCACGACACCGGGCTCACGGTGATGCAGGCCGCGCTGACCGTTATAGGTATGCGTAAAGCAGCTGGCACCGGCGTTGATGGCGGCGATGCACTCATCGTAGGTGGCATCGGAGTGACCGATGCTGGTCACCACACCCTTGGCGTTCAGAGCAGCCGCATAAGCAGCGGCACCGTCGCGCTCGGCCGCCATGGCGCTCTTAACGATGCGACCACCCGCAGCCTCCTGCCACTGATCGAAGACCTCCTCGGAGGGATCGATGAGGTAAGCGGGGTTCTGCGCGCCCACGTGCTTCATGGTAAAGAAGGGGCCCTCCAGGTAGATGCCCTGAATGCGGGCACCGCAGAAGTCGGGGCCGCGACCCTCGTCCGCCTGAGCGATGGCGGCGCAGGCGTCCTTGATCTGCTCGACGCCATCGGTGAACGTCGTGGGCAGCCAGCTGGTGGTACCGCGACGGGCGAGCTCGGTCGAGCTGATATCGATGCCCTCGGGATCGTTATCGGTAGTTGAGTGGTTGTAGAAGCCATGGATGTGAGTATCGACCATACCCGGTGCGATCCACGATCCCGTGTAGTCCTTAATCTCGCAAGAGGGCTCGTCGGCCTGCCAGGCGCCAAAGACGCCATCCTCGACCATAAGATAGCCGCCCAGTTGCGGGCCTGCCGGCAAGAAGAACTTGTCAGCCTTAATTGCGTACGTGCTCATATGCACTCCTTGCTTCTAAAGCAGTTGACTGTGGTGATGCTTATACCCAGCTCACGTAAAACAAAAAGCGCCCGCCCGCCGTTATGAGCGGACGGGCGCCCTTACAGGGGGACGCGATTAAGCGGTGAAGGGGTGAATCGTCACGCCCTTAACCACGCGGTTGACCGTGCCAGTGGGGCTCGGCGTGTCGGGCGTGTTGCCCACGCGCACGGAGTTGAGCAGGCTGATAGCCTGGGCAAACATCACGAACGGCAGAGCAAGGTAGCCCTCGGGAAGTGCCTCGTAGCCCTTAAAGGTGAAGGACTCACCCTCATAGACGGTGGCACCTTCCTGCTGAACGGCGATGGTGTGCTGAGCGATCTCGTCGCCACCGATCTCGTTGAGGATGTCGATGTCGTACTGACGGGTGTAGGCGTCGTTATTGACGAACACGAAGACGAGCGTCTTATCGTCGACGAAGGACTTAGGTCCATGACGATAGCCCATGGAGGTGTCGTAGGAAGTAGCGACCAGACCGTGAGCGAGCTCGAGGATCTTGAGCTGGCTCTCCTGGGCAAGGCCACCGAAGGAGCCAGAACCCAAGTAGGTCACGCGGTTGAAGTCGCCAGCCAGGTAATCGGCGATCTCGGGCTCACGGGAGATGACCTCCTCGCCCATCTTGGCAATCGTCTCGACCCACTCGGCCTTCTGCTCATCAGAGGCAGTGTCGAAAATAAGGGTAGAGAGCAGGGTCATGCAGGAATAAGAACCGGTCATGGCGAAGCCCTTGTCGTTGGCGCGCGGAATGAGCAGCGTCAGCGCGTTGGGATCATCGGCAGACTCGACGGCGAGCTTGCCCTCGGGAGCGCAAGTGATGTTGAGGAACTTGACGTTGTGGACGAGCTCCTTGGCAACGGCAACGGCGGCAAGGCTCTCGGGGCTGTTGCCAGAGCGGGCAAAGGAAACCACGAGCGTGGGATCCTCGGCGCGCAGGAAGTCGCGCGGGGCGCTCACGATGTCGGTCGTGGCGATGGGCTTAAAGTCGTAGAGATCAGTGTTGCCAGCGTGACGCAGGTACGGGGCGCAGGTATCGCCAACGTAGTCGGACGTACCGGCACCGGTGAAGACAACGGACAGACGGCCCTCGCCCATAGCGCGAGCCTCGGCCAGGAAGGCCTCGATGGCCTCCTTGTTCTCGCGATAGATGTTGAGCGTATCACGCCAAAGCTCGGGCTGCTGAGCAATCTCGGCCGTGGTGATCTGGGCGCCGAGCTCGGTGAGCTCCTCGACACTCTTCTCGAACATTTTTAATACCTCTCTCTAGAAGTAATCATCTGACGTGCAATTATACACTTCGGTTGGTTATCTGGTAGTAACCAGTTAAATGCAAAGAATCACCATATGGAAACGATGCGAGCACTAGTTACTGCGCTGGTGGTAAACCTTGTATTTAAACTGATCGGCACGAGCAACCGAGAGTGTGTACTCCACTACCTCGTTTGACTCGTTATACGTAGTCCTGACCAAATCGAGCACAGGCGAGCCCTCGACAATTCCCAAAAGGTGGGCATCGGTGGGACGGGCTATGCTCGCATAGAACTCCTCTTCGGCCACGCGAATCTTTTGCTGAAAGTCCTGCTCAATCACATCGTAAAGCGGCTTACGCTCCAGCAGCGGTCGCTTTAGGGACAGAAATTGACGAACCGGTAGATAGCTGCGTTCGACCATCATGGGCATGTTGTCGGCAGAGCGAAGGCGCTTGAGCTTAAAAATGCGATCACCGATGCGCAATCCCATATGCTCGGCCAGATTCTTATCGGCCTCCATCTCGCAAAACTCGAGAATCGTGGTCTCGGGTTCTCGACCCATCGCGCGCATCTGCTCGGTAAAGCTGTAGGACTGCATAAGATTGGTTGCTTTTGCCGAACGGTCGGTCACAAAGGTACCGCGACCGTGCTGCCGAACCACCAGTCCTAAACGCTCCAGTTCCTGCAGAGCCAGGCGTACCGTAGTGCGCGAGAGACCATAGCGCTCCGAAAGTTCGCGCTCGGAAGGAATCATGTCACCGGCGCGATATTCATGGTCAATCTTTTCGGTCAGAATATCGACCAACTGATCGTACAGCGGTTGCTTACGCGCTCCGATCGCCATCCTATCCTCCCTTTTGCTCGAATTCGGCTAACTACCTAGGGTGTTATGCATTATCTGTCTGCCACACCCGAATCATTAAGAAAACAAAAGCCGCGCGCTCTTTCGAGCACGCGGCTTTTAACATACACATGGCTTAAGGGGTCGGGGTGTGAGCCGCGTAGGGACACACCCCTCAAGCTAGAGCCTTACCAGATGCTCGGCCAGAGACCAAGCGGGCCAGCGCCCAGGATGCCAAGGACGAAGAGCAGGAGAATGCCCTTGGTCGGGGTCCAGCTGTGCTTAGCGAACATGTAGTAAAGCAGCAGCGTAAGCATAAGCGGGACGAGCTTCGGGACGATGGTGTTGAGGGTGTCGGCAACAGAGAAGTTGACCGGATCCTCGGTAACGGTGCCGTAGGTCACGGACTCCATGCCGTTACCCAGATCGGTGACGCCGCACTCGACAGCGTTGCCGTCGGCATCGGAAGCGGTAAGGGCGTTGCCGTCCTTATCGGTCATGGCGATGGTACCGGCCTCAGCGGTCTCGGTATCGATGCCCTCCATACCGGTGAAGTTCTCGGCCTCCTTCTCGGAGACGATCACGGTAGTAGCGGAGAGACCACGGGTGGTGCCGTTGGGGATCTGGAGGTTGATCTGGGTGCCACCCATGGTGACGACCAGGCAACCGACGACGAAGACGCCCATGATGGAAGCGGCACGCGTGAAGGCCTGCATGTTGGCGGTCAGAGCGTCAATAGCGCTGGTGCCAAGCTTGTAGGACCAGTTCATGAGCCAGAAGCGCAGAGCGAACTGGACGACGTTGAAGATCACCAGGAAGATGATCGGTGCAGCGGCGTTGCCGTTGATGGCCATGTTGGAGGTGATGCCGGCCGTGATAGGCACGAGCGTCAGCCAGAACAGGGCGTCACCGATACCACCGAGCGGGCCCATTGCGGCGACGCGGACGGCGCGGATCGTGGGGATGTCAACCTTGTTCTGCTCGAGCGAAAGCACGATGCCCATAACAAAGGTGACGAGGAACGGGTGGGTGTTGAAGAACTCCAGGTTGTGGCTCATGGAAGCCGCGAGGTCGTTCTTGTTGGTGTGGATCTTCTCCAGACCGGGAATGATGGAGTAAAGCCAGCCAGCGGCCTGCATGCGCTCGTAGTTGAACGATGCCTGCAGGAAGCAGGAGCGCCAAGCCATCTTGTTGAGGGTCTTCTGGTCGAGCTGCGGAGCAGGAGTGAGATCCTCGTAGTGCTCCGGGATCACATACTCATTAGATGCCATCTTCGAAGTCACCTCCGTCAGAAACAGCTGCACCCTTCAGCTCGGTCTGCTGCTGGAAGTCCCAGAAAGCGATGCCGAAGCCGATGAGAGCGAGGATGAGCAGAGCAGGGGTTGCCAGCGAATCGTTGGCAACGGTGATGAGCGCGAGGCCAAAGCCCATGAGGAAGAAGCCCCACATATCGCGGTTCATCATAACCTTGAGCAGGACGGCGAAGCCGACGAAGCGCATCATGCCGCCTGCAGCGGAGAGACCGGTCTGCAGCCAAGTCGGGATGGCAGAAGCGATGGTCTGACCGATGGTAGCGCCAGCGATGAAGAACAGGGTGACGACGACAGCGAAGATCAGGCCGAGCAGAGCCATGGCGAAGTAGTTCAGGCGCTCGATGCCCTTGGTGTCCGCGTTGTGAGCCATGTTATCGGCCGTGGACATAAGCGGGGACATAAGCGTGAAGACCAGGGTAACGCCAAGCTGGCCAAGCAGAGCGAACGGAATGGCGAGGCCGACTGCCGCGTTGGGCTCGAGGCCCGTGGCGATAGCGAGAATGGCTGCCATGATGCCGCCGATGACGGCGTTAGGCGGCTGAGCGCCTCCGATCGGCATGTTGCCGATCGTCATGAGCTGATAGGTACCACCCACGAGAAGACCGGTGTTGAGGTCGCCAAGGATAAGACCGATGACGGCGCCGGTGACGATGGGCTGATAGAGAGACTCGAGGAAGTCAAACTGGTCGATTGCCGCGATGAACGTGACGACGAAGACCAGAGCGATCTGGATGATCGAGTATTCCATCTTGCTCCTCCTTTCAAAATGTATGTACGCACTTTGGATTTCACGTACAGAACGTCAGGGTTTCACTCCTGACAACGTGGATCACGAGGATTACGAGAAGAGCTTGCTCGTGTCCTCAACAGGCGTGCTCGGAACGCGCCTGATCTCCAACTCCACCCCCAATTCCTGCAGCTCTTTAAACGCAGCGACATCCTCGTCGTTAACTGCGACGGAGGTGGCGACTTGGCGCTTTCCTTCCGACATGTGCATGTTGCCGATGTTTACCTTCTTTATAGGCACACCGCCCTTGACGAGCGTAAGCACGTCTTCCGGTGTTTCGGCCACGATGAAGATCTTCTGGCGCGGGCTCGCCTTGCCAATGACGTCGATGGTCTTCTGCAGAGAGAAGAAACGCGTAGCGACGCCGGCGGGAGCGGCCATCTTCATGAGGTTCTGGCGCATGGTGTTGGACGCCACGTCGTCGTTGGCGACGAGGATGAGGTTGGAGCCCAGGGTGGAGTTCCACTGGGTGGCAACCTGACCATGAACCAGTCGGTTATCGATGCGGGTAAGAAGAATGTTGGGTTCTGCCATGTTGATCAGCTTCCTTTCGTTATTTGCTGACGACAGTTACTTGATCTCCTGAATCGCGTAACGCGAAACATCTACGACGGCTCCGGATCGGACTTTGATCTGGACCTTCTCGCCTTCGATGCCTTTGACGGTTCCGTAGATACCGCCGGCGAAAAGAACCTCTTGACCCGGCTTGAGCTCGGTGTGCAGCTCCTTGAAGTACTTCTGCTTCTTCTTCATGTTGATTTGCGACCAGATGGTGTAAATCAAGCCCATGATGACAAGCAGGCCTAAAAGGGCGACCGAGGAGCTCAGGACGTTGGCTCCGAAATCGGCCATTAGATGCCGTCCTCGTCGCCGAAGATATCCTCTTCCTCGGAGCCGGCAACGGATGCGACCGTCTGGGCGGTGACGCCCGTCTGGCCAACGGTCACGGCCTGCTCGCCAAGCTCGGCGAGCGTGGCATTGCCGCGGAGGAACAGAAGCTCAATAACCATGGGAAGGTTGGTGCCAGTCAGAACCTCGACGTTGTCGACATCCTGGGCAATCATCATCGACTGGTTGAACGGGGTGCCGCCAAGCAGGTCGGTAAAGACGAGCACGCCATCGCACTCCTCGCGCATGGCGGTAATAGCGGCGCGGAGATCCTCACCGTAGGATGCGGCCTGGTCGCCCTCAAAAGGAACGACGGTAAAAGCAGGCTGGTCGCCGGCAACCATAGCGATAGCGCTTGCAAGGCCGGGTGCGAACTGTCCATGACCGGTAAGAATAAAGCCAACCATTCAAATTTCCCTTCCGAAGGTGTGTACGATCTGAGTCCGATGATTTTCGAAAGCCAGCGGGCAATTGCCCTTAAAGCTTCTTGGAAAGCGTTCTTTGAAGACCAGTGGTTTCTAAACTGGTAGTAACCACGTGACGTGTTGTTGTCACTATATCACCCCAGAAGAGGCCGCTTCCGTTGATTCATACGGTAAAACGTTTTTGCACCGTTCACGGTGATAAATCGACCGTTTACCGCTCGTTAACACTTCTACCTGCGGTTTTGAAACCGTTTCGAAACGCTTTGGCAAAAGATCGGAACTTTTTTTGTGTCTAAACAACGCAGGGGGGGTGCGGACGATTTCTTGGACCGCGCCTAGGCGTATCCAAGCTTCCTGCGGTACTCCATCGGGCTCAGCCACCC
>NZ_CAXSKI010000030.1:0-12263 GCF_964237925.1 Collinsella aerofaciens ATCC 25986 | reverse complement strand
CAGGCCCCGCCGACCGATTGCAAGCGGTCGGCGGGGCCATTGTGGCTCTTGACAGCGGATTGGGTCATATGAGCGAGAGGGGCCCTGGTATGGCAAGGTGACGTGAAACAAGGCGGCGCTGACCTTCTGGTCGCGCCGCCGAAGTTGAACGTCAGATTGCCGTGCCAGGGCCCCTCGCAGCGTCAAGAAGACCGCCGTTCGGTAGAACGGCGGAGCTAATTGTTCAGCATGCGGTCGAAGCTTCCCGAGTCGCCATCCCGATAGTCTGCGGTCATCAGGATCTCCTGCGGAATGCGCCCGCCTTCACGTAGCACGTTGCGGAACTGCACGCGCGTAACCATGGGCAGATCCTTGATCGTCGCTGCCAGGTTCTGCGGCACGCCCTGGTTGGCAGCCGCGGGCTCGCACTCGCCGCCGGCCTTCACGCGACGCTTATGCTCGGCGAGCATGGCGCGGTACATGCCGGCATGCAGGCGAATCTCAACCACATTGGCATTGCGAGCCTGTTCGACGATGCGCGCGCCCTCGCGATCGATATCGCCTACGTAGTAGACGTAGTTAAAGCGATAGCCAATCTCAGCCAGATAATCGTCCAGGGCATGCGAGACGCTCGCCTTGCATCCGCCGCCAAAAATCACGCCGCCCACCTTGATGCCAAAGAGCTTGGCGTGCTTGCGGCCACGCAGCAGCTTGACGATCTCGTCGTAGGTGTCCAGGTTCTCGACCATAATGAACGGCTTGTCGGCGCCCAGCGTAAAGAAGCCCGTAAAGTGCACGGGGCGATTGGGGGCGACCTTGATCGCCTGCATGCTGATGCCCTTTTCGGTCATACGCCTGATCAAGCGCTCACCGTGCTTGCCGTCAAAAGCCTTCTCGTCGTTAAAGATCTGGTAGGCACGCTGGCGGCGCGAGGCAACCGGCGTATCGGCACCTCGGTTCTGCTCGATCCAAGCCTGGATGATTGCGATTTCCTCGGCAATCTTGCGGTTGGACATCTCGTTGTGCTGAGTGCGCCGCGGAGCCTTTTTGCCGTCCTTGCCCTCGACCTTTACGATCTGTGTCTGCTGCTCCTTGATCTTAGAGAGCGCCGTGGGCGTAGGGACAACTTTGAGCAGCTGCCTGCCTAAAACGCGGGCAAGGGCAAACGCCGAGGCCTCGCCGTGAACGGCCGACTTGGGCTGCTGGGCAGCAGTATCTGCTGCGGCAGACTCCGGCTTCCTCTGAGACTTGCGCTTAGAATCGCCTTGGGAATTGCGCTCGCGCTTCGGCATAGACGCCTGCTTCTGCGGACGAACGGACTTGCTCTCCTTCGCCGGCTGGCGCTTAGGCTGCCCCGAAGAAACCTCGGCCTTCGCATCCTCGTTCTGCGGCGTGGTCTTCTCGGCCGCAGTCTCGGCATGGGAACTGCGGCCCCCACGATGGCGACGGCGGCGAGGCTTGCTCGACGCGCCCTGCTCCGTCTGCTCATCAGTAGGCTGCTGGCCCTTGGCCTCGGCATCAACCTCAAGCTGCGGCTCAACAGGCTTTTGCTCGCGAGCCACCGGCTCAACGGCCTTCTCGTCCTTCTCGCCCTGAGTGGTCGAAGCCGGTTCGCTCTTCTCCTGACGCCTTACGGGATACGCGCGCCCCGCAAAACCACGTCCGGGACGGCATGAACCCGGAGCCTTCTTGACCGGTTCATCGGACGCGTCAGCAGCCTCGACGGAATCCTGGACCTCGCATGCAATACCTCGCTGCTCGGCCTTAAAGTGGGCACCGCGGCGACGCTTGGGCTCCTGGATCTCAGCATGCTCTTGAGTGCGAGTCGGCTCCTGCATCCCGACGGACTTTTCCTCGACGGCCTCAGCATCCGTCTCACCCTTTTGAGCAACGGCGCGACGGAAGCGCTCCTGCTGGGCGCGGCGCTGCGCATCGCGCTTGCCACCCCCGCCAAAACCGCCGCGTCCTGCCTTGGCCGTAAAGGCACGCACGACGTTCTCATCGAGCAACTCATCAGTATCGACATGCTCACGCGGAGCAGTTTCTTCCACAGCAGGCACGTCAGCGGAATCCTCGACGACAAAATCCTCGACGGACTCGGCAGGCTGCTCCTGGGCATCGCGGATCTCGGCATTGATGGTATAGAACGCCGGGCGCCCGTTAATGCCGCTACCCTCGATCTTGGTCACGATATTTGCCGCGATAAGTTCATCGCGCATCGCCTTGGTGTCACATTCCTTATCGACGGAGCGGAAAATTTGCGCCAGCGCACTCGACTTAATCTTGAGCGCCTTGCGGCAGAGCAGGTCGTAGGCAACCAGCTTGGCACGCTCGGCAGAAAGCGACGTCTGGCTGCTCAGACGTTCAGCCAGGGCATCGACATTATTTTGGTTATCGGAATATACCGTCTTGGCCACGGGGCCCCTTTCATATGTACACATATACGTCTATATGGTACAACGCGCGCCCTTATCCACGCAAAACATCTGCGAGAACACTCGGGCGTCGCCCGCTTTTGCATGAAAAAAGACCGAGTCCGCGTCGTTGCGGACCCGGTCTTTCCGAGTCATATGGATGGAACGGCTAGCCCATCAAGCTGACTAGGCCTTGGCAGCCTCGGCGTCGACAGGAGCCTCGGCGGCAGCGGCGCGGCCGTACTCGGCCTTGCCCATCTCGGACCACTCGGGCTCCTCGTCGGGCATGGAGCCAGCCTCCTTGCCGAAGAACTCCTTGAGGCAGTTGACGGCGACGATGAGACCCAGGACCATCAGCAGGACGGCGAAGACGAGCTGCAGGCCCTTGGTGGCGGCGACGGAGACGGCGGCCGTGGTGGCGGTAGCCGGGATGGTGCCGAAGAAGCCGTAAGCCTGGACAGCGGCCATGCAGCCCATGGCGCTCTGGACCAGCGAGGTGAAGGTGCAGCAGAGCAGGAAGACGACGGGCACGTAGAGCATCCAGCCCTTGCGGCCGGTACACTTGCAGAACACGGCGAGGGTGATCATGGTCATGCCGCCGAGCAGCTGGTTGGAAGCACCAAAGAGCGGCCAGATGTTGGCATAGCCACCAAAAGCGAGGGCGAGACCGGGAAGCAGGGTAACGACCGTGGCGAACCAGGGGTTGCCGAGGACCTTCATGTAGCCGGCCTTGGACTCGATGGCCAGGGCATCGTTGGTCTGGGCAAAGAACTCGGAGAACGAAGTGCGGGCGATGCGGGCGACGGCGTCGAGCGAGGTCAGGGCCAGAGCGGAGACGTTCATGGTCATAAAGACGGTAGCGAGCGTGCCGTCAACACCGAAGGCCTGCATACCGCGGGAGATGCCGGCGGCGAAGATCTGGAACGGGGTGGAAGCGACGCCGGCGTTGAGGGCGCCGGTACCGGCGGTATTCATGTCGGAGAACATGATGCCGGCGACGATGATGGCAAGGATGCCAACGAAGGACTCGACGATCATGGCGCCGTAACCGACCTTGACGGCGTCCTGCTCCTTCTCGACCTGCTTAGAAGAGGTGCCGGAAGAAACGAGGCTGTGGAAACCGGAGAGAGCACCGCAAGCGACGGAGACGAACAGGACCGGGAACATCATGCCGGAGGCAGTGGAGAAGCCGGTGAAGACCGGAGCGGTGATAGTAGCCTGACCGTTGACGCCCAAGACGACGATGCCGAGGACAGCGCAGACGATCATGACGATCATCATGATGGAAGTGAGGTAGTCACGCGGGGTCTTGAGCATCTGGATGGGCATAGCGCCAGCGAAGACCAGGTAGACCATGACGACGGCGAACCACTGGAACTTATCCAGGTAGACCGGGAACTGCATACCGACGGCGAACATGAGGACCATGAGGACCACGCCGGTGACGAACTCGGCAGCACCGGTAAGGTTGAACTTCTTCTGGGCCCAACCAAAGGCGATAGCGACGAAGGTGAACAGGATGGAGATGGTACCAGCGCAGCCGGCGGCATAGGACTTGGTGAAGTCGATGGCACCGGTAGCAGCACCAGAAGCGTCAACGGCCGGGGTGAACATGAACGTCTTGCAGACCATGTCGGTGAAGGCGGCGATGACGATGATGCAGAACAGCCAGCAGAACAGCAGGAACAGGCGACGGCCGGTCTTGCCGATGTACTTCTCGATGAGCTGAGCGAGCGACTTGCCGTTGTTCTTCATCGAAGCGTACAGAGCACCAAAGTCGTGGACTGCACCAAAGAAGATGCCGCCGACGAGGACCCAGAGCACGACGGGCAGCCAGCCAAAGGCCATGGCGACGATCGTACCCGTAACAGGACCAGCACCGCAGATCGAGCTGAACTGGTGCGAGAACGCGGTGAAGGCGGAGACGGGCGAGAAGCTGTTGCCGTCCTTCATGCGCTTGGCCGGCGTGAGGGCCTCTTTGTCAACGCCCCACTTGTTGGCCAGCCAGCGGCCGTAGCCCAGATAGCCGCAGGCGAGCACCGCCGCGGCCACAACCATGAGCAAAACTCCGTTCATTACATTTCCTCCTCTAAAAAGAACTTCCTAGACATAAAAAATGAGGGCCGTCGGTTGCGCTCGACGGCCCTCATCTTCATCAGCCGCCCGTTATCGTACGGGCTAGCTGTATGTGCTAACCCGCATCAGATAATTACTACGCTGATAATGTTTAGCTGATGCGTGAACATGTCTAAGAAATCCTCTTCAATCATGATGCGAACGATCCGTGCGTGTTCACATCCCCCAGTGGTTGAAAAGGAGTATGAAACTTTAGTTACCTAAAGTCAACGCAAATATGTAATGAATTTTCAACTTTTTTTGAATTTCTCGGTATAAAACGCCACTGACCTCGGACTTTACCCCACGACAGTTTTTGCATGAGAGATGCCCCTCGGGAGCGGGCGGGCGTATGCAAGGTTTCCTGCTCTACAGTCCTGCTCGCACGGAGAGCACATTAAGTGCTCTCCGGCTCGTGCGGAACTCGCGATAAACCTTGTATACGCCCGCCCGCTCCCGAGGGGCTCCCATCCCAAATGCGGAGCAAAGCTCCGCACGCCAACTTTTTCTTTCAGCTAAAGAACGCCGGAAATTCGACGCTGGCTTGTTAACCTTGCTGGACGTTGTCGACGCCAAACCAGCTCAGAAGCTATATCGACACAGAAAGGTCCCCGGACGGAGGGGCCGGATATAAGGTTTATCGCGAGTTCCGCACGCAAAGAAGGCCACTTAATGTGGCCTTCGTCTTGCGCAGGACTGTAGAGCAGGAAACCTTATATCCGGCCCCTCCGTCCGGGGACCGCGCCGTACCAGCTACAGCGTCATGTTTGGATCGGCGTCGACGTCGAACGGCGAGATTTCACCTCGGTCGAATTTACGGCGAGCGACCTCCGCGATCATGGCTGCGTTATCGGTACAGGCAGACAAGGGCGGCACCGTTACGCGAATCCCCTGACGCCCAAGCTTCTTGATCATCATCTCGCGCAGATGCGGGTTGGCCGAGACGCCGCCGCCGATGCAGTATTCCTTGCATCCGGTAGCGTGCAATGCGTTTTTGGCCTTCTTGTACTGCACGTCAAAGACAGCTGCCTCAAACGAAGCTGCCAGATCGGGCGGGTGAATCGTGCGCCCGGCCTTGGTCTCCTGCTCGATGTAGAGCGTCACGGCCGTTTTAAGGCCCGAAAGCGAGAAACGATAGTCTCCCCTGCTGTTGAGCGCACGGGGGAAATCAATCGCGCGGGGATTGCCTGTCTCGGCCAGCTTGGAAATGATGGGGCCACCGGGATAGCCCAGACCCAACGCCTTGGCTACCTTGTCGAAGGCCTCGCCCACAGCGTCGTCGAGCGTCTCACCGAGCACCTCGTAGTCGCCCCACGCCTTCACGTGCACGAGCATGGTGTGCCCACCCGAGACAAGCGTGAAGATAAACGGCGGTTTGAGGTCGGGTTGCGCCAGCAGGTTGGCAAACAGGTGCCCCTCCAGATGGTTGACGCATATGAGCGGCTTACCGGCAGCGTAGGCAAAGCCCTTGGCGAAGGCGACGCCAACCACGAGCGCGCCCACCAGGCCCGGACCCTGCGTCACGCCCACGGCGGCAAGCTCACTTGGTGCAATGGCTCCGCCCGTAAGGCCCAGCGATGCTGCGGCATCCTCGAGCGCCGCATCCACGACACTCACAATCACCTCAACGTGTTTGCGCGAGGCGATCTCGGGCACCACGCCGCCAAAGCGGGCATGAAAATCAATCTGTGTCGACACCTGGTTGGCCAGCATATTGCCATCCGCATCGATAATCGCCACGGCCGTCTCGTCACAGGAACTCTCGATAGCGAGCACTAGGCGGCGGCGCTCAATTTCGGCACGCTCCCCCTCGGAGCGCCTAGGCGCAGGTAGCGGCCATACGCGCTGCTCTGCCGCCGTCGGCTCGGGCGAAGCATTGTCGACCGGAAGCACCAGGGGCAGCGAAGCCGTCATGACGATGGCATCTTTGCCAACACCGTAGTAACCGCGGCGACGGCCAGCCTCGGTAAAGCCCAGAGCGTTATAAAGCGCGATCGCTCCCTCGTTGCCGTCCTCGACCTCGAGCGAAGCCGTGGTGCAGCCGAGCATCTGGGCATCATAGCTCACATGCGACAGCAGCTTGCGGGCAATGCCCCCACGGCGATGTGCCGGGTCGACGGCGACATCCAGAATCTGCACATCACCGTCCACGACCATACCGCCGGCAAGGCCCAGCAGCTTGCCGTCGTCGTGTGCCACCCACCAACTACGCGGCGCAGCGACGTCCTCGCCCAGTTCGGACAGGAACATGCCCGGCGTCCACGCCTTGTGTCCGGCACCTTCAAAGCAGGTAGCCTCTAGCGCGCTCGCGCCCTCGGCATCCGCCGCGCCCATGGGACGGAACTGCAGATGACGACCGGCGAGCTCATCGGCAACGCCCGTAATTTCGCTCTGCGCACTCTCGGCAAGACCAAGACGCTTGCGCTCGTTTTCCTCGGCATCAGAAAGGCGCGTGTAAATCGGCAGGACGCGAGCCGGATCGCCGTCACCCGCAGCGTGCGCGAGCAGCAAGCCCTCGCCCGAAGGCCACCACAGGTCGCGCTCCACGCAGCGGGCGGTCTCGTCCTCACCCAGCAGCTTGCCATAGCGCACGAGACCGTCACCGGTCAGCTGAACCTGGTCCCAGTCCGCTGCTTGGCGCCACTCATCGAGCGCCACGGCGGCCTTGACCACGTGTTCGCGCTCAAATTGACGCTCGGGACCCTCATCGACCAGCATATACAGCGCCGGATATACCTCACCGCGCATAGCATCGGCCAAGATACCAAGCTTGCCGCGCACGCCAGCCTTCCACGCCGTCCAAGCGCAAGCGTCGAGCGTCGACACGCCCAGCAGCGGAACATTGGCACCACGCGCGAGGCCCTTGGCAGTGGAGATGCCGATGCGCACACCCGTAAAGGACCCCGGGCCGCGGCCGACCACATAGCAACCAACATCGCTGCGATCCAGACCGGCTTGAGCCAGCACGCCATCAACGGTATTCACGAGCTCAACGTTGGCGTGACGGCGACACATGTGGTCGCTACTCACGAGCTTCGTCTCGCTCGTCTGCCCATCAATCCAGCTTGCCGCGCAGGCAAGCATGTCGGTCGAGGTATCGAGCGCCACCACCAGCGCGTTGTCGTTATGCAAGCTCATCTTGTACAGCCTTATCAATCAAATGGGAAAGCTCCATTGCGCGGTCACCGTGCGCCTCGAACGTTATCGTTCGCACATCGCTGTCGCCCTCATCACGCTTGAGCGTCACCGAAAGATACTCATCCGTCAGCTCGTCTTGGAATTGTTCGCCCCATTCCAGCAGGCAAGCACCCTCATAGCCCAGCACATCGAAAATGCCCGTATCCTCGAGCTCGTAGGCATGCTCCAGGCGGTATAAATCAAAGTGAAACAGCGGAATACGGCCTTGATCGTGAACGGCCATGAGCGCAAACGTAGGGCTCGTAACCATATGCCCATCGCCCAGCCCGCGCGAGACGCCCTTGGTAAAGTGAGTTTTGCCCACCCCCAGGCCACCGGTCAGGATGAGCACATCGCCGTCCTCAAGGCACGGTGCAATTAGCTCGCCAAAGTACTCCGTATCGGCAGCGCAAGTCGTTTTGTAAGTACCTACCCCCAGGCGCTCCAGGGACATATATGCTCCTTATTATTCCGAGGCGTCCTCTGGTGCGGGATGTCGCTCCAGATAGTCGCCCAGCATCTTAAAGTCTTCCTCCAGCAGTTCCTGCCACGCCGGATTGCGTAGCGCTGCTGCCGGATGGAACGTGGGCATTACTACAAAATGCCCCATCTGGTGGAACCTGCCGCGCAGCTTAGTAATGCCAATCTCGGTCTTAAGCACAAAGTGCGTCGCGGGGTTGCCGAGCGTCACGATAATATCGGGCCAGATGCTTCGAATCTGCTCACGCAAAAACGGCGAGCAAGCCAGCACTTCCTCGGGACGCGGATTGCGGTTTCCCGGAGGGCGGCACTTAAGCACGTTGGCAATGTAGACGTCTTCGCGTTTGAGCCCCGCCAGCGACAAAATGCCGTTGAGGTCCTCGCCTGCCGCCCCCACAAAGGGCTCGCCCTGCAAATCCTCATTGCGGCCCGGCGCCTCACCGATAAACATCACGCGAGCGCGGGGGTTTCCCACGCCAAACACGATATTGTGACGCGACTGGTAGAGCTGGCAGAGGTGACAATCGCCCAGAACGGCCTCAATTTCCTCGAGTACAACCTCACGTGGTGCCTGATGGGTATGGCCGGGGATGTGCATGACGCCCATAGCGGCTCCTACACGTAGACCTTGTCGAGACGCATGCCAAAGCCGCAGGCGACCTCGTAGTTAATCGTTCCGCGCAGTCGGGCCATCTCGTCCATAGTGATCTCGGCATCGCCATCGCGGCCGACAATGATCATCTCGTCACCATACTCGGCCTCGGGAATCTCGTGTGCCGGGTTGGACTGAATGGCGACCATAAACTGGTCCATGCAGATATTGCCAACCTGATGCACGCGCTCGCCGCGATACAGCACATCCATACGATTGGAAAGTGTACGCGATAGGCCGTCGGCATAACCGATCGGCAGCGTGCAGATCTGAACGCGCGTACGCGGTACGCGGTAGGTAAAACTGTAGCCCACGCCCTCACCCATCGCAGGGTGTGCCACGCGCGTCACGCGCGCATGGACGCTCATAACGGGATCAAGCTGCATCACGCGGCCGCTCAGCTCGCACGGCTGCATGCCATACAAGCCAACGCCGGCGCGGATCATATCAAAATGCATCGAGGGGTCGAGCATCGAGGACGGCGTGTTGGCGCAGTGCACGATACCGCACTCAAAACCCGCATCCTTAATGGCCTGAACGGCCTCGGTAAAGCGCTGACACTGCAGCTTGTAGTCCCAGCCCGAAGGTTCATCGGCCGTGGCGAAGTGCGTAAATACGCCGTCGCACTGAATACCGCGATGGAAATTTATACCGCGGACAAAGTCGAGCACCTGCGTGTAGTGAACGCCGATACGATTCATGCCCGTCTCGATGGCGAGATGATACTTGCCCACTTTGCCCGCCGCGACGGCACATTCGCCATACGCAAGAGCAAAGTCAGACGTATAGACCGAAGGCATGATATCAAACTCGAGCAACGTCGGAATGGCCTCGATAGGCGGCTCGCTTAGGATGAGGATGGGCTTCGTAATCCCGCCCTGTCGGAGCTCAACGCCCTCGTTAACCGTCGCCGCGGCAAACATGTCGGCACCGGCCGAATACATGATCTTGGCGCACTCAACAGCTCCATGACCATAAGCATCGGCCTTGACCACGCAACACAGGCGCTGACGTGGATTCAGCAAGTTCTTATAGGCCCTCGTGTTGCGACGGAGCGCCCCGCGGTCGATCTCGACCCAGGACCAGCGCGTCAAATCGGCTTTATTCATGATTAGTCATCCGACCCTTCGTCCATGATTCCCAGATCTTCGAGCGCATCCTTTGCCGCCAGTTCCATGGCAGGACCGATCAAGTCGATAAGATCGGTCGCGATGACGCTCTTCTCACCATACTCCGTCGCCGCGGCAAAACCGGCGTAGCTGTGAAGTGCGACGGCGTACGAATACAGCAACTCCCAACGATCCATCTCGTCGCGCATGGTGGCAAGCGTGCCGGCCAAAATACCCGCGAGAACATCACCCGAACCGGCAGTTGCCAGAGAAGCCGGACCCGAGAGCGGCAGCAGTACACGCTCAACGCCACAGATAGCCGTCGTCGGCCCCTTGGCAATGACCACCAGATTGTCGGAGCCTGCAGCCCAGACAACCTTCTGCGCGGCTGCAATCGCGGTACCAAGGTCGTTCACCTCGTCACCGGCAACCAGACGCGAAAGCTCACGATAGTGCGGCGTCATAACCAACGGCTGCTCGCGACGATACATCTCGGGGTTACTATCAATACCGTCAATGGCAATCTTAGCAAGGCAGTTGAGTGCATCGGCATCCAAAATAAGCGGTACATCAAGCTCGAGCAAGCCCGAAACCACCTGCATAGCGCCGGCAGACGTCGTCATACCGGGACCGCACAGTACGCAGCTGTACTTCTTTGCAATCTCGCACACCGTCATGCGCGCAGCGGCGCCAAAGGAGCCGCGGGAATCAGACGGAATAGCAAAGACGGGAATCGAAGGAAGTGCCATGCGAATAAGATTGGCGCAGGCGTCAGGAGCCGCGACTGCCACGTAACCAGCACCCGCGCGAGCTGCAGACTTGGCCGCCATAATGGCAGCACCAGGATATTGCGCAGATCCGGCGACAATAAGCACAGAGCCACGGGAATACTTATCGATATTCGTAGGAAGTGGAGCAAAGTAATCAACTAAGTCACCGGGCTCGACAATCTCAGCGGCGTGGTCGACATCATCGATGACCTCGTCAAGACGGTCGTAAAGATTGCCGCAGATCAAATCGCCAGCATACTCAGGGCCATCAGCGCTATACAAACCAATCTTGGGCGCAATCATCGTCACCGTATGCTCGGCACGAATGCAGTCGTCATCAACAACGCCCGTCTCGGCATTCAGGCCCGAGGGGACATCAATGGATACGACACAATCGGCGCATTCATTGACCGTAGGAATCCAGATGGAGAACGGCGCACGCAGATTCCCGTGAAAACCGGTACCAAAAATGGCATCGACAACAACATCGGCCTTATCAATCAAAACCTCGAGTTCGTCACGCGAAGGGCCGACGCAAACGTGCACATCGCGGCCGGCAGTACGACGAGCAACATGACGTGCCAGAGCAGCAGGAATCTCATCCGGTTCAACCGGAGAAACGATATCCACGTCCACACCCTTATGGCTCAGGATATCGGCGGCAACCCAACCGTCGCCGCCATTATTACCAAAACCGACCAGAACGAGAACCCGATCGGGATTGAGCTTCAAGACCTCGTTGGCGGCAAACTCACCCGCTAGCTCCATAAGCTCGGCCTTCGAAGTCCCTTCACGTTCGATGATATCCTCGAGACGAACGACTTCTTCGGTACTCAAAACCGGTTTCATCTATGCTCCTAGCGTATCTTGCGAAGCATCGCCCAGGTGCTCCGTCAATGCTGAATTCTGCAGCTGCTCAAGCTCATCTAAAACAGAGCGAGCCTCTTTAAATGTCTGCGCAACGCGTTTCTTGGTGCTCACCTTTTCATCTTTTGGCTTAGGCCGAGCATCTTCGGTAATCGCGATGGCATTCGCAACGGCCAAGTCTCCCGTAAGCGTAATGGAAAGAGCGACCTCAACAACGCCCAGTTCTTGAGCGATCTCGAGAGCACGGCCCGAAAGCAGCGCCTTCGGTTTGCCGAGTTTATCACGCGTTACCGAAACATCCTTGCGACCCACGCCTTGACTAAAACCCGTGCCGAGAGCTTTAAGCACCGCCTCGCGCGAAGCAAAGCGGCTCGCATAGTGAGCGACGGGGTGCGATGACGCATCGCAATACGCACGCTCTTCTTCGGTAAACACACGCCGAGCAAACGACGGCGTCTTTTCAAGAATTGATTTCATGCGGGAAATCTCGACGATATCAACGCCGATACCAGCTTCAGCCATGTTCACCTCCATATCGCACAGACTAAGTTATTGTAGCCCGTTCACAGAAGATGCGACAAACGAGGGTTATAAAACACAGCTACTATGTGAGACAAAAGCCCGTAAACGCAAAAAGGGGGAGGCCGCGAGGCCTCCCCCTTCTCAGTTCAAGCGTACGGCTCGGTGCCGTCCACCGGTC
>NZ_CAXSKI010000029.1:0-13183 GCF_964237925.1 Collinsella aerofaciens ATCC 25986 | reverse complement strand
ACCGATTGCAAGCGGTCGGCGGGGCCATTGTGGCTCTTGACAGCGGATTGGGTCATATGAGCGAAAGCCCGCCAGAGAGAGCAAGGTGCCATGAAACAAGGTGGCATTGATCTTTTAATCATGCCACCGAAGTTGAAAGGCTGATTGCCGCTCTGGCGGGCTTGCAGCGTCGACTGGTTACGCGGTTTGGTAAAACCGCGTAACCCTAAAGCTCTAATTCATTCAAACGGAGGATCGCAACAATATAGATCTTGAGCGCCTGCTTGAGCTGTTCCTCGTTGGCGCACTCGTTGGGGCCGTGCATCTGGCCGCCCCATGCGGGCAGCTCCAGGCCGGTCTCCTCGGGGCCAAACGAGACGGCGCGGGCAAAGTTGCGCGCGTACGTGCCGCCGCCCATGGCAAAGGGCTCGGCATGCTTGCCGGTGAACTCGTTATAGGTATCGATAAGCGCCTTCACGGCCGGATCGTCGGCAGACACCGAGAACGGCACCTTCGCACGACCCAGCTGGCACGTCACGCCAAAACGGCCCACGAGCGGCTCGAGCTGCTCGCGGATGGTATCGGCACTCGTGCTGTCGGGGAAGCGCACGTCGATGACCTGCTCGATATGGCCATCCGCCACACGGATGACGCCAGCGTTGCAGGTAAGCAGGCCAAACGCTGGGCTCGTCGCGTCGATACCCAGGCCGCGACCATAGGCATCCGCATGCACAAAGGCCAGGAACTTGACGAACTCGTGCTCGGCAGGCGTCAGCAGGCGCTCGTCGCGTGCACCAAACGCGTCCTCGGCCTCGCGCAGATACGACACGATCAGGCCGACGGCGTTGATGGTGCCCTCAGGCATCGAAGCGTGACCGCCAATACCGTGGGCGAAAATCTGCGCATGCCCGTTATCGAGTGTCGTGATCTCAAGGCGGTCGGCGTTCTCGACCGGCGCCGGCAGCTCATCGGCGGCAATCGCGAGCTCGCAGATAGACTGCGACGGAATGGCGTTGCTCGCCTCGGAGCCGCTCCACGACACGATGCGCCCGCCGTCGATCTTGGGGCTCACGAACGTCGCCCCAAACTGGCCCTTCTCGGCATTGCAGACCGGGAACTCGGCATCAGGCGTAAACAGAAAGTCAGGGTTGGGGTAGTTCTCCAGATAATGGTGAACGTCGGACATGCCCACTTCCTCATCGCAGCCCAGCAGCGCGCGGAAGGTGTAGCGCGGCACAATGCCGTGCTTGAGCAGGTACGCGCCGGCGTAGAGCGACAGCACTGCCGGGCCCTTGTCGTCGATCACGCCGCGACCGAGCAACCAGCCCTCGCGACGCTCCATCGCAAACGGATCGGTATTCCAGCCGGGGCCGGCGGGCACCACGTCCACGTGGCAGATGGTCGCGAGCTGCTTATCGCCGCGACCCGGGATATCGGCAATACCCACATAACCCTCGTCGTCGCTCGTCTGGTAGCCGAGCTTTTGCGCGATGCCGAGCGCGCAATCGAGCGCATCACGGACCGGACGGCCAAACGGCGCATCGGGCTCCGCATTGGCAGAAACCGCCACGGACGGATAGCTCACCAGCCGCTCGATATCGGCGACGGCATCTTCCCAGACCTCGTCGACGTACTCGGTAACGCTCTGCTCCACCTGATTCATGGACGACCTCCTTACCAGTAAGGGGCAAGTGCGCCGCCCCTCACATCAAATACTTATATAGCGAAAAGTTTAGCAAGCTCGGCCACCGAGTGCACCACCGCATCGGCGCCCGCGGCCTCGTGCTCCCCCGGCGCCGCCGCGCCCGAATAGATGCCGATACACGGCACGCCCATCGCGTGCGCGCCCTCCACATCGTTAAAGCGGTCGCCAATCATCACGGCCTCATCGGCAGTCGCGCCAAGCGCCGCCAGGGCGTCGCGGACCGAATCGGCCTTGATTTCGCGACCCTGCGGCGGATTCATGCCAACCACCGCCTCAAACTGAGAAAGCCCGAGCTCACGTACCATGTCGACGCACTTCGCCTCCATGCGAGACGTCGCCACGGCCATACGCTTGCCCTGAGCGGCCAACCCATCCAGCAACTCGGGGATCCCGTCGAACACGGGATACTCTTCCGGTCCCAGTTCATCAAAAAAGGCGCGGTACTCGTCAGCCACCACAAGCGACTCCTCGCGCGAGAAGCCATAAAAGTCGTGAAAGCTTTTCCACAGGGGCGGCCCGATCATACGGCGCAAATCGCCCATCTGTGCCTCCGAAAACCCGCGCGCAGCCAGCGTCTTGCGCGTCGAGGTCATCACCGCCCGACCCGTATCGGCCACCGTGCCATCAAAATCGAACAGCACGACCGGCCGATCACATAGCTGTAATGCCGCCATCGGCATTCCTCTTCCCCAGTTGACGATTTCCACACCGACACTTCAAACTGTTGACTATTCAACAATTGAACCTAGTAATGTGGAACGACTCTACTATACTTGTCGCACTTTGCTCTCAGAAGGCGGCGCGCAAGCGCCCCAACGAAAGGTGCAATTATGTCTTTTGCCATCATAACCGACTCCACGTCGGACATCTCCCCCGCCCGTGCCCAAGAGCTCGGTATTTACGTGATTCCACTGCACGTGATTATCGAGGGCGAGGACCTGCTCGACCAGGTGCAGATTACCGCCGAGGAATACGTCGCCCGCATGGCTGGTTCCGAGCAGTTGCCGCACACCTCGCAGCCGAGCGCCGGCGAGTTCAAGGCACTCTTTGACCGCGTGCGCGCCGACGGCCACGATAGTGCCATCTTTATCTCGCTATGCAGCGAGTGGTCCGCCTGCTATGCCAACGCCAGCCTGACGGCCGAGACCCACGAGCTCGACGTGCGCTGCATCGATTCGCGCACCGGCTCGGGTGCCGAGGGCCTGCTGGTAGAGTACGCGCTCGCCATGCGCGAGGACGGTCGCAGCCTGGACGAGACCGAGGCGCAGATCCGCGCGACGCTGCCCGACGCGCACCTGTTGCTGATTCCCCGCACACTCGAGAACCTCGTTAAGAACGGCCGCGCACCTAAACTCGCCGGCCAGCTCACCCAAATGCTCAACATTCGCCTGGCCGTTTCGCCGGAATGGAAATCGGGCGAGATCAAGGCCATCAAAAAGGGCCGCGGTGCCAAGCGCATCGTTGCGAACACCATGGCCGACTGCCTCGAGTTTTTGACCGAGCACCCGGGCTCCAGCGTGCGCGTGCTCACGACTGGCGCCACCGAGGAACAGGAGCTAGTTAACCAAGCGCTCGCAGGCCAAAACTACGTAGACGCCGGCACCGGCCCCATCGGCTGCACCATCGCCACCCACGTAGGCGTCGACGCCATCGCCATCAGCTACTGCCCCCGCTACCAACCTGCCAAATAGGGACAGGTTTATTTTGGCATGTTTTATCTGGGCAAACGTCCAGCGCCAACAAATACCAGCCTGACTAGATCGGGCAGGCAGGAGCTATCGAACAACCAAGGTACAGCCAGCCGTAGCAAAGCCATCATGCCGGTGCACCCCAACTCAAGGCGCGCCGGCATCCCTTTAGGAATTGCGGTGGGAAAGGGGCCGAATAGTCGAAAGACAGCGAACCGCCGAATGCCGCTCACGGAGCGGCACCCCACTATCACCGAACCAAAATCAAAGTCGAGTATCTCAAATAGCCGAAATGGCGTACCCTCATCCCAATGAACGCAGACAAGAATGGCATTCAAATGAGCAACGCCGTGCATCAATACGCCCTTTTCGGGAACGCCTTATTCAAACTCAATAAAACGGTTGTCCACGCTTCGGATCCGCGTAAGCAAATCGTCATCTGTAGCAACGGTCCAGACATCCGTTACGCGACACTCGAAGAATGGGACAAAGCCGGCAAATCTTTCAACGAACATGCACAGACCGAGGGCATCGTTACCAGCGCGAGCCCAGCGCGCGACAAACTCGAGCTCTTTCGCAATCTATTTTCCGGTCGCAAAGATGTGCACGCTCACGGGTATCGCAGAAAAGACGGGGGCATCGGCTATACACCCGCCTGCGCAAATGAGTGGAGGCCAGGCATTTGTCCCAAAGCAAACCATCAGAGAATTAAATGCGCTGAATGTCGCAGCCGCACATTCCTTGAGCTGAACGATGCCGCCATTATCGCCCATTTCAAAGGCAGCGACGACAGGCTCCGGGACGTCATAGGTCAATATGTTCTCGACAAAGACTGCAACACGAATGTCCTTGTCATCGATTTTGACAAAGCCGACTGGAAAGAAGCGGCAAACGCTATCAGGCTTGTCGCAAAGAAGCATGGAATCGATGCAGCGATTGAGCGATCGAGGTCAGGCAACGGCGCGCATATCTGGTTTTTCTTTCTCGAATCTGTGAGCGCAAAGACCGCGCGGGATTTTGGGAGCTGCCTTATCATCGAAGCGGCGGCGCTCAACAAGTCAATCACCTTCGAAACCTTTGACCGAATGCTACCCGCGCAGTCCACCATTCCTGAGGGCGGCTTTGGAAATCTCATTGCGCTGCCTTTTCAGGGAAAAGCGCAGCGGAAAGGAAACAGCGTATTTGTTGACGAACGATTCGAGCCCTTTCCCGACCAATGGCTTTACCTTTCGCAAATCCAACTAATCTCGCGTGCGACGGTGGATCGTCTGATCGAGGACACCGAAAACAAACCGCTTGGAATAGCAACAGCTGCAGCGACAAACAAAACCAGGCGCAATGTCCAAAAGCCACGAAAGCGGCTCCCGCTCACGCCACGAGACTTCCCCTCGAACCTGCCCGTCACACAAGCCGATATGCTCTACATCCCCGAAAAGTCTCTGAGCCCGGCAGCTCAAATGGAAGTCCGCAGGCTTGCGACATTTGCCAACCCGGAGTTCTTCCGTGCGCAATCTATGCATCAATCAGTATTCGGCAAACCGCGACTCATAGACCTCAGCGAACTTAGAGATGGCCGCGTCGCGATTCCCAGAGGCTGCAAAGCCCAACTTGAGCAGCTGATTCAAGAAGCCCACGTTACTGCCCATTATTCAGACGAACGTAGCACGGGCAATCCAATTGAGATGGCATTCAAAGGGACCCTTCATCCCGAACAGCAAATTGCCGCCGACCAGATGCTTGAATACGAAGACGGAATCATGTCTGCACCAACGGGCTTCGGTAAAACCGTCATCGGAGCTTATCTTATTGCCGCCGTTGGTCTTCCGGCGCTCGTCATTGTTCCAAAGACCGCGCTCATAGCCCAATGGAAATCGCAGCTCGAACGATTTCTCGACATTACGGACACCAGAGAGCCGGTCCGAACGCCAAAAGGACGAATCAGCAAAAAGCAACCTCCCCTTATTGGACAAATCGGAGGGGGCAAAACCGCCGTCAGCGGCCTTATCGACGTCGCTTCCTTTCAGTCGCTATCCGGCAAAGACTCCCAAACCGGGGAGCCGATAGTTAAGGACCTTGTTTGTAATTACGGCCTCATTATCTGCGACGAATGCCACCATGCTGCCGCGCCTCAGCTCGAGCTCGTCCTCAAGTCCGTTCCAGCCAAATATGTATATGGCCTTTCCGCGACACCCGAGCGCTCCGACGGACTCACACGCGCGCTCTCGATGCTCTGCGGCCCGCTTCGCTATGCCATCGATCCAAAAACGCAGGCAATTCAGCAGGGCATCCAGCGCATCGTGCGGCCGAGATTTACCGGCATTCGGCTATCTGCCTACGAGCCGGGTGCAAGCTTCAATCAGATTCTTGATCTGCTGTGTGCACATGCGGCAAGAAACGAATTGATTGTCGATGACGCCCTCGAAGCAGCGTCAAACGGTCGGCATCCGCTCATACTATCCAAAAGGAAAAAGCATGCTGAGGAACTGTTCAGGCTGCTTAATGATCGCAGACACGAACCCATACTCTTAACCGGAGAAATCGGTGCCAAAGAAAGAAAAACGATACTGAACAGTCTTCCCGGCCTTGAGCATGAACATCGAATCATCGTCGCCACCGAAAGCCTTCTGAGCGAGGGCTTCGATCTGTCCTACCTTGACACCCTATTCATTGCCACGCCGATATCTTGGGACGGCAGTGTAACGCAGCAGGCGGGCAGACTGCACAGAAGCCACGAGGGCAAGCAACAGATTGAGATATTCGACTACATTGACCTGTCGATACCCATGCTCGCTCGCATGTACCAGAAGAGACTCAAGACGTACGCCAAGCTGGGCTACGAAATTTATTCAGCAGAGGACAGTGAGCAACCCGATTACAACATTCTCATAGAGCCAGCAAACGCTATTGAGGCATTAATTAAAGACATCACCGGTGCCACAAAGAGCGCCTTCATAGCCGCATCCTACGCATCCGCCGCATGCCTCGCGAAACTCACCGCCACACTCGCAGGCGCAGCCGCCCGTGGGATTACCCTTGAGATTTATGTTGCCTCAACTCCGCGCGATGACGCGAAAGCGATTTTTGCCGAGATGAACGTCGACTATTCCGTCAAGGCCAAAGGGCGGCTTTGCGCGGCCGTGATTGACGAGGAAACTGTCTGGTACGGGACTATTCCGCTGCTGGCATTCCCCAAGAAAGAAGACTGCAGCATCCGTTTCAAAAGCAATGAAGTCGCCGCTGAGTTTTTGAGCGAAATCCAGCAACGAGGAGAACCGGGGGCCGCAGCAACGAACGTGGCGCCCCTATCAGTTGCGGTGGAATAGGGTCTGCTCCTGGCCAATCAGCCGCCAATCAATCCCTATTCCACCACAACTTGGAAATCGGCGATCAGCCCAGCGGACCCTGAAACAGCTCCTGATGAGTGCCCATTCTCACCAGCCTAATCATTGGGTTAGTCTTATGGGGAAGATAAAGAACGACCACATCGACCAAGCCATCGGATAGGTGGAAATCGATGTGGTCGTTGTAGTTTCCGCCCGGGTTTGAGAGCTCGTGGGCGCCATACTCCGCCGGAAGTGACCCATGAGCCACAAGCTCTGCAACCGCCGCTTTAAACTCACTTTTTAGCTGCGGATGCATGCGCATCGTTCGTTTGTAGTCCACCTTAAATTGAGCCTCGACTTTAATCTCGAACATCGCTATTCCTCATCGAGGAATGACATAAGCTCATCAGCGTTATTGAATGACGGGCTATCGTCCGGCAAAATCCCCAACTCATGAGCCTCGGCGATCACCATGGCACGCCTCGTCGCCTCGTTGGGCACCTCCGCCCTTCCTACAATCTCAAAAGGAATCTTTCGCTGATTTACCAGCTGCCGAACGGCAAGATTGAGATAGGAATTGAGGCTGAGGCCGACCGAATCCAAGAACTCAGTCGCCTGCTCCTTGAGCCCCTCTTCGATTCGAACCGTCGTAGGCTTAACTGTTGCTGTAGACATTTGCGACCTCCTCGCCCTCGTCTTTTACACCAGTATACCCAATATAAATGGCAATCTGATGTTAAATAACATCAGATTGCCATGCGTATTCATGTCGCGTGGGCACGATTGATCTACATCAGCCCGCTCAGGGCGATGTCGACGGCTTCGTTGAGGTCGTCGGTGATGTGCACGAGCTCGGGATCGAGCGGGCTGATCATACCGGCGTCCATCACCGGGCCGTTGAGCCAGTCGAACAGGCCCTGCCAGTACTCTGTGCCCACCAGCACGAGGGGCATGCGCTTGACCTTGTGCGTTTGCACCAGCGTGAGCACCTCGAACATCTCGTCGAGCGTGCCAAAGCCGCCGGGAAACACGATGGCGCCCGAGCTGTATTTGACGAACATGGTCTTGCGCACAAAGAAGTAACGGAAGTCCATGCCGAGGTTCACGTATTTATTGAGCCCATGCTCGTGCGGCAATTCAATGCCCAGGCCAACTGACTTGCCGTTGACACTCGCCGCTCCCCTGTTGGCCGCTTCCATGATGCCGGGGCCGCCACCGGTGATAACCGCCACGCCGCGCTGGGCAATCTTACGGCCGACCGTGCGCGCCGCCTTGTAGGCCGGGTCCGTCTTGGGCGTGCGGGCACTACCGAAGATGGTCACCGCAGGCCCTAACTCGGCAAGTGCGCCAAAGCCATCGACAAACTCGGCCTGGATGCGCAGTACGCGCCACGGATCGGCATGCAGCCAGTCGGTCGACTCCTCGGGCGCCAGCAGGTTGGCGTAGGTGTTGTCCTTAGGAATCATGGGGCCGCGCATGACCACGGGGCCGCGGCGGTACGTCTCGTCGTAGGCAGGCTCGCCCTCGACGTTCTCATTCTTAATCATGGGCACTCCTATCGAGAAAAAGAAAAGCGGGCGGGGTCGACGCCATGCGCCAAACACCCGCCCGAACATCAACTATTCGGTATGGTACCCACGATGCATCAAGTGCTTGCAAGCTATCGGTCAGCGGTCGTGCGGCCGGTGTCAGCAAATGTGACGACCGGCCGTCGCTCGCCCCTTGCCGTTGCCCGCGCTCTGCAAGCGCCCGCGCCGCTCTTAGTAGTCCACCGCCGCAGGGCTGTTCATCCAGTCGCTCACAAACGCGCCGTAGCGGCCCTCGATAATGGCCTGGCGGGCACGCTGCATAAGGTTGAGCAGGTAGTAGATGTTGTGCATCGAAAGCAGGATGCCGCCGAGCATCTCCTTCTGCGTGACCATGTGGCGAATGAGCGCGCGGCTGTAGCCGCCCGTGCACACCGGGCAGGTGCAGGTGGGGTCGATGGGGCCGTCGTCGTGCGCAAAACGCGCGTTGCGGAAGTTAAGGCGACCTTCACTGGAGAATGCCGTGCCCATGCGGCCGGTGCGCGTCGGCAGCACGCAGTCGAACATATCGATGCCCACGCCCACGCCGCGCACGAGCGTCGTCGGGTTGCCGACGCCCATCAGGTAGCGCGGCTTGTGCTTGGGCATGTACTCGCTCGCAAGCGGCGCCAGGGTCTCGAACATGGTCTCGTGGTCCTCGCCCACCGAGTAGCCGCCGATGCCGTAACCGGGGAAGTCGCCGCACTCCTCCAGATGGCGCAGAGAGCGCAGGCGCAGATCCAAATGCATGCCGCCCTGGACGATGCCAAAGAGCGCCTGGTCATCGCGGGTGTGAGCCTTGTAGCAGCGCTCGGCCCACATGCTCGACAGCTCCACCGCGCGCTCAACGTAGGCGCGCGTGGCGGGATAGCCCGGGCACTGGTCCAGCTGCATGCAGATGTCGGAGCCGAGCTTCATGGCGATCTCCATGTTGTCCTCGGGTGTCCAGAACACGTGGCGGCCGTCGTAATCGTTGACGATAAAGCGCACGCCCTCGTCGGTGAGCTTGACGGCGTCGTTGTGGCTGAACACCTGGAAACCGCCCGAGTCGGTGAGGATAGGACCGTGCCAGTTCATAAACTTGTGCAGGCCGCCCAGCTCGGCGATAGTGTCCTCGCCGGGACGCATGGACAGATGATAGGTGTTGGCAAGCACGATCTGGGCGCCGAGCTGTTTGACGGTCTCGGTGGGGATGCCCTTGACGTTTGCCTTGGTGCCCACGGGCATAAAGATCGGCGTCTCGATGTCGCCGTGCGGGGTGTGCAGCACGCCGGCACGCGCATGCGTCGTCGGATCCTCGGCGATCAGGTCGAATTTAAAAAGGCTCTGGTCCATAAACTGGAACTCCTTGGTTGCGGTTCATACGCAAACCATTATACGGGCAACCCGCAAACCGCACCGACTCGACAGAAACTGGTGCAAAGGGGTCATAGTCATTGGGGACGTTCTTAAACGGTTAGTCGTTGGGGACAGTCTTCAGCGCCATCTTGCAAAGGAGTGTCCCAATCTGCCGGCACTTAGGGACTGTCCCCAAGCGCCGGCAAGAGTATCCCTTATGACTAGTCATTTAAGAACGTCCCCAACGACTACTCCAGCAACACCGATGTTTTGGCAACGTCAGCGAGCGGTCACCAGAGCGAACAAATTGGCATGAAAAGAGGACGGCATAGACCTTCTGGTCATGCCGCCCTCTTTGAATGACAAGTTGTCGCTCTGGTGACCGCGCAGCGTCAACTGGCTACGCGGTTTGGTAAAACCGCGTAACTCTTAGGGCCGCTGGCCCATGCCACCCTCGAGGGTGACGGTCTCGCCGTTCATGTACTTAAAGTCGGGACCGCAGAGCTGAACGACCACGCGGCCGATCTCCTTCTCGACGTCGCCGTAGTGGCCTGCCGGCGGCATGTGGACGTTGGCCTTGAAAGCCTCGGGGTAAGCATCCTGGAAGTTCTCGAGCGCAGCGGTCCAAGCAAGCGGGCAAACGATATTGACGTTGATGCCGTCCTTGCCCCACTCGTTGGCGGCAACGCGGGTCAGGCCGCGGATGCCCTCCTTGGCGGCAGCATAGCTGCACTGGCCATAGTTGCCAAACAGGCCGGCGCCCGAGGCAAAGTTGACCACGGAGCCCTTGGTCTCCTTCAGGTGCGGATAGGCCTTCTGCATGTACAGATAGGTAGCATACAGACCGGAGTAAATGGCCAGGTTAAACTGATCCATGGTGTGATCGGCGATGGTCACACCCGAGGCGCTGGCCTGAGCATTGTTGACGACGGCGTCGATGCGGCCGAACTCCTCAATGGCCTTGTCGATGACGTTCTGGACAACGGCCTCGTTATCCTGGCCAGCCGAGACATCGGCCTGAACAGGCAGAACCTTGACACCGTACTCGGCCTCGAGAGACTCCTTGGCGGCCTCGAGCTTGGCGACGTTGCGGCCGGTGATGACGAGGTTCGCGCCCTCCTTGGCAAATGCGATATCGATGCCGTAGCCGATGGAGCCAGCGGAACCGTCCTTAAGCGTGGCCTTGCCGCCGCCGGTGACGATCACGGTCTTACCAGTGAAAAGTCCCATACAAAGTCCTTTCAAATCGCGACGGGCACGCCCGCCGACTGCGCGTATCCAACTTCACGCGCCAAAAGCTGAGATGCAACTTTAGCGTGTTCAAGCGAAAATAAAAGACCGCGGTAGGCGAACGGCACCACGTCGTTCGGCGAAGGGATTGTCAAGTACAAACTGGATAAAGCGGCCGAGTTATCGTTATCAGATCGAGCCATCGAACACGTTTTGAAACTTTGCTGCAGCGCGTGGGATGTCGGCGCGAGACTTTATCATAGGGTGACAAACAACGATGAGGAGCACATGCCTATGACAGACGAGCTGGACCCCCAGACTCAACAGCATATTGATGATTCCGCAGACACCATTGACGACTGCGATACTTCTACCAGCAGCGATGGCAGCATTGATGCCGCCGTCGAGGAGGCTCCTGCCGCCGCAGGCGAGGCCGCAGACGCAAATGTCGCCGCAGAGCAAGACAAAGAAGAGCAGCTAGAGCAGCCGAACCCGAGCGATACTGAGCCCAAGGCCGAGAACGCTCCGCAAGTAGCAGGCCCCATCGAGGTGTCTTCGGAAGAAGAGCTCGACGCCGTCATGGACTCCATGATGGATGCCGTCAAAGCGATGAAGGACGCTGTCGCCGATGCCGATATCGACGCCGAGGAAGAGGAAGCAGCCGAGGCCGCCTCGACGTTTGTGCCCGGCGAGACCCCGGTTGCCGACCAGGGCAGCACCATGCCCTCGTTCCTGCAACTCGAGCACCCCACGATCGGCGCCGACGCGGTCGACCCGCACGCAGCGGGCTTTTCCGTGATCGAAGGCGGCACCGGCAATATCGCCGCGCCGCAGACTGCCGATGCGAATGCCGCCAAGGCCGCACACCCAACCACCTCGCATGCTCCCGCCACGAGCCGCGACCTGGGGAGCGCCGTCTCAAACACCGCTAACGCCGTGGGCACTTTTATCGCCCAGGGTGCGTCGGCCATGCGCGAGATGAACGCCGCCAAGAAGGCACTCGCCGATGCCCGCGCCCATTTAGCCGAGCTTGAGCAGCGCATCGCCGACCAGGCAGAGGAGCTCGAGACGCGCCAGGACATCGCAGACCGCTACGATCAGATCATCGCCGATCAACGCCAGGCGATTGCCGCGGCACAAAAGACCGCTGCGGCAGCTGAAATTAACCGTGATGCCCGTGCCGCCAAAGCGACTGAGCTCAAGGGCCAGCTCGAGCAAATGAAGGCAGAAGATGATGCGACCGAGCTCCGCCTGAAGGCTGCACTCGACGCCGTGGAAGCCCGCGAGGCGAGCTCGCGCGAGACCGGCAACCGCCTCGTTCGTCGCCTTGAGGATTCCAAGCGCATCCGCGACAAAGTGAAGGCTGAGCGCGATGCCGGTGTCGCCGCCGCACGACAAACTGCCGATGCTACGCGCGCGCAGCTCGAGACCTTGCGTCGCGAGTATGCCGAGCTGCAGCGCAACCCTTCGGCAAATCCCGCCAATTACACCGTGCGCACCAGCGAGTTGTCTATGCAAATCTCCGACGCTGCCGACACCCTCCGCAAGGCCGAGGAAGATATTCCGCGCGTGACCGCCGATCTTGAGCATTCACTCGCCGCCGCCGAGCAGGCCGTCGAGCAGGCACAGGCCCCCATCGCTGACGCTAAACGAGCGCACCAGGCCGTAACGGCTGAGGCAGATGCCGCGCGCGACGAGTTGCAGTCCGCAAAAACTGCCGCCGCGACGCGCCAGCGCGAGCTGCGCGAAAAGATCGCCACACAGGACAAGGCACGCCGCGAGCAAGAGCAGGCCATCGCAAACGCCCGGGCAGATGCCGCGCATGCGCAGTCGATTATCGAGCAGGCGACCGAGGTGCACGACCATCCCGAGATCACCGAATCGCTCGCCGGGTCCTTGGCACGCGACAAGGCCGAGTATACCGAGACCGAGCGCGAAGTTGCCCAACTCGAGGCCGCCGAAGACGACGTACGCAAGCGAACCCGCGACTCACGCGTCAAATTCACCGGAGCCATCGCCTGCATTGTCGCCGTAATCCTCGTGATCGTCCTGATCTGGCTGTTCGCGAGCAAGTAAACCAGCTGCCAAAAAACACTCAACGCAGTTGCGGTGAGATAGTTCCTGTTTAGCCTCAAAAAAGGCCAATTCAAGAACTATCTCACCGCAACTTATTAGATTGATGCAAGGTAGTCATTGAGGACGTTCTTAAACGACCAGTCGAACAAGAACGTCCCCAACGACCACATCGACAACCAAAGAAATGCCGATGTTATGGCAGAGTCAGACACTATGACCCAATCCAGGGGCACGGAAACGACAGGAGCCCCCGCTCGTGACCGCGGGTCGGGGCTGCGA
>NZ_CAXSKI010000028.1:0-21200 GCF_964237925.1 Collinsella aerofaciens ATCC 25986 | reverse complement strand
TGGCTTGGCGTCAGCATGCCGCGATTCGGTCGCACGGAGAGCATTTCCCAGTTGACAAAACTATAGGAACACCCCCCTGAACAGAATCGCCGTTATCGGTTGACGGTGCGGCGATTGCCGCCAGCGGCGACATGAGCGGCTGAGCGATGAGGCCCGCCGTCAAAACGGTTGCGACGGCGCGGTTGGCAACGCCCTTGACGTTGACGGCCTTGGCCCGAGGCTCAAAGTGTTGTGGACTGTAGTTTGCCATGGCTTTCTCCCTTTGACACGGATGTATCCATACGTATCAAACGGTAGCTGTCGATTTTTGAATTCTGTTGCGCAACATTGGCGACCAGCGTATTTTTTGAAATTCGTGCTCCTGTGCTTCACAACTTCGTCACATTTGAAGGAGCTGGTGCATCATATTTTCGCGGGATGGAATTAAGCCTGTGATTTGCATTTGCTCCCGCGTCATCCGCCCTATCGGATTCCGCATCCAACAGACGCCCCGCCCGCCACGGTGTAGAGTTAGGACAACGGGCGCGTTGCGCGGACCGCGCTGGAACGAGGTGGACATGGAACTCGACAAACAACAGATTAAACGACTGCGCGAGCGTCATCATCGGCGTCACGGCATCCGCCCTGCTCATAGCGAGGCCATGGAGAACGCCGCCCGCTTCCTAAAGCGCGCATTCAACATTCGCGAGGGTCGCGCACCCTACCACGTGATCCGCAAGCGCTTTGTAAACGGGGCGCGTCTGACCGGCTCGCACCTGTGCATTCTCATCATCGCCATGCTCATCGCAAGCATCGGCCTCGATATCGACTCGGACATTGCCATCGTGGGCGCCATGCTCATCTGCCCGCTCATGGGCTCGGTTCTTGCCATGGCATATGGCATCGCCACGCTCGACCGCGAGATTACCGTCGAAGCCGTCGCCGGCCTTGCGCTGCAAATGGCCTTTTGCCTGGTCACATCCACGTTATACTTTAAGCTCTCGCCCCTTGGCACCACCACGGCCGCCATCATCGACAACTCGACACCGACTGTGTGGGACCTTGCCGTCGCGCTCGCGGGCGGCTTTGCGGGCGGCCTGGGCAACTCGCGCGACCAGGAACCCGCCACGCTCATCGCCGGCGTGGCCGTGGCGACCGCGCTCATGCCGCCCCTGTGCGCGGCGGGCTACGGCATCGCCATCGCAAGCGGGTCACTGTTTCTCTCGGCGCTTTATGAGTTTGGCATCAACGTGGTCTTTATCGCACTGGCTGCCGAAGCCGTGCTGCTTCTTTTGCGCGTGCCGCTCAAGCGCGACCTCAACGGCGACGGCATTGTGACCGCCGAAGAAGATGCCGAGGTCGACGAGCTATCGCGCAAGGTGCGCCGCCGCATCATCGTGGGAACGGCCATCTTTGCCATCCCCTGCATCGTTATGACCGCAGGCTCCATTGGCTCGGCGCAGGCCGGCGTGCAGGACGGCTACGGTGTCACCGAAACCACGCGCGAGCTTGCCGCGGTGCTGCCGGGCTTTAAGGATTACACCGTCGCCGTCGAGACCTCGGCTACCGAAGGCGAGGAGGAGGGCATCGTCGAGCGCGAGGTTGTCGCCCACGTGACGACAGGCGAGGCGCTCGGGGCGCACGACCGCCACGTCGCCCGCAAGCTCATCGACCTCAACGTGTCCGAGCTCGATCGCGTGGAATTTGACGTAAAGTGATGCGGAGCGCAGCGCTACAGCTCGTACTTGTACACGCGGTAGATGTACTTCTCGGCTTCCATCTCGTATGTAGCGATGAGCAGTCCATAGCGATCGTACTCGGCAAAGGTCTTGGCCATGCCCGATGCCACGAGCATGCTATTCGAATCGCCGACGCGCTGCGCGCTGCTCACGTAGCCCGAAAACGGCACTGCGATCTGGTCCACAAGCTCGTAGGTGCGCGCGGTCTCGTCCACCGTAAAGATTCGCCCAAACGAATGCGTTCCCTTGCTGTAGTCGGTCACCACCGCGGCGCCCAGCTGACCCCAGTCGAACTTGGGATAGCTCTCGGCCGTACCAAAGTTGTTGTCGTACAGCAGCACCTGGTAGCGACCGGTCGTTGCCGTGTCAGAACTCGGCAGATACGTCACGCTGTGCTGGCCCGCGTTGAGCGAAAAATCGCCTTGGGCCTGCAGCAATTTGCCCTCAAAGCCCGAACCGGCCCAAAAATCGGGCGAGCCCACGGAAGGCTGTAGCAAGGTCATTTGCACAACATATGTCCAGCAATAAACGGGTGGTAGCCGATACGGCTACCACCCGCTTGCCTCATATCTAGCCCTAAGCAGGCCAGTTACTTCTTAATGCCGCGTCCCAGGCGCTCAGCGACCGACGCCACGGCACTCTCGTCGACCGGCCCGCAGCTCACACAGCCGTCGTGGGCACGCATCTGGCCGGTGACCTCGTCCATCGCGAGCGGCGCCACCTTCTCGAGCTTAAAGCCCTTACCGGCGCGCATGTTTTCCTTGGCCACGCTGATCATGAGCTTAATGCGGTTGAGCTGGTTGACCTCAGACGCACCGGGGTCGTAGTCCACCGCAACAATGTTGCTCTCGGGATGCTGGCGGCGCAGCTCCTTGATCACGGCCTTGCCCACCACGTGATTGGGCAGGCACGCGAAGGGCTGCGTGCAGATGATGTTGGGCGCACCGTGGTCGATCAGGTCGAGCATCTCGGCCGTGAGGAGCCACCCTTCGCCCATGTTGTTGCACACCGAAAGCACCGTGCGGGCCTTGTCGGCCATGGTACCGATGCGCTCGGGCGCCTCAAAGCGGCGGGACTTTTCGAGCATCTCCTCCACCGGCGTACGCATCCAATCCACGAGCTTAATAAGCGCTTGCATGCCCGCTCGCGTAGTGGCAGAGCTTCCCAGCTCGTCCTTCTGCAGCTCGGCGTTGCTCATGGAGTACAGGAAGAAGTCGAGCAGGCCCGGCACCACTGCCTCGCAGCCCTCGCGCTCAATGACATCGACCACGTGGTTGTTGGCTGTGGGATGGAACTTGACCAGAATCTCGCCGACCACGCCCACGCGTGGCTTGGTGCCCTCGCCCACAAGCGGCATAGTGTCGAACGCGCGGATGGCCTCACGCGCAAGCTTGGTGTAGTTGTGCCTGTTGAACTTAGGCGCCAGCTTGCGGGCACGCGCCATGTATTCCTCGTAGAGTGCGTTGGCAGCACCGGGCGTGGCCTCGTACGGGCGGCAGCGGTAGAGCATCTGCATCATCACGTCACCAAAGAGCACCGCGTAGACTGCCTGCTTAAGCAGCGCCGGCGTAATCTTAAAGCCGGGGTTGTCCTCGCCGAGCGCCACAGCCGAAAGCGAGATCACCGGAATCTCGGGATGGCCGCTCTCGCGCAGGGCCTTGCGGATGAGTGCGATGTAGTTGGTGGCACGGCAGCCGCCGCCGGTCTGGCTGATAACCACGGCTGTCTTGGACAGGTCGTATCGACCGCTCTCGATGGCCTCCATGATCTGGCCCGTTACCAGAATCGACGGATAGCAAATGTCATTGTTCACATAGCGCAGGCCGGCCTCGACGGCATCGTGATCGGTCGAGGGCAGCAGCTCCAAGTTGTAGCCAGCACCACGGAACACCTCTTTGACCAGGTCAAAGTGGATCGGCGCCATCTGCGGGCACAGGATGGTGTAGCCCTCGTCGCGCATTTGCTCGGTAAAGGGCACTTTGGGCCATGCGGTCGAGGCGCTCTCACGCTGCGCCTCGAACGTGTACTTGCGGCTCGCGAACGCGGGGGCGTCCGTGGAGGGTGCCACCGGCGCAGCATCGCCCTGCTCGTAGGCCTCGCCCGCGGCCGTGGCCTCGGCCAGGCGCTCGGCCTCCTGGTCCTTGAGCGCTGCCATGAGCGAGCGGATGCGGATGCGCGCGGCGCCCAAGTTGGACACCTCGTCGATCTTGAGCACGGTGTAGATCTTACCGCTGGCCTCCAGAATCTCCTGCACCTGGTCGGTGGTCAGGGCATCGAGACCGCAGCCGAAAGAGTTGAGCTGGATCAGGTCCAGATCGTTGCGCATCGTCACAAAACGGGCGACGGCGTACAGACGGCTGTGGTACATCCACTGGTCGACCACGCGGATGGGACGCTCGGGCTTCACCAGGTGCGCAAGCGAATCCTCGGTAAAGACCGCAAAGCCAAAACTCGAGATAAGCTCGGGCAGGGCGTGGTTGATCTCGGGGTCGTTATGGTAAGGACGGCCGGCGAGCACAATGCCGTGGCCGCCGTGATCCTCGACCCACTTAAGAGCCTCCTCGCCCATGGTCTGGATATCCTCGTGGAAGCGCGCATCGGCCTCAAAGGCAGCGTTGACGGCAGCATCGACCTCGGAGCGCGTGATCTTGGGACCGCGCACGCGACCGCGACCGGCCTCAGCATCGGCCACACGGTCGACGGCGAGCACCTGGTACAGACGGCGCTTGAGCTCGGTCTTATCGTGATAGGGCACAAACGGATACAGGAACTCGATGTTCTGCTCGCGGATCTCGTCAATGTTGAGCGCCAGCGCCGTGGGGTAGCTCATGACGATGGGGCAGTTGTAGCAGTTGCCGGCGGTTGGATCCTCCTTGCGCTCCCAGCGCACGCACGGCATCCAAATGAAGTCGACGTCACGGTCGATAAGGTTCATCACGTGGCCGTGGCTCATCTTTGCCGGGTAGCACACGCTCTCGGACGGCATGGACTCGATACCCGCCTGGTAGGTCTTTTTGCTCGACTGGTCGGACAGCTGCACGCTAAAGCCCAGGCGCGTAAAGAACGCATGCCAGAAGGGGTAGTTCTCGTACATGTTGAGCGCACGGGGGATGCCGACGGTGCCGCGCGGGGCCTCGTCGGGGCTCAGCACCTCGCGGTTAAAGAGCAGCTCGTTTTTCTTTTTGAAGAGGTTGGGGGCCTCGGTCTTCTGCTTTTTGTGGCCGGCGCCCTTCTCGCAGCGGTTGCCGGTAATGAAGCGCCTACCGCCGCCAAAATCGTTGACGGTGAGCTGACAGTTGTTGGAGCAACGACCGCAGCGGACGTGTTTTTGCGTCACGGTGAGGTGCGCGATGTCCTCGGCAGAAAGAATGGTCGAGGTGCCGTCGGCGCCGGCGCGATCGCGGGCGAGCAGGGCCGCACCGTAGGCGCCCATGCAGCCGGCGATGTCGGGACGCACGGCGTGAACGCCGGTGAGCTGCTCAAACGCGCGCAGCGTGGCATCGGACATAAAGGTGCCGCCCTGAACGATCACCTGGCTGCCGATCTCCTTGGGGTCGCGCAGCTTAATGACTTTGAACAGGGCATTCTTGATGACGGAATAGGACAGGCCGGCCGCGATGTCGCCCACCGTGGCGCCTTCCTTTTGCGCCTGCTTGACGCGCGAGTTCATAAAGACTGTGCAGCGACTTCCCAGATCGACCGGAGCCTTGGCATGGATAGCGGCGTCGGCGAACGCGCGAACGTCCATGTTCATAGACACGGCGAAGCTCTCGATAAAGCTACCGCAACCCGACGAGCAGGCCTCGTTGAGCATGATGTGCTCGATGACGCCGTCCTTCACGCGCAGGCACTTCATGTCCTGGCCGCCAATGTCCAGAATGAACTCGACGCCGGGCAGGAACGCCTTGGCGCCGCGCAGGTGCGCGACGGTCTCGATCTCGCCGGAGTCGGCCTTGAGGGCCTCGATGAGCAGCGCCTCACCGTAGCCCGTGGTGGTCACGTGGCCGATGGTGCAGCCCGCGGGGATGTGGTTGTAGAAATCGGCCATGATGACCTTGGCCGTGCCTAGGATGTCGCCGTTGTTGTTGCCGTACCAGGTGTGCAGCAGCTGACCGTCCTCGCCCACGAGCGCGGCCTTCATGGTGGTGGAGCCGGCGTCGATGCCGATGAACACGCGTCCGGTGTAGCCTTCGAGCTTGCCCTTGGGGACGACCTCGGTGTCGTGGCGGGTCTTGAACTCGGCAAAGTCCTCGTCGGTGGCAAAGAGCGGATCCAGACGCTCGACCTCGGCACCCTGCGTGTCACCCAGGGCATCGATGGCCCCGATGAGCTGCGGGAACGTGCTGAGTTTATTGGACTCGTGCGCCATGGCGGCGCCGCTCGCCACAAACAGGTGAGCGTTTTGGGGCACGATACGGTGCTCCTCGTCCAGGTTGAGCGTGAAGTAGAAGCGGTGGCGCAGCTCGGAGAGGTACTGCAGCGGGCCGCCCAGGAAGGCGACGTTGCCGCGGATGGGACGGCCGCACGCCAGGCCCGAGATGGTCTGGGTCACGACAGCCTGGAAGATGGAGGCGGCCACGTCCTCGGGGCGGGCACCCTCGTTGAGCAGCGGCTGGACGTCGGTCTTGGCAAAGACGCCGCAGCGGCTGGCGATGGGATAGATGGTGGTGGCGTTGGCCGCGAGCTCGTTGAGGCCGCTGGCGTCGGTGTGCAGCAGAGTGGCCATCTGGTCGATGAACGCGCCCGTGCCGCCGGCGCAGGTGCCGTTCATGCGCTGCTCGATGCCGTTGTCGAAGTAGATGATCTTGGCGTCCTCGCCGCCCAGCTCGATGGCGACATCGGTGGCCGGGATGAGGGTCTCGACGGCGCGTTTGCTGGCGATGACCTCCTGGACAAACTCCAGGTCGAGCCACTGGGACAGCAGCAGGCCGCCCGAACCGGTGATGGCGCAGGTCATTTGGGCAGCCGGCAGCACGGTCGCAGCGCCCTCGAACAGGTCGCGGGCGCAGGCACGGACGTCGGTGTGGTGGCGCTGGTACTTGGCGTAGACGATCTGGTTGTCGTCGTTGAGCACGGCAAGTTTAACGGTGGTGGAGCCCACGTCGATGCCCAGGTGCAGGTTGCCGCGAGCGTTCTCGGGGTTGAAGATCGCGCCTTCGGGGGCGTGGACGGCGGCTACGGGCTCAGCGGCAGTGGCGAGCTCGCTAGCGACGGACATCTCCCCTGCCGCGTTCTTGGCATCGGCAACTGCCTCGGCAACTTTCTCGGCAGCTGCGGTCGCGGCCTTCTGCGCGGCGTCCACCACGGCGGGCGCGGCCTCGCGTGCGGCAGCGACCATGCGGTCCTTGATGCCCTCGACGAGTTTGCTCATTGTCTCTCCTCTTAGTTGTTGGACTCGACGGTTGCGGTGGTGTCGACCGCGTCCTCGAGCTGCAGATTCAATAGCTTCATGCCGTATTCCGGCACGTTGATATCGATGGGTTGGCCATACAGGTCGCCGGGGCGCACAAAGGCGATAACCGTCATAATGCGCGCCATGGTCTCGGGCGATTCGGTGAGCCCACGCTCAAACCAACGCTGGATCATGCCGACCTCGGCACTCACGACATAGGTGACGTAGTAGTCAAAGAAGGTGCCCAGCGCCAAGCCCAAAATGCCCGTCTGTGCGCGCGGCACCACGCCCTCGCGTGCGGTATCGATGATCTTTTTAATAAAGGCGGGGTCGCCGCCCGGGCCCAGCAGCGATCCGATTAAATCGCGGTTGGCCGCAAGGTAGCGCAGCAACTCAACCGAACCGGGTGCCGGCTCGAGCTCATCGATGTTGTGATAGAGATCGGGCAGCTGAGCTGCGGTGATGAGCTCAATGCGCTCACGGATCTCGGCCAGCAAGCCGTCCTCGATTTGATTGATAAAGTCGGGGATATCGCGGTAGTGCGAATAGAACGTGCGGCGCGTAAGGCCAGCGCGCTCGGTGAGCGACGCGACATTAATGCGCGAAAGGTCGCCGCTTTCGGCAAGCTCGCTGGCAAGTGCCTGGCGAAGGGCACGCTGCGAGCGAAGGGACCGGCGATCGCATTTCTCGAGCTGGGACAAACGTCCTCCTTGTTACTCAGCCTGTGCGCTATTGCACAGTGCGAGTATTATTGCACACCGTGTGCATCAACACGTAAAGGCAATATTTGGGATGTGACGAAGGGGCAGTCCTTTTGTCGCATTATTCGATGATGGCGCAGGAGTTCTGCTTATGCATGGTGGCGAGCATGTGTTTGGGGACGGCGTGAACCATGCAACTGCCGATGGTCGCACTAGCGGCGGCCTTAGCTGCATCGCTTGCGTTTTTGGTCGCGTAGCTATGGCGGAAGCGTTTGAGCATGGCAATGTCGTTGCCGCCGTCTCCGTAAACCGCGACCTCGTCCTCGGCAATGCCGTAGTAGCCCGCCAGCCAGGCCACACTCTCGCCCTTGTTGCACGCCACGTCCGTGATCTCGAACATCACCGGATCAAACGGCGCGTTGACCACGCGGTCCGAGCGCTCGGCCAAATACGCCTTAAGGTCGCGCTCCAGCTCGGGCGAGGTCACGCGACAGTTGATCTTGCACACATCGTGGCGCAGGATGTCACCGATCGACTGGTCGAAATACTGTTCCTCGTGATACCCCCCACGTGCACGCATGCCGCGCATCACGATGCGCTTGATAGGACTGTCTTTTTTAAAGCCTGCCTGGTGCATCTCGAACGATCCACTCGAGAACATGCCATCGGGCGTGGAGCAGTCAAAACAGATATCCGGAAACTCCTTGAGCAGCTCCTCGGTAATCTGCGAGTCGATGGTCCAGGTCCTGAGCACCTCGCCATGGCTGTCGCGCACGATGGACCCATTGGAGCAGCAGGCGTCGAGTGCCAAACCTGTAAAGCCATGCTCGCCGATTGGCAACGTCGAGCGTCCGGTCGCGGGAACCACATGCAGGCCAGCCTCGGTCAGCTCGCGAATGGCACGGCGGATGGTCCCATCCGCCTCGTGCAGGGCGTTCAGCAGCGTTCCGTCTAAGTCACTCGCAAACATCTTGATCATGGGCATGCCTCTCCTTCGTCTGCACGATATTGTAGACGAGAACGGGCGCGCCCCAAGAGAGGCGCGCCCGTCAGGCGAAAGATTGTCCTACACCGCGGCGGGACCGTGTTCGCCGGTACGGATGCGGATGACTTCCTCGACCGGCTCGACCCAAATCTTGCCGTCTCCAACGGTGCCGCAATCTTGGAAACGGCGCGGCAACGGACGCGAAACGGACGGGAAATACGCGAGCAAGGAAGCCGTGAGCGCGCCCGTCCCGGCTAGTGGCGGAACAGCTCGCGGGCTCGGTCGCGGAGATTAGTTGCTCGAATGACGCCTTCGTAGCGATTGATGCGCAGACGCGGGAAGGCGTTAAAGAAGCGTAGGTCGCGGCGGCTGAGCGACACGCTTGGCACCGGACGGCTCATGCGCTTGCCGGCAAGGCGACGACTGAGCGACGGACGCGGCATGTTCGGCGCGGCATCGGCCACGCGGCGGGCGGCAAGCGCCAGGCCGCGAGCACCATCCGCGATAAACGTCGGCATCGAAGCCTTCTCGCGCAGGGCATCGAGCGCGGCGTCACCCAGCTCGGCCAGCCACGCGTTAACGGCACGGCTACGGATGTGCGTCTGTGCCACCGAGTCAATCGTAGAATCGGGAATACGTTCGAGCATTGAGTCCGAGGCATCGGCAAGCGACTCGTTGATGCGGTCGGCAAGGTCGGCCCGGACGCGCTCCAGCTGATCAGACAGACGCCGCCAGCTCGCCAACGAGCACACCGCGTCGACCATCATCGCGACCGCGACGATAAAGGCGGACAGTCGCACAATCAGCACCGGCAGATGGCCAAGCAGCCCCAGCAATGCCGGCTCCACTAAACGGCAAATACACAACGCACCCAGGCCAAACGCGCAGGCCCAGTACAGGCAAATGCGTCCGTGCAAGTTAAACGGCAGGTGCGAGTAATCCCAAAAGCGAGCGCCCGTTGTTTTTTCCAACAGCACGCCTACGCTGTACTCAATCACGCTGCATACGAGCGCTGCAGCGACAAACTGGCTCGATGCATCCGGAATCCCGCGCAACAGCAGCCAGCAGGCAATGCCGCCCGCGCCATAGATGGGGCAGCACGGTCCCAGCAAAAAGCCGCTGTTGGCAAAGCGTCCGTGGTTGAGCATGGCGCAGACCGTCGACTCCCATGCCCAACCGCAAAAACCGTAGAAGGCAAACGAGAGCACCAGTGCCGAGAGTGGGCAGGCGGCAAGCGTCGCGCCGCCAAACGCCATATCAATCGCGGTTTCCACCGTCTACCCTCTCCTCTTTTCACTCGATGCTTTACTCACGCTATCGTCCGTCTCGTCCTTGCGCGGCAGGCGGCCGGCGACCGTCTCACGCAGAGCACACCATTTATCCGCCAGACAAACAATCCACGCCTCGCGACACGTCGGCGGCACCGGCACCAGCGGAAACATATGCCGCACGATAATATTCCGCTCTCGCGGCGTCAGCTCAAAATCTTCCTCGGCACGCGCCAGGGCAAAAAACGGATGTCGAAATCCGTGCAGTCGATGGCTCGGGTCGGGGTCGTGCCAATCATAGAGAAAGTAGTCGTGCAGCAAGGCCCCGCGCAGCAGCGAGGCACGGTCGATCGAAATGCCAGCACGGCCCAAGTGCTCGGCAAAGGACAGACTTGCCCGTGCCACCGAGGTCACATGTGCATAGACCGTCACGTCGCCATGCTGGATAAACTCGCGCGTCAGGTCCAAGCGGCCCGCCTGGGCGAGCTGGCGGGCGGCATCGTCGACCTCGTGCGCGATTTTCTCGGCACGAACGGCATCGGACATGCTGCCTCCTTCCAGCGGCTCACGGCGGCAAGCCACGGCCTGCACGTATTGAAAAAATCATCATCGAATCTATCAGTATGGCATCGGACAAAACGTTTTGCCCCACCAGTTGTCGAATTACCGCGCCGCCGTCACATATCAAACGCCAAAATGTGCGAGACTGTCTTGTGTAATTGTGTCGGCCGAGGGAGCGCCGGCGCTCGATTCGCATGGAGTAACCCACAACGATGCTGCTTACGCAAACGACAACGCCCGAGGACGTCAAGGCTCTCGACCGCGCCGAGCTTCCGCTGCTCTGCGGCGAGATTCGCCACGCCATCCTCGAAAGCTCCGCCGCTGTCGGCGGACACGTTGCCCCCAACCTGGGCGTCGTTGAGCTTACGGTTGCGCTTCATCGCGTGTTTAACTCCCCTATCGACAAGATTGTCTTTGACGTTTCGCACCAGACCTACGCCCACAAGGCGCTGACCGGGCGCGCGTATACCTATATCGATCCGGAACGTTTTGGCGAGGCTTCTGGCTTTGCCAATCCCGACGAGTCCGAGCACGACCTGTTCGCCATGGGCCACACCTCCACATCGGTGAGCCTGGGCTGCGGCTTGGCACACGCCCGCGATCTGGCGGGCGACAGCTACAACGTCATCACCATCATTGGCGACGGCTCGCTTTCGGGCGGCTTGGCGTTTGAGGGCTTCAACAATGCCGCCGAACTCGACAGCAACCTGATCATCATCGTCAACGATAACGACCAGTCCATCGCCGAGAACCACGGTGGCCTCTATCGCAATCTGGCCGAGCTGCGCACCAGCAACGGCACCTGTGAGCGCAACGTTTTCCGCGCGATGGGACTCGACTACCGTTATTTGGACGCCGGCAACGACGTGTTGGCCCTGGTCGACGCGCTGCAGGAACTGCGCAATATCGATCATCCCATCGTGCTGCACGTCTCCACCGCCAAGGGCAAAGGCTTTGAGCCGGCCCAGAGCGACCCCGAGCACTGGCATCATGTGGGACCCTTCGATATGGCAACCGGCCGCAAACTTTGCCCGGGCCATCCGAGCGAGCCCGCGCCGCGCACCTATGCTGACATTACGGGCGAGGCGCTCAGCGCCGCCATCGAGCGCGATCCACAGGTCGTTGGCATCACGGCCGCCACGCCCTACATTATGGGCTTTACACCCGAGCTTCGCTCTGCCGCCGGCAAACAGTTCGTCGACGTGGGCATTGCCGAGGAGCACGCCGTGACCTTTGCCACCGCGCTTGCGCGCTCGGGCGCCAAGCCAGTCTTTGGTGTGTACGGCACGTTTTTACAGCGCGCCTACGACGAGCTGTGGCACGACCTGTGCCTCAACGACGCCCCCGCAACCATCCTGGTGTTTGGTGCGTCAATCTTTGGCACCACGTCCGAGACGCACCTTTCGTTCTTTGATATTTCCATGCTGGGCGGTCTTCCCAACATGCGCTACTTGGCGCCGGCCTGCATGGAGGAATATCTGTCCATGCTGAGCTGGTCGCTCGACCACCGCGAGCATCCCGTGGCGATCCGCGTGCCTGGTATTGGCCTGGTGAGCCGTCCCGACCTTGCGCCCGCCGAAGACACCGACTACGGCGCCGTTCACTACAACGTGATGCGCCGGGGTCGCGACGTTGCCGTGCTCGCGCTCGGCGATTTCTTTGAGCTGGGCGAGCGCGTGGCAAACCGCCTGACTGCCGAGTACGGTATCGAGGCCACGCTCGTCAACCCGCGTTTTGCAACCGAGCTCGACCGTGAGTTCCTCGGCAGCCTTGCCGCCGAGCATCGCGTTGTCGTCACCCTCGAGGACGGCGTCTTGGACGGCGGCTGGGGCGAGCGCGTGGCATGTTATCTGGCATGCACGCCGTTGCGCACGCGCACCTTCGGCATCGCCAAGGGCTTCCCCGACCGCTACGACCCCAACGAGCTGCTCGCTCAGAACGGCATGACGGTCGAGAACATGGCCGCCGAAGCCGTAAGACTACTCAACGAGTAAGAAAACCTCCGCAAGGAAAGCACCCCTGCGGAGGTTTTTATTTTCGCGACGCGATTATCTCAATCTGTAACATCTAGGGTCCGAATTTCCGTCTAACTGTTACAGATCTGGATAAGACGTCCTAGTCCCAGACCTTTGTCTCAATCTATAACAGATAGAGACCTTTTGGCCGTCCAGATGTTACAGATTGAGACATTCGAATTCCCCTGAAAAGAAAATCTCGATCTGTAACAGTCGCTCGGCAAAAACGGCTGCAGATGTTACAGATCGAGACAAAGCAACAAGGCATGCCGCCGCATCGGCCAAAACCACCACGAAGGTGCCTGTCCCTTTTTAGTAGGTAGAATAACCCATAAGGTAAGTATGTTTCTGAGTTATTTCGTGTTGACCCATTTGAGCGCGATAGGGTATAACTCTACTCAACCGCTAGGGATTTTATTGAGAAAGGTGTTCTACCATGAGCAAGAACCTCTCCCAGCAGGTCGTTCTCGACCGCCGCGGCTTCGTTGCCGCCACCTTCGCAACCGTCGCCGGCCTTGGTCTTGCCGGCTGCTCCGACACCAGCGCCGAGGCCGACAAGGGTTCCGCCGCCGGCTCCTCCAAGAGCTCCGAGGATACCGAGGCTTCCACCACGCTCGACGCTAAGGCATTCGACAAGCTCGTCGACAACGGCCCCAAGGCCGATGACGACGCCATCGCCGCCAGCACCTGGGCCACGGCCGTCAAGGACGCCGGCGTCTTTAAGATCGGTGGCGTTCAGACTTCCACGCTCTTCTCCCTCCTCAACGAGAAAGACGGTCAGACCCGCGGCTTCGACGCCGGTATCGCACAGCTCCTGTCCAACTACATTCTGGGCGAGAACAAGGTCGAGATCACCCAGGTGACCTCGGACACGCGCGAGTCCGTCTTGCAGAACGGCCAGGTCGACGCCGTCTTTGCCACCTACACCATCACTGACGAGCGCAAGAAGCTTGTCTCCTTTGCCGGTCCCTATTACTACACGCAGCAGGCCATCCTGGTGCTCGCCGATAACGACGACATCAAGAGCGTCGACGACCTGGCCGACAAGAACGTCGCCGTCCAGTCCGGCTCCAACGGCCCCGCCATCCTGGAGGAGCTCGCTCCCAAGGCCAGCCAGCAGGAGTTCAAGACCGACGAGGAGGCCCGCCAGGCACTCCAGCAGGGCCGCGTTGACGCCTACGTCATCGATAACAACATGCAGCAGAGCGCCCTGGTCCGCGAGCCCGGTAAGTACAAGATCGCCGGCAAGCCCTTCGGCAGCAAGGAACCCTACGGCATCGGCCTGCCGCTCGATTCCGACGGCGTCGCCTTTGTCAACGACTTCCTTAAGAAGATCGAGGACGACGGCACCTGGACCAAGCTGTGGCAGATCTGCATCGGCGACCGTACGGGCGACACCAATGTTCCCGAGCTGCCCGAGATCGGCGCCTAGGCAGCGAGCCTGGTAACGGCCGCAACGAAACCATACGGAAACGCATGATGCGCTTTATTGCGGTAAACTGTTTCCTCACTGAGTTGTCGGGGCTTCCGTACACACGGGAGCCCCTTTCCTTATCGGCGGGAGGTCCGCATGAGTCTCTCCGAACTCTGGTCGCTCTATGGCCAGAACTATATCGACGCGCTGCTAGCGACCTGGGGCATGACGCTTGAGTCGTTTGCCATCGCCATGGTGCTGGCCGTCGCCGTCACCGTGATGCGCGTGTCACCGCTCAAGCCACTGCGCGTCTTTGGCGACCTGTATGTCCAGGTCTTCCGTAACATCCCCGGCATCGCACTGCTCATCATCGTCGTCTATGCGCTGCCACCGCTCAAGGTCGTCCTGCCCTACCGCACCTGCGTTATCGTCGCCACGGTCCTTTTGGGCTCGGCCTTTGGCTCCGAAAACTTTATGAGCGGCATCAACACCGTCGGCGTCGGTCAGGTCGAAGCCGCCCGTTCGCTCGGCATGAGCTTTAACCGTATCCTCGCCAAGATCGTAATTCCGCAGGCGCTGCGCTCAAGCGTATTGCCCATGACGAACCTCTTTATCGCCGTCATGCTCACTACCGCCTTGGGCAGCCAGGTGCCGCTTAAGCCGCAAGAGCTTACCGGCGTGGTGAGCTACATCAACACGCGCTCGCTCGGCGGCGTCGCCGCGTTCTTTATCTCGGCGCTCGGCTACCTGGGCACGGCCTTTGTAGTGAGCCACATTGGCAACTACATCGATAAGAAGGTGAGGATCCTCCGATGAGCAAGCACTCCACCTCCGCGCTCACCATGCGCGATGCGCTCTACGAGGCTCCCGGCCCCAAGATGCGCGCAAAGATTCGCATCGGCACCGCCATTTCGCTCGTTGCTGTAGCGGCGCTCGCCGTCCTCGTGCTGCAGCGCTTTTATGTGACCGGCCAGCTTTCGGTCCACTATTGGTATTTCTTTACGCACCTCACCACTTGGAAGTTCCTGCTTGCCGGCTTTGAGGGCACCGTTAAAGTCGCACTCACCGCTGGCGCCATCGCGCTGGTGCTGGGCTTAGCCCTTATGCTCGGCCGTACCAGCGACATTAAGCCGCTGCAGCTGGTCTGCCGCGTGCTCACCGATTTCTTCCGCGGCGTGCCGAGCCTTCTGTTCATCTACTTCTTCTTTTTGGTGCTGCCCCAGTACAAGATTGCGCTGCCGTCGTTTTGGATGCTCACGCTCCCTGTCGCGCTCGCTGCAGCCGGCGTGCTGGCCGAGATCTTCCGTGCCGGCGTCAACGCCGTGCCGCGCGGCCAGGTCGAGGCCGCCCAAGCGCTCGGTCTCTCCAAAGCCAAAATCACCTTTAAAATCGTATTGCCGCAGGCTATTCGATTTATCATTCCGTCGTTGATTTCGCAGCTCGTGGTCGTAGTCAAAGACACCACCGTCGCCTACGTGGTGAGCTACCCCGACCTCATGCAAAATGCCCGTGTGCTCATTACCAACTACGACGCCCTCGTGTCGGTCTACCTGGTTATCGCGGTCATCTACATCCTCATCAACGTCGCGATCAACAAGGCCGCTGTCTACGTTTCGCACAAGACCGGCGCGACCATCATCCGCTAATGCTTTACCATTTCCAGTCATAAGGAGCCGAGCACCATGGCACAGAGCACTTCTTCTACCGGCAATCAGCCGCTGATCGAGCTCAGGCACGTCGATAAGCACTATGGCGATCTACACGTCCTCAACGACATCAATCTCTCGGTCGACCGCGGCGAGGTCGTCGTTGTGATCGGGCCCTCGGGCTCGGGCAAGTCGACCATGTGCCGCACTATCAACCGTCTGGAAACCATCGACTCGGGCGAGATCCTCATCGAGGGCGAGCCCCTGCCGCAAGAAGGCAAGGATCTTGCCCGCATGCGTGCCGAGTTGGGCATGGTATTTCAGCAGTTCAACCTGTTTGCACATATGACCGTACTGCAGAACGTCATGCTGGGACCGGTCGATGTGCTGGGCGTCTCCAAGGAGGAAGCTCGTGAGCGCGCCATGGACCTGCTGGGCCGCGTGGGCGTTGCCGAGCAGGCCGATAAGGTGCCCGCACAGCTCTCGGGCGGCCAGCAGCAGCGCGTAGCCATCGCCCGCTCGCTTGCCATGCAACCCAAGGCCATGCTTTTTGACGAGCCCACGAGCGCCCTTGACCCCGAAATGATCAACGAGGTGCTCGAGGTCATGGTCCGTCTGGCTCAGCAGGGCATGACGATGATCGTCATCACGCACGAGATGAACTTCGCCCGCCGCGTGGCCGACCGCGTCGTGTTTATGGCCGACGGCCAGATCGTGGAAACCGGCACACCCGACGAGTTCTTCGACCACCCCCAGACCAAGCGCGCCCAGGACTTCCTCAACTCCATTAAGGGCCACTAACCCAATTGCCACGCGGGCAAATTCATCAGTAACGTTTGTCCCGCGCCACCCCTGTGCCATGTCCGCCCGGATTCGAAAGCCGCACCCATGATCGGAACCCGCACCTCATCGTCCTACACTCCGCACGTCGACGTCGATCCCGCTGACCGCCCGCTTATCCTGGTAGCACCACGCTGGGAAGAAGCGAAGCCCTATTTGAGCGAGACGCTCTCCCCCAACGAGGAGATTGCGAGCGTATTTGTCGACGCCATTCTTGCCGCCGGCGGTCTGCCGCTGCAGATGTCCATTACCGAAGACGTCGACGTTATCCGTCATTACGTGGAAATCGCTGACGGCATCGCCATTCCCGGCGGCCCGGACGTCAACCCCAAACGCTGGGGCGACGAGCGTCCTTACGACCCCACGCTGTGCTGCGAGATTCGCGACCGTTTTGAGTTTAAGCTGGTTAACGAGGTACTTCGCGCCAAGAAGCCGCTCTTTACCACCTGCCGAGGCACGCAGCTGCTCAATGTCGCCACCGGCGGCACCCTGTGCATGGACGTGCCGAGCCTAGGCGCGCGCGAGGGCCGCACGCAGTGGCGCCATACCCACGTGCTCAACGACCCTGTGCATCCTGTCGAGGTCGTGCCGGGCTCGCTGCTGGAGCGCGCGGTTGGCGGGCACAGGCTGATCCAGACCAACTCCGCACATCACTGCTGCGTCGATCGTCTGGGTAAGAGCACGCGCTTGGTCGCCAAGGCAACCGACGGCGTTCCCGAGTGCATCGAAGTCGAAGGCCAGCCGTTCTGCCTGGGCGTGCAATGGCACCCTGAGTATACGTGGAAGACGCTCGAGACCGACTTTAACCTGTGGAAGTCGTTTGTCGAGGCGGCGGCCAAGGTAAAGCAGGCCCGCTAGCTCGCGAATCACACAGGCTTAAACCTTCCATGCCAGGGGGGGCGGACACCAGCAACGGTGCCCGCCCCCCTGTATTTGGTATGCTCGGTATGATTATCCCTCACAAACAATCAAAGAAATCTCGACCGCAATCGGTCGACGGTAAAGCAAATGGCAAAAACGCTTGCCACGTATATTAGGCAGTCAATTAGAATCGAAACGCATTGACCATCCCCCAACGGGGTCACGCCGCAAATCCACATGAGCATCGAGGCTGGAAGCGGAAGCATGGAATTGGCCCCGATCTGTATGTAGATCGCTACAACGTTGACAAGCAGCAGCATGCCAATCGGACCGAAGCCGGACCCAAAATAGGAAACAGCGATCACGCAAGAGATCACGTATGCAAGGCAGGCAGCGGCAGCAAGAACAAGTCGATAGCAAAATACATGCAGGTTGAAATACTGCTGAGCATCCGGAACGATTACGCAGTTAAGACAGTACAAAACGACACTCGACAGGATAAACGCGTCCAAAAGGGCAAAAGAAGACAGCACCACTCGAGCAACGATAGCGCACACACGCTTCCCTCCCCGAGCCTCCGACAACCCCCACGGTTCCTCAATAAAGCCCGAACTGACAAAGCGCGGCACAATGCAAGCCGCGATGAACGGAAAGAACAATGCATGAGCCAACGGGGCTACGTTGAAAAGCAGACCGCGAAAAACCCCTGCATTACCAAATAGAAGGACATCCTCTGCCGATAGCCGAAGCGTCGGGTCTGGGAAAAAGCCCAAGAAACTGTTCTCACGGAGGCTACAGAACCACATCGGGAAAGAATTAAGCTGCAATACCACCATGCACGCATAAATTACCAGGATTAAGGCGTACGCCCATTTGCTCACATGCTTCCATTCTGACTGGAGAAGTCTTTTAATCTGACGAGCCATTGAACACACCCCCAGCGCGAAAGCTCACGAGAGCGTAAATCAATACCGATAGACAGCTGGCTGCCACGCCATATCCCAGAAGCGTCAGCTGCCCCATATCGCTATACCCAAGGGCACATCCGACTCCAAGATACGGCCCCGGAAGAAGGAAAATCCATCGCAAGGACGGTATGGGCGCCTGAAGGTAAGTTCCGTAGAGCGTCAAGCTCATGACAAATCCGATTATTACCACAGCCCCGCTCAATACGGCGCTGCTTGTAATCCGATAGATGGTCACCGTCTCCAACGCAACCGATATCACCAATACGGCGTTGATTATCATTGCGGGCAAAAATGCAGCCAGCATGCTATGCGCATAGTTTTGCCCTCCACGTGTTATCGCTATTGCAAAAAGAAGAAGGCAAAGCGCACTATATGCTACGCCAATTATTAAAGCAAACGAAAGCACATGTGCTAGGACCCCATTAAAGCGGGCAAGACCTCTTGCTGAAGAAATTCGGTGCCCCTCTTCATAGCCGCGCTCCTGTAAAATCGCCAGGCAAACGATGAGCGGAACGAACAGAGACGTGCCGGCAAAAGCACTGCGCACAAGGGACTCATCGGGTGCAGAAGGATCGATTACATTCCAGCAGAAACCAATATCCTCCCCAAAAACGCTATTGCCAAAGGCGAGCAACGTTGTTCCGTTTTTTAGAAAGACACCGAAGAGAAGGCCGAACGCCAGAATAAGCGCAAGACCAAACTTCGCCGGAAACATCCTGTGCAAACGCATCATATCTGCCTTTATGGGATGGATCGCCCGCTTCATAGCGAGACCGCCTTCATCAAGCGCCTGTAATACTCTTTTAGGGACGACGCCTCATCCCTTATGACGTCCATCGATTCCTTTTTCAGCAGTTCGCCGTCATGAATAAACACGCAACTTGTTGCAACTGATGCCAACTCATCCAAATCATGGCTAGAGACGAGCATGGTCTTACCCTGTTCTCGATTCAATCGACCGATAAGGGCCCATATACTCTCGATGCCCAGCGGGTCCAATCCATTTGCCGGCTCATCGAAAATTAGTACGTCGGTGTCGCCCAACAAAGCCGTAGCTATATCCAGCCGCCGTTTCATTCCCAGAGAAAAACTGTTCACGCTCTTTTTCTCTTCGACGTCCAGCCCGACTAGGCTCAAAACGCGAGGAATCTCACGATTCGCATCAAGCCCCCATTCCGCACATCGGATCCGAAGATTCTCAGCCGCACTGAGGGATTGGTATGCTCCGCAGGAATCTGGCACATAGCCGACACGCGTCCGCATCAGGCTCAGCTCTTTTTTCGACTTGCCCCCAAAGAGCTCCACGCTCCCCGACGATGGCTCACAGAGGCCCAGCACTATTTTAATAAGCGTGCTTTTACCCGCCCCGTTTGCACCAACAAGGGCACAGAGCTCAGACTGATGCACCTCGAAGGAAACGTCATGCAAAACGTGCCGTTTCCCGTAGCGTTTTGAAACTTTTGATAGCTTTATCGCTGATGCGTTCATTGGACCCCCGTTCTGCTTGATAGAAAAACCGCTCATATCGTTCCTTCTTTCCTTTATCGTTTTCCATGGTTGTTATTGTTTTTCGATAACTCATATTTGTCAAGATAATCTAAAAGAAGGGACCCGTGTTAGACACGGGTCCCTTCACGCTGATACTTCGTTTTAGTTGTTTGCCTTAAGCTACTCGTCACTCAAATCGACAGCGAAGACTGATGTCGGAAGCGATACCTCATTGCCTCCGCCGTCCCGCATCTGTCTCACGACATTTTTTGCGCGCTCGACAATCAGCTCCTCAAGCTCTTTCTCACTCACACGCTGAATAATATCTCCCGGTTGACAGTCAAGTTCATCGCAAATATCGAGAAGCGTCTTAAGGCGAATAGCTTTAATTTTTCCGTTTCTTAGCTTAGAAATATTAGCCGGAGTATGCCCCGTGGCACGAATCAGATCAGCACTGGTCTTTCCGGTCTTAAGCAGCTGCGTCTCAAGCTCGATGATGAGATAGCTCATGCTTCCTCCTACACAAGCTCGTCAGACTGCTCTTGGAGCAGCGAGGCATAACTCCAGATCACCGAGATACACAGACAGACAGCCGCGCCGATAAGCGACCCCGCATCAAAGGCAACGCCTTGGCAAATCTCAATAACGAAGGAATGAGGCACGACGTAAAGCTCCAGCCCACCAATGGTAAGATTGACCGATCCGTAGGCACCAATAAGCGAAACCGCGGCGTTAACAGCAAAGGCAAGCGCAAGAACACGGATAAGCCGCACATGCGTCTTGGTAAAGGGCGAGACGCCTCGCGAGATGTTACGGCTGATCCCACACAGAACGACAAGCGAAATACCCACGACGAGTGCCAGGCACAGTCCGCTTGGGATAACGATGCACCCGCCATCGAGAAGCGTCACGACGCCGAAAGAATCGACAGAAGCAACGTTTGCAACCGCATACCAGATCACGTAAACAACCAACGCGGCAAAAGCGACGAGCATCCCTGCAAAAACGGCTGCCATGCAAAAGCCAAGCTTCCTGATATTTTCGCCCGCTTTGGCCATACGCTGAACGCTGTTAGACATACACTCACCCTCATCGACTCTATCGTTATTCGAACAGTTTATCGAACAACGATATTGATTGCATGCGGAAAGCCCCGCCAGTGCGCATAGGCCATTTACTAACCCGGAGGGGTGAGCGTGGATTTTTGGACACATATCGAACGAGAGTGGATAATCTCCCACTTTGGGGCCGCCACCGGGCCTAAAAGGGGGTGCGGACGATTTCTTGGACCGCGCCTAGGCGTATCCAAGCTTCCTGCGGTACTCCATCGGGCTCAGCCACCC
>NZ_CAXSKI010000027.1:0-23695 GCF_964237925.1 Collinsella aerofaciens ATCC 25986 | reverse complement strand
CCTCTCGGCGGCCTTGCGAAAAACAAATCCAAGTTAGACCATTTCAAATGGTTCGATGTCTGCCCGGATGCGACACTGAAGTGAGTGTCCATCCTCGCAGTATCCGGTTCTCAAGGTGCACGCCCCGCGGCTGATCCGGTCCGACCGGGCCGCGCGGCAAGGAGATATATTGCCAGACCGGAGGGGCCCCGTGGGCGGGAATCGCGCACTCCATATTTTGTTCACAAATGAATAGATCCCTCAGTCGCGTCACTGAGGTTAAAACTGAAGCATTGGCTTCTGATATTGGCGATGACCAGCTGTTTTACGAGTATTGAGACATCGGTCATCTCTGGAGCGCTACTTTACTCCAAAGGCATCAGCTATTTGTTTCCCATCGGTAAAAGGCGGGTTTTGTTCGCCAAGCGTTCTTATATATAGATAGATACGGGTTCGAACCCATGAAAGGGCGACAAAAAAGACGGCCAACCGAAGTTGACCGTCTCAACAATCTTTGGGTGGGCCGTCAGGGGTTCGAACCCTGGACCTTGGGATTAAAAGTCCCCTGCTCTGCCAGCTGAGCTAACGGCCCGCGGGTGGCATTGTACCACGGTCTGGGACTATTCCCAACTCCATTGGCCGTTCTGGAAAATCACAACTTCACGTCCATCAGGCGTAATGCCCGTAATATCGATGTCGTCCGTGCCGATCATAAAATCGACGTGCGTGCTCGAGACGTTAACGCCATGCTCCAGGAGCTCCTCCTTGGACATGTCATACCCACCCTCGATGCATTCGGGGAAACCGACACCTAGCGCGAGATGGCAGCTAGCGTTCTCGTCATAGAGCGTGTCATAGAACAGAACGCCGCTTTCGCGGATCGGAGTGTTCTTGGAAATGAGCGCGACCTCGCCCAGATGAGCGGCACCTTCATCGGTGTCAATAATGCTCGCAAGCGTTGCCTTGCCCACGCGGGCGTCGTAGTCCACCACGCGGCCGCCCTCGAACTTAATCCAAAAATCTTCGACTTTATTGCCGTGGTGGATGAGCGGCATGGCCGAGTACACGATACCGTCGGCGCGCATGCGATCGGGCGAGGTGAAGACTTCCTCGGTGGGAATGTTGGGGAAGAAGGGGTGTCCATCGGGCGTCTTGCCCTTGCCGCCGGCCCACTCGTGACCCTTCGTCATGCCAATCGTCAGATCGGTTCCATTTGCCGCGGTGTAATGCAAGTAGTCGAAACGATTGTCGTTCAGGAAACGCAGGTTCTTTTCGAATGCGGCGTCATGGAGTTCCCAGTCGCTCTCCGGGTCCTGGCCATCGGCGCGCGCGGTGTGCAGAATCGCATTCCATAGTTTATAGATTGCAACCTCATCGGCGTCTCCTGGGAACACCTCGTGCGCCCAAGCCACGACCGGAGCGCCGGCGATGCACCACGGATTGATGTTGTAATCCAGTCCACGGCGGAAAACTTTGCACTGCGTATTCCTCGCCTTTGATGCCGCGGCCGGCTTGGCTGGATCGATGCCCTTGAGGGCCGCAGGATCCGCACCTTCGATAAAGACAAAGCAGGCACCATCCTGGGCCAAGGAATCCAGCTGCATGCGCTTCCACTCGGGTGTCTGCTCAAAATAGCTTTTCTCGACATGCTCGTACGTGAGCCTCGTCACGGCATCATCGGCCCAAATGACCGTCACGTGGCCGGCGGCGGCAGCATAGGCCTCCGCGACCACCACGCGCGCAAACGGCGCGCACTCGACCGGAGACTGAACGACGACCTCCTGGCCGGGCTTGACGTTTACGCCCTTGCGGACGACCAGGCGCGCGTAGTTTTTAATCTTGGGCTCCAGGGCCTTCATGCCCTCCAGAGCCTCTTCGACCGTCAGGGCAGCTCGAATCATGTGCCACTCCATCTATCTATAGAACAGTAAAAAGGCGCGCCGCAAAAACGACGCGCCTTATATCTTAGCGATAAGTATGTATGCAAACGCTACTTCTTCTTGGAGTCCTTCTGGTCCTCCTCGGCAGCCGCGCGCTCAATAAGAGCGTTGAGCTTGTTCTCGGACATGCCCTCGGCCTGCGCGCGGTACATGTTGCGCAAGGGACGAATACGAGCGAAGTCGTAGATAAAGTCACCTAGGATGATGACATAGGACAAAACGATGCCGACCATCTGGACAGGGCTGGACACCATGCCAGCGGGAGCGAAGTACAGCGAGGCCCAAATTGCCACGACGAGCACCATGCCAATGGCGAGCACAATCCACCAGATGCGACGGCGCTTGGTGTAGTCCTCGTCCTGCTTGAGGAGGATATTCGACACCGTATAGATGCGGTCCTCCTTGGCGCGCTGCTTAGCCTTGCGGGCGCGCTTCTCCTCTTTAGAGAGGCCCTCGAGGTTCTCGCCCTTCTCGAGCTCTTTGCGGCGTGCCTTAGACGAAGCCGGCACGACGCGAACGGAGCTCGCTGCTTGGCGGGCGGGCTTAGCAGATGCGGCAGACTTGCGCGCAACCCCGGTAACTTCGTGGGATTGCGTGCGCTTGTTCGTGGCGCTACGGGTACTCACTTATGCGTTCTCCTTCATGCTTGTGAACTGGGAGCCCGTGATGATCTGGAAGGCCTCGCGATAGCGCTCGGACGTGCCATCGATGACCTCGGCGGGCAGGTGCGGGGTCTCCCCCGTCATATCCCAGTTGGCCTTGAGCCAATTGCGGACGAATTGCTTGTCGTAGCTAGGCTGGATCTTGCCCTCCTCGTAGCTGGCAGCAGGCCAGAAACGGCTGGAGTCGGGCGTGAGGCACTCGTCGATCAGCGTGACCTTGCCATCGATGACACCAAACTCGAACTTGGTGTCGGCAATGATGATGCCACGGGTCGCGGCGTACTCGGCAGCGGCCTTGTAGATCCTGAGGGACAGGTCGCGAATCTGCGCGGCGATGTCCTCACCCACGATCTCGCAGCAACGCTCAAACGAGATATTCTCGTCGTGGTCGCCGATCTCGGCCTTCGTGGACGGCGTGAACAGCGGCTCGGGAAGCTTTGAGGCCTCGGTCAGACCCTCGGGCAGCTGAATGCCGCAGACGGTGCCGTTCTCGTCATAGGTCTTCTTGCCCGAACCGGTCAGATAGCCGCGGACGATGCACTCGATAGGAATCGTCTGGGCCTTCTTAACCAGCATGGCGCGGCCAGCGAGGTAGTCACGATACTCAGCAAACTCCTCGGGGAAATCCGCCGGGTCGATGGAAACGAGATGGTTGGGGACGATGTCGGCAAACTTATCGAACCAGAATGCCGAGATGCGATTGAGCACCTCTCCCTTAAACGGAATCTCGTCGGGAAGAATGAAGTCGAACGCAGAAATGCGGTCGGTGGCGACCATCAGCAGGTTTTCACCGGCATCGTAAATATCACGAACCTTGCCACGGGAATCCGGACGACGCTCCATCGTTGTCACGTGAGTCACTCCTTACCAAAATACGACAGTAATGCGGGTTCTTTCCCGCACGTTTTCGCAAACTCGGAGCGGCAGGGACGCGGCCCCTCCTTCACCGAATAGCGAAAAGCTAGTGCTCCATTGTAGTAGATGCCGCGTCCGCCGTGTGCTCGCGGGGCAGATGAATTGTAAAAGTCGTACCCTTTCCAAGCTCCGACTCCACGGATATGTAGCCATGGTGACGCTCGACGATCTGCTTGGTCACGGCGAGGCCGACGCCCAGGCCGCCAGCTTCGCGGGCGCGGCTGGCATCGGCGCGCCAAAACCGCCCGAAAATGCGCGACAGATCGTCCTTGGCAATACCGATGCCGGTATCAGAAACGGCAATGCTGACGTGCCTGCGGTCACTGAGCACCGACACCACGACCCAACCGCCCTCGGGGGTGTAGCGCATGGCGTTGCTCATGAGGTTGATAACACATTGCGTGATCATGTCGGGATCGGCCTCGACGACATCGTCGTGCCCTTGGGTTTCATCTGCAAAGCGAAGACGAAGGTCACGGTCGGCAAACAGACGCTCCTGGCCGTTCACAATCGATCGCACGAACGGAACCATGTCCACCGGTTCTAGATTGAGCGGAGCCGTGCTGTTTTCCATACGCGATAGGTCGAGCATCTGCTGCACCAGACGAGCCAGGCGACGCGTCTCGGAAGCAACGGTCTCCAAATGCTCATCGTCGGTGGGATACACGCCATCCTGCATGGCCTCGACCGTTGCGAGCATGGCCATAAGCGGCGTGCGAAGCTCGTGTGCAACGTCTGAGGTCAGGCGCTTCTCGTGTTTCATATCCTTCTCGAGCGAGGTGGCCATCTCATCGAAGGTCTCACCCAGCTGATCGATCTCGTCATCACCGCGCAGCCCCGTGCGAGCCGACAGGTCGCCGTCACGGATTTGCTTTGCGGTACTGGTGATGCGATGAATCGGTTTGGTGAGCATGCGCGACACGAGCGATCCGATAACGACCGAAATGCAGATTGCAACAACCGCGGCGAGGGCCATGGCGTTAAAGGTCTTCTCCCTAAACGCAGAGTCCGCCTTGGTGAGCAGAGCGTCGGAGCCGATGGCCCACAGCTTTACCTGTCCGGCATGCTCGCCGGAAGACGTTACAATCTCGACGTTAGCAACGCTATCGGAGTCGGTTGGAGCAGACGAGACCGGGCTATGCGATGCCCTCTTGCCGCTCGTGTCGTCGGTCGTAGCCTGGTTTTCGCGTACATCGGCGGTGGCGCTTGCCGAGGGCCAGGAATCGTCATAAACGATCACACCCTTTTTATTGACGACCTGCATGCCCAGATCGTCGGAAACCAAACTCGACGTTGCGACCGTGCGCAGTTCTCCCGCGGTCCAAGAGCCGTTTTCCTCATATGAGGTCGCCAACTTCTCGGCAGCGGAATTTGCGATTTCGACGATATTGGAGCGTGTGTAATCCGAAAAGACCGTGCCCCACACAACAGAGACAACGCCCACCAGCACCAATACCGTCATGAGCGATGTCAGAGCAAAAGCAAGTGCCATGCGCGAGGGATAGCTCATCGTTGGCCGTGAATCGGAACGAGGCGTGTTCCAACTAGCCTTGGAACCCGCCTCGCTCTCCTGCTTGTGCTTTTGTCCGATTTCAAAGCGCGCAGGTGTCATATGTGATTTCCCTATTTCTCGTCCGACTTATCGGTCTTGGCCGGAGCCTCGAAGCGATAGCCGACACCATGGACGGTGTAGAGCCACTTGGGCTTCTTGGGATCATCGCCCAGCTTGGCGCGAAGATTCTTCACGTGGCTATCGATGGTGCGCTCATAGCCCTCAAAGTCATACCCGAGCACTTTCTCGACCAGCTCCATGCGGTTATACACACGGCCGGGATGGCGGGCAAGCGTGGTGAGCAGCTTAAACTCGGAAGCCGTCAGATCGACTTCCTTGCCCTCGACCAAGATCTTGTGGCCCGAGATATCGATGACCAGATCGCCGAAGTCGAGTACCTCGACGGCGGGCTCGTCGGCCTGATGGGCACGGCGGAACAGAGCGCGAACGCGGGCGACGAGCTCGCGCGGCGAGAACGGCTTAATCAGATAGTCGTCGGCGCCGAGCTCAAGACCGATAATACGGTCCTCGATCTCGCCCTTAGCCGTCAGCATGATGATGGGGACATCCGAGGTATCGCGAATGGTGCGGCAAACGCGCTCGCCGGGAATCTTGGGGAGCATAAGGTCGAGCACGACCAGGTCGAACTGATGCTTCTCGAACTCCTCGATCGCGGACTGGCCGTCGCCGACGCCCACAACCCAGTAGCCTTCGCGCTCGAGATAGGCAGCGACGGCGTCACGGATTGCCTTCTCATCCTCGACCAGCAGAATCTTTTTTGCATCTGAAGCCATAACACGGCCCCCCTGTCTCAATTAGCTAAGAACAAGCCCATTTTAACGCACCTGAGCCCGCCGGATGCCGCTATGACGCGGCAGCTCGGCGGGCGGTACTCACAATTACAACGCGTTTATTCCCCTGTTGGCGCCTTTTTAACCCCTCTAAGCTTAAAGAGAGAATAGGCGTGCAGCGACCGTCTCTGGTATACCCTGGCTGTTGCGCACCGTGGCGTACGTAAGGAATGAGTCCGATTTTCCCGCCGTAGCTGGATAATCGCCATACTCCAAAGCGCGGTCGGGCGACAGCAGCGAGCCATAGGTCTTGGCAGAGGTGTCGATCAGGAAATGCGACGCCTGTACCTTAACAAGGTATTTATTCTTCTTGCCAGCCGCACATGCGAGCGGCTCGCGTGACAGAAAGAGGTACGGCCCTCCCTCATTACCGATATACGTGCCCATATTGCCCAGGCTGCCCACGCCGCTATAGGCCGCCTCGATAGAAAACACGAAGGTATCGCCCATATACACGGCCTCGAAAGGCGAGACTGACGAGGGAAGGACTAGCTGGGCACGCTTGGTGTTGTTGCCGTCGGTCAGATCGATTGCCGTTATGCCGTAGTAGACGCCCTCGTCGTTGCGGACACGCGGCGAGATGGTCAAAATGCCGTCGCTCGCGCGCGGGGCCGATGCAAAGCGGCCCGTCGATTTCCAAATTGTCTCGGCCTTGGATTCATCAAGTGAGCGACGATAGCAAAACGAATCACTACTCGTTTTATTGCCGCCTGCCGAAGGCATTTTATACCAGATGACTGATGACCCGAACGCCGTAAACAGGGGCGGATCATAGTCCTTGCCACCTCGATCGAGCTCAACCACATCGCCAGAGAGCGAAGCGCCCGACAGATTTTGAGCGTAGAGCTTCCACGATGAATTGGCAAAGTTCATCTCAACCCACGCGAATACGCCGTCGCCGGCGCGGACATCGTAGAATGCATATCCCGTGCCCTCGATAGGATCCTCGATTAATGTGGTAAGCGAGCCATCGCCCAGGTTGAGCACACCGAGCGTGTTGGCGTGCAATGCCGATGCGGGCGCCATCATCGCCGCGGCGTAATCGCCGTCGCAGTAGTACAGCAGCGTACCCAGAGGCAGCGTCCACGACGCCGCCGGCTCAAGATCGATGTCGACAGCCTCATACTCATCCGTAATCGAGATAATTTTGGAATCGTCCTTGATAACCTGCGGCTCGCCGGCGGCATCATCGCTGGTACCCGTTTTTTTCGAGCATCCGGCAAGCACCGTGGCAGCGCCCGCGGCAGCCCCACCGAGTACAAAGCCGCGACGCGATATTCCGTTCTTGATGTGATCGGCGATACCCATTAGGCGATCTCGGCGCGAGCGGCCTCGATGGCGCGCGTAAGCTGGTCGGCGCAGGAGGTCTTTTTCATACCGCAGGTATTACCGGCGAGAACCTCGATTACGCGATCGGCAGGAGCGCCCTCGACCAGCTTGGAGATTGCCTTGAGATTGCCGTCGCAGCCACCGGTAAACTCAACGCCTATCACCTTGTTGCCGTCATCGGAAAGGTCAAGGTGAATATTGCGAGCACACACGCCCTGAGGCTTGTAATCAAACGAAATCATGCGATCCCCTCTCAGAATGTTATTCGAGACGACTATTATCCCCGTCTTTCCCCAAATGCAACGAGGCGCTTTGCCGGCAACACACATTACCAGCAAAGCGCCCTAAAAAGCTAACGTTATGCCCGAACCTACTCGAAGCTCAGCTGCTCCAGACGATCAAAGACCGTGTCGATACGAGTGAGGAAGTCCCATGGATCAAAGATCTCGTCGAGCTTCTCCTGGCTGACGGTGCAGCGCGGGTCGGCCTCGAGACGTTCCTTAAAGGTGGGGCCGGAGACACAATCCTGTACCTCGTGCCAGGTCGCCATGGCGTTCTCCTGCACAATGGCGTACGCGTCCTCGCGGGTGATGCCCGTGTCGACGAGGGCGAGCAGCACTTTGGAGGAGAAGATGAGGCCGCGCGTCTTGTTGAGGTTGGCCATCATGCGAGCGGGATACAGCTGCAGGCCGTCGATAACGCGGATGAGGCACTGGAACATGTGGTCGAGGGCGATGAAGCTGTCGGCCTGGGCGACGCGCTCGGCAGAGGAGTGCGAAATGTCACGCTCGTGCCACAGGGCGACGTTATCGAAGGCAACCTGGGCGTTGGACTTCACGACGCGCGACAGGCCGCAGACTTTCTCCATGGTGATGGGGTTGCGCTTGTGCGGCATGGCTGAGCTGCCCTTTTGACCCTTACGGAACGGTTCCTCGGCCTCGAGTGTATCGGTCTTCTGCAGATTGCGAACCTCGGTAGCGATGCGCTCACAGGTGGCCGCGGTGGTGGCAAGAACGCCGGCGAGGTAGGCGTGATGATCGCGGCTAATAACCTGCGTGGACAGCGGGTCGTGAACCAGGCCCAGGTGCTCGCAGACATATTCCTCGACAAACGGCTCGATGGAGCTGTACGTGCCGACAGCGCCCGAGATAGCACCGAAGGCAACATTCTTGCGGGCGTCCTCAAGACGGTCCAGATCGCGCTTGAGCTCCCAGGCCCAAGAGCCAAACTTCATGCCGAAGGTCATCGGCTCGGCGTGGATGCCATGAGTACGTCCGGCGCAGAGCGTGTTGCGCTCCTCGAAGGCACGACGCTTGCAGATCTCGCCGAGTTTCTTGACGTCCTCGATGATCAGGTCGCAGGCCTGGGTGAGCTGGTAGCACAGGGCCGTGTCGCCCAGATCGGAGCTGGTCATGCCATAGTGAACCCAGCGGCTGGGCTTGGGGTCGCCCTCGGGAACATCGGCATCGATGTACTCCTTCATGTTGGTCAGGAAGGCAATGACGTCGTGGCGCGTGACTTCCTCGATCTCATCGACCTTCGCCTTCTCAAAGTTGGCATGGTCGCGGATCCACTGGGCCTCGTCTTTGGAAATACCGATCTTGCCGAGCTCCGCCTGGGCCTCGCAGGCCAGAACCTCGATCTCCTGCCAAATGGCGTACTTGTTCTCGAGGGAGAAGATGTGTCCCATCTCCGGGCGGGTATAGCGATCGATCATAGCGGCTCCTTTTTGGTTATTGGCACGTTGGTCGTAACCCATCCATTGTACCGTGCGCAGGTGCAAGTATGGGCAGCAGGCATTAACCTAACATTTTGGAATTGGAGCGGGCAACGGGACGTCCGCGCATTTGCTTCGCAAATCCGCACCGGCTTCAGGCGCCTGCCGGCGCCTTCGCCTGCTCGCTACAAACGCTTCGCGTTTGCTTAGCGCTCGCACCCTGGCGGGTTCGAGTCCCGGCGCTTGGTAGTAAAAAGCACGGCAACGTAACGCTGCCGTGCTTGTGCTTTTTACTGGAGCGGGCAACGGGACTCGAACCCGCGAGTGTCAGCTTGGGAAGCTGATGCCTTACCACTTGGCGATGCCCGCTTGTGTGTTGGCTAGTATAACGCGGTTGTCTTGTTCGATACAAGGGTGGCGATGCTTGTTTTAGCTGTGGAGATTCGTTTGAAAATCGCGTCAATTGTGGAGACGAGGACCTTTAACCTCCTGTTCTCCCTATCTTCTACCTGCACTTTTGCTTGATTGTTGTATTTGAGCTCAATTTGTCAGGAATTGGGCAAGCTTTTGGTCAGGCTCCGGTACTTACCCGCATGAACCTCGGGGGTAGCCTCATCCTACGCGTCGCAGCCTCCCCGTGCGGCGCACGAGGGATAAGGAGCAGCCATGTCCAACGCACCCACGCACTCTGTCCACAGCGCAATCGCAACAGGTCCGCTGCTCCTGCTCCTCTTCCTGCTTTTCGGCTGCCTGGCACCGGGAGCCGCATTTGCCGTCGATGGCTACGACCAGCTCGGCTTCCGCACTATTAGCGATGATTGTGGACCCTTCTTCATCGGCAAGTATGAAGCTCAAGACACCTCGATTGCCTACTGCATGAACCAGGAGCGCCCCGGCCCCACCAAACCGGGCGGCCCATGGCTCAACTTTGATCAAGGCTGGGTGTGGCTCGACGACGAGTTCGCGGCAATCGTTTGTCACGGATATCCTACCGCCACGTCGTTTGGCGGTTACCATCTTTCACCCGATCGCGCCCGCGCCGCCACCCAGCTTGCCGTATGGATGCTCAACGGCACTACCCATGTCGACGGCACCTACTCCTACACGACCGCTCAGGGCAAAACCAAGAGCGGACACTTTACCGCCGACAATGAAGTCGTGGCGGCTGCGCGGTGGCTCCACGACAGCGCAAAATCAGGAAGCATCAAAGCCGCTCCGCACCGCGCGCGACGCTATCTAGGAGCCGTATCGGGCGGCAGCAAACGTCAAGACATGCTCTATGTACTGCCGGCGGTCTCTGTTTCCTTCCAAAAGCAGTCTGCTGACACCGTTATTACCAGCGGAAACAATACCTATCAGTTTACCGGGGCAACATTCGATATTTTTGAGAGCGCCAGCGGCGCGCGTGTCGGCACCATCAAGATGGACAGCAACGGTCGAGCGCAAGCAACACTTCTGCCCAACACGGCATACTACCTAGTTGAAACGAAGGCGCCGGCCGGCTATGTCCCCCGCCACGATCGTATTGCCTTTACCACGGGGAATGACGGCGGGCGGGTCGCCATTGAAGAACAGCCCGGCACCATCAACCTGCGTATCGTAAAACTCGATGCCGCGACGAATGCCGGCCCCCAGGTGGGATCTTCACTCGCAGGAGCAGAGTTCACGTGTGTGTCGCAATCAACCCCTGGATGGGCACAAATCCTCACGACCGACGAAAGCGGTCGGGCCGCCCTCGCCGATGTCCCCTTAGGAACCTTTACCATCTACGAATCAAAAGCCCCCGAGGGCTACCTGCCATCCAACGACAGCTGGACCTATACCGTTGGAGCCGACCAGCTCGGCGATTCAGGCGTGGTCGAGATCGAATCTCGCGTTTCCGATATCCCCGTTGCGTTTAACCTTGAGATTTCCAAATTCAAGGATTACGGCAATAGCGACCAATCCGGCCTGGAGCAGCCGGCGGGTGGTGTTGTCTTTGAGGTTGTCAGCAACAGCTCTCAGCAGGTTGTTGGCACACTGATCACAAACATCTATGGCTTTGCCTCCACCAAAGATCAGCCCGAAGCATGGTTCGGCACAGGCAAGCGACCCGCCGGTGTCCACGGAGCCGTCCCATACGACCGTGCCGGCTACACGGTTCGCGAGGTTCCGGAAACCGTCCCCGAGGGTTTTAAACGTGCAGGGGAATGGACCGTCGGGGCCAATCAGATTTCCGACGGCGCCGAGCTTCAATATATCGTGGACAACCACGCTCTGTCGACGCATCTCCAGATTGTAAAACGCGATGCCCAAACAGGCGCTTCTGTTCCCCTAGCCGGATTCACCTTCCAACTCCTCGACAGCAATCACGAACCTGTCTCACAAACTTGCTGGTATCCAGCACATAACGTAATGGACACCTTTACGACTGACGCGACCGGGACCGTCACACTGCCCGAATCGCTCGTGCCGGGCACCTATTATGTACGCGAAACCTCGGCCAAAGAGCCCTATCTTGTCGGCGAAGAGATCGAGGTAAACATACCCGCCGACATGAACCTAACGCCCGTTGCAATCGCCTCATATTATGACCACGCCGCGACCGGAAACATCAGGATCGTTAAAACCGATGCCATAGACGGCAGCAGCCTCGCGGGCGCCGTCTTTGAGATCCGTGCCTCGGGTGATATCGCGCGCCCCGACGGTAGCATTGCCGCGCTCGACGGTGAGACTGTCGCGACCGTCACGACGGATGAAACTGGAGAAGCACGCGCGGGCAACCTCCCACTGGGATCTGGCACCGCACGCTACGAGGTTGTCGAGACTCAAGCGCCGGCAGGCTTCTTGCTCGATCAGACAACCCATATTGTCGACCTTACTTATGCCGACCAGAAAACACCCGTTGTAGAAGCACGGCTTAACGTATCCGACGATTACACCAAGGTTGATATCTCCAAGGTCGATGCAAGCGGTGAGCAGGAAGTGGAAGGCGCACAGCTCGCCTTATATGGTCCCGATAAAACCGAAATAGACTCCTGGACCTCATCCGACAAGCCACACCGCGTCGAACATCTTGCACCCGGCACCTACTCGTTGCGCGAAATGATGTCTCCGCGGACCTATGACCTTGCCGAGGAGATAACGTTTGAAATAAAGGATACGGGAGAAGTCCAATCCGTCGCGATGAAGGATGCGCCCATCGAGATCAAGGGGCAGGTCGACAAGCGTCAGGAACTTGTCCAACCTATCGAAAAGGGCCTGTTGACTAACGGCGATGGTAAAAACCGTGCCGCGATGCAAACCAATACGGATGGGCTTTTCTCCTATACCATCGACGCTCGAAACGATTCAACTACCTGGGTTGATGAGTTCACAATTACCGATGATCTTGAGTGTGCCGAGGACGATACGGCGAGATTCGTCTCAATCGAAACCCCCGTCGCCATCGGCGACCTCAATGGTCTGTGCAACGTGTGGTATCGCACGACGCCGTTGGACTCGACAGACGTCGATGAGCCGGCAAACGCGACACTTGACGATGGGCACGAAAATCCTTGGCTTGAGTCCGACGAAGTAAGGGAGAGTCTGGGTGAGGATTGCCGCCTCGTCGATTACGACGGCTGGCACCTCTGGAAGGCGGATGTCTCGACCACGGAATCCACCACACTCGAGGCGAAAGAACTCGACCTTGCGTCCAATACCGTCGTAACGGGCATTCGAATTGAATACGGTGCGGTAGCCGCCGACTTTACGACTCGAAGCGATGTGGATTCTTGGACCCGCGATGATCTCAAAGATGAGCACGACGACCTTGACGATGCCAAAGCAATCCTTGGCACAGACGCTCGGGGCGCAGTCGTACACATGCAGGCAACGTCGGCTTATACGCCCCAAACCGCACTCACCAACAGCGCGCGCGTCGATCTTTGCCGCAACGGTGGCGGCGATAAACTTGAGTCACATGACGAGGACAGCGTCATTCAACGCTGTACCCTACCGCAGGACCTACCGGCAACAGGATCAGCTCCCATCGCCGCTTGCATCACCGCGCTCCTGACCTCGGGTGTCGCAGCCCTATGGTTCGCTCGCCTTAGGTCGATCCCAAAGAAGCGCTAGCGCGATGAAAAAGCGGGCGAGACAGTCCCCTGGCTCGCCCGCTTTCAATCATGTAAATCGCCGTATCTACTCTGCAGACGAAGATCCACCATCAACGATTGCTTGCTCGGACTCAGGAATCCCATCGGCACCCGTACTCTGTTCTTGCTCCACCTCTTCGCTGATTGCGGAGGCGGGGGTCGAGCCCTTTGCACCCACGATGTAGGCAGCCCCAAATCCTAACGCAATGGCAATCAAGGTCAAAATCACGTAGACAGGCCAATGGCGCTTAATATACGAAAACACGTTGACTCCTTAGAGCTCCGTCTACGAACGGCGGATAACCTCGGTCACGACCTCGGATACCGTGGCAATGTTCGTCGGGTTGACATTGTGGGGCAGGTCGTCCTCGGTACGAGCGCAAGCCAGACGCGTGCCGTCCACGCCGGCGATGGTGAGGGCTCGGCGGCTCGCCTCAAGCGCGGCATAGGCATCGGTCTTGGCATAGGGCATCTCGAGCGCGCCACAATCGACATGGAACGACTTGCACACCTTGCTGACCAGGTTCATGATGCGGCGATCGCCCTTGAGCAGCTGCTGTTCGCCCTCGACCGTCACCACCGAAAGCCTGCCGGCGCCGACGGATTCAAGATTGATGAAGAATACGCCGCGGAGCTTATCGCGATGCGAAGCCAAGAAGGCCTTCATGCCGGCGCCATCACAATCCGAGGCGCCGGTTGCCACAAACCAGATATCGTGACCGAGCAGCTCATCATCGCCCATAGAGGCGACAGCCGAGAGCATATCTTCGGAAGAAGCGCCATCGGAAGACGTAGCGCCACCCTTCCAGCCATCGTTATCGTCCTCGAAGTTATCCCACGAACCGATACCGCGACCGGACTTCTTGGCATCGTAATCGTCTTCGACGCCCAGCCAGTCACTCATGCTGTCCTGCTCGTTTTTCTTTTTACGACCGAACAGGCCACCCAGGCCGCGCTTACGAGACTTGGGTGCCGCCGGGGCGGGAGCTGAAATGGTCTCGATCGGCTGCGCGCCCGGCGCAACGGGCATAGGAGGCGCAACGGGTGCCGATGTGGGTTCGGGACCCTGAGCAGTAGCAAAGGGGTCGTTGACCTGGGCAGAGGGATCGGGAAGGTCGAACAGCGACGTGCGAGACGCAACGTTTGCCTGCTTCATCGACGGCAGCGATGGATCGGGGACCGAAGCCAGCGGAGACGAGGAGGGCGCAGGCGACGGTGCCGACGCCGGATCGGGAACATTCATCTGCGGACGCGGCGATGCCTGGGAGGAAATCTGGGCCATAAGGGAATCGACCGTTTCGTCCTGGGTGGGAGCGACATTGGCAACCGTGGCACCGGAACCACTCGGAGTCGGCATGGTGAAAATCTGCGTGGAGTAAGGCCTCGACTCATCTGTCTCGGGAGCCTCGGAAACCGCAGACACTTCCTCCTGCTCGACCTCGGTCGAATCATCTTGCTCGGCTGCCGCGCACTGCTCTTCGTCAGAGTTGACCTCGACGGGCTCGTCCTCGGTCGCATCCTGAATTTCGGCAGCATCAATGGGCTCGCCATCGCCCGCCGCGTCGTCCTGCTCATCGGAAGCAGGAAGGGGCTCGGCAATCGCGGTACCTTGCTTTTCAAACGTTATCGTGGAATCGAACTGCGCGGCATCAAACGACATGGTGCTATCGACGTGCTGCTGAGCCTCGAAAGACGTTGTAGCTTCGGCAGCGTCGACGGGTACGGACTGCATAGCCTCGTTCTGCTCGAACTCTTGCGCCGCGCGCTCACGTGCCGCCTCGGCTGCCTGCTGCTGAGCGATAGCCTCCTGCTCGGCAGCCTCGCGTGCGGCAGCGCGCTTCTTCTCGAAATCGTCGACAAATTTCTTGCCCTTTGCAAGCGCGCCCTTAAAGAAGTTGGAAGCGCTGGCGCCAATCGAAGAGAACGCGGATGCAATATCGGCATGGGGCGTTGCCGCGGGAATCTCGGCCGAGAAATCAGTATCGCTCTCGTAAGACACGCGCCTCGGCTGTTCAACGTAATCGTCGTCAGACTCGTCCGCAACGTCTTGCGCCGGCGCGGCGGGAGCCAAAATGTCCAGTCCTGCCGCGGGATCGATCGCGGACACCGCCTCGGGCTCGGCAACGGCAGAGGTAACCGCGGCAGACTCATCATCCGCAGCGACAACGGGCGCAGGCGCAGCCACGACGGGGGCAGGCTCGGGCTCAAACGTCGGCTCCTCGCCCTCCTCGTAATCGAGCGTGCAGGACTCGGGAAGCATTCCGAGCGCACGGATGGCATCCGAACCAAAGCGGATGTTGCCGGCGGCATTGCGATAGAGCTTGGGCTCGGGCTCAGCCGCGGCAGGCTCCTCCGCCGGCTCAGCAGCGGGAACCTCGTCATTGAACTCTTCGGCCTGGACAGCCTGATTCTGATCCTCGGGCACGATGGCGCCAATCAGCGTCTCGTCGGCAGACGCACCCTCAAAGCCCTCGATCTGCTCGTCAAAAGCCTCGCCCTGTTCGGGCTCGGTTTGAGCGTCGGGAGCAATCGGCTGACCGAACTCGTCCTCGGCGTAGGTAGGCTCTTCGTACTCGATGGTGTTGCCGTAGTCGTTTTGCTGCTGGGCCGCGGCATACTCCGCCGCCGCGCGCGCCATTTCCTCGGCACGACGCTTCTGCTCCCCAAAATAGGTATCGAACGGAACATCGTCGGGAAACTCGTTTTCGCCCTGGAAGGGAGCAACGTTGTCCATAACGCCGAGCATAGCGGCGACAGAAGACTTGTTGCACACCGCGCCGGACGTATAGGGAAGAACGTGGCGGTTAGAGATGATGTTTGCCGCGTTGGCAAGTGCAACGAGGGAAGCGAGGATCGCGACAATCCACAGCAGAACCTTGAGCGCGCCGGGGAGCGGCAGGATACGCAGGATGGCAACGGCAGCAGGGGCAACCGTGGCAACGGGCAACAGCTTGGCGATGAGCGCACGATACGAAGCATAGGGCTCGCGGGCGAGCAGCTCAGCACGGGGAGAGTCGTAGTGTGCGACAACGACCACCGGGCGGTTGCGCGGAGACGCGAGCGGGCCCGAGGCCTTGTGGTAGGCGATGACATTTTGGCTCACGCCCGTCTTGCCCAGGCGCGAAACCACGGGGTGCCCTGTGCGTTCGAGCACGTAAAGAACGGCGCCGACAATGGCCAGCAAGGTGCCGACCAAGCCGATACCGCCACCGATGCCCATCAGCAGGGCACCGGCAAACGCAAGAATACCGGTAACGGCAAATGCCAACCTACTGGGCGCCGGGGCATTGAACTCCTGAACCTCGGGATCAAAGCCGTGGTTGCGGAAGATCTGAGCGATATCCTCGGCCGCCAAGCGCTCTTCTTCGCTGCATGCCGGCGTAATGCCGGTGTTCTGCAGCAGGTGGTTAATATAGTTCTGGGTGTTCGCCATGTGCGCTCCACATCCATAATCCGACAAATAGGCCCAATGCATGCACATTAGAACCGTATATAGTCGAAAGTATACCCCGAGCGAGCGCAAACGACCGAATTCGGGCCATCTTAACGCCCCGAGCGGACAAGGATATAGCCTAATCTCCATATCGGACTAAAATCATGGCAGCAAACCACCTTCTCATGCGAGGACTCTATGACGGCAAGCGACACGACCGCGACAATTAAAAAGGGGAATTCGGAGCCCAGTTTCGATAAAACGGCCCAGCGCATCCTCAATCTTTTCTTTGTGCTCAACAGCTCCCCCGAACCGCTGACGACCGAGCAGATCGTCTTGGATTCCGACCTGGGATATGGCTCCGGCAACATCGACTCGGATAAGCGCAAGTTTCGGCGCGATCGTGACAAACTGCTCGAGCGTGGCATCTTAATCAAGGAGGTTCGCCCCGCCGGTGCGCAGGAGACCGAGGAAAGCTCGTGGACAATCGACCGCGAGCACACCTTTGCAGCAGGCGGCCTCATCACCGCAGACGACGCCGATATCCTGCTCAACGCCATCGACCAGACACTAGCGGCCGGCTCATCCACTTTTGCCGCACCGCTTGCCGATATTCGCTCCAAGATTGCCTATCTCACCGGTAGGACGACGGTGGACGAAGCACCAATCCGCCGCTCTCCCACCGTCGATGCGGTATGGAGCGCCTTTGCCGAGCGATGCGCGCTGCGATTTTTATATCAGAACGGACGCGGCGAGCAGAAAGAACGTACCGTCTGCGTCTACGGCATGTTCGAACGCGAGGGCGTGGCGTACTTCTGCGGCCTCGACAATGTCACCGACGGCATCAGGACATTCCGCTGCGACCGTATCGTTCGCGCTTGGCGTCCTTCGAAGGCCTACGCCATCCCTGCGGACTTCAATCTCAACGACTATCTGTTCTTTGAATTCGATTTTGCCGACCGACCGCCCGTTGCAGCCACGTTCTCGTTCGCCCCTCAGACGCAGATCGATATGATCAACGGCCTCACGCGCGGGCGAGGTGAGCTCGCACACACCGATGCGGGATGGACCTGGACCGTTGACGTGCGTGACCTTGAAGCCGCCGCCTCATTTTGCATGGCCCACGCCATGGACGGCATGAGGCCCATGGCCCCCAAATCGCTCAAGCAGGCGTGGAACCGCCTCATTGAAAGGACGGTGCACGAGCATGCCCGTGCGTAAACTCACCAGCGAGCAGAGACTCTCGCGCGCCATCGACATCATGGAGGCCCTCTACGCCGCCGGCGAGAGCGGCATGACACGAGCCGAGATTTGCAGCCGCTTTGACATCACAGGGGTGTCACTCGACGAGATTCTCGAGATCGTCTCGACGCTCGCGGACCGAGAATCGGGCGCGCGCATCATCTGCGAATGCCACGGCGAGCGTGTGGTCCTCACCGGCGACGCCGGGCGTGTTCTACCGTTGCGCCTGAGTGCCGCCGAGGGCGCTGTGCTCAACCACGAACTTGAATCGTTGGGGATCGAGCCACAGACGGCAGCCCGGATTCGGCATGCTCTTCTACCCGAAGAGCTCGGCTATAACCAGCGCGTCTTTGACACCGTCAACCACGGGTCGCACTGGCAGCAGCTGAGCTGCGCCATTCAGGACGGCGTTCGCTGCCGCATCTCGTATCGCTCGATGGACGATGCACGGCCACGTGAGCGTCTGGTCGACCCCTTGCGCATTACGGCAAACGGCGACCAAACATACCTGATTGCCTGGGACATCGCGGTCGATGAGCAGCGCACCTATCGCATGGATAAAATCGAGGGACTCGCCTTGACGGAAGACTCCGTCGTGCCTCATGCACCGGACGTCGCATCCCTCCACGATTCCCTTGCCCGGACGCAGCGTAGTGCAAAGCTCTTGATGCCATTCGATATGGCGGAGCATCTGGACTGGGCCGGCATCACCCTAATCGAGCGCAGCGGAGCAGACATGGCAACGGTAACCGTGCATTACGGCTCCGAGCGTTGGCTACTGAGCCAGATAATTGCAGCGGGCGGAGCCATCCACATCTTGGATGACCCCGCCCTGTCAAAGCGTCTGTGCGATATGGCAAAAACCCTCGTCTGTCCGCTTTAGCGCCGCCGCTCGTGGCGTGCACGCCACAGTTGCAGATAGTGCCCGATCTGCGCCGATTCGATGCGCTGGTAGGAGCTCGTGGGCAGCGACGTTAAGAACTTCTTTCCGTAGCCCTTCGTCACCAGGCGCGGGTCGGCCAGAATCAGCACGCCGCAATCGGTCGACGAGCGGATAAGGCGGCCGGCCGCCTGCTTGACCTCGAGCACCGCCTCGGGCAGCGAATAGCGCGCCCAAGCGCGGTCTTCGCGCAGGTTGCGCTCGCACGAGAGCGGGTCCGTGGGGCTCGAGAACGGCAGCTTGGGAATGATGACGCAGCGCAGCGTCTCGCCGCTGGCGTCGAATCCCTCCCAGAAGGCCTTAAGTGCAAAAAGCGACGAGGTCGGCTCGTTGATAAACCGGTCGCGCAGGCGACGAGGAGATGAGTTGCGCTGCTGGCAGTTGAGCTCCAGACCCGCACGGGCCATTTTGGGCTCAACGCGGGCGTACAGGTCTTCCATGTCGCGCCGATTGGTGAACAGCGTGAGCACCGATCCGCCCATGGCAAGATGGGCGTCGACCAGCACGCGCTCGAGCGCCGTAAGATAGCTCTCACGATCGCGCGGATCGGGGATATCGCCCGCAACGACTACAGCCATGTTCGAATCGAAGTCGTAGCTCGAGTCCAAGTGCAGCGATGTGGATGTTGAAGCACCAATGCGATCGAGGCCGACCGCGTGGTTAAAGTGTTCAAAGCTTTTGGACACCGTCATGGTCGCCGAGGTAAAGATAGCCGTGTGAACCTCGGGCAGCCACTCGGTTGCCAAGGCCTCGCCAATGTCGATGCGCTCTGCGGTCATTGACTCTCCGCCGGCACGCAGCCTGCGATTGACCTGCAGCGAATACACGTAGTGTTCATCGGTGCCATCAATGATGAGCTTGAGGTTCTCGGCCAGCTCGTGCAGGCGGCGCGAGATATCACCCAGGTCGACAACAACCTCGGGCTTGTCGGCGGCGACGGCTTGTACCAGCGCGTCGACGCTCTTGTCAGCTTGTTCCAATGCGTCGATGGCAGTGTAAGCCGACTGTAAGAAATCATGCCAGTCGTCAGATTCGCGCAGCTCGGGGCCAATCCATAGATTGGCATTGTCATAACCCCCACGGGCACGGCGGCCGAGCTCGCGAACGCCATCGAACACGTCGGCGATCGCCATGCTCGCACGCGCAACCGTCGAGGTCGCCTTGGCAGTAAGGCCCAGATAGAGCGTAGAGCCCTCGGAGGTTGCCAAATCACGGGAAACCTGGCTTAGCGCGCCGGTGCTCGAGCCACCCAGGCGCTCAAACAGAACGCGTGATTCGTCCGCCGACACCACGCGCGCCCACTGACGGCGCGCCTCGCGCTCGATGGAATGGGCCTCGTCGATTACCCAATGACGAATCGGAGGCAAAATCCTGCCCTCGGCCGCGACATTGCGGAACAGCAGGGAATGATTGGTGACCACCACGTCGGCATGCGCCGCACGACGTCGAGCGCCGTGGACCAAACATTTATCAGGGAAAAACGGGCAGAGGCGACGAGCACACTCGCGCGAGGCCGTCGTAAAGTCGGGGCGGTTGACGCTGCGCCACCGAATGCCGAGCGAGTCGAGGTCGCCATCGGCTGATTGGCAGACGTACGCCATAATGACCGCGACCGCCGTGAGCGTGTCCGCCGGATCGCGCTTGGTGGTAATCTCGACCTGGCCGCGGCTCATGCGCTCAAGCTTGCGCAGGCACGGATAGTGGTCATAGCCCTTGAGAGCGCAAAATGACAGGCCACCGTCCAGTTGCTCGGCAAGTTTTGGCAGCTCATGGTACATGAGCTGGTCGGCAAGATTGTTCGATTTGGTCGCAATACCAACCGTGATGTTGTTACGGCGTGCTGCCTCGGCAAAAGGCACCAGATAGGCCATCGATTTGCCGACGCCCGTGCCCGCCTCAATTACACGATGAGTGCCCGTGACCAGCGCATCGCAGACCTCGAGCGCCATCGCGATCTGCTCATCACGCGGCTCGTAGGTGGGATACATGCGATTGACCAGGCCACCTGGCGCATAGTCTGCCTCAATCTCCTCACGACTCGGCATCCTGAGTACCGGCAGTTCGTCGGCGTCCACCCGATCGTCGGCGCGATCGGCCTTGAGAACGTCAGCACGGGCGGCGCTGAGAGAGAAGATAGAACCAGGGTTCTGCCCCGCCAAGAATGAGAAGATTGGACGATAGGACCAAGGCACGTCCGGATGCATGTCGGCTAGGCGCGCCATGAGGCCCTGGGGCAAGTCGGTGAGTGCCACGAGCAACACGCGCCATACGCCACACAGGGCGTCGACGTCGGCATTGGCACGGTGTGATACCGAGTCACAGCCAAACAGATCGGCCATAAAAGACAGCTTGTGCGAGGCCAGGCGCGGAAGCGCGATGCGCGACAGCGCCAGCGAATCGATCCAAATATCGCTCACGTTGACGCCGCCTTTGACCGACTCGATAAACGAGCGGTCGAACGTGGCGTTATGTGCGATTACCGGGCAACCACCGACAAAATCGGCGAGAGCGGCTACGGCCTCAACGGCCGACGGGGCATCTGCCACATCGGCATTTGTAATGCTCGTGAGCTCGGTAATCTCGGCGGGAATCAGCTGCTTGGGATGCACGAAGGTATCGAAGCGGTCGACGATCTCGCGGCCCGAAAGACGGGCCGCCGAGATCTCGATCAGCTCGTTGTCCTGCACCGAAAGACCTGTGGTCTCGGTATCGAGGACAATTACATCTTCCTCGATAAGGCCGAAGGACTGCGTTTTGGCGCGTTCGGCAAGCGTGGCATAGGAGTCGATGACAAACTGCGGCGTTCCTGACGAAACCGCGTCCTCGATTAGCATGCAATGCCCGCTCGACGAAGGCCCATACGGATCAGGCTGTCACAGACCTGCGGGAACGTCATGTCGTCGGTGTGGCGGATCTCATCCGGATACAGCGACGTATCGGTCATGCCGGGAATGGTATTGGTCTCGAGGATGACGGGGCCGTCCTCACTCACAATAAAGTCGCTGCGCGAGATACCCAGGCAACCGAGGGCCTTGTGAGCAGCGCAGGCAAGCTCCTGAGCGCGAGTGTAATTCTCGGGTGAAATCTGCGCCGGAATGCGATGGATGTCCGTAGGGTCGACATACTTCACGTCCAGATCGTAGAACTCGCAGTCCTTGGGCTTACGAATCTCGACAATCGGCAGAGCGCGCACGTCGTCCTCGCCGTACACGCCGACGGTGATCTCGGTACCCTCGATGCACTTCTCGACCAGCACTTTGTCGCCGTACTCAAACGCCTTGGCGATTGCCGCGGGCAGCTCGGAGGGCTCATGGACCAGGGAAATGCCATAGCTGGAACCGTTGACGGCCGGCTTCACAAAGCAGCGCTCGCCACAAACCTCGACGATATGATCGATATCGACTTCATCGCCCACCTCGAGCGCGAGGCCGGGGGCAATGGGGATGCCCGCCTTGGCGTACAAGAGCTTAGAGACCTCCTTGTCGGCACCGCAGGCGCTGGCAAGCACGCCCGAGGCCGTGTAGGGGACACCCAGGGTCTCCATGGCCCCCTGCATGGCGCCATCCTCGCCGCCGGCGCCGTGCATGGCGATAAACGCCACGTCAAAGCCGCCGGTCGCCATAGTCACCATAAAGTCATCGGCGGCGGTGTCGAGCAGCTCCACCGAAGTGTAGCCGGCCTCCTTCAAGGCCACCACGACGTTCTTTCCCGAATTGAGCGAGATCTCGCGCTCAGCGGAATGACCGCCCGCCAAGACCGCTACGTGCATGTTCTCTAGGCTTTTACCCGGCATGGGCAGACTCCTCCTCTATAATTTCTGCAGCTGATACCATATTGTAGCGATACCCTCTACGTTTCCCCAAAATCGAAAGGCTTCCATGAATCCCAGGACTAAATCTCAGGACATTCGCGACTTGAGCCAAAACGATATTCGCGAGCTCGTGGCAGAACTCGGCCAGCCCGCTTTCCGCGCCAAGCAACTCATCGAATGGGTCTTTGAGAAGAACGTTTGTTCGTTTGATGATATGACTAACCTTCCCAAGGCCTTCCGCGAGCAGCTTAAAGAGGCATTTGCCTTCGACACGCCGACGGAGCTTACCAAACAGGTTTCCAAGGACGGCTCGCGCAAGTATCTGCTCGAGTACCACGACGGCATTTCCGTCGAGACCGTTGGCATGCCTCGCCGCAATAAACTCTCCGTCTGTGTTTCTACTCAGGCTGGCTGTGGCATGGGCTGCGCCTTTTGCGCTACTGGTCTCAACGGCCTCAAGCGCTCTCTGAGCGCTCAAGAGATCGTCGACCAGGTGCTTCATGTATCCAACGACTTTGGCGAGCGCGCCACAAGCGTCGTTTTCATGGGTCAGGGCGAGCCGTTTGCCAACTACGACGAGGTTCTCAAGGCACTGCGCATCCTTAACGACCCCGATGGCATCGGCATCGGCGCCCGTCATCTTACTGTCTCCACCAGCGGTGTTATTCCAGGCATTCGCAAGTTTGCCGACATTCCCGAGCAGTTCACGCTCGCTGTGTCGCTGCACTCCGCTATCCAGTCCACGCGCAACAAGATTATGCCTGGCGTTAAGAAGTACACGCTACTTCGCCTTCACGAGGCGCTTCAGCTCTACACCGAGAAGACCGGACGCCGACCGACCTATGAGTATGCCATGATCGAAGGCGTCAACGACACGAATCCCGAGATGCAGGCGCTCTGCGACTTCTGCGAGGGAACGCTGTGCCACGTTAACCTGATTCAGCTTAACGACATCGAGGGCAGCCCGCTCAAGCCGTCGCCGATTCATAAGGTTGAGGATCTTCAGCGCCGCCTTGAGTCTCGTGGCATCGAGACCACGATCCGCAATTCTCGCGGCAATGATATTGATGCCGCCTGCGGTCAACTGAAGCAACGCTTCAAGGTCCAGAAGAACGCATAGGGGAGTCTGCCCATTACAGTCTGAAATAGGCCATCGATAAATTTCGATGGCGAGCATTCGGCGCATTGCCTACGATACGGGCAAGC
>NZ_CAXSKI010000026.1:0-25939 GCF_964237925.1 Collinsella aerofaciens ATCC 25986 | reverse complement strand
TATTACGAGCTCCTGTGCGAATTGGAGAGAACGCTCCCGCAAACTGCCTCTTGACAACTTATAGGAGCGTCGGTTTTATTGAGGCAAATATGTTGGGTGCTCGGCATTTCCAAAAAAGTCTACTCACTTAGCCAGCGGGCAGCCAAATGATTATTTAATCCCCGTCCCAGAGAAATCAATTAGCGGGCAGAAGGGCAAAAGTAGTCAAAAAAGCCCCGTCCCAAATTAGCTACCCCTTGCACCGATTATTCGCCCGGGTTGATGTTCGCGTAGAACTCCGCCCCGTCGTCCAGGCGCAGGATGCCCACGCGACCGAACTCGGAGCCGGTGGCGGCAGCGCAGTCGATGTCGATGCGATCGGGCACACCGGCGGCATCCTCGCCGCCCAGGCGCACGATCTGCCCGCGGCCCGACTCCTCATCGAGCCCCGCAAGACCACCGACCTCGCAATAACGCCCGAGCGACACCGTTGGCGTGTGACCGCTCACCACGACCGGACCCTTGCCCTCGGCAGAAAGCAGCCCGGTCGGCACATCCCAATAGCCGTGACGAATCCACAGCAGGTCATCGGACGACTGCACTGCGAGCATCTGCTGCAGCAGCTCGCGATCAGCACCCACCGCTCCGACGCCATCGGCACAATCGACACCATGCTCAAGCAAAAACGCGCGCGCCGCCTTCATCTCGATTCCAGCATGTACCAGCAGATACGGGCGCTCCTCGGTCTCGACCACCGCGTAGAGCGGCAGCGCGGCCATCCATCGCACGAGCTCCTCGTATGCCTCAAATTCCATGTCGTTGAGCTGCTCGCGCGTCGTCCAGCCACCGTTGATATCCCAGGTCTCGGCATCGAGCGGATCCTGGCCAATGATGGCATCGAGCATGATCTGCTCGTGATTGCCCTTGAGCACGCGGGCGTTGGGCAGCGAGCGCACGAGCTTAATAACACCGACCGGATCGGGCCCGCGATCGATCATGTCGCCCAGCACGTACAGTGTGTCGTCGGACGTCAACGAGATCTTAGACAGGGCCTCGTCAAGCGCACGCACGTGCCCGTGAGCGTCAGATGTCACATAGATCGCCATGGTACGCCTCTCCTTGCATTGCGGCCGAAGCCCGGTGCCGCAACTAAAACTTCAAGTTGAACTTAAACGTTACCCATTGTACTCCGTTGCAATAAAGCTGGAAAGGGTTTCCGAGCAGAGGCAAAGACGGCAGCCGTCTATGACGATATCGCGCACGCCCGCAATCCAACCCCATAAACCCACCATCTTTGGGTACAAATAACCGCAGACAACTGACCGTGCCACGCCAACCACCCAGGAGCGGACACCATCCATGAACCAGATCCTTCTCTTTATCGGCCTCGTCATCATTTTGTGCCTGACCATCAAACCCGTCGGCAAAAAACTCCCCTTCCCCACCCTGCTCATCTTTATCGCACTCGGCATGCTGCTGGGCGTCAACGGCCCGGCACACATCGACTTTAGCGACTACGCGCTCACCGAAACCGTCTGCAGCACGGCGCTGCTATTCATCATGTTCTACGGCGGCTTTAACACCAATATCGACCGCGCCAAGCCCGTCGCCGCGCCGGCGGTGCTGCTGAGCACGCTCGGCGTCGTCATCACCGCAGGCATCACCGGCGTGTTCGCCCACTTTGTACTGGGCTTCGACTGGATCGGCGGCCTGCTGTTGGGATCGGTCGTGGCGTCCACCGACGCGGCCAGCGTCTTTAGCGTTCTGCGCGAGCACAGCCTGTCGCTGAGGGGCGGCACCGACTCGCTGCTCGAGGTCGAATCGGGCTCCAACGATCCCGTCGCCTATATGCTCACCGCCGTGCTCGCCACACTCGCGGCCGGCGGCGACATCAACATTCCCGCACTGCTGGCCAAGCAGATTATCTTGGGCGTGGGCCTGGGCCTTGCCATCGGCTGGGCGGCGGGCCGTCTGATTGAACGCGCACACGCAACGGCCGAGGGCGCGCAGACCATCTTCTTGTTCGCCGTGGCCATCGTCGCCTACGCGCTGCCGAGTTACCTGGGCGGCAACGGCTTTTTAGCCGTGTACCTGGCAGGCATTGTGCTGGGTGCGAGCGACATCACCGGCAAGGTCGAGATGGCGCACTTCTTTGACACCCTCACCGAGATGGCAGAGATGACCATCTTCTTCTTGCTCGGCCTGCTCGTAACGCCCGCGCGCCTGCCGCAGATGCTGCTGCCGGGCCTGGCGCTCATGGCGTTTATGCTCTTTGCGAGCCGCCCCATCGCTGTCGGTCTGCTGTTGGCGCCCTTTAAGACAAACCCCCGCCAGGTCGCGCTCGTAACCTGGGCGGGCCTGCGCGGAGCAGCTTCGGTCGTCTTTAGTCTCTTTGCCGTGGTGGCCGGCGTTCCCGGCGGACACGACCTATTTGACCTGGTGTTTGTGATTGCCGTGTCGAGCATTGTGGTGCAGGGCTCGCTGCTGCCGGCGGTGGCGAAGAAGCTCGATATGATCGATGCGACCGGCGACGTGCGCCGCACCTTTAACGACTACCGCGACGAGGACGGCATGTCGTTTGTAAAGCTCAAGGTGTGCGCTGGACATCCGTTTGCCGGACGCTCGCTCGCGGACATTGGCAGCGCCACAAATATGCTCGTGGTCCTGGTGCTGCGCGACGGGGCGCACCCGGTACTGCCCAATGGCGACACCGTGATCCAGGAAGGCGATCTGCTGGTGATGGCCGCGCCGACGTTTGAAGAGCGTACCGAAGTTACGCTGCGCGAGGTCACCGTGACTCCCCACGGTCGCCTGGCCGGCCAGCGCCTGTGCGATGTGCCGCAAGGCAAACATCCGTTTATTGTGGTGATGCTCAAGCGCGAAGGCCAAACGATCATCCCCGACGGCAACACCCTAATATACGCCGGCGACGAAGCCGTCATCGCCACGCTAGCATCGTAGTGACTAGGAGGTAGCTACTTTAGGACGAAGAGATCAAGCGCCTAGGAACCTCATGTCTTCGCTCGCAGATTTGGATTTGCCTGAGGAGTAAAGCACCCCTCCCCCATGTAACCATCCTGTAAATCATAGCGACGCACTCGAGTTTTACCGTGATGCGGTCGCGCCTGGCGCTCCACTGTGCTAAAGTAACCCGAACGTCCAAACGACTACAAGGGGGAACTAGAAGATGGCACGTGTGCACAACTTCTCAGCTGGCCCGGCAGCGCTGCCCACAAGCGTGCTCGCCGAGATCGCCGACGAGATGATGGACTACCGCGGTTGCGGCATGTCCGTGCTCGAGATGAGCCATCGATCTAGCATGTACCAGCAGATCATCGACGACGCCGAGGCAACCCTGCGTCGCCTGCTGAGCATCCCCGACAACTACCGTGTCCTGTTTTTGCAGGGCGGCGCCACGCTGCAGTTTGCGGGCATCCCCATGAACCTCATGCGCCGCGGCCGCGCCGGCTACATCGTGACCGGCAACTTTGCCAACAAGGCATACAAGGAGGCCGCCAAGTACGGCGAGGCCGTGCTGCTCGCGAGCTCCGAGGACACCAACTTCGACCGCATCCCCGACATGGCCGACATCAACGCGCGCATTGCCGCCGAGGCCGCGAGCGACGGGCTCGACTACGTTTACATCTGCCAGAACAACACCATCTTTGGCACCATGTACCACGAGCTGCCCGCTTGCGGCGACGTACCGCTGATCGCAGATGTCTCGAGCTGCTTTCTGTCGCAGCCGCTCGATGTTGAGCGCTACGGGCTCATCTACGCCGGCGCGCAGAAAAACGCCGGCGCCGCGGGCGTGACCGTGGTTATCGTGCGCGACGACCTCATCGCCGACGGCCCCGCCTTTGCGCGGGCGCCGCAGTACATGGACCTTAAGACCCAGGCCGCCAAGGGCTCCATGCTCAACACGCCCAACACCTTTGGCATCTACGTGTGCGGCAAGGTGTTCCGGTGGGTCGAGGAGACCGGCGGACTTGCCGCCATGGCCGAGCGCAACTGGGCCAAGGCCAACCTGCTCTATGACCTGCTCGAGCACAGTGTGCTGTTCCATGGCACCACGCAGGCCGACAGCCGCTCCATCGCCAACGTCACCTTCCGCACCGGCGACGCCGAACTCGACGCGGCCTTTGTCGCAGGCGCGGCCGAGCACCAGATTCAAAACGTCAAGGGCCATCGTCTGGTAGGCGGCATGCGCGCCAGCGTCTACAACGCCGTAACCATGGAAGACGTGCAGGCACTGGCCTCGTACATGAAGGACTTCGAAACGCAGCGTAGTTTGAGCCCGCGATCTAACTAGCCCGCAACGCGCGGGCCGACCAGCCACTTCAAACCACCTGTTTAAACCAAACCTGCTAAGGAGTTTTTCATGCGCAAGATTAAGACCATCGACGACATCACCAAGGACGGCAAAGTCGAGTTTGGCGAGGGCTACGAATTTGTGAGCACCGCCGAGGAGGCCGACGCCATCCTGATGCGCTCGACTGACCTGCACGGCTACGAGCTGCCCGAGGGCATCCGCGCCATCGCCCGCTGCGGCGCCGGCGTCAACAACATCCCCGTCGAGGAGTACGCCAAGAAGGGCGTCGTCGTCTTTAACTCCCCCGGTGCCAACAGCAACGCCGTTAAGGAGCTCGTCCTAGGCATGCTGGTGCTCTCGAGCCGCGGCGTGGTGCAATCGATGAACTGGGTGCGCGACAACGCCGACGACCCCGAGATCCAGGTCGACGCCGAGAAGGCCAAGAAGGCCTTTGTGGGCCGCGAGCTCAAGGGCAAGCGCATCGGCGTCATCGGTCTGGGCAACGTAGGCTCCAAGGTCGCCAACGCCTGCGTCAATCTGGGCATGGACGTCTACGGCTACGATCCGTTCATTTCCGTTGAGCACGCGTGGGTGCTGAGCCGCGAGGTGCAGCGCGTGGGCACGCTCGAAGATCTCTGCCGCGGCTGTGATTACCTCACGGTGCACGTGCCCAGCAAGGCCGACACCATCGGCATGATTAGCACCGAGCAGATCAACCTGCTGGCCCCGGACGCCGTGCTCATCAACTACGCACGCGAGACCATCATTGACGAGGACGCCGTTGACGCCGCCCTGCGCGAGGGCAAGCTGAGCTGGTTTAGCTGCGATTTTGCCACGCCCAAGACCGTCAAGATGCCCAACACGTTTATCACCACGCACTCGGGCGCCGGCACTGGCGAGGCCGAGGCCAACTGCGCCGACATGGCCATCAGCGAGCTTAAGGATTACCTGGAGAACGGCAACATCGCGCACAGCGTCAACTACCCCACCTGCAGCATGGGCAAGGCGCGCGCCGCAAGCCGCATCGCCTGCCTGCACGCCAACGTGCCCAACATGATCGGTCAGATCACGGCAATCCTGGCCAAGGACAATGCCAACGTGCAGCGTATGACCAACGAGTCTGCCGGCGAGAACGCCTACACCATGTTCGACACCGACGAGCACCTGGACAGCAGCACCATCGAGGCGCTCAAGCAGATTCCGTCGATGTATCGCGTGCGCGTGATCAAATAGCGCCGGCTGATCTGACGGGCAGTTCCCCATGTGGCCTGCCCGTTACTGACATTGAATGCCCGCGGGGGCGCCTTTCGCACGAGAGGCGCCCCCGTTTTTGTGAGCGCTCCATTAAATGCACCGAGCCGCTTCTTGACATACAATTTGTATGTTGACCTAACTATCTGTGAGGTGCCTATGGTTGATACAGATTTTGCTTGGCGGCTTACGCAAGGGCTCGTGCGGATCGACAGTTCCGACCCAGGTGCGTATGAGGGCGAGATTGAACGCTATATCAAAGTGTTGGTTGAGGCTCAATTGGAGCGGTTGAGTCATCCGGTGCTCCATGCCGTGCAGGTTGAGGAACTCGAGGTGCTGACCGGACGCCGCAATCTCATGGTCACCGTGCCCGGTTTGAGCGACGAGCCACGGCTCGTCTACATCTGCCACATGGATACAGTCACCTTGGGCGACGGCTGGGACGCGGACATTACGCCGCTCGGGGCGGTCGTGCGCGACGGCAAGCTCTACGGCCGCGGCGCCTGCGATATGAAGGGTGGCCTGGCCTGTGCCATTGCCGCACTGGTCCATACGCTCGAGCGCGTGGCGGCGGATGGCGCGCTGCCCCGCCGCGGCTTTTCGCTCATCTGCTCGGTCGACGAGGAAGACTTTATGCGAGGCTCCGAGGCAGCCATCGATGCCGGCTGGGTCGGTTCGCGCGAATGGGTGCTGGACACCGAGCCCACCGACGGACAGATCCAGGTGGCGCACAAGGGGCGTACGTGGTTCGAGATTGAAATGGATGGCGTGACGGCGCATGCAAGCCGGCCCTGGAAGGGCGCGGATGCCGTCGCCGCCATGGCCGAGGTCGTGTGTTCGCTCTGTCGCGCGTTTGTGGCGCTGCCCGCGCACGATGAGCTGGGGCCTTCGACCATCACGTTCGGCCAAATCGAGGGCGGATATCGCCCCTACGTCGTACCCGACCGCGCCAAAGTCTGGGTCGACATGCGCCTGACCCCGCCGACCGATACGGCCGCCGTAACGCGCATGGTAGAGCAGGCCATCGCCGTCGCCGAAGCCGCCATTCCCGGTTGCCACGGCAGCTACGTCGTGACGGGCGACCGCCCCGCCATCGAGCGCGACCCAAACTCTCCCCTTCTAGCAGCGCTCAAGCGTGCCGCCGATGACGTGACGGACGCGGACACGACCGTTGGCTTCTTTACCGGCTACACCGACACCGCCGTCATTGCCGGCAAGACAGGTAACCGCAATTGCATGAGCTACGGTCCCGGGTCGCTCGCGCTCGCGCACAAGCCCAACGAATATGTGCCCCACGCCGATATCGTTCGTTGTCAGCAGGTGCTAATCGCGCTCGCCGATAACGTGCTCTGGGACGCGAGCGGCCAAGTTGGGGCATAATAAGCCGCGAACAAACCGACTCGCGCGTTAGGACCGCCCATGAAAGCACTTCCGTTTCCCTGCATCCGCCCGGCTCAGGACCGCGTGCTCGAGGCGCTGCCTGCAATGGGCAGCATCCTAAGCGGCAACGATGCCCTGCGCGGAGCCATTGCCGATGGTCTGATGCTCAAGGACCCGGGTGCGGCGTATTACGTGTACGAATGCTCGGGCGAGCCGGGACGTGTGACGGGTGTCGTGGCGATCTGCCCGACGAGTGTACTTGCGGGCGGCAAGGGCGATGCCAGCGCCGACGTGGCCGCCGCCGCGCGCGCGATCGCCGAACTCAAAGTTCAGCCGCGCCCCGTGTCGCTCGCCTACGAGGCGTCGCCCGTCATGGACATCATCCTGGGCGCTGCCAAAGAGGGCGCCTCGCTCTACGCCGTCACCGACCCCGCGGGCATTACGCACCGCGTGTGGGAGGTCAAGCGCGAGGACGCTGTTGCCGCCATCCGTGCCATGCTCGACCAAGTACCAGAGCCGGCACTGGCCGACGACCCCGCCTACGCTGCCGCGCTGGCCGGGGCGTCGCAGCTGCTGGCCGATGAGGCCCGTGCCGCCGGAACGTACACCGGCAAGGAGCCGTTCAACTTTGCCGTAGCTGCGCTCTTCCCCGCCGCGCAGGTCAGCGGCGGCGCGCCGCAGGTTCCGACGGGTCTGCTCACGCACCAAGTCGCGCGGTTCTAGCAAGACCAGACCGTCCAGCACAAAAATCGGCAGCTCAACAAACAGGGGGCGGAGATGCAGCAGGTACATGCATCTCCGCCCCTTTTGCGTCGAGAAGTTATGCCGGCGACCCGTGCCGCCACGCTCACGTTATCCCCGCTGCGGGCCTGCTGCCGCCACGAGCGGTTCAAGCCCCAGCTCGCGTGCGTAATCCTCCTGCGTAAAAATCTCAATCAGCTCAAACGTGTCGGATTCGTCGTCAAACGCAAAGTGCAGCACCGCGCAGTTGCCCGGCACGCGATCGCGCTCGTCGGCCGCCGCACCCTTCACGTGATCCATAAACTCCTTGATGGCCGAGCCATGGCTTACCGCGAGCACGCACGTATGGTCCGGACGCTGCATAAGCTCGATCAGCGTCGCCACCATGCGCTCGCGCACTTGCATCTGGCCCTCGCCGCCAAACTGGCAATAGAAGTCGCGCCACGGGCGCTCGGGCATAAGCATCACGCGCTCGGCCTCAAAGTCGCCAAAGAACCACTCGCGCAGACCGTCCAGGCGCTCGTACGCCAAGCCCGGCCACAAGTTGGCGATAGTCTGCTCGGTGCGATGAAGCGTGGAGGTGTAGGCATGATCGGGCTCAATGCCACGCGCACGTAAAAACATGCCGGCGCGCGCCGCCTGGTCGCAACCCAACTGCGTAAGCGGCGAGTCACTCCACCCCTGAATGATACGCTTAAGGTTGAATATCGTCTGTCCATGACGGACCAGATACAGATCTTTATTCATAGGGGTCCTTTCGTTCGTTACCAACCCAAGAGCGAAAACGCCCCGTCGCAATAGCCAAAATGAAGCACGGCACCGTTGTCGGGTAGCTCCCCCTCGCCAGTCACATACTCAAGAAACTCCTGGCAGGCTGAGCCATGGGAAACCGCCAGCACGCAGTCGTGCTGCGGCCTGGCCATGATGCGGGACAGCGCCGCGACCATGCGCGACTGAAGCTGCACTTCCGACTCGCCGCCAAAGGCCACCGGATAATCGCCCCAGGGCTGCGGCGGCATCTCGCGATTTGATGTGCCCTCCAGCGAGCCAAAATGCCACTCACGCAGGTCATCGACCAGCTCAATGGAACGGCCCTCGCCAACGATAAGCTCGGCCGTATGCCGCGCCCGGCCCAACGGCGAGGAATACACATGGTCAAAGGCCACGCCGCGCGCCTCAAACGCCGCGCGCGTCGCCAGCGCCTGCTCGCGTCCGCGCGCCGTAAGCGGCGAATCGTGCCAGCCCTGCAAAATGCTCTGCACATTGAGCTCAGTCTGCCCATGCCGCACCAAATACAGATCTGCCACACACCCTCCCCTCGTACCACCACAAAGGGGACAGGAGCCTTTGTGGTGATTTTGCCGCCGGATTGCACCGCAACGACGCACAACTACAGCAGCACGTCGGCAAGCGGACGCTTGGGTACGTGGTGCACCCGCGCCTCGTCGCGCCAATAATTGATGGAGCCGTCGGGGTTGGAATCGATCGCATCGATCACCTGTGTCTCGGCCGGAACGCCAAACGCCATGATCAGCTTGAGCTCATACTTGTCGTTATCGAGCCCCATGGCATCGATCGCGTGGGGCGTAAAGGCCTTGAACATGCAGGCTGCCACCTCGGGCGTGGCGCTGCGGGCGGCGAGCATCATCGTCTGCGCGGCAATGCCCGTGTCGACCTCGGTAATGGGAGCGGCGGGCTTGCCCGGAACGGCGCGCTCGGCCAAAATCGCGATGTAGCCGGTCGGGCGCTCACCCTCGGCAGGACCCGGCCAATCCTTAAGCGCACCGGCCCACGCGAGCTCATCAAATACGCGCGCGCAATCCTCGGCATCGCTCACCACATGAAAACGAAGACGCTGAGCATTGGCACCACAGGGAGTCAGGTGAGCCAGCTCTGCCAGCTCGAGCAAAAACTCACGCGGCACGCGCATGGACTCGTCAAAACGGCGGCACGTACGGGCACGACGGACCAGCGCATCAAACGCTTCCAAGCCGAGCTTTTCGCAACCCTGCTCTGCCATCGATTCGACACTCGACGGCGCCTCGGGAACTGCTTCGTTCATAGGGACCCCCAATACAAGCCAATTGTCCTTAGGAAAATCTAACCTAAAACGTAGGCAATAACGAACAGGGCTGCAATGTTCTACACCTGTTGAATAGAAAATCGCAACGTGGGGAACAACGGAAACAATTCGGGGCCTTTGGGTTACGTTTCGCCCTCTCCGACCCATACGCCAGCGCCTTTAGGCGATACTGGTTGTAACGATCAAGGCTTACGCCGCACGGAAAGGAGACATTATGGGCATCTTTAAGAACGATGACCAAAAATCGAGCCAGTTTGGATTTGACGAGAAAAGCATGGCGGGCAAAGCCGTCAAGGCCGTGCGCTGGATTTACGCCATCACGGGCGTCTTAGCGCTCATTGCTGGTATCGCGCTGCTTTTTGCACCCGCCAAGTCCCTCGTCTTTTTGACGACTGTCCTGGGTTTTTACTTTGTAATCACTGCTGCCATCAGGCTGTTCACTGCCATTTTTGAGCCGCTGCTGCCCACCGGCTGGCGCGTGACGAGCATCATCTCCAACCTACTCATTATCTTGGGCGGCGCCATAATCCTGCGCAACCAGGCCTTCTCGACCGCGACGCTCACCACGATGGTGGTTATCGTGGCCGGCTTTGGCTGGATTGTCGAAGGTGTCATGTCCATTCTGGAGTCCGAGCTTTCGTCCAACCGCGCCCTCGCCATCCTGAGCGGCGCACTCTCCATCATCGCCGGCATGTTCGTGTTTATCTATCCGCTGTGGTCGGCCAAGATGCTCGTCATCTTTAGCGGCGCCGCACTGCTGGTGTTTGGCGTAACGCTGATTGTTCGTGCTACTCAATTTGGCAAACTGGTGCACTAGATGCCACGAACGCTCTTTATTGATGCAGACGCCTGCCCGGTCACGCGCGAGTCGATTGACTGCGCGCGGCGGGCGGGCGTCGCCGTTGTTATCGCCGGCAACAGCACGCAAAACCTAGAACGGCACATTCGCCGCGACGACCCGCGCGATGCTGAGCACGCGCGACGCGGATTTTGGGTCACGACGCTCGATGTGAGCGTTGGCGCCGACAGCGCCGACTTTGCCATTGTCGAACGCCTGCAGGCGGGCGACGTAGTCGTGACGCAGGACATTGGCTTGGCGAGCATGGTGCTCGGGCGCGATGCCGCCGCCGTCGGCGTGCGCGGGCGCGTCTACGATAAGGCGACCATCGACATGCAACTGTTTATTCGCCACGAGGAAAAGAAGGTGCGCCGCGCCGGCGGTCGCACTCGCGGTCCGGTGGCATTTACCAGCGAAGACCGGGCCCGCTTTAAGCGCAACCTCACCGAGCTGCTGCGCTAACCAAGGTAGATTTTTGGGACATGCCTAAAAATCTACCTTTTTGTTTTGGCAGCGGGGAATGCCCTGGTCACAGGGGTAGATCGTAAGACATGTCCCAATAATCTACTTAAAGGCCAACGGCGGATAGGATAAGGCCCCAGCCGGCGCCGATGACGTACATCATGACCAGGAACACGACGTTTTCGCGGGCGCTGCGGTTGGTGCGGAACAGCACCAGGTAGCCCACGCCGGCAGAAATGAGCGTGCCGGCGAGCATCGGGGCCAGCTGCAGCGCGCCTTCCAGGTACAGTTGCGTGATGACGACGCTGGCCGAGCAGTTGGGAATCAGGCCGACAAGCGCCGAGCCCAGGACCGCAAGCGTCTCGTTGCCGCGCAGGAACTGCTCGATCGCCGACTCGCCAAAGGTCTCGAGCACGGCGACCAGAATCAGCGTCACCAGGAAAATGAATACCGACACCTGCACGGTATGCGAGATCGCGCTGCGGATGATCGACACGATGGGCGCGCCCTCGTAGGAGTGGCTGTGGTCGTGGTGGCGCTCGTGCTCGTCCGCGTGACCATGATCGTGGCTGTGGTCGTGCCCGTGCTCGTCCTCATCCTCGTCACAGCCGCAATGATCGCGTTCGCACAGCTCGTGGATGTGATCAGCACTTACGCCCGCCTCGGCCACTTCATCAATGATGTCGCCCCCGGTATGGTCGTCGTGCGCGCAGTTCACATGAGCCGGATTGGCAGCGGTCCCCAGCACGGTACGGCGAATCGCCGCATGCGCGCGGGCATTACGACGAAGGCCGCGGATAGCCGCATCCACGATAAAGCCCGTGACCAGCGCGATCAGCGCCTTCGAGGCGAGCAACATCGCCATGGTCTGCACGGGAACTTGCTCGGCGAGCAACAGCGGCAGCATCTCATCGGAGGTCGAAAGGAACACCGCCACCAACGTGCCCAAGGTCACGACACGACCGGCGTACAGCGTTGCCGCCATTGCCGAAAAGCCGCACTGCGGCACCATGCCCAGCAACGAGCCAACCACGGGACCCGCGGCGCCGGCGCGCTTGATGGCGCCGTTAACGCTGTCGCCCGCGACGTGCTCCAGGGTCTCGAGGGCCAAATATGTCACCAATAAGAACGGTACCAGCGAGAGCGTGTCCTTGCCGGCGTCGAGCAGAATATCAATCAGCAAATCCATGACGGATGGAACCTTTCGTGTCTTTCGGCAGCATTGTAAAAGTCCTAGCGGTCAACTAGGGTATTGTAGTTGTCCTAGGCGCGATGCCAATAGTTGCCCATGGTAAACTATCATCTCGCCACATCTTAATGACACTGAGCCGCACGACGCGGCCCATCCAAGGAGCAGTTGTATGAACGTTTCACAAGCACTCGAATACGAGCGCCAGCCGTTTATTCCCATGTTTATCTATGGCGATCACGGCGCCATGGAATCCGAGCGCCAGAAGGGCGAGGAGGCCCTTAAGGTGCTCGAAACCGAGTACTTTACCGCCGAGGGCGACCCCAGCTTCGACTTTGCCACCGTGCGCGACCTGGCTGACCGCAACCGCGACCTGTGCGACCAGATTGGCGAGGCGCGCCTGCGCAACGTGACGCCCGCGACGCTTTCGCGCGGCCTGTCCGATGCCGACACCTGCGCCGCCATCGGTAAGATGCAAAAGCGCACCGCCGCGTCGGTCATGCGCGAGATCCGCGGCGACCGCGACGCGCTCGGCGTGGCCTACGCCCGCAAGCCCATCCAGGGCACCGTGCTCGGTATCGACATCGAGACCACCGGCCGTGCACCCGAGCGCGGCTATATCATCAACGTGGGCTGGGAAATCATGGACCTCACCAGCGACGCCGTGCCGCATGACGCCGAGGCACACTACTGCGGCCTGCCCGATATCTACCGCGGCGAGGATGTGCCGTTGTCGAATATCCACCACATCACCTGGGACGACATCGACGGCAAAACACCCTTCCGCGAGAACAAGGAATTGCAGAAGCAGCTGCTCAAGCTTATGAAGAAGTACCCGTACATGGCGCATAACGCCGCGTTCGAGGACAGCTGGTTCAAAATTCATCTGGACGGTTACGCCGAGGCACGCCGCGCCGGCAAGATTATCGTCATCGACTCGCGCCAGATCTGCCGCAGCTTGGACGCCGACGTGCGCTCGCTCCCCCGCGAGTCCGCGCCCGCCGCGCTCGAGAACTGGGCGCGCCGCCGTGGCACCCTCGCCGCCGATGCCAACGAGCAGCATCTGGGTCTGGACGACACCGACCTCATGCTCCGCACCGTCCAAGCCGAGTTCAACCTCAAGAACCTATTCGCGAAATAACCGATCCATCTGCGGGAGCGCCTGCCAGGCACAGCGCAATCCGTCTGGGCACACCGACACGCAGTAAACTAGGGCGCAGCCTTATGGCTGCACCCTAGTTTTCATCAAAACGAGCAAATACGCGTGCTTCACATAGTCGGCAGGTTGGCCCACCTACATTTTTCGAGTTGTTCGGCCAGCTGAACCACTAGTCAAGGCCCCTTGAACCGCAATCGAAGCTAAAATCGCCTTAATTTCGCAACCAAGCCCCATAAATCTACCTGAATCAATTCGAATAGGACGTTGCGATCGCACCATTTGTATAGGATAAGGCCGAATAACTCAAATTATGTTGGTGAGGCATCTGAGCGGTCGGCAAAAACGCTTAGAAGCTACGAATCCGCAACTAAAGTTCATCAAAAAGGGGCAGCCGGCAGAAACCTCCCCAGCCAAAGCTGCTCCCTCAATACGACAGCTCAAAAACCCACCGTTCGCAGAAGATAAGCCGCACCCCAATACCGTTGCCCGAAGTTTCGGGCGTATGCGGCGTCCGCTATGCCATCATGCGCGTATGGGAATCATTCTGTCACATACCACGGCACGCGCTGTATACCAAACAGCCAACTCGCTCGCAAGCTACGCGACCGGTCCCATACCTATGGAAAAGATCAGGGTGTCTGCGCCGACCACGTCCGACCTGGAAGCGGCACGAGCATGGCTCAACAGAAAGAATGTCGATTCTGAACGTATCCATGTGCTGACGTTTCCCAATAATGCCAAAAGGCACCGCAAGGGCTGCATCTGCCACTGCACGCGCTATACGTTTGATGCAGAAAGCTACCTAGAACTCGAGCCGAACGTCTACATCGTCGATATCAAGCTGTGCGCGTTAGAAGCAACAGCCGACCTCAACCTTTCGGAGCTCGTTGAGTATTACTTTGAAATCTGCGGCTCCTACGCGCTTGGAACGTCCGACGAAACTCAATATCGCGAGCGCCCAGCCCTAACCAGCGTTGAAGAGCTCAGAGCCTTCTTTTCAGAGGCACCGGGGTATCGTGGATCTAATAAAGCACTTAAGGCACTTTCTTATGTACACGAAGGCTGTCGCTCCCCACTCGAAACGGCGTTTGTCATGATGCTGACAATGCCCAAGTCAATGGGTGGCTTAGCCATACGCGCTATCAAAACGGATTATCCGATCCCAGTCCCCAAAAGATACGCCGCCCTAACGCGACGGACGGTTTTCTACCTCGACGCGCTGCTCGAAAATTCGATGACCGATATCGAATACAACGGCTTTTACCACGACGAACCCGAGCAGCAATCAATTGACGAGGAGCGCCGAAACACGCTGCGAAACATGGGATATGCCGTTATCACAGTTAATCGTCATTCGTTTTTCAAGCAGTCCGCTTTTAAACGGGTCATGGAAGCGATTCGCATTCGCGAGAAGATATGGCCCGGTCGACTCCCGGATAACTTCGCCATCCTGCAAGAAACTCTTCGTCAATTTGTCTTGCGGCGCTACTTCGAATACGGTCGCCGCGTCCTGGAGACACTCAAAGAAGAAGAGGCCGCCAAGCGCGAAATTGCAAGCCAATATCCGCAAGCTGATGACCCGAGCATCAACGATGTGCCCGAACCCGACGACATGCAACACGTCGGGGCCCTTGCTGAGGAAATCAATGGGGCTTGGGAATGCGACATGTTCGCAAAAATCGATGAAAACCGCACGGAAGACGACACGATTATTGATCTAATTGAGAATTCGCTCTTCTAAAGGCGATCTCTGCGGATGTCCACCTACATTTTTCGACTTATTCGGCCACCGATGTGCCAGATTGGCTGCAGCAATGCTCAATATAACTTTAGATAAAACTGATTCTGCAGAAACTCCCGTAGAGGAAGAACTGATTCTCGCGGTATTTGACACGATAAAGTACAAATATGAACAGTTCTAATGCTTCTCAAGGTGGCTTTCTTAGCATGCTAGCCGAACATCTCGAAATATGTTGGCGAGCATTGCGTCGATGTCTCCCAACCCACAGAAAATCGCAGAGGCGGCAAGCAGTCATCGAAATTAACGCAAATTGTATTGACATATGAACATACACTCATATAATCGAAAGCAAGTTATATGAGCGCATGTTCATATGAAAGGATATTGCAATGAGCATCCGCGTTGATGAAACGAAACCCGACATCGAGGCCACCGAACCCGCGATCCCCACCACCTGCTCGCCCGAGGACCTTCCCGACGAGGAGCTTCTCTACGACCTCGCCGACCTGTTCAAGGTCTTCAGCGACACCACGCGCATCAAGATCCTTTACGCCCTCATGGGCCGCGAGCTCTGCGTGGCAGACATCGCCGAAGCGACCGAAACCTCGCAGTCCGCGGTGTCGCACCAGCTGCGCACACTCAAGCAGTCGCACCTGGTTAAATTCCGGCGCGACGGGCGCAATATCCTATACTCGCTCGCCGACGACCACGTCTACACCATGCTCAACCAGGGCATGAGCCATATCTGCGAATAGCAACCAACCACGGTACCAGCGCGGCCTGCACCCAAGCCGCAAAAACGGGAAAGGAACCCACCATGAAAAAGCAGTACAAGCTCGATGAGATCGATTGCGCCAACTGTGCGCGCGAGCTTCAGGACGAGCTGGCCAAGCTCGAGGGCGTCAAATCCGTGTCCGTCAACTTTATGACCCAGAAGCTGACGCTCGAGGCCGATGATGCTGAGTTCGACGAGGTGCTCAACCGCGTTGTTGAGTTTACGGCCGACGCCGAGCCGGACTGCGAGATCATTCTCTAGCCCAGGTTTACGCCAACCTGCAAGGCCGCGCTTGCCGCGGCCTTTGCTCGCGAAATTATATGAGCGAGTGTTCATTCATTCAAATGGGAGGATACGAGTCATGGCCACCGCCGACCCCAAAAAGAAAAAGAAGAAGCGCAAGAAAAAAGAATCACTCGAGCATAAGCGCAACCGCATCCTGGTAGCGCTGGGCATTTTTGCCGTGGTGTACGCCCTCGATGAGCTCGGCACCCTCACTGCCGCATTCGGCACCCCGGGCGACATCTACGCCAGCTTTGTGCTGTTCCTCGTGCCGTTTTTGATTGCCGGCTACGACGTACTGCAAAAGGCATTCAATAACATCCGCCGCGGCAAGGCCTTCGACGAGAGCTTCCTCATGGCCGTCGCGACCATCGGCGCGTTTGCCATGGTGCTCTTCCCCGATACCGACCCGCACATGGCCGAAGGCGCCGCCGTCATGCTGCTCTACCAGGTCGGCGAGCTGTTTCAGGCGTACGCCGTGGGCAAGAGCCGCAAGTCGATCAGTGCCATGATGGACATCGCGCCCGACTACGCTAACGTCGAGCAGCCCGACGGCACACTCGAGCAGGTCTTCCCCGATGACATCGCCGTCGGCACCGTGATCGTGGTCAAGCCCGGTGAGCGCGTGCCTATCGACGGCGTCATCGTCGAGGGCGAAACCCAGCTCGACACCGCCGCTCTCACGGGCGAGTCAATCCCCCGCCCCGCCAAGTCCGGCGACGACATCATCAGCGGCTGCATCAACATGACGGGCCTCATCCACGTGCGCACCACCAAGCCCTTTGGCGAGTCCACCGTCGCACGCGTCCTGGAGCTCGTGGAAAATGCCAGCGAAAAGAAGGCGCGCACCGAGAACTTTATCACGCGCTTCGCCCGCGTCTACACGCCCGCCGTCACCGGCGCTGCCGCGGTACTCGCGCTCGGCGGCGGCTTGGTCACCGGCGCCTGGTCCGACTGGATCCTGCGCGGCCTGACCTTCCTGGTCGTCAGCTGCCCGTGCGCGCTCGTGATTAGCGTCCCGCTCAGCTTCTTTGGCGGCATTGGCGGCGCATCCAAGCTGGGCGTCCTCATCAAGGGTTCTAACTACCTCGAGACGCTCGCCGATGTGGACACCGTCGTCTTTGACAAGACCGGCACGCTCACCAACGGCACGTTCTCGGTGGTCGCGGTGCACCCCGAGGCTGGCTATACCGAGCAGTCGTTGCTCGAGGTCGCAGCCCTTGCGGAGTCGTTCTCCGATCACCCCATCGCGCAGTCCGTGCGTGTCGCCTACCAGGGCGAGGTCGACCCCAAGCGCGTAAGCGACTCCACCAACGACGCGGGCCATGGCGTGACGGCAACCATCGACGGCAAGCACGTCGTCGTTGGCAACGCAAAGATGCTCGCCGCGGCCGGAGTCGAAGCGCCCGATTGCGAGGTCGTCGGAACAATTCTGCATGTGCTCGTTGACGGCGTGTACGCCGGCCACATCGTGATTGCAGACACCGTCAAGGCCGATGCTGAGCAAACGATTCGCGACCTACACGCCGCCGGCGTCAAGCGCACCGTCATGCTCACGGGCGACCGCGAGGAGGTTGCGGCGTCTGTGACCAAGCAACTCAGTCTCGACGAGTTCCACGCGCAGCTGCTGCCGGGCGATAAGGTCGAGCGTGTTGAGGCGTTGCTCGCGGGCGAAAGCGGCAAGGGCAAGCTCGCTTTTGTCGGCGACGGTATCAACGACGCACCCGTGCTTACCCGCGCAGACGTTGGCATCGCCATGGGCGCTATGGGCTCGGACGCCGCAATTGAGGCGGCGGACGTCGTGCTCATGGATGACAAGCCGTCCAACATCTCCCGCGCGATCCGCGTGGCGCGCAAGACCATGACGATTGTTTGGCAGAACATCATCTTTGCGCTGGGCATTAAGCTGCTGATTCTGGTGCTCGCGGCGCTGGGCATCGCCAATATGTGGCTTGCCGTGTTCGGCGACGTAGGCGTGGCGATTATCGCCATCCTGAATGCCATGCGCGCGATGGGTGTCAAGAACCTGTAGCGTTCGTGGACTGTCCGGCCGGGGTCGGGCTTGGTTTTGAAAACGTCCTCGCGCATGAGGCCCGTCTTTCCTGCTCCTGCGGAGCAACGGAAAGACGGGCCTCGCGCTGCGGAGTGTTTTCAAAACCAAGCCCGACCCCGGCCTACGGTGACGTTGCTGATGGTTCTTGGGCATCGCTTGCTGGCAGGGTTCCTTTGCTGAAATGGACTTGGCCGAAAGGGCCGCTGGTCCCAGTCGCTGGTTCGCGCTTTGCGTGAACTCCGCGCTACTGTGGGACAGTTAGGCTTCTGTTGTTGGACCCGCTGCATCTTCCCGACCCAACATCGCCCGTAGCTTCTCAAAGCTCTCCTCGCTCAGGCAGTGCTCCATGTGGCAGCCCTCTTGCGACGCGACCTCAGCCGAAACACCCGCATCCTCCAGCAGCCCCACGAAAAAGCAGTGACGCTCCCACATTTGACGAGCAACCTCCAGACCACGCTCCGTCAGATGAACATCTCGCTTGCCCATTTCGACGTAGCCGTTGTTCTCCAACGTCGCCATAGCTTTTGAAACGCTTGCCTTAGTTACGCCAAGGTACTCTGCAACATCAATCGAGCGCACGATGCCCTGACGTTGCGACAGAACGTAGATCGATTCGAGATAGTCTTCTCCGGATTCACGTAGGGCCATGGGCCGCCTTTCGCGATGATTGCTAGTTAGCCGTTGGATACTTTCCACGGCTTACTTTACCGCAAAAGTTGCCCATGTCTTACTACTTTGCCTAAAAGTTAGCCGTGTTTCACAAAACGAGCGGGACGAAAACAAAATGGGAACACGCCCCGCAAGGAGTGTCCCCAAGTGCCGAGCCGCAGCTATAGCAGTCCAAAGTACTTCGCGGCGTTGTAGATGCCGTCGTCGTCCACGGCGGTCGTCACATAGGTCGCCGCAGCCTTCACCGTGTCCTGCGCGTTGCCCATGGCCACGCTCGTGCCCACGGCGGCAAACATCGACAGGTCGTTCTCGCCGTCGCCAAAGGCAATCGCCTCGCTCGCGTCGATGCCCAGGCGCTCCAGCGTCGCCGCCACGCCCAGGTCCTTGCCGCCGTTAGCGGGAATAATGTCGCAGAACAGGTCGCACCAGCGCGTGGTGAGCGAATGCGACACGGCGTCGGTCACGATATGCTCGTCGACCGGGTCCACAAAGGCGCAAAACTGGTAGACCGGTGCGTCAAAGGCGTGCTCAAACGGCTCCTCGTGGTAGACGATTCCCGCGTTGCTGCCAGCCGTCACCACGCGCTCGGACAGGCGGTTCACAAACGAGTTCTCGCCCTGCATGCACAGCGAGTCGTAGCGCCCCTGCGCCACCTGGTCCACAATCACCGCGACGTCGTCCGAATCGATCGGGCAGCTGCGGTAAACCCCCTCGGCATCAAAGCAGTGCTGGCCCGAAAGCGTAATGTACGCATCCCAGCCCAGGTCGAACAGCCAGTCCGGCATCTGGTAGGTCGGACGGCCCGTGGCGATCACGCACGCAATCCCCTGCTCGTGAAAGCTGTCGAGCACCTGCTGCGCCGACGCCGGAATCCGGTGGGTCTTAAAGCTCAGCAGCGTGCCGTCGATATCGAAAAACGCGGCTTTGATCATTCTCGCCTACTCCTCGCCCTCGAGCTTTTCGCTCGCCTCGAGCCACGCCATCTCCAGCTCGTCCATGGCAGCGTGAGCCTCGTCGATCTTTGCCTGCTGCTCGCCGAGCGCCGTGTAGTTGGTGGGATCGACTTGGGCCATTGCTGCCTCGGCCTCCTCAACGCGGGTGCGCTGCGTCTCCATCTTGCGCTCGAGCGAACTCACCTCGCGGCGGAGCTTCTGGCGCTCGGCGTTGGACAGGCCGTTGGGCTGACCGCTCGACTTGGGCTTTTCGGCCGCAGCTGCCGCGGCACCGGTGTCGAACGTGCCGGTCTTGGCGCTCGGCGCGCCCACGGGCTCGCCCTCGGCGGTAGCGTTGCACAGGCGCAGGTACTGGTCCACGCCACCGGGCATATGCGTCAGGTGGCCGTCGAGCAGCGCCCACTGCTGGTCGGTCACGCGCTCCATCAAAAAGCGGTCGTGCGTCACCAGGATCAGCGTGCCGGGCCAGCCGTCCAGCAGGTCCTCGACAATCGCGAGCATGTCGGTATCCAGGTCGTTGCCCGGCTCGTCCAGGATGAGCACGTTGGGCTCGTCCAGAATCGTCAGCAACAGCGACAGGCGACGGCGCTGGCCGCCCGAAAGATCGCCGATGCGGCTCCAGAGCTGCTGCGTCGTAAAGCCCAGACGCTCGCAGAGCTTCTCGGGCGAAGTCTCCTTGCCGTCGATGACGTAGTACTTCTTATAGTTGCCGAGCACCTCGCGGATCGTGTCGCCCATGTAGGGCTTGAGCTCCTCGAGCTGCTGCGACAGCACGCCAAAGCGCACTGTCTGGCCAATCTTCACGCGGCCGCGCGTGGGTTCAATCTTGCCCTGGATCACGTCGAGCAGCGTCGACTTACCGGCGCCGTTCTCGCCCAAAAGGCCATAGCGGTCGCCCGCACCAATGAGCCAGGTCACATCGGTGAGCACCTGCTTGGGCGCGCCGTCGGTATCGGCATAGCCGGCATCCACGTCGACCACATCGATAACCTGCTTGCCCAAGCGGCTCACGGCCAAGCGCTTGAGCTCCAGCTCGTCACGCACGGGCGGCACGTCGGCGATCAGCTCACGAGCGGCATCCACGCGAAACTTGGGCTTGGTGGAACGAGCCTGGGCACCGCGGCTCAGCCACGCGAGCTCCTTGCGCGCCATGTTGCGACGGCGCTCCTCGGTAACCGCGGCCATGCGGTCGCGCTCTACGCGCTGCAGGATGTAGGCCGAATAGCCGCCCTCGAAGGGATCGACCTGGCCGTCGTGGACCTCCCACATGCTGGTGCAGACCTCGTCCAAGAACCAGCGGTCGTGCGTGACCACGAGCATGGCGCCCTGGCCGCGCTGCCAGCGGGCCTTTAGGTGACGCGCGAGCCAGTTGATGGTGCGCATGTCCAGGTGGTTGGTAGGCTCGTCGAGCATAAGCACGTCGTAATCGCCGATTAGCAGGCGCGCGAGGTCCACGCGACGGCGCTGGCCGCCCGAAAGCTCGCCCACCGTGCCCTCCCAGGGCACATCGCTAATAAGGCCGGCCAGGATCTGACGCGTGCGCGGGCTCGAGGCCCACTCATACTCGGGCGTGTCGCCCACAACGGCATGATGCACGGTATCGGTGTCGACAAGCTGGTCCTTTTGGCCGAGCAGACCAATCGTGGTGCCGCGACGGTGCGTCACGCGGCCGTCGTCGGGCTCCAGCGTGCCGGCGAGCACGCTCAGCAGCGTCGACTTGCCGTCGCCGTTTTTGCCGACAATACCAATGCGGTCGCCCTCGCCCACGCCGAGCGTCACGCTATCGAAAATATGCTTGGTGGGAAACTCTAGGCTGACGGAATCGCATCCCAAAAGAATCGCCATATGCCCTGCTCCTTCGTAGAAATTCAACGTTGTCCATGATAGCAGCGAGCCCCACCCCAAACCACCACGAAGGCGCCTGTCCCCTTTGTGGTGGTCGTTTCGGTCGCAGAGCAAAAGGCGGGCCATCTCCCGCAAGAGATGACCCGCCTCTCCAATCAGTCCTGCGGCAACCGTGGCCGCTGCAGGCCTCAAGCATGTCCCGGACTAGGAGAACATGCCGGTGAGGTAATCATTCAGCCGCTTATCCTTGGGCCGTTGGAAAATCTCGTCAGTCTCGTCGTACTCGACCATATCGCCCATGTAGAAGAACGCCGTGCGGTTGGACACGCGCGACGCCTGCTCCATGTTGTGCGTCACGATAACGATGGCGCGGTCGGCCACGATCGATGACATGAGGTCCTCGATCGCCAGCGTCGAGATGGGGTCGAGCGCCGAGCAGGGCTCGTCGAACAGAATCACGTCGGGGTTGAGCGCCAGCGTGCGCGCGATGCACAGACGCTGCTGCTGACCGCCCGAAAGCGCATAGGCGCTCTTATCGAGCTTGTCTTTGACCTCGTCCCACAGCGCCGCGCCGCGTAAGCTTTCCTCGACCATGCGGTCGAGCTCGTCACGGTCGGTGATGCCGTGGCGCTTGGGCGCAAACGTGATGTTGTCGCGAATGGACTTGCGGAACGGGTTGGGCTGCTGGAACACCATGCCAATGGAACGGCGCAGCTCGTAGGTGTTTTCGGTCTTGGTGTTCACGTTGCGCCCGCGATAGTTGATCTCGCCCTCCACGCGGCAGCCGCGAATCTCGCGATTCATGAGGTTGAGGCTACGCAAGAAGGTCGACTTACCGCAGCCCGAAGGCCCAATGAGCGCCGTGATCTCACCCTTGTGAAAGTCGAGCGACGTGTCGTGTAGCGCATGGTGGTCGCCATAGTACACGTTGACGTCCTTGGTGGAGAGCACGACCTCGTCGCTCACGGCCTTGCCGCTTACGCGCACGCGCCTCTCGCTCTCCCCCACGCTCGACAGGAAGTCCTGGGTCTCGGACGATGCCGCTTCGGTTGCGGGCGTTACATTCATCTCGCTCATTCGGCCGTCATCTTCCTTGCCAGTTGCTTGCCCACAATGCGGGCGATTACGTTAAACAGCAGCACGCAAATCATCAGCAGCGCTGCGGTACCCCAAACGATCTGCTGGGCCTCGGGGCTGCCCTCGCCATAGATCTTGTAGATATGCACGGCGAGCGACTCGCCAGGGCGGAACACGTTCCAGGCACAGGTGGGGCTCGACAGGTTAAAGCTCAAGAAGTTCAGGCGAACCGGCGAGCTCATACCCGAGGTAAAAAGCAGTGCTGCGGCCTCGCCAAACACACGGCCGGCCGAAAGCACGATGCCGGTCACGATGGCGGGCATGGCCTCGGGAATCAGGATGTGCAGCGTGGCCTCCCAACGGGTGAGGCCCATGGCCAGGCACGCATCGCGCTGGGCCTGCGGCACGTCCTCGAGCGCCTGCTGAATCACGCGCACCAGGATGGGGATATTGAACATGGTGAGCGCGACGGCGCCGGAGATAATGGAGTACTTCCAGCCCAGCTGCACCGAGAACACCAGAAAGCCGAACATGCCGACGACGATGGAAGGCAGCGAGGACAGCGTCTCGATGGCGGTGGAGGCAATGTCGCGGATGGGGCCGTTCGGCGCGTACTCAACCAGGAAGACCGCTCCGCCCAGACTGATGGGCACCGAGATGACCAGAGTGATCAGCAGCAGGTAGAACGAGTCGAACAGCTGGTAGAGCACGCCACCCTGGGTACCGTTGGCACGCGACGGCTGCGTGAGGAAACCCGGCTGGAACAGCGTCGAGACGCCCTCGAACAGGATATAGGCCACCATGGAGATGACGATGAGCATGACGATGGCGACGATCGCCGTCAGCACGCCCGTGGCGATGCGGTCCTGCTTTTGGACACGCCCGAGTCTCGCCTCGTCGATATGGATGCGCGTGCTAGCCACGAGCCTTCGCCCCCTTGCGGCCGATAAGGTGGATGATCAGGATGAAGATGAGGCTCATGCCCATCAGCAGCAGGCCGAGCGCCCACAGAACATCGTCCTGGGCCGAGCCCTCGGCATAGACCGCCATGGACGTGGTGAGCGTGGTGGTGATGGTCGAGGCCGGCGACAGCAGCGACGTCGGCATGGCCTCGATGCCGCCGATAACCATACGCACGGCGAGCGTCTCGCCAAAGGCACGCGTCATACCAAGGATGACTGCAGTCATGAGCGACGGCATGGCGGACTTGAGCACCACGTGCCAGATGGTCTGCCAGCGGGTGTAGCCCAGCGCGAGCGAGCCCTGGCGGTAGCTGTCGGGCACGGCGCGCAGGCCATCGACCGAAAGCGTGGTCATCGTCGGCAGGATCATGACGGCCAGCACGATGGCGCCGGGCAAGATGCCCAGGCCCGTGCTCACGTGGAAAACGCTCTTCATAAGACCGACGACCACGTGAAAACCGATCAGGCCAAAGACGACCGAGGGGATGCCGGTCAAAAGCTCAATGAGCGGCTGAAAGATCTTAGAGCCAAACTTAGGGCTAATCTCGACCGCAAAGATGGCAGAGCCGATGGCGATGGGCAGCGCGATGAGCGTGGAGAGTACCATGACCGCAAACGAGGTGACGATCAGGGGCAGGGCGCCGGTGTAGGGCAGGCCGTTTTCGGCCGTGTTGGCCAGGTCCCACTTGGTGCCGGTGAAGAACTCGGCAACCGAAACGCCATCCTTGAGAAAAGCCGAGAGGCCCTTTTGGGCGACCATGAAGATGAGCGCGGCAACGACAAGCGTCACGAGCGCTACGCACGCGCCCGTGACGCCCAGGCCCACGTTCTCAAGGTCGCGCTTTGGCAGCTGTTTTGCCATTGCAAACCTTTCCGGGGCGATTACTTATTTAGCAGAGACCTTGCCGCTGGCGTCCTTGACGACCTTCATGGCAGAGACGGGGATAAAGCCCTGCTCCTCGACGAGCTTGCCCTGGACGTCATCGGAAAGCATGAACTCCAGGAAGGCCTTGGTGGCCTCGTCGGCATCCTTAGCGCAGTACATGTGCTCGGTAGCCCAGATTTTAAAGGAGTCGTCGGTGACGTTTGCGCTCTTGGGCTCCACGCCCTCGACCTTGATGGCATTGAACTTGGAGTCATCGAAGTGCGAGAAGTCCAGGTAGGAGATGGCGTTGTCGGTGCTGCCCATCTGAGTCTGGACGTCGCCGGACTTGTCGAGCTCGGCGTCGCCCTTAAAATCGACGGCCTCGTCGCCAAAGACAGCCGCCTCAAAGGTGGCGCGGGTACCGGAGCCGGCCTTGCGGTTGAGGACGACGATAGTAGCGTCGTCGCCGCCAACCTCCTTCCAGTTGGTGATCTGGCCGGAGAAGATGCCCTTGAGCTGCTCGAGAGACAGGTCGTCGACCTTGACGTTTTTGGAGACGACGGGGCCCATGCCCACGACAGCGACCTCGTGGTCGACGAGCTTCTTGACCTGGTCGGCCTCGAGCTTGGACTCGGCGAAGACGTCGGAGTTACCGATGGTGACGGTGCCGGCGGCAACAGCGGTAAGGCCCTTGCCCGAACCGTTGCCCGAACCGGAGATGGAGACGTCGGGGTTGGCATCCATGAACTTCTCGGCAGCAGCCTCGACGAGAGCCTGGAACGAGGAGGCACCGTCGTAGGTCACCTCGCCGGAGACGGACTCGGCAGCAGCGGCGCTACCCTTGTCGGCGGCTTCGGATGCGCCGGAGCCGCCGCAACCAACGAGACCGAGACCGACGATGCTGGCAAGACCACCAGCGAGGCCGAGGAACTGACGACGAGAATAAGCCTGATCGAGCATGATCTTCCTTTCATACATGCGACTCGCGGGCACCCTGCCCGCTTTGCTGTTTGGAAAGATACGGCCTCGATCGGGCAGTGCCCGCGCCAACTGCGGTTTTTTACGGGCATCTGATAGACCCTTACCGCAAGCGCAGCACGGCCTTTACAAACGAATAACAAACCCGGCATTTAGCGTGGCGCGCCTTTTACACCAGAGGAAGGTAGTCATTGGAGACAGTCTTGTTTGACTAGTCATTTAAGAACGTCCCCAACGACTACCCCAGCAACGCCGATGTTTTGGCAACGACAGACACTATGACCCAATCCGAGGGCACTAAAAAGATAGGAGCCCCCGCTCGTGACCGCGGGTCGGGGCTGCGAC
>NZ_CAXSKI010000025.1:0-27977 GCF_964237925.1 Collinsella aerofaciens ATCC 25986 | reverse complement strand
CTTGCCCGTATCGTAGGCAATGCGCCGAATGCTCGCCATCGAAATTTATCGATGGCCTATTTCAGACTGTAATGGGGTAGTTCTGTAGAGAATACCGTTGCCGCCGGTAACCAAGCGGTCGTAAAGACGGCTGCCCAGCTGGCCGAGGAGTCGGCAAAGCAGCTCAAGGACGCTCAGGCCGCCTACGATGCCGCCCAGAAGAAGGCCGACGCGGCGGGCCAGTCTCAAAAGCAGGCGCAGCAGCAAAAGAGTCAGGCCTCGCAGGCCGTGACCGATAACGCCGCCGAGCAGAACGAGGCCGAGGTAGCCGCGCTTCAGGAGAAGATTGACGAGCTCAAAGCCGCCGTCGAAAAGACCGAGCAGCAGCAGAAGAAGCTGGGCGACCTGAACGATCAGCTCGAACAGGCCAACAAGAGTGTCGAGGATAAGACCCAGGCGCTCAAGGACGCCAAGGCAAAGCAGGATGAGGCCAAGAAGGCCCTCGATGATGCCCAGGCCAAGCTCGAGGCCATGGGTATGGACGAGTACGAGGCCGCCAAGAAGGCCGTCGAGGACGCACAGGCAAAGCTCGATGACGCCAATAAGGCCGTTGCTACTGCACAGGCCAATCTGGACCAGGCCAAGGCTGCCGAGGCTAGCGCCCAGCAGGAAAAGAAGGACACTGAGGCCGCTCTGACGACTGCCCAGGCCAAGAAGCAGGAGACTGCCGCTGCTCTCGCAGCCGCAACCACCGCGCGCGATAACGCCCAGCAGAAGTTCAACCAGGCGCAGGCCGCGCTCGATGCTGCCGTCTCGGGTACGGGTGTTGACCTGAGTGCGCTTGAGGCCGCCAAGATCGCTGCTGCTGGTGAGCTCAAGACCGCGCAGGCGGAGCTCAATGCCGCGACGGATGCCGACGCCACCGCACAGACAAATCTGCAGGCCGCCCAGGCTGCCGTCGCTGCCGCGCAGGAGAAGGCCAACGCCGCCAACGCTGCTGTGGCATCTGCCCAGTCTGCATACGATGCAGCAAACAAGGAGTACAAGGACGCGGCCAGTAAGCGTGACGCCGCGAAGACGGCATACGAGCAGGCCCAGCAGACCGAGGCCGACAAGAAGGCTGAGTACGATAAGCTTGTCGAAGTTCGCAAGCAGAAGCGCAGCGAGTGGGAGGCAGCCTGCGCCGCTTCGAACGCCGCGGAAAAGGCTTATGACGCTGCTAATGCCCAGGTTGAGGCTCTTGAGCAGCAGATTGCAGACCTAAAGTCCAACATGACCGTTGACCAGGAAGTCATCAATAAGGGCATGCTCGGCTTTATGGCCTACATCAGCAACAGCAGCGATTTCACCGCCCAGCAGAAGTCGAATGCAAGTACCGCCGCGTCGATGCTCATGGGGACGACAGAGAAACAGGACTGGTATGACAAGTACGTCGATCAGGACATGTCTCGCGACACCAATCCGCTCTCCTTGGAGCAGATGCGTAACGCCCTGACCTACCTCGATACCCAGAACAACCTCCGCAAGGCGAACGGCCAGTCTGAGCTTAGCGTCAGCCTCCGCATGACTGCGGCAGCCGCCCTCAATACATCATATTCATCGAACATCTGGGGACACTCGAACTGCTATTTCGATCAAGGTGAGAATCTTGCAGGCGGCGGCGGGGCATACACCGGAGGCGAGACCGAGGATACGCTTGGCTGGCCATATACCGGTCTCTACACCCAGGAGAAAAAGGCGTTCGATAAGTACGTCGAGCAGTATGGTGACGCACTTGGAAGCCATCGATATGATTCCTACTATATCTACCAGCACTACAACAGCATCTACCATGAGTGCGGGCACTATCTAAACATCATCGATGCCGGCGCGAAGGCTATCGGCATCGCGACCGGTAGCGGTAAGAATACCGATTCCGAGGTAACCGTTTTCGACTATAGCGGGAGCACGGGGCAGAAGGATTTCACTGTCTCCGAGTTCAAGAAGCTCGTGAACGACTACATCGACTCTGCCTATAACGCTGGCGGCACGCAGGCGCAGAAGGCGCAACTCAAGGAGCTCCAGAGCAAGCTCGCCGAGGCGCAGAAGAACTTTGGAACTACTAGGGAAGCTTACTTCGCAGCTGTAAACGGGCAGGATGCCGCCCAGGACGCTTTCACCGCAGCAGATGTGAACGTGAACACCGCCAAGGGCGAGTACGAGAAGGCTAAATCCAGCACCGCCGCCGCGAAGACGGCATACGATGCCGCCGAAGCCAAACTCAAGGGTATCGACGTCAAGACGCCCCAGACCAAGCTCGAAGCCGCCAAGGGCGAGGCCGCTACTGCCCAGGCAGCTCTCGATAAGGCAAACGCCACGCTTGCTGACAACAAGACGAAGGCAGCCGATGCCGCTGCTCACAAGGCGAAGGCTCGCAGCGCCCGCGATGCCGCCAAGGCAAAGTCCGAACAGGCCAATGAGGCGTATGACAACGCTACCGCTTCGGTCAAGGACCTTACCGCCAAGTGCGATGCCGCCAAGACGGATCTTGCGAACAAGCAGGGCTCGCTTGACGAGGCCAAGAAGGCCGACGATGCCGCCCAGGCTGGTGTAGACAAGGCCCAGGCCGCAGATGTCCAGGCCGCGACTGCTCTTTCGGACGCCAAGCAGGCGGTTGCCGCCAAGGCGCAGGCTGTGTCCGACGCGCAGACCAAGGCCAAGGCTGCCGAGGGTGAGCTGGCTACCGCGAACAAGGCCTTCGAGCGCTTCGCCGGCGCCCAGAAGGCGGTCGACGACGCCAAGGCCGCCTATGACGCTGCCGTCGCCGGTGTCGCCGATGCCCAGAAGCAGCTCGAGGCCGCCAACGAAGCCGTCGTCGATGCGAACTTCGAGATCGTCAAGGCCAAGGCTGAGCTTGCCAACGACGAGGCACTCAAGGCCGATCTTGAGGCTGTCGACCACAAGGCATCCCTTGCCGCGGGCACGACGGGCAACGAGAAGCTGGTCAAGCTTAACGCTGCCTACGCTCGCTATAAGGCCGCCGTCGATGCCGCCGCTGGCCTCAAGGCTGCTCTGAGCGATGCCGATGCCAAGCTGTCCGATGCCAACGACGCCTATGCCGCCGCGCTTGCCGAGTTTGGCGATGCCAAGGATGCCCTGGCTGCCGCGCAGGCCGAGTACGACAAGTATCATCCCAAGGCTGAGCCGCAGGCCAAGGCTCAGGTTGCGCAGGCTGCTGCAAAGGCTCCTGTCGCCAAGAAGAAGGCAACGTCGGCCGCGCTCGCCCAGACTGGCGACAATTCCGCTCTTGCGGGCGAGGTGTTCGTCATCGGCGGTATCACCCTCGTGGCCGCTGGTGTGACGCTGAGCGATCGTCGTCGCAAGCAGATGTAGCGTTTCGAGCGTAGTTTCTGCAACGAACTTCAATTCATAACGGGACCGTCTCGTTAGCCAAACGATAAGGCCGGCGCGCTGTCATACGCAGCGCGCCGGCTTTTCTTTGCGGTGGTATCAAAAAGCTCGGTCGGTAGCCGCGAAAGCTGCCGACCGAGCAAATCGTAGACAATATGGTTGCTGTCGAGCAGCTGCTCAGCTTAGCCCAGCAGGCTCAGACCCACGGAGACAAACGCCAAGATAACGCCGACGATAGACTCGCCACCGAGCAGGCCGCTGGCGACAACCAGACCCTGCTCCTGGAAGGCGGCATCCTTGGCGGCCTTCTCCTCGTCTGAAAGACCGGCGGCGGCGTCGCGGCGTGCAGCCCACTTGTCGTAGGCGAGCTTGACGCAGGAGCCCAAGAAGGCCGTGAGCGACATGTAGAACGGCAGGTATACGCCCAGACCGATCATCATGGCCGGAATGCCGAGCCAGTACATGACGATGCCGGCGATAAAGCCGCCTGCGAACCACGGCACGCTCGGGATGCCCGAGACCATGGTGGCGACGACGCTTGCCTGCGCGGCAACGAAGCTCTTGTCGGGGCCGAAGGCGTCCGGACCATAGGCGGTGACGAGCGCGACCATCACAGCGGCGGCGACCAGGGCACCCACGATGCCGCCGATGGCCTGGCCGACCCACTGTGCGCGCGGGTTGGTGCCCAGCACGGCGCCGGCCTTAAAGTCGTTCATGACGTCGCCCGCAAGGCCGCACGCCACGGCCACGATGCCGGCGATAAAGAACAGCTTGACCTGCGCGAGCTGCGCGAAGGCAGCCACGATGAGCATGACGATGAGGCCAAAGATCTCCATGGGGTCGATACCCGTCTGCCCGCAGCTCTGCGCACTCATGATGGTGGTGACAAAGGTGAACAGCGTGACGATGACGGCTGGAACGGGACCAAGGTCGAGCGCGATGGCGACGATCACGGCGATGGCGGCGGCGCCCAGGCCGATGATGCCGGCGTCGAGCTTAAGGGAGCCCGAGATGAGCGACTGCTCGTCGGTGTCGGTGGAGCTGTCGGCGGCGAGGCCGCGGACGATACCGGCGACCTGCGGCAGGATGTCCTTGAGGACGACGGCGACGCCAAAGCCCATCATGAGGCCCATACCCAGGGACTTGACGATGCCCTGTGCGGTCATAACGTCAAACAGACCGGCAGCGGTGCCGCCGACGATGATGCCAAAATTGCCCAGCAGCGCGCCGGCAAACCAGAACGCGACGGGGGCGAAGCCCACCAAAAAGCCGATGGACAGCAACATGGGCGAGTTGTAGATGGCAAAGGTCACGCCGGGGATATTGAGCGTGCACAGCATGCTGGGCACCACGCCCAGGGCGTCGCGAAGCACACTGAAGATGCCTGCGATGGCCATGGAGCCAAAGAGCTGCTTGCCGGTCTTGCCGCCGGCCTCGGTGGCGCGCAGGGTCTGAGCTGCGGCGTTGCCGGTGGGGAACTCGAGCGCGGCGTCCACGATAAAGTGACGGTGGATGAGCGCTGTCGCCAGAAGGCCCAAGATGGTGCCGGCGAGCGCCACGATAAACATGTCGAGCCAGCTGATCTGGTCGGCATAGCCCAGCATCCAGGCGCCCGGGATGGTAAACGCCAGGCCGCCGGCGACCATGGCACCTGCGGACATGATGGTGTGGGTGACGTTTGCCTCGTTGAGGCTGGCGTTGCCCATGAGCTTAAGAAAGAACAGCGAGATGACGGCAGCGAAGACGATCGGCCAGGGGAGTGCGCCCATCTTGAGGGCGGTGTAGGCCGAGCTCGCCGTGATGATCACGCAGCCAAGGACGCCGATGACGACGCCGCGCAGCGTGAGTTGACCGCGCATCGAGGTGCGGTTCGAGGGATTGCTCATATAGAACTCCTTTGCGTATATCCGCTTCCCCCGGGAGCGCCGCTACGGATACGGCGCGGGAAGTCGGGTTACCAAGGGCCGTCGCGTGAGCTCGCGCACGACCGCGCACCAGTATAGCCGCAAGGCAGCCATTTTGGGATGACTGGTTTAGGTAGGCGATATACTGCTGGACAGACGAAAGGAGTGCCGACGATGCTTAATGGGTGCGCATATATATTGACGGTCGACGTGGGCAACACGTTCATTCGCTTTGGCCTGTTTGCCGAGGATTCGGCCGCGGCGCAGGAGCGCCCGCTCGCGGCGTGCGAGGTCACGACTCCGGCCCGCATTACGGCCGACGAAGCGCGCATGCGACTTGTGCAGGTCATGGGCGCGCTCGCCGCCGATGCAGGTGTGCCCGGGGTGCTCGTGCCCGCCGCGGCCGTGCTGAGCTGTGTGGTCCCGGCGCTCGAGCGCCCATGGAAGGCAGCACTTTCCCGTACCTGCACGGGGCGCGTGCTCACCGTGGGGCCGGGCCTCAAGACCGGCATACCCGTGCACTACGATGACCCGGCCGAGATCGGTCCCGACCGCATCGCCGACGCCGTGGCTGCCCGCGCCGTCTACGGCTCGCCGTGCATTGTGATCGACCTGGGCACCACGACCAATATCGAGGTCATCGACGCACACGGTACCTTTGTCGGCGGTGTTATCGCGCCGGGGCTGGCGCTCGGCGCCCGTTCGCTCTCGGCCGCTGCGGCGCGCCTGCCTCAGGTTGAGCCCTCGGCGCCGACGCACGTCATCGGCCGCAACACGCGTGAGGCCATGCGCTCGGGCGTGGTTCTGGGCGAGGTGGCCCGCATCGACGGCATGCTCGATATGGTGCTCGCCGAGATGCGTGCGACCAAGGCGGCGGGGGAGGGCAGCGTGCCCATCGTCATTACCGGCGACGATGCCGAGGCGCTTGCGGCCCTTGTCGGTCATAGCCTGACGGTCGATGACGCGTTGACGCTTCGGGGTCTGGCCGAGCTCTACCACATCAATCAAAAGCCCCGTCGCGCGTAGCGATGGGGCGGTGGGACAAAAACGTCTCCACCTTCCACCTGCTACAATGGGTCAAACTGTTGCGATTACGGAGGTGTCTGCCATGTCGGACGATCTTCATCAAACTGCGTCGGGCAAGCGCCGCGACGTTATTAGCTGGGATGAGTTCTTTATGAGCGTGGCCATCGCCGCGCAGCGCCGCAGCAAGGACCCCAACACGCAGGTGGGCGCGTGCATCGCCAGCACCAACCACCGCATCCTTTCGGTGGGCTACAACGGTACGCCCTCGGCGCTCAACGACGACTTTTTCCCGTGGGGCACGAGCGACGATCCGTTGCAGGATAAGCACAACTACGTGGTGCATGCCGAGGCCAACGCCGTACTCAACTACCGCGGCTCGCTCAAAGACCTTGAGGGTTCCACGGTCTACGTCACGCTGTTCCCGTGCCACGACTGCGCCAAGATCCTGGCGCAGGTAGGTGTGGGCGAGGTTGTCTACCTGGACAATAAGTACGCCGACACCGACGACGGCCGCATCAGCCGTCGCATTCTCGACTCCTGCGGCATTAGCTACCGCCAGGTTATCGTCGATGTCCACATTGGCACCGAGGGGCAGGCTCAGCAGTAGCTCGTGGCAACGCCAGCTGGCGGCAAAACAGCCAAAAGAGACCCGTCCCAAATTGACCGCTCGTGAAAGTCGTGTCCGCGCGCATGGATGGCTCGTGAGCGGGTACATGGCTGTAGTAACATAGCCCCTGTCCGCGGGCGCGCCCGCGTTATTGTGAGAAAGGAGCCCCTGTGGCTGTTAACGAAGAGCTGCTTAAGAAGGTTCTTGAGGAGATTCGCCCCAACCTGCAGGCTGACGGCGGCGATATGGAGTATGTGGGCGTCGACGACGAGGGTGTCGTCAAGCTGGAGCTGCAGGGCGCCTGCGCCGGCTGCCCTATGAGCGCACTGACCCTGTCCATGGGTATCGAGCGTATCCTCAAGGAGCATGTGCCCGGCGTTACCCGTGTCGAGCAGGTCAATGCCTCCGGCGAGACCGACGACCTGTACGACGAGTACGCGCCGTTCTAAGATGCGAAAGCTGCGGACGGTATACTCCGCATAGACGTTACGCCCAAATATGCGGCTGCGAGCGCAAGGCCCGCGGCCGCATTTGTATGTAGGGAGTAGGAGGGTCGACATGCTCAACGACTTCTACCATATGCTTGATCCTGTCGCGATCTCGGCGGGCCCCATCACCATCTACTGGTACGGCCTGGCCTACGTGGTCGGCGCTCTGCTCACGGCGGTCGTCATGTACCGCACACAGCGTCGCTGGGGTTTTGACATTACGGTCGACGACCTGACGAGTGTCGTGGTCGGTGTGGTCTTTGGCCTTATCATTGGCGCCCGCCTGTTCTACGTCATCTTTTACGGCGACGGCTACTACTGGGCGCATCCGCTCGAGATCTTTGCCACCAACGAGGGCGGCATGAGCTTCCACGGCGGTTTGGTGGGCGGCATTATCGGCGGCATCATCGTATGCCGCATGTATAAGCTCGACGCATGGACTTTGGCAGACCTTGCTGTCATCGGCGCGCCGCTGGCCTTGTGCCTGGGCCGTTGTGCCAACTTTGTCAACGGAGAGCTGTGGGGCAAGCCGACCGATCTGCCCTGGGGCGTGGTCTTCGGTGGCACCGCGGGCGATATGCCGCGTCACCCCTCCCAGCTCTACGAGGCATTTCTTGAGGGCATCGTGCTCTTTTGCATTCTGCAGGTGCTCAGCCGCAAAAAGCCGCTATTGCCCCAAGGCACGTTTATGGGCGTGTTTGTGATGGGTTACGGCATCGTCCGCTTCCTCATTGAGTTTGTGCGCGTGCCCGATGCCCAGCTGGGCTATCTGCTTGGTGGCGTCATCACCATGGGTCAGCTGTTGAGTCTGCCACTCGTGATTGCGGGCCTGGCGCTCGTCATCTTTGCCCTCCGCCGCAACCGTCCCCAGCGCATCTACCTCGACGCCTAACCACCACAAAGGGGACAGGCACCTTTGTGGTGGTTCGCTGGGCAACGATGACGGAACCGTAACGTTTCCCCAGATAAAACCTGCCAAAATAAACCTGTCCCTTTTTGGCAGGTTTCTAGAAAGGCTCTTTGGACTGTGAAGGATTCCGACCTCTCCACAACGGCTGCGCGCGATGCCGCTCGCATCGTCTGGTTTAAGCGCTACCCCGCCAAACAGACGCTCATCGCTTTTTTGCTCGCGCTGTTGGCGACCACGGCGTTTTCCATCGATCCCGCCCCGGTGTCGAGCAACGCAGTCTTGGCGATTGACCCCAAAGCCTCGGGCATGCTGTACGTGTGCTACGAGGTGCTCCTCTCGTTTGCCGGCCATACCGACGCGGTCATGCTGCTTGCGCTTGCCTGCTTGCTCACCTTGCCGTTTCGCTACGTGTTCTTTGGTCGTGGCGACACCTGGCGTCCATCGATCATTCTTCCGTCGCTGTTCTTTGCCGTCTGCATGGTGTTCGGCCGCAGCTACGACCTCACCGACTCGGCCGAGATTGTCCTTGGCGACAAAGCCCGCATCATCTGCGCCTGGATTGGCGGCGCGGGCTGGATGCTCTTGGCGGTCGTTGCCTTCTACCTTGCCTTTGAGTGTCTAGATTGGCTGAGCTCTCGGCGCATTCCGTTTTCCGAAGCGCACTTTGGCCGCGTATGGCGTGTGACTCACGCCGTGCTCTCGGTCCATCCCTTTGCCGGACCCTTCCTGGTGCTTATGATCGCCTGGGCGCCCACGCTCATCGCTTCGCTGCCTGGCCTTTTTATGGGAGATACGGGCGCGCAGATTCGCCAGTGGTTCAACTATCCCAACGGCACGAGCGACTACCTGCGCCTACTCAACCCCAACGTGCTGCTCAACGGGCATCATCCCGTAGTGCACACGGCCATTATCGGCTTGTGCGTCCAGCTGGGGCTTTCACTGTTCAACAGCGCTAACGCGGGCCTCATCATCTACACCTGTGCTCAGTTCGTCATCACGGCCGCCTGCATGGCCTATTCCATTTCGTCGCTGCGCAAACTGGGCGTGAGCCTGCCGGTTCGCGGTGCGATCCTGCTGTTCTTCGCGTTTATGCCGATGTTTTCTAACTACGCGGCGTTGCTCACCAAAGACGTGCTCTTTGCCGACGCGTTCTTGGTGCTGCTGGTACAGACCGTCAAGCTCGTGGCATGTGGCTTGCCCCATCGTGATGCCAATGTCGAGCGAGCGGGCGAGAAAGCCCCCGTGCTCTTTGCGCGCCACGACTGGCTGCTGCTCGCTCTGGGCGCCATGGGTTCCACGTTTCTGCGCAACGGCGGCCTGGTGTTTCCCCTGGCGGCATGCGTAATCGCGGCGGCGTTTTGCGTATGGGACGCGCATGTCGCTCGTCGTGCGGCTAAGCAGACGGGCACCGCGGTCTCATGCGCCATCCCGCGCTTCCGCTGGGTTGGCGTTCTCGCGGTGCTCGCGCTCTGCCTTGCCTCTAATATGTACTTCACCAAGGTCTTTATGCCGGCGCACGACATTACGCCCGGCTCCAAGCGCGAAATCCTCTCGATTCCGTTTCAGCAGACAGCGCGCTTTGTCCAAAAGCACGACGGTCTTAACTCGGGCGTCAACCCTACGGTTAAGGAGGACGGCACCATCGTGGAGGCTCCTTGCGACGGTTTGGTGACCGACGAAGAACGTGCCGTGATCGATTGCGTACTCAAGTACGAGAACCTGGGCCGCCGCTACAACCCCGACAAGTCCGATGCCGTCAAGAACTGCTTTAACGAGTACGCCTCGCAGGAGGACATCGATGCCTATTTTGAGGTGTGGGCTCAGATGTTTAAGAAGGATCCCGAGTGCTATATTTCGGCGCTTATCAATAACTACTATGGTTATTTTTATCCGAGTACGCGCGATGCATGGGTCTACAGCACGGCGCGCAGTGCCGAGATTATGGCACGCCCCGATAATCTCAAGTACTTCGACTTCCATCCGGTCGATAGCAAGGTTGTGCGCTGGTGCGACCACCTGATTAACCTGTACCGCGTGGCGGTGCAGCGCATCCCGTTTATCTCGCTCGCCATGAGCTCGGCCACCTACGTGTGGATCATGATCGTCGTGGTGGTCTACCTGTTGCGCCGCCATTCGTGGCGCGCGCTGGCCATTTGGGTGCCGCTTTTGGGCGTGCTCGCCGTGTGCCTGATCGGTCCCTGCAACGGCTCGACCTACATGCGCTACCTGTACCCGGTCATCGCCTGCATGCCTTTTGCCATCGGTGCCACGATCACCCGCAGCGACCTCCTCTGGGCCTAGCCCAAGATTGGTATATCGGGGACAGGTTGCTTTGCCCCAACGGCTTGTATCATCACGACGCCTTCATTTTGGGGTTTATCTTGCAGGCCGGTAGGTATATCATAACGACGTTTGTTTATATTGCCCGAGCATTCACGCTGGGCTTTAGGTCGAAACCGATAGGAGACACGTATGTCCGGACACTCTAAGTGGGCCACAACCAAGCATCGTAAGGGCGCGCAGGACGCCAAGCGTTCCGCCCTCTTCTCCAAGCTCAGCCGCAACATCACCGTTGCTGCCCGTCTCGGCGGTGACCCGCTGCCCGAGAACAACGCCAGCCTCGCCGCTGCCGTTGCCAAGGCCAAGGCTCAGTCCATGCCTAAGGACAAGATCAAGTCCGCTATCGATAAGGCCTTTGGTTCGGGTGCCGACGCCGCCGTCTACGAGAACATCGTGTACGAGGGCTACGGTCCCGCCGGTGTCGCCGTCTACGTCGACTGCCTGACCGACAACCGCAACCGCACCGCCGCTGATGTCCGTTCCGCCTTTTCCCACGCTGGTGGCAACCTGGGCACCTCCGGCTCCGTCGCCTTCCAGTTTGAGCGCAAGGGCCAGATCGTCGTCGCCAAGGAGATCCTGGACGAGAACGCCAAGAAGGAGACCATGATCGCCAACGGTGCTGCCGGTGACGAGGATGAGTTCATGATGGCCATCGCCGAGGCCGGTGGCGAGGACTACGAGGACGCCGGCGAGGAGTGGATCGTCTGGACTACTGCCAACGAGGTCATGGCTGTCTCCAAGGCGCTCGAGGAGCAGGGCGTCCAGGTCAAGGGCTCCGAGACCACCATGGTCCCGACCACCCCGACCGAGGTCTCCGGTGCCGACGCCAAGAAGGTTCAGCGCCTCATCGACCGTCTTGAGGAGCTCGACGACGTCCAGGACGTCTACAGCACCATGGACATGACCGACGAGGTCATCGCTGCCCTCGAGGAGGAGTAGCGCCCGCACGGATTGAGCCGTGCATATCTGGGCATAATGAAGCGAGCATGCAAGCCTCGTGGAATAGATGAGCCGGATCCGCGTGCAATGAGGCACCGGACCCGGCTCTTTTATAATGATGCGAATCGTTTTGCATTCCTTGGATCGAGATTTGAAGGGAGCGCCGCATGCGCGTGCTCAAACGAGCCCTGGCGATCGTGTATCTTGTCGCCGCCGTTGTGGCGCTGGGTACGTTGGTCTGCCAGTTTTGGGGGCCATATACCTATCGCTTTATGCTGCTGATGCGCGATTCGCTGCCTCGCATCGTTGTTACGGCGTGCGGCGGTGTCGTGGCGCTCGGCGTGCTCGTGTGTTTCTTTCGCCTGATGTTTGCTCGTCGCGAGCCGTCCTGCGTGCATCCGGCGGGGGAGCGTAATATCGAGGTCACGCTCGCCGCCCTCTCCTCGTGTGCTCGCACCGCGGCAGAGCGCGACGACCGCGTGATGGTCGAGCATGTCGAGGCGCGCGTGCAGGGCTCCGACGAATCGCGCGTCCGTTTTAAGGTCGACGCCATCGCGCTCGACGACCGGGATGTGGCCTCCCTTGCAGCCGCGATGCAGCAACGTATCGAGGAGGCCTGCGACACCATGCTCGGCACGCCGGGCACGACCGCACGCGTTCGTTTTTTGCCGTCCAAGACTACCGTCCAGACCGTGGAGGTTTCCGGTGAGTGATACCAATCAAGACAAGACCGTCCGCACTCCGCGCCTGACTATCGATCAGAGCGCCGCGCCGGCTAGCGAGGTCGTCGATCCCAAGGTGGAGGGTACCGAGTCGCATGACGCGGTCGCCAATGATTTTGATGAGGCCATGGGTCTCATCAAGGGTACGGGGGCAGCCATCTGGAGCTATGCCGTCCGTCATCCCAACACCACGCTTGGAGCCGTCGCTGGTTTTGTGCTCGCCGTGCTGGTGCTCACGCTCGGCCTGTGGGATACGCTCGTCATCGCTTTCTTTGTACTGATCGGCGCCGTGATTGGCCAGATCCGTGACGGCGAGAACGGGATCGTCAACTTCTTCGGTCGTCTGTTTAGCGGCCGCTAGTATGTATTCGACCGCCGCGTGTGCGGTGGGCATAAGGAGGAACCATGGCTTTTAACACGAAGGTCGATGTGGCCGATACCGAGCTCGAGGCAGACGAGACCGTCACCGCCGAGGCCGAGGACGTAACGCTCGAGGACGAGGCGCTCGTCGAGGCCGAACCCGCCGACGATGCGGACGAGGACGATGAGGAAACAGACGAGTCCGAGGACTCGCTGACCTATTCCAACGGTGTGATTGAGAAGATCGTCGCTATGGCCACCCGCGAGGTGCCGCACGTCTTGGGCATGAAGGGCAACCTCATGCACTTTGTGCAGGAGCAGTTTGGTGCCGAGAATCTGACCAAGGGCGTGACGGTCGAGGTCACCGATGACAACCGCGTGGTCGTCAACATTTCCGTCATTATCGAGTACGGCGCCTACGCGCCCGCGATTTTCGACGACGTTAAGGCACGCGTGACCGAGCGTCTGGCTGCGATGACCGGCCTTGAGGTGGCGGGCGTCAACCTGCGCATCGAGGATGTCATCACCCCCGAGGAGTACGAGCACCGCACCAACCAGCACGAGTAGCCTACCAAAAAGGTAACCTGCCAAAAAGGGACAGGTTTATTTTGGCAGGTTTTATCTGCGAAAACGTCAAACGGCCGGTCGCACGGATGTATGTGCGGCCGGCCGTTATTTGTATGCCCCCGATGTAGGCATACCGCTCGTCTAACTAGGGGTTGCAATCGTCGCGTTCCGCGTTACCCTAATGGGCGCATTGTTTCCAAATTGTTAACGAGGGGTTGCCGTAATGGCTGACGAGCACGAAACAGAAAGCCAGGCATGGGCAATTGAGGCTGCCGCGGCAGAGGCGGCATCGCGAGCTGCCGAGGAGGTGCATCGTCCTCCCGTGGTGCCGATGGAGCGCGTGGTTGATCGCACCGATATTGAGCGCGGCGAGCGTGCCGGCCAAAAGCGCAGCCAGGAGCCGGGCTTCCCGCGCTTTTTCGCCGAGCTCAATCTGGGCCTGATTCTTACGGCCTTTGCCATCGTTGCGTTTAAAACCCCTAATCACTTTGCTTTTGGCGGCACCTCGGGCGTGTCGGTCATTCTGTCCACGCTGTTCCCGACCCTGCCCGTCGGCGTCTTTATGTGGATTATCAACGCGGTTCTCGTCGTTTTGGGCTTTATCTTTTTGGAGCGCAAGGCAATCCTGTGGAGCGTCTTCGCCTCGTTTGCGCTGTCCGCCTATGTTTCGTTTTTTGAGCTCTTTATTCCGACTGATGTTTCGATGACGGGCGATATGTGGCTCGACCTGTGCTTTGCCGTGATACTGCCGGCGCTCGGCAGCGCCATCGTCTTTGATATTGGCGCCTCGACGGGCGGCACAGACATCCTCGCCATGATCCTCAAGCGCCGCACCACGCTCGAGATTGGCCGCGCGCTGCTGTTGGTTGATATCGGCATCGTGGCCATCGCGGCCTTTTTGTATGGTCCGCGTGTCGGCCTGTATTGCGTGCTCGGCCTGTTTGCCAAGACGCTCGTGGTCGACAAGGCCATCGAGAGCATTCACCTTCGTAAGGTCTGCACGGTCATTTGTTCCGAGCCCCTTAAGGTCGAGGAGTTTATCGTCAAGCATCTCAACCGTACGGCGACCATCAGTCGCGGCTACGGTGCCTTCTCGGGCAAGTGCGTGACGGTGATCATGAGCGTGCTGAGCCGTCGCGAGGCCGTGCAGCTGCGCCGCTATGCGCGCGAAGTCGATCCGGGTGCCTTTATCACGATTGTCGACAGTTCCGAGATCGTCGGCAAGGGTTTCCGCGGTACGAACTAGCGCGAACGCATTCAACGAACCGCCTGCTGGCGCCGTGTACCTTGCAAATCGGTCATCTTTGAGTATTTGAACTCACATTGGGTGATAATGATGCCAAAGACATCGTTTGCGATCCAGGTGACTCGCTCAAGATACGAAGGGATGATTTCGATGTTCTGCTCGCAGTGTGGCGCCCCCATGGGCGATAACGACAAGTTCTGCGGCGTGTGCGGTGCCCCCAATGCCGGCGCTGCAGCCTCCGCCCCTCAGGGTCAGCCTCAGCCTCAGCAGTTTGTTCCGCAACCGCCCGTGGCGAATGCGCCAAAGGGCTGCACGGCTCAGGCGTTCCAAGATATGACAAAGACTCCGGGCGTGCTTCAGCGTGTATGCCAAATCGCGTTTTTGCCGGCGCTGATTTGCGTTGTGTCGGTGCTCGTGTTGTTTATTCCCGTTATTGGCGGCATTGCGGCTGCCATCGGCTTTTTGGCAGCTTGCATTGCGAGCGTGTGCGGTTCCGGCTTTGGTATTGAGTGGGGACGTGATCTTTCGCTCAAGGTCGATGACGGCATGGACCGTCCACTCATGCGCTCCACGTCGTTTGGTCTCGGAGTCTTTTCGAGCGTCATCTCGGTGGTGCTCGAGGTTATCGCTGCCATTCCCGTTATCGGTGTAGTGCTTTCGCTGGTGGAGGGCGTGGTAATTGGCGCCGCGGGCTCGTATTCTTATTACGGCTCCTATGCACTCGAGGCAGCGCTGTTCGGTTCGCTCGGCCTGCTTGTCCTGGCTCTGATTGCCTCGGCGATTCTGGGTGTCTTCTTTAAGATGTTCGCCGACATCGCCGTGATGCACTTTGCGGTGACCGGTCGCGTCGAGAGCGCGTTTTCGCTCGATAAGGTTTGGGCGGCCTTTAAGCACAACAAGACCAAGCTGTTCTGTGCTTCGTTCCTTCCCGAGTTTTTGACGGGCCTGGTTTCCAACGCCATTACGTGGATCTTGACAGCTGTCTTTGGTGCCATCGCCGGAATTGGCGCGTACGGCTATTACTATCGCCCCACGGGTATCGAGGCGATTGTTACCGCCGGTGGTGTCACGCTCGTATTGTTCCTGGTGCTGATTGCATTCGTCACGGTGTTCCTTACGGTCTTTGGCAAGATGCTCAAGCACCGTGCCGTTGGCTATTGGGCTGCACGTTATGCAAGCGAATGGGCCGATGAGGACAAGGACGACGTTTTGACTTTTGTGCTCCCGGGTGAGAAGAAGCCTGCTCCTGCGGGATTCAATCCCACGGCAGCCACTGGTGCTGCGCCTGCCCCGGCACCCGCGCCTGCACCTGCCCCGGCACCCGCGCCTGCCCCTGCCCCGGCACCTGCTCCTGTCCCCGCACCGGCGTCCGAGGCGACGCCTGCGGAGCCCGATTGGGATGCCGTTGCCACGCCGGCGGATGAGCCGGGCGATAATCCTGCTGCCGAAAACAATCAAACCGAATAGCCGGTCGAGGCGCCCTGGGCAACTGAGCCCGGGGTGCCTTTTTCTACTGCGAAAGCAAGAAAATGCCTGGGAAAACGGTTGCAGCAAAATTTCTCGGAAATTGGTCAATGTTGCGCAACAACGTCGCGGCTATTGTTGAGAACGTAGACGTGTAAGGTTTGAAGGCGTGCGACGCCTTAGGAAAAGGAGAGGCTCATGTTCTGTCCCACTTGTGGTTCTCCCATTTCGGATGATGCCAAATTCTGCCCTGTTTGCGGATCCGCCGTTGGTGCCGCTTCTGCCGCTGCGGCCCCGCAGCCCCAGCCCGCTCCGGCCCAGGCTATTCAGCCCGCGCCCCAGCCTCAGCAGCAGTACACCGGTCAATACGCCCAACAGTCCGCATCCGCTCCGATGGGCTATGGCCCCATTAAGGCTGACCGCAGCCTGATCGGCTGGCTGCTGCTCTCTCTTGTGACCTGCGGTATCTATTCGTTCTACTTCCTGTATTGCTTGGCACGCGACGTCAACACGTTGTGTCAGGATGACGGCGATTACACGCCGGGTCTGGCGGAATTCATCCTTCTATCGTTTGTGACCTGCGGCTTCTACGCGTACTACTGGTATTACAAGATTGGCAACCGCCTGCAGGCCAACGCTCCTCGCTACGGCCTGGTGTTCCAGGAAAACGGCACCACCGTTCTTCTGTGGCAGATCTTCGGCGCGCTCCTGTGCGGCCTTGGTCCCATCTTCGCTATGAACATCGTCATCAATAATACCAATGCCATGGCAACGGCTTACAACACTCGCCTTGGCGCTCGTGCCTAACAATAAGGGCGGCGTGAACAGCTCCCAGGGACATAGGGGCACGGCAGAGCTCCTTCGCCGCGCCCTTTTTTGCACCGGCGCGCTCTTTGTCGCCTGGCTCGCGCTCTACCTGCTCGACATTGGCTGCATTTTTCGATTGATGACGGGCATTCCTTGTCCGGGATGCGGCATGACGAGGGCGTGGCTGGCGGCGCTGCGCCTCGATTATGCGGCTGCCTTTGCCTACCATCCGCTGTTTTGGGTGGTGCCGATTGCGTTTGTGCTCGCGTTCGTGCGCGAGGAGGTGGCATCGAGCAAGCTAAAGCGTGGTATCGACATTGCGGTCACCGTGTTGTGCGTGCTGGTCGTCGTCGTATGGATCGTGCGCCTCGTCAATCCGGCAGATGCCGGTCTGCTCTTTGGCGGCTATGCGCCCGCCGGAGTTCCCGACGATATCATCCACCTCGAACCCCCACGCTGGCTCACCATCCTTCGCTCTTACCTGGCGTGACGGAGGACGCGCTAGAAAAACGGTCGACACATAAGCGGGGGCGAACGTTGAGATAACGTCCGCCCCCGCTTTGCTTTAGCCAGGCTGTTATGGATGGGCGTGACGGCTACTCGTCGCGCTTTTCCTCGTGGCGAGCGGCAGCGCGTGCGTCGTGGATGCCCTTGATCGCGGCATGGCGAGCCGTTCGGGCATCATGGATGGCGTCGCGAGCCTCGGCGGTCGTCGCCTTGGCAGAGCGCAACTTGGCGGCCAGATCGGGGTTGGTTTCGGCGACCGCGGTAATCGCGGGGCCGTCGAGCTCCTCTTGCGTGGGCTCGGCCAAAAAGTCGATAGCATACTGGGCGGCCACCATGGAGCCCTTTGCCAGCACGGTCTCGTCAATCTTGTAAAAGCAGGAATGCTGGGCGTACGTGGCGCCGATCTTGGGGTTGCGCGTACCTACAAAGGCGAGCACGCCCGGTACGCGGCGCAGGTACTCCGAAAAATCCTCGCCCGAAAGCGTGCCGCGGTAATGGCCTTGACCGGTGGGACCCAGGCATTTGATGACAGCCTGACGGCAGCGCTCGCTCGAGGCGGCGTCGTTTTCGACCTTGTAGTTGGCGATGGTGTAGTCGGTGAGCTCTGCCTCGGCGCCCAAGGCGGCCGCGGTATGCTCCACGATGCGGCGCATAAGCTCCGGCATTTCCTCGTGGGTCGAATCGCCGTAGGTGCGCACCGTGCCGGCGAGGTAGGCCGTGCCGGCGATAACGTTGCGCGCGGTGCCGCCGTGCAGCTCGCCGACGGTGATGACAGCCGGCTCGTAGGGGCTGATCTCGCGCGAGACGATGGTCTGCAGGGCATTGACGATCTCGGCGGCCACCATGACGGCGTCGTGGCCGCGCTGGGGCATGGCACCGTGGCACGAGGTACCGCGGACATCGATGCGGAACCAGTCGGTATTGGCCATGCGCGGTCCGGGCTCGCAGCTTACAGTGCCGGCGTCGACCTCACTCCAGATGTGCGCGGCGTAGGCGCCATCGACGCCGTCGAGCACACCCGTGCCGATCATGAGCTTGGCGCCCTGGCCGTTTTCCTCGCTGGGCTGGAAGACGATGCGGACTTCGCCGTGGATGTCGTCGGTCATATGGCGCAGGATTTGCAGCGTGCCGAGCATCATGGCGATATGGCAGTCGTGGCCGCAGGCGTGCATGCAGCCCTCGTTGACGCTGGCGAACTCCTCGCCGGTCTGCTCGGTGACGGGCAGGGCGTCGATATCCGCACGCAGCAGGATACGGCGGCGCGGCGTGCCGTCCTCGCGATAGGCGTCCGGCGCGGTACCGCGAAGCGTTGCCACCAAGCCGGTCTTGAGCGGACGCTCGTAGGGGATATTCATGGCGTCGAGCTGGTTGGCGATGTCAGAAGTCGTGCGCTCCTCGGCGAGGCTCAGCTCCGGGTGCTTATGGAAGTGCCGGCGCTGCTTGATGATATAGGGTTCAAACTCGGTAGCGATATCTTTGATGGCTGCGGTGACGTCGTCAGCCGCGCGAGCCTCGGTCGCCGCCATAATCTGCTGTGCCTTGGTCTTCGTCATGGTCGATTTGCTCCTTGCTGGGTTGATCGCAAAATCGTACAGGCTCTCTCCAGTATGCCACCTGCCGCTAGGGCTGGTAAAGTTGCCGTTTGCCGCTCGGGGTTTTGTTACAAGGGCGGGGGAGTACACTCGGGGGTGTTGAATTTCCTGCCAGAGATGGGGATGTCCATGCAACATATCGATCGGATTATCCGCTCCAAGAACGTCTTTACCGCGCAGGACGGCATCGATACCGCCCGCGAGCTGGCGATTGCCATCGCAGGCGACCGTATCGTCGCAGTCGGTGCGCCCGATGACGTGATCGCCGCCGCTCCCGCCGCCACGTCGGTTATCGACTACGGCGAGCAGTTTGTCTGCCCCGGTTTCCATGACGCTCATCTGCACTTCTTCCATACCTCGGTCGGTTCCTCGCCGTACATGCTCATGGATATGGGCACGTCCGAGGCGGCGCTGGTGCAACATGCGCTCGAATTTTCCCGGGACCTGCCCGACGACGCTTGGGTTGTGACGCAGGGCTGGCGTGATTACCGTTGGGACCCGCCCGAGCATCCTACCAAGGCGTCGCTCGATGCGGCATTCCCCGATCGTCCCTGCGTTATGTATTCGGGCGACGGGCACACGCTTTGGCTCAACAGCTGCGCACTCGAGGCGCTCGGCGTCATACGCGACAGCGAGCCGCCAGCGGGCGGCAGCTACGACAAGGATGCAAACGGCGAGCTCACGGGCATTGCTCACGAGGCGGCTGCCATGCAGCTGCTACCGCGCTGCCTTGAGTGGCTGGGCGAGGATCGCATCGCAAGCGCTTACGCCGATCAAATGAGGCGTATGGCCGAACAGGGCATCACCTCGATATGCGATATGTCGCTCATGCCCATGCCGGGCTGCGACTTTATCCGCGACGATGTTTACGACAAACTGCAGGCAGCCGGCAAGCTGGGCATCCGCGCCCATCTGTTTCCCACGCTGCTGGATGACCAATCGCGCTTGGAAGAGCTGCAGACCCGCTACACGAACAACGCGCTGCTCTCGGCGCCGGGCTTTAAGCAGTTCTTCGACGGCGTGTCGAGCGAACACACGGCGTATCTCACCGAGCCCTATACCAATCCGCGCTTCCCGGGCGACCAGGGCCGTCTGACGGTTCCTGCCGAGCGCATGCGCAAGCTGGTTCTGGCGGCCGCGGAGCGCGGCCATACCGTGCGCATCCACGTCATCGGCGACGGTGCGATTCATGCCGCGCTGGATATCTTCGAGGAGGCCGCCGACCTGTACGGCCTGCCCCAGCACGGCCATAACACGCTCGAGCACCTGGAGAACCTCTTGCCCGAGGACATCGATCGTCTACGCAAGCTTAACGTCGTTGCCTCGAGCCAGCCCTGTCACATTACACTCGACCCGGGCGGCCCCGAGCGCGATCTGGGCCTGGAACGCAGCCGCATCATGTGGCCGTTTGCGACCTATAAGCAGCGCGGCATCCGCCAAGCCTTCGGCACCGATAGCCCCATCACAGCTGTTACAAGCATGAACGTGCTCTACACGGCTATCACGCGCCAGGACCCCAAAAGCCACTGGCCCGAGGACGGCTGGTTACCGAGCGAGCGCATCGATGCGGCAACGGCCCTGCGCAACTACACGCTTGGCAGCGCGTACGCAGCTGGCGACGAGCAAAACCTCGGCAGCTTGGAGCCCGGCAAGTATGCCGACCTGGTAGTCCTGGACCAAAACCCGCTCACCATCGACCCCCAAGAACTCCAAGCTACCAAGGTTCAGGCGACCTACCTGGCAGGCAACTTAATCTACGAGCGCTAACCCCATACCCCACCCATAAGGGGCACGTTTCAGCAACGTGCCCCTTTCTTGTTCGCACCATCTGCATCGCCATTTTGCTGCACTGACTTTTCTGAATGCCGGGCCCGAATTAGTTAACCTGGCTCCCGTGTGGCTCCGGAGGGGCGGGGCATAAGGTTTATCGCGAGTTCCGCACGAGCCGAAGGCCACTTAATGTGGCCTTCGTGCGAGCAGGACTGCCCGAGCAGGAAACCTTATGCCCCGCCCCTCCGGAGCCACACGGGAGCCACCGCTAAGCTATCCCCCGGCATTCAGAAAATCTAAGTGCCAAAAAATAAGATTTTTTGACTCTGTGTTGTATAACCCGCCATTCGTGGGTACCATTCAACGCGTACGCAAACAAAAAGGGTTAATTCGCGTGGTATAACCGCGCGGCCCAAAAAGGAGGAGACAAGCATGTCGTCTTTGAAGCCGCTTGCAGATCGTGTTCTGGTCAAGCCCGACGAGGCCGAGCAGAAGACCGCTTCCGGTCTGTATATCGCCAGCAACGCTCAGGAGAAGCCGCAGCGCGGCACCATCGTTGCCGTGGGCGCCGGCAAGGTCAACGACAAGGGTGAGCGCATCCCCATGGACGTCAAGGTTGGCGACGTTGTCATCTACGGTAAGTTCGGTGGCAACGAGGTCAAGGTCGACGGCGAGAAGTATCTGCTGATGCGCGCCGACGACATCTACGCCGTCGTCGAGGCCTAGTCTCGTCAGAATCTCTGATTCGTCTTTGAGCGCGCCCGCCGCATAGGACTCGGAAGCGGCGACGCGAGTCACATTTCTTTTGGAGGATTACCTACCATGGCAAAGAACATTACGTTCAACACCGATGCCCGCGCTAAGCTCGCCAAGGGCGTCAACACTCTGGCCGACGCCGTTACCGTCACCATGGGCCCCAAGGGTCGCTACGTTGCGCTGCAGCGCACGTTCGGTGCCCCGACCATCACCAACGACGGCGTTTCCGTCGCCAAGGAGATCGAGCTCGAGGACAACATCGAGAACATGGGTGCCCAGCTGGTGAAGGAGGTCGCCACCAAGACCAACGACACCGTGGGTGACGGCACCACCACCGCAACTCTGCTCGCCCAGGCCATCGTCAACGACGGCCTGCGCAACGTCGCCGCTGGCGCCAACCCGCTGGCCATTCGTCGCGGCATCGACAAGGCCGTTAACGCCGCCGTCGCCGAGATGAAGAAGCAGGCCAAGCCGGTCGAGACCAAGGAGCAGATCGCTTCCGTCGGTACCATCTCCGCCGGTGACCCCGAGGTCGGCGAGAAGATCGCCGAGGCCATGGAGGTCGTGGGCAAGGACGGCGTCATCACCGTCGAGGATTCCCAGACGTTCGACATCACCATCGACACCGTTGAGGGCATGCAGTTCGACAAGGGCTATGTCTCCGCTTACTTCGTCACGGACAACGACCGCATGGAGGCCGTGATGAAGGATCCGTACATCCTCATCACCGACCAGAAGATCTCCAGCGTTCAGGACATCATGCCCGTTCTCGAGGCTGTCCAGCGCGCTGGCCGTGGCCTGCTCATCATCGCTGAGGACATCGACGGCGAGGCTCTGCCTACCCTGGTCCTCAACAAGATCCGTGGCGCCCTCAACGTCTGCGCCGTCAAGGCTCCGGGCTACGGCGATCGCCGCAAGCGCATCCTCGAGGACATCGCCGTCCTCACCGGTGGCCAGGCTGCCCTGGACGAGCTGGGTGTGAAGGTCGCTGACATCACCGCCGATATGCTCGGTACCGCTAAGTCCGTCACCATCTCCAAGGACAACACCGTCGTCGTCGGCGGCGCTGGCTCCAAGGAGGCCATCGACGCTCGTATCGCTCAGATCAAGGGTGAGATGGAGAACACCACCTCTGACTTCGACCGTGAGAAGCTCCAGGAGCGCCTGGCCAAGCTCTCCGGTGGCGTTGCCGTCATTAAGGTCGGCGCTGCTACCGAGTCCGAGCTCAAGGAGATTAAGCATCGCGTCGAGGACGCCCTGCAGGCTACCCGCGCTGCTGTCGAGGAGGGCATCGTCGCCGGCGGTGGCGTCGCCTTCATGGACGCTGCTCCTGCGCTCGATGCCGTTGAGCTCGACGACCCCGAGGAGAAGATCGGCGTCGATATCGTCAAGAAGGCTCTGACCGCTCCGGTCGCTACCATCGCCAAGAACGCTGGCTTTGAGGGCGCTGTCGTGGTCGACAAGGTTGCCGAGCTGCCCGCCGGCCAGGGTCTCAACTCTGCCAACGGCGAGTGGGGCGACATGATTGAGATGGGCGTCCTCGACCCCGTCAAGGTCAGCCGCGTCACCCTGCAGAACGCTGCTTCTGTCGCCAGCCTGATCCTCATCACCGAGGCTACCGTCTCCGATGTGCCTAAGAACACTCAGCTTGAGGACGCTATCGCTGCTGCTACTGCTGGTCAGCAGGGCGGCGGTATGTACTAAGGCCGACAAGGTCTAGAACTCCCACCGGGAATCCGGGGGCGTGACGGGGACTTCTCTCCGGAACGTCCTCGGACATGCAAAGAGGCTCCGCATCGCGCTTCGCGCTGCGGAGCCTCTTTGCGTCCTGCGGAATGTTCCGGAGAGAAGTCCCCGTCACGCCCCCGGATTCCCTGCGTTTACGGCCTTGAGGTCGGCTCGCGGAGAAGGATGTGGTTGATGGGAATACGTGTCCCTTTCGCTGTTTCGCGGCTTTGCCGCGAAAAGCGCGTTACTTTGGGATGGGTGGGGAACGCGGTTGTTGCGGCAACTGGTCCTCGCCACAAATTACCCTTGGCATACTTGCGCGAACGATTGCTCGTGCTACACTTGCAATTGCTGTTTCAGGGCGGGGTGGAATTCCCCACTGGCGGTAAATCGGGCGGTGTCAAAGGGACGCCGTGGCGCAGGCGAGGTGTCTGCGACCGAGCCGATGAGTCCGCGACCCGAGCGTGTGTTGGTTCGCATGCCGGCTGAACTGGTGAGATCCCAGTACCAACGGTTAGAGTCCGGATGAAAGAGGCAGGTGATCTTATGTCTGAACAGTCGCAGCATATCCATTTTGAGAACACGAATAGGTGGAGCACCAAACAGCTCGTTACCATGGCGCTGATGTGCGCCTTGGGTGCCCTGTTTATGTACGTGCAGCTGCCCATCCTTCCTTCGGCGCCGTTTTTGACGTATGACCCGTCGCTGGTGCCGGCGATGGTGTGCGGGTTTGCGTACGGTCCTGGTGCCGGCACCGCTGTTGCCGCTATGGCTATCGTTATCCATGCGCTCACCACGGGTGACTGGGTCGGCGCGCTTATGAACTTGGTTGCCACGCTGGGCTATATTCTGCCTGCGGCTATCGTCTACCAGAAGATGCACACCTACAAGGGTGCCGTGATTGGCCTGGCACTGGGCGTTATTGCCGCTACGGTGCTTTCTATGGTTGCGAATCTGACCATTGGCGTTTGGTTCTGGTATGGCTCGGTCGATGTGATCGCCCCGCTCATGATTCCTGCCGTGCTGCCGTTCAACCTTATCAAGACCGTGCTTAACTCGGTGTTGACGCTGGCGGTGTATAAAGCAGTCTCCAACCTCATCACGCCTAAAAAGGACCAGGTCAAAGGCCGCGCATGATTGAGTGTCGGGGCGTTTCCTTTAGTTATGACGGTGCCGCACCGGCGCTCGACGGCGTCGATTTGAATATCGAGGACGGCGAGTTTTTCTGCATCCTCGGTGGCAATGGGTCGGGCAAGTCGACGTTTGCCAAGCATCTGAATGCGCTGTTGCAACCCGATGCGGGCACGGTACGCATCAACGGCATGGATGCGTCCGACCCCGAGCTGGTCTACGACATTCGTTCGACCGCGGGCATGGTGTTCCAGAATCCCGATGATCAGCTGGTGGCAACGCTTGTCGAAGATGACGTTGCGTTCGGTCCCGAAAACCTTGGCGTGCCATCGGCGCAAATTGCGCAGCGCGTACGCGAGGCGCTGAAGGGCGTGGGCCTGGTGGGCTTTGAGCGCCACGAGACCCATGCGCTTTCGGGTGGCCAAAAGCAACGCGTGGCGCTTGCCGGCGTGCTTGCCATGGAACCGCGCGTTCTCATTTTGGACGAGGCTTCCTCGATGCTCGATCCGCGTGGACGCAAGGGCCTCATGAAGGCTTGCCGCGCGTTGCACGCTCGCGGTATGACCATCGTGATGATTACGCACTTTATGGAAGAAGCCGCCGAGGCCGATCGTGTCGCGGTGTTTCGGGCGGGGCACGTTGCCATGCTCGGTACGCCCGAGGAAATTTTGACGCGGGCGGATGAGCTTGCGCAGCTCAACCTGGATATGCCGGAGTCGTGTCGTCTGGGCATGGCGCTTCGTACGAAGGGCGTGCCTGTTCATGCGCAGGTGCGCGAGGTGGATATGGTCGCTGAGATTGCGCAGGCTTATGCCGAGCGAAGTGGGGCAGACACCGCGGGACAGTCTTCCGCATCCCAGTTGGAAATCGCTGACGGCACTGTTCCGGTAGACAACGAGGACAACGCGTCGGAGCCCGTCATCGAACTATCCCATGTTTCGTACAGTTATTCGCTCAGTCCGCGCGAGCGCCACCGCTGGCACAAGCGCTCGGCCACTGCGGGCAAATCGAACAAACAAGCCCTTTGGGGAAACGACCCCAGCAGCCCGTGGGCGCTGCGCGATGTATCGCTGACGGTGCGTCGCGGCGAGTTCCTGGGCTTGGCAGGTCATACCGGTTCGGGTAAGTCGACGCTGGTCCAGCATCTCAACGGTTTGATTCGCCCCCAGGAGGGATCCGTTCGCGCGCTGGAGCTCGATCTATCAAACAAGAAAGACGCCGCCGCGGTTAAGGCCAAGGTCGGCGTGGTGTTTCAATATCCCGAGCGTCAGCTGTTTGCCGAAACCGTGGCGCAGGACGTGGCGTTTGGTCCGCACAACCTTGGCTTGCCGCAAGATGAAATCGACCGTCGTGTCGAGTCGTCGCTCTCGCGCGTGGGCCTCGACCTTTCCACGGTCGGCGACAAGAGTCCCTTTGAGCTTTCGGGCGGTCAGCAACGGCGTGTGGCATTCGCCGGCGTGCTCGCCATGGAGCCCGAAGTCCTGGTGCTCGATGAACCCATGGCGGGGCTCGACCCGGCTGCGCGCAGGGATTTCTTAGGGCTCATCGATCGACTCCATCGCGAGGGCCTGACCGTTGTCATGGTTTCGCACAGCATGGATGACCTGGCCAATTGCTGCGACCGCATCGTCGTGATGAACGAAGGTGCGGTGTTTGCCGAGGGCACGCCCGCTCAGGTTTTTGCGCATGCGGATGAGCTTAAATCAATCGGCTTGGGCGTTCCCGCTGCCCAGCGTATGGCGCTGGCGCTTACGGAGGCGGGCGTGCCGCTGCGTCGCGGCGGCCTCTATACGGTTGAGTCGCTGGCAGACGAGTTGGTGGACCTGCTAATCGGTCGCTCGGGCGGTCCTTCTAACGTCGCGGACATTGCTAAATCCAAGACGGTCGCGCGAGAGGAGGGCTGCTAATGGAGGCGTTTTCGTTTGGCAGCTACTATCCCGGCGATAGTGCGATCCACCGCCTAGACCCGCGAACTAAGTTGCTCTTGGGCTTTGTGTTTCTGATCACGACGCTCACAGTCAGCAGCTTCCGCGGACTGGCCCCGGTCGCAATCTTCGTTGTCCTGATCTATGCCGTGTCCCGGGTGCCGTTGCGCCGGGTCCTATCATCGATGGCACCATTGCTGGCGATTGTCGTGGTGGTCGCAGTGCTCAACCTGTTTTCCGACCAGAGCGGGCGCATCCTGTGGCAGCTCTGCTTTCTGCAGATAAGCGAGGGCTCGCTGCGTTCTGCCGCCTTTATGGCGTGCCGCCTGACCCTGATGATGGCCGGCATGAGCGCCATTACGCTCACCACGCCCACGCTCGACCTCACCGCGGGCTTTGAGCGTCTGCTCGCACCGTTTGCGCGCGTGGGGCTCCCTGCGCATGAGCTCGGCATGATCATGGGTATCGCGTTGCGCTTTATGCCGCAGTTCGCCACCGAGATGAAGCAGACGGCGGACGCGCAGGCAAGCCGCGACGCGCGCGTGACGTGCGGTCCGCTCGGCGGCGTGCGTATGCTCGGCAGTGTGGCGATTCCGCTGTTCACGGGCGTGTTCCGTCATGCCGAGACGCTTTCGGCCGCCATGGATGCCCGTTGCTATCATGGCGAGCAGGGCCGCACACGTTTGCATGCGCTTGCATTTGGCCGCAGCGATGCGTTGGCGGCGGTGGTGACGGCGTTGCTGCTCATCTGCGTCATCGTCATCAACCTTCAACTTGTTTAGGCGCGATTCGAGCGCAAGAAAGGGGTTCCTATGACCGACAACGACCGCACGGCTCAGCTTGAGCGCGCCTGTTCATATCTCAGGCGCATTCCGGCGTGGTATCTGGCCACGACCGATGTGTCCGACGGGCATCAGCCTCGCGTGAGGCCGTTTTCGTTTGCCATGGTCGATGACGGTAAGTTGTGGTTTTGCACATCGCGCGACAAGGACGTATGGGCGGAGCTGAGTGCGAATCCCAAGTTTGAGCTCTCGGGCTGGAAGCCGGGGGAATGTTGGATCGTATTGACCGGCGAAGCCGCACTTGAGGACGACACAGTTGCGAGCGACAAGGTGCGTCAAGTGGGTTTTAAGCACATGGTGGGCATTGGCGAGGAACACGAGAGTGCCAACGACGGCCGCCTTGCGTTTTTCTCGGTCCGCAATATCGTCGCCCGCTTCTGTGATATCGACGGCAGCGAGGAGCGCCTGGAGCTCTAGCTCACACAAACCAGGCTCTCAAACTGGCTAATCAGGAGGACACATGGACGGATTGAATACGGTTTTGGAGTATCTGACGTCGGTGCCAGCGTGGTACTTGGCGACGAGCGTGGACGGGCAGCCACATGTGCGTCCGTTCTCGTTTGCACAGATTCAGGACGGCAAGCTGTGGTTTGTGACGGCGCGCACCAAAGATGTGTGGCAAGAGCTTCTGCAAAACCAGCGCTTTGAGGCCACGAGTTGGTGGCCGGGCCATGGTTGGCTCATCTTGCGCGGGCGTGCCGGCTTGGATGACCGGGCTTTAGACGAAATGCGCGAAGCCGGGTGGAAGCATCTAGAGCGCCTGGGCGAGCACTATGAGGGGCCTAACGACCCCACGCTCGTCTTCTTTAGCGTCGAGGATCCCGAGGCTTTTATCTGCAATCACGACGAATGGGTGCCGGTCGAGCTCTAGCCAGCTGGCTCATCCTAACAACTTGGTTTGAGCTCAAAGGTGGAATCGCCGGGGCGCACCATGGCTCCAACGTGGCGGAGCGCCATCTNAGATAGCACTCCTGCCT
>NZ_CAXSKI010000024.1:0-28579 GCF_964237925.1 Collinsella aerofaciens ATCC 25986 | reverse complement strand
TCACGTCGGCCACGGCGTCCTGCGCCTGGTCGCCGCGGCCGAAGCGCTTGGTGAGCCCGCGCGTCTCGAGCATGTAACCCATGGGTTCGTCCTTTCTCTTCCGGGCGCGCGGGCCGAGCCACCGTGCCCGCGCGCCTTACCTTTCGGGTTCAACATCCATGGTGGGGCGCGTTTCTAACGAAGCCGTAACGGCCGTTGGGCTCTTTTGGCGCCAGCCCTTCTCGAACCGTACGCCGCTCATGGTATTTCTATCGTGATAATAAGGACGGAGGTGCCCGTGGCACGCAATAAGTGCCCGGAGGAGACGGTCGAGAAGATTCTCGACGTTGCCGAGCGGCTCCTCGTGGAGCGCGGCTACGAGCACACCACGATGATCTGAAGAGCAATACGCTAAATCGAAAAAGGTAATCGAAGCCGCGCCTGTGGACTTATCGAGGGTCGAGATTCCCGCCCCATCCATCGGCACCCAGCAGAAGGTCGTCGACATCCTCGACCGCTTCGACACCCTAACGAAATCGCTCAACGACGGTATCCCCGCCGAGATCGAGGCACGCCGGGCGCAGTACGGGTACTACCGCGACCGCCTGCTCGACTTCCCGCGCAAGGCAGGCGCCACGCGCAGCATGCTCTGGATCTTGGGCATCGGCTCGATGTCGGCGTAGATGTTGAGCGTGACCATGGCGTTTCCCTCCATGCCGAGAGGCTGTATAAGCCGCCGTGGCGGACGAATCATGTCCTCCCAAAAAACATGCGTAAGATCGAGCGGAGGCTGAGCACGCCGAATCGGAGCAAGGGCACCCGAAAAAGTGCCGGAAAACTCACCGATTTCGCGGGGCGCTGATGGCGCGAAGGCGGATATTGGGAAGATGACAGGCCGGATTTGTCGCGTCGAGTTGACCGTCTGCAATCTGAATCGTTCGGCGGTTTGCTTTGTTATGGCCGATGCCGCACGAAACGTACCGAAATGTGTGCGCATAGGTGCGGCCCGTCCCTATACCTTGGCTTTCGGTTGCCAACTGATTTGCGATCAGCCCGAAATAAGGCGACGATCGGGATCCTCTAACTCGGTTTCTAAGGCGCTTAGAGCCGGCTCATAAGGGCGAAAACAAAGCCACCCGTGACGATTCTTTCAGTCATCGCTCTTGTGCATTCCATTTGACCTGCGGAAATGCTAGGCGGCAAACCCGCTGGCTACGATTCACTTCGCTAAACAGACGCCAAAGAGGAAAATCAGCCGTTTTATCATCCATCTCGGACGTTTCAGGGCCTCAAAACCACCCGTTTTTGTCCCCGGGACAAAAATGAAACTGCGGGCTCGCGGTTTCGAAATAGTTTGCGAATTTGTCCAGGGCTTGTCTCAAACGCTTACGCGAGGACACGCGGAGGGATTCGGCGGCAAGGTGGACAAAACCGACAACCAAGCTAGACCCAATCGGAATGGCGCCACGACAAACGAGCGTGAAAGAGTGGGAGTAGAACAGACGTTCGACCATATGATATAATACCTGCTAATGGGCGCGGTTTCTTCCGAAGCCGCGCCCATTACTATATCTGGACCGATATCGACGGAAAGCTCTAATTCCAGGGGCAGCTACGACAACATACAATTTCAAGAAGAAAATCAATAGCATTGCGAGGAGTGAGTTAGATAAATAACGAATTGAAGGCCATTGCGCCGATTAAAATGGAATGCCTTGCTAAGGAAATCAGAGAATGCATCGAGTCGATCAGGAACTATATCCAGATTGACCAGCAAGAAATTCTGCTGATGGCCGTTACCGATATTTCGAATTTCAGCAATCCCTCTCCTGAAGGCGACATTCTTTTCTATAAGCAAGGTGGCTTGCCGTCCCGCCCTGTCGAATACTTGCAAAGTCTTATCGCTTCAACGAACAACACGATTTGTCTTCATGTCACGGACGAAGATATCGAACGGCTTGCCCACCAATACTTGCACGATCAGGAAATGCTATTTGAAAAAGCGACGCAGTATTTGATGTTTCGAAGTTTGGTGATCGAGGACGACAGCGAAACTAGCTGTCTGGTCTTTGAGGCCCAAATGATGCACATGGTTAGAGGGAATCGATACCGCTTTCTCCAACTTGATTATATTCAACCACTCGTGCTCGTTCACGACAGCGAATTCCAAAAGCTGTTTGGAGTTTCCGCAAATGCTGTGATTGACGGATATGAAAGGCTCGAAAAGGCTTTGTCGAACGGAAGACTTGAGGGCTTGGCCGCTTTGAGGGAGCTCTTTGAAAAAGCCGGTTCTGCTGACGAGGCTGACTTTTCGATAATTCCAGAGAAGGATTTACGGGCGGCTGAGGAAGCGTTCCTTGAAGCGTGCTCCGTGCATCATTTCAATGTAGGTAGAATAACCAACTGGCCAAAGACGTTTATGGACGCCTTGTCGTTCGCTCCTGGTGAGGCCTCCTTCTTCGAAGAAGGAGAGATGCGATACTGGCCCATCGTCACGCTTCCCATTGTCGACAGGCCTTTCATCACGCTAAACGGGAAAACTTATTGCTTCGACTACTACTCGCTTACTGATAACTTTTATAGAGCAGTCCAGAAAGCGATTCTGCGTCTCGATCCTGGCTATTCAGAGCAGTGGCAGCAAAGGCAAAAAGAAGCCAGCGAAAGCATGGTCGAATCCGTTTTTAAGGAAATGCTTCCTGGATGCATTTCATATGCCGATAATTACTACGGAAGCAAGAAACATCGAAATGAGAATGATCTTCTGGTCATTTACAGAGATGCGCTTTTGGTAGTTGAGGTCAAAGCGGGCCGCTTTACCGACGCTCCACCAGTGTCTGATTTCGATTCGCACATTAAACGCTACAAAGAGCTGATACAGAAATCAAATAGCCAATGTGCGCATATGAGGGACTACATTAGAGATTCTGGCGCGGAATTGCTTCTGTATGATCAGGGCATGCTGCCGAAAGCGGCTCTCAATATCTCAAATATCAATAGAATTTTCTGCCTTTCGGTGACGATGGAGAACATCAACACTTATGCAGCGCGCGCCGAAAAACTTGGATTCTTAAAATTGAGGGAGGGTGTGTCTTGCATTGCCATTGATGACCTAATGACCTACAGAGAGTACTTCGATAATCCTCTTGAATTCCTGCATTTTCTCAAACAAAGGGAGATGGCATCTCTTAACGAAAGAATTGCCCTTAACGACGAGTTTGACCATCTCGGCATGTATATTGCCCACAACTGTTATTCCCTCGAGATTGACAACGCCCCTAAAGGGGAGATTCTATGCATAACGGGCTATAGGGAAGATCTGGATAGTTATTTCGAGAGGGTTGATACACCTTTGCCGCAACTCGAGAAACCTCGGCAAAACATGCCGAAGCGTTTCCGCGAAATTATCGACGTATTATTCAAATCCAACAATTCCCAAGCTGTCAGCATATCTTCATATTTGCTGGACTTCTCCAGTGATGCTCGTCAGCAGCTTTCAGATGACATAGATAAGGTTTTAAAACAGCAGGCGAGAACCGGTAGACAGTGTGCTCTCTCGTTTTCGGGCAAGGGAGACTCGATTTGTATGACTTACTTTGTTCTTCAAGATGAGTTGCATGATGCACAGACGGATCAAGAGATGTTCGATTATGCCGCTTCGATCCTTCTCGCTAATGGCGAGAAGGATCGAATGATGCTGTCCTTTCGATTCGATGCGAATTACGTTCTACAAAGTGTCAACGCTCGTTCAATCGACATTGACCAAATCCCGCCGAGCCGAATTGATGAATTGAAAAGCCACGGTGAGCAAATGGGCGATTTTAGGGTTGTCAAATACAAGAGGGAGCATGGAAAAATAGGAAGGAATCAACCCTGCCCTTGTGGGAGTGGAAGGAAGTACAAAAAGTGCCATGGGCAGAGCAATTTAATTAGTTCTTAAACCCTGAAAGCCTGACAGCAGAATACGTTTAAATTTGCCACCAGGCTACATCAAACGACGGTGCATAAACGAATCGACGCGAAAGGCAAGGGTAAGCCGATAAGGATTTGAGCTGCACTTTTGAGTACTGTTAGGCTTTCTTTCGTACGAGAACCCATGGTAAAGCTGTCAGCGATAGCGGTGAGTAAAACAACGATCTAGCATCCGTTCCACGTCGGAGCAGAGATTATTTCTTTGTTGTTTGCTCCTTTTCACCTTTGATTTTGTACTCTATTCCATGTTTCTTGAGGCGGCAAAGTACAGGGAGATAGTCGGAGGAACGGAAATAACGATTTAACCCAAATGAATGAACAAGCGTTTATTGCCCCCGAGGACGAAACGAGGCCGTTTCGGAGACAGCGAAACTGGATTTATCGATCCTCTTGATCCAATCCAGGTCCTTTTAGGTCTATTTCGTTTCGGATGTCTTCATCGGCTTTCTTGCCAGTGATGGCACCGTAGGCTTCTTTTATGCCATTCTTCACTGCCCATTTGATAACGAAATACAGCGAAATCAAATTAAGGACTGCCGTTCCTGCGCTTATGCCTAATTCATCCCACATGATTCAATCCTCATAATTCCGATTTGTAGCTCGATTTTGTACTCGAATTATGACTTGGGCCTGCAGCGTTGTCTAGGACAATTGCGGTCGTCATCTTTGAGCAGTTGTGTTGAAAGCGAGGATGCGCCGCTGACGAACGGCGCAATAGAAAGCGGTATCGGTTTTCAAGTGAAAATGACATCGCTTCTGTATAGAGCATCCTGCAAATGGCGATCAACGGCCGCGATGCTTCTGCTTGCGCTTCAGCTTTCGCTGCTCGAAGCGCGCCTCCGCCTCATCCGCGCGACGCTGACTTCTTGCTTGAGCCGACTCCTGCTTCATCGCTTCCCGCTGTGCCGCGAGCGCCTGTTGTGCCTTGGTGCTCACCGCGGGCCGTTTAAGGGCTTTCGCTGCCTCGCGAGCGCGCCGCTTGGGGTTCTTCGCGGGTTTGCTTGTTTCAGTGACCTTGTCGCCGAAGAACGAGAGCTTCTCCCATTCGCTTGTAACGAATTGCAGGATCTCCTCATCGGACGGCTCCGCGCCGAAGACGATGCGGGCGACGCCATACCTTCCGCCCTCGACGTGCTCCGCCAGCCCGACCCAGAATTGGCCGTCGTGATATACGGTCAGGGTGGACGACACGCTGATCTGCATGGCTGGTTCCTCCTTTATGTAGATGACCATGCAGAGAAGGGACAACCAAGGAGGCAGGTTACTGATGCGGACTCCCGCACGCCCACGACTACCCGACGGGGACTGTGTTTTCATCTCTGATGTCCGCATTGTAGCACGCGTGAATGCGCCCGGCATCGCTGCCGACATGGCGCGACTGGGATTCGCTCCCCGACGCGCCCTTGTGTATATTGTCTTCTCGGTTTCGAAACTTTAGAAATATTCGAGTTTCGAAACCGAGAGGGAGCGGATGATGGCATGGGTGGACCGCACTACGTACATGGAGCGGCTTTGGGCGCTCGAGGGCACCTGGGACATCAAGGTGATCACGGGGATGCGCCGCTCCAGCAAGTCCGAGCTCATGAAGGCGTTCTCCACCTCCGTTGCTCGGAAGGACCCATCCTCCAACAACGTCTACATCGATCTGCTGGACCTCGACAACGAGCTACTGCTCGAGTACCAGCGCTGCATCGCGAAATCATAGAGCGGCACAAAGAGGGCGCCCGCAACCGTCTCTTCATCGACGAGGTGCAGCTGTGTGAGGGGTTCGAGAAAGCAATTAATAGCATTCATGCGCGTGGCGGATGGGATATCTACCTCACGGGATCGAACGCGTTCCTCCTGAGTTCGGACCTGGCGACCCTGTTCACAGGGCGCCACGGGGAGGTACACATCCTCCCCTTCAGCTTCGGCGAATACCGCTTCTACTTTGACGAGCAGGGGGCCGTCGACGACGACTTCGACGGATTCATCAGGCGCGGCGGGCTCGCCGGGTCCTACGATTACGATGACATCTCGGAGTCGTACGGTTTCCTTCGGCGCGGGCGGATCGGGACCCCCGCCGATCTAGAGGCACTCGGTCAGAATCTGGAACACCTCGCTGCGCTCCAGTTTCTTGGCGCAGCCGCCGGTGAGCACGCAGGTGCCCGCAACCTTGTGCAGCGTCTCGTCGGACGCGTCGGAGCCCATCTCGGCGAAGCTCGTGGGAAGCCCCATCTTGCCGATGAACGTCTGCAGGCGGTCGATGCCCTCGAGCGCCACCGTAAGGTCGTCTTTGCCCTTGGCGTCGACGCCCCACACCTCGCTCGCCCAGCGGGCGAACTGCGCGGGCGCCTCGGGGGCCAGGTGGCGGTAGAGCGCAGGGTGGATGACCGCGAGGCCCATTCCGTGGTTGGTGTGGGTGTACGCGCCGTACTGGTGCTGGATCATGTGCGCCTGGAAGTCCGTTGACTTGCCGATCTTGAGCACGCCGTTCTCGGCCATGGCGGAGTCGTATACGAGCTCGCTTCTGGCATCGAGGTTCTGGTCGTCGTCCGCGATGATCCGCATGTTGCGGATGACGTTACGCTGGATGGCGAGGTTGATGTCGTCGGTGACATTGCGCCCGCGCGGGCTTCCGAAATAGCTCTCCATGCAGTGCGAGAGCGTGTCGAACGCGCCGCTCATGAACTGCGCGTGCGGTACGGTGAGCGTGAGCGCCGGGTCGAGCGCCGCCCACATGGGCATCGCCCCCAGATAGGCGCCCTTCACGTGTGTCTCCTCGTTGGTGATGACGGCGCCGTTGTTCTGCTCGGCGCCCGTGCCGGAGAGTGTCACGATGCAGCCCATGGGGATGAACGAGCTCGGCATCTTGCCGTCGACGTGCTCGAACGTCTCGATGTCCTCGTCAAGCATCGCCTGCGCGGAGACCACCTTGCAGCAGTCGAAGACCGACCCGCCGCCGACGGAGAGAATGAAGTCGACCTGTTCCTTGCGTGCGAGCGCGGCGCCTTCCTGGCACTTCTCGTAGGTCGGATTGGGCATGATGCCGCCGAAGTCCACCACGCGCTTGCCCGCGCTCGTGAGCTTATCGACCACGTGGCCGTAGACGCCGGTTCGTTTGACCGAGCCTCCGCCGTAGGCGAGCATCACTGTCTTGCCCATGGCACCCATCTCGGCGTCGAGCGCCTGGTCCATGGCCCCCTCGCCGAAGTAGTTCCTGACCGGGTAGTCGTACGTGAATGAGTTCATGGCAATTCCTCCTAGTAAGTTATCAGTGCGGTCTAACCGCTCGTCTACACGTTGCGCACGAGCCCGGACATCCATTCGATGGTGGCGGGGTCGTGGTGGTCGAAGAACGCGCTGCGCCCGGTGTCGAGCGCGGCGATGGCGACCATCTCGTCGTCGCCCAGCGCGAAGTCGAAGACGTCGAAGTTTTGCTCCATGCGATCGCGGTGCGTGCTCTTAGGGATACAGACCACACCGCGCTGCAGCAGCCAGCGCAACACGACCTGGGCGACCGTCTTGCCGTGTGCCTCGCCGATGCGAGCGAGGACCTCGTTGCGGAAGAGGTCGTTTCTGCCCTCCGCAAAGGGCGCCCAGCCCTCCATGGCCACCTCCTTGCCGGCCATGTACTCCTGCGCCTCGCGCTGCTGGAAGAACACGTTGCACTCGACTTGGTTCACGGCGGGGGCGATGCGGTTGAACGAGATGAGGTTTGCGAGGTGATCGGGGTAGAAGTTAGCTGTGCCTATGGCGCGGATAACGCCCTGCTCGTAGAGCTCCTCCATGGCGCGCCACGCGCCGAAGACGTCGCCGAACGGCTGATGGATGAGGTAGAGGTCGACGTAGTCGAGCCCCAGCCGCTTGAGCGACGCGTCGAAGCCGCGCTTGGCCCCCTCGTAGCTCACATCCGACATCCACAGCTTGGTCGTCACGAACACCTCGTCGCGCGGCAGGCCGCTCGCACGAATGGCAGCCCCGACCGCCTCTTCGTTGCCGTAGCTCGCGGCCGTGTCGAGCAGCCGGTAGCCGACCGAGAGCGCGTTCTCCACGGCGCGCTGGCATTCCGCGGCGTCCGGGATCTGGTACACGCCGAAGCCGAGCTGCGGCATCCTGACGCCGTTGTTCAAGGTGATGTAGTCCATGGTGCCTTCCTTTCTCGCAACTTGACGTATCCACCATACGAGGGGCGCCGCGCCGGCGGAAGTTTCCGTTGGTGAGGGTTCTATAACGCTGGGGTGCGCACGGGGTTATAACCCGCGGGTTCAGGGCACCGCACCAAAGGGGGATTCCGCCGAGCGCTCCGCGGTCGTACGCTTGACGATGAGAGAGCACAAGCCACCGACAGGGGATGTGCCTAACGGAGCTCGATGAACGGGCGGACGTGGGCGTCGCAAACAAATGACGGATATCATAGACAGGGAGAACAGGAATGGACAAGCGCGTTTTGGGAAAGAGCGGCATCGAAGTCAGCCCGCTCGGCATGGGCTGCATGGGAATCACGCACGCGAGCGGAGACCCGATGCCCGACGACGAGGCCGTGAGCGTCGTCCGTCAGGCCCACGAGATGGGCTATACCTTCTTTGACACGGCGGAGTGCTACGTTGGCACGTGCGCCGACGGGACCGAGGCGCACAACGAGGACGTGGTGGGCAAGGCGCTCGCGCCCGTGCGCGACGAGGTTGTCATTGCCACCAAGTTCGGCGTCACGCACGCCCCGGACAAGACCATCCTCGTGGACTCGCGCCCCGAGGTTATCCGTATCTCGGTGGAGAAGAGCCTGCGCCGGCTGCGCACCGACCACATCGACCTCTACTACCAGCACCGAATCGACCCAAAGGTCGAGCCCGAGGTCGTTGCGGGCACCATGGCAGACCTCATCAAGGAAGGTAAGATCCGCGCCTGGGGAATCTCCGAGGCGACGGAGGAGTACCTGCGTCGCGCCGATGCAGTGTGCCCCGTCTCCGCCGTCCAGAACCGCTACTCCATGATGGCGCGCTGGAACGAATCCCTGTTCCCCGTGCTCGAGGAGCTGAATGTCGCCCTCGTGGCATTCTCTCCCATGGCGAACGGCTTTCTGACGGGCGCGTACAGTCACAACACCAGATTCGAGGGCGCCCAAGATTACCGCGATGGCATGCCGCAGTACACAGAGGAAGGCGAAAGGCGTGCCGAGCCCCTCATGCGGTTCGTTCGCGAGCTGGCTGAGCTGCACGCGGCGACGCCCGCCCAGGTCTCCCTTTCCTGGATGCTCGAGAAGAAGCCCTATATCATCCCCATCCCGGGCAGTCGCAAGCCCGAACGACTGCTCGAGAACCTCGGCGCCGCCGAGGTCGGGCTCACCGACGATGAGGTTGCCAAGATCGACGGGCTGCTCAACGGACTCGACCTTATGGTCTTCGGCGGGCACGCGGTAAGGTAGGGAGTCATGAACACTAGACCCTATGTCGTTTGTCACGTCTTTGCCGGGCTCAACGGGCGCATCGACGGCGCGTACATGCTCGACCCCGCTGCCTCGCCCGCACGCGCCGCGTACTCTCGCATGCAGGTCGAGTTCGGGGCGGACGCCGTGGCGTACGGGGCCGTGACCACGAAGGGCTTCGTCGGGTCGCGCCCCCTTGCGCTCGGTACCCACGGGAGCGCGCCCAAGGGGGACTTCGTGGCGCCTCACGCCGAACGATCGTTCTACATCTCCGTCGACCCCGTCGGGGAGATTGCATGGGAGTCTGCGACCTATCGTCGCGCCGGCCGTGCGGACGCGCACGTCATCGAGGTTCTCACTGAGGCGGCGTCGCCGGCGTATCGCGACTATCTGCGAGAGCGCGGCGTCTCATACGTGCTTGCCGGCTCGCGTGGGCTAGACCTCCCGCTCGCCCTGCGCAAGCTGCGCGAGCTTTTTGGCATCGAGCGCCTGCTCGTGTGCGGCGGCGGAAAGACGGACATGTCGTTTCTTGCCGCGGGCGTGCTTGACGAGCTGAGCCTCGTTCTCTCCCCGACGGTCTCGGGGGAGCCTGAAACGGCTTCCGTCTTCGACGAGATGCCTCGCTCAGCCGGCGGTTCGCACGCATTCTCGCTCGAGCGCGTCGAGCGCCTTGCCGGCGACGGCCTCCACCTCGTCTATCGAGTGCGGCGACGATGCCGCGCCGTTCGTTTCTGGAGGCTGCCGCGTGGTTGGCCACTGCGGGCAGCCTTGCCGGCTGCTCGTCGGACGGGGCCGCCGGGGTCGCGCGCGGCTCCGCTCCGGGCCCGGTCACGGCGGACACGCCCATCTACGACGTCATCAACAACCCTTTGTTCGATGGCTACGGGCAGCTGCTCTTCCCCACAACGCTCCATCCGCCGACGGAGGATATGACGCTCGACGACCTTCCCGCTCGCCTGCCGTGGTACTCGGAGATCCATACGAGCACCACGCTCGATGTCGTCAGCTATCTGCTGTCAGAGCGCGCGGCGGAACGGACGGTCTTCTACGACATCTACACGGATGCCGAGAAGACCGTCGACCCCTCGCTCGCCAACACGGGGCTCTTCCGCTTCGCTGCCGAGGGAGTGGGCGGCGCGTCTGCACCGTTTGCCGTGGTAAGCGCGGGCGGCGGATTCGCCTACGTCGCTGCCATGCACGACTCCTTCCCGCACTGCCTGCACCTGTCCCGTTCCGGCGTCAACGGGTTCGCGGTCATCTACCGGCCGGACGCGCAGCTCGCCTGCGAGGACTTGGCCCGCGCCGTCTCCTTCATCTTCGAGCACGCCGACGAGTTCAGCGTGGACACGTCGGGCTATTCGCTGTGGGGCGGCTCGGCCGGTGCACGCATGGCGGCATGGGTCGGCGGCTACGGCCCGGCCGCCTTTGGCGCGCCGGCAGGAACGCCCCAGCCCGCGGCGGCCATCATGCAGTACACCGGCATGAGCGAACTGACGGGTGCCGACCCCGCGACCTACGCCTGCGTGGGTGATCGCGACGGTATCGCGAGCTGGCGCACCATGCAGGCGCGTCTCGAAGTGCTCTCAGCAACGGGCGTGCCCACGGAGTTTCATGTTTACGAAGGCCTGAGCCACGGCTTTGGCCTGGGTGTCGACACCGTGGCAGAGGGCTGGATCGACGATGCCCTCGCGTTTTGGAAGGCGCAGCGATGAGGATGACAAGACGTACACACCCCACGGTTATAAGTTGCCTACGAACAGGAACTTCTCGCCGGATCTTCTCACGCCTATGGTAAAGGCGGTATCAGACACTACGTAAGGAGTGAGACGTATGATTCTCTTCATCAACGGAAGCCCCAACAAGGATGGCAACACGGCGCGCCTGGCGCGCGAGCTCATCGGCGATCGCCCGTACGAGCAGCTGAATCTTGCCGAGCACAAGGTCTACGGCTACGGCCAGAGCTACGGCGACGATGACTTCGAGGACGTGCTCGCGCGCATCGAGGCGGCGGACACCCTGGTCGTGGGGTCGCCCGTCTACTGGCACAGCCTCTCCGGCATGCTGCGCAACCTGCTCGACCGCTTCTACGGTCCGGTGCGCGAGGGCAGTATGAGCGGCAAGACGCTCTATTTCGTGTTCCAAGGTGGCGCGCCCACGCGCGAGATGCTCGATTGGGGCGAGTACACCATGAAGCGCTTCGCCGCGCTCTACGGCATGACCTACGGCGGCATGGTCGACAACACGCACGAGGCAAGGGCGCTCTCGAAGAAGCTCGCGTAGTCCCGACTTGCGTAACCCAGTTCGGCGGCGGTGGGCCCGTGAAGACGGAGGCCCACCGTCCCTTTTCGTTCGCCTAGCGTATGGTCGGACGGGCGCTGCGGGCGACTACCTGCATGAGCAGGGCACCCAGAAACGCATGGAAATCCTCTGGTAGCAGCTGGCAGCACATCTGAACCAGAAACAGGATCGCAAGTGCCACGTCGACCGCGTGGCGCCGCGCCCTTTGCTCGCCGCGTCATGAGAACAGCCGCCCCATAATATCCTCGTCATGTGCAAACAGGTACCCGCCCGCTCCGTGCTGGCCGGCGTTTTCGCCGAAGCCGTGTTCGACGAAGTAGCTCGTCGGCTTCACGTCGAGTGTTACGAGTTCGTCGATGCGGCTCTCACTGAGCCCGCAAGCCCGGTAGGCCTCTCTCATGCGCTCCGCCGCCTCGCGCGCGGGTCCGGAGCCGTAATAGTCGTCGTTCTCGCCGATAGCCATATACACGGGAACCTCGGCTGCGGCGAGCGTCTCGATGTCGCCGTCCCAACGCGAGATGGTGTGAAGCGCACGGCGGTAGAGCTCGGGGCGCGTTCCCAAGACGATGGAGATGGTCTCGCCGCCGCCCGAGCATCCGCTCAGGTACACGTGGTCCGCATCGATGCTGTAGGCGCCGAGCAGCCATTCGGTGAGCTCCACCACGTCTGACGCCGATTGCTCGTCCCAGTCGTCGAGCTGGGGCGAGGCCACGATCATGTCGGTGATGTAGTCGTTCGCCACGAAGGGGTAGTCCTCCCGAAGATTCGCCCCCACGCCCTGGAAGTAGAGCCCCTCCCAGCCGGGGCAGGCCACGTAGAGCGCATAGGGCACGGACCCGTCGTAGGAGTCCGGCACATGGAGCGAGAAGTGCAGCGTCCTGCCCGATGGCGTCTGCAGGGCGTCGTCAACGACGAAGCCGCGGTCTGTCTGCGACCCCTCCGTGAGGACGTAGCCACCAAGCTTGCGGACATCCGCGCAGCCGGCCAGGCCTCCTCCGAGCACCAGCCCGCCCGCAGCGAGCGCGGCAGTCTCGATAAAGGACCTGCGTGAAAGATGGCTCACGTGCATAGTTCCTCTTTCTGAATGAACCAAGCCGAAGCCGCAGGCTTTCGGCATGGTGAGAAGCGCATCAGCGGCCGCAGTTGGCCTCTTGCAGCTCGGCAAGGGTCACGTGCTCGTTGCGGAAGCGCGCCGCGGGATTCTTGTCGCCCGCCGCGCAGGTGATGGCGTGCGCGGGACAGGCGTGCATGCAGGCGAGGCAGGCGTTGCAGCCAAAGCCCGCCTGCGCGTTACGGACAGCCTTGCCGCCCTCGAGTGCGATGCAACCAGCCGGGCACACCTTTGCGCACGCCCCGCATCCCACGCACTTCTCGGAATCAACGGTCAGGAATCCGCCCAGCATCGCCGGCTCGAAGCGCAAGCCCCGGCTCATGAACTGCTCGTGCGCCGCGCGGTCCTCGTCGGTCACCGGCTCGATCCAGCGGCGGCGCGTGGACACGGCCGCGCGGATGCGCTCGAGATTCTCGCCGATCTTCTTCTCGGGGATGCGGGCGCGTTGCTCGTCCATGTCGAAGTTGGGCAGCCAGTTGTCTACCATGAGGAGCGTGGTCACGTAGGCGGGGTTGAGCCCCGCCGCCCGCGCATCCTCCAGGCACAGCTCGACTGCGTTGGCGTGCCGGTTGCCGTAGGTGCAAACGAAGTAGAGGTAGGGCGTGTCGAGCGTCGCGCGCTCGAGGAACGTCTTCACCATGTCGGGCATCATGTGTCCGTAGATGGGGTACACGATGCCAATCGTATCGTCCGCGTAGGCGAGCTCGCCCTCGCGGCGCAGCTCCTGCGGGATGCTCAGGACCCTCTCGCCCTCCGCGGCCAGCTCGCGCGCCACGTAGAGGCAGTTGCCCGTCCCGGTGAAGTATAGGATCATTCGAAACCCCCAGATTGTCAGCGGTCTGCCATCTCTAATTGCTTATGCCAGGCCGAGACCGGCGACCCAATCACGAACCCCGGACTCGTCCACACTGGACGAGAAGCGCTGGCCCTCCTGCCACTCCCCGCTGCCCGCGGCCTCGGCGAGTAGCTCGCCGCTTCGGCCAAGACCCGAGGAGGAAGAGGTGCAGAACGGGACCACCGTCTTGCCGTCCCAGTCGTTGCCTGAGATGAAGTTGTCGATGGGCCAGGCCGCGATGCCCCACCAGATGGGATACCCCACGAGCGCGGTGTCGTAGTTCTCCCAGCCGTTCGGCGTGACCTGCGTAAGCTCGACGTCGCGCAGGCTCTCGTCCTCGTGCTCGCGGGTCACGCGGCTATTGTCGTCGGTCCAGTCGAGGTCATCGTCGGAGTAGGGCTCCGTAGGCGTCACCTCAAAGAGATCGGCGTCGAGCTCGTCGGCAATCGTCTGAGCTACGGCAGCGGTGTGGCCCTGTGCCGAGTGGTAGGCCACGAGGACGTTGCCGCCTACGGCGGGCGCGGCGGCAGGCTCGTCCTCGACGGCGGCTTGGTCGTCACCCTGGCTGCAACCGGAGAGCATCGTTGCGCACAGCGCGGTTCCGAGCAGGAAGTTTCTTCTGGTCACGGTCGGGTTTGCGGTCATGGGGCATCTCCTTCGTTGGCTTGGTTGGTCCGTTATCGTCTGAGCGCTACTCCTGCGCGTCGAAATCGGGGCGTATGGCCAGGTAGCCCGCGAGTGCTTCCTCAGTGGCGGTGTAGTAGGTCATGGTCCCGTCGAGCTTGGCAATCTCGGCCATCTCGTCTTCGGTGAGGGAGAAGTCGAAGATGTTTGCGTTGTCGGCGATGTGGGCGGGGTTCTTGGAGCCGGGGATGATGGAGGTGCCCATCTGCACGTGCCAGCGCAGGATCACCTGGGCCGGGGTCTTGCCGTACTTCTCGGCGAGAGCGACGAAGACGGGCTCCTCCAGAAGACCTTTGTCGCCGTGGCCGAGCGGGTACCACGCCTCGATCACCGTGCCGTACGGCGCGAGGTAGGCGCGCAGGTCGCGCTGGGCGTGATAGGGGTGGCACTCAACGGTCACGAGCTGCGGCTTGATGTCGGCGACCTCGATGACCTCGGCGATCTTGTCTTGCGGGAAGTTGGAGAGGCCGAGGGCGCGCACCTTGCCCGCGCGGTAGGCCTCCTCCATCGTGCGCCACGCGGCCAGGTAGTCGCCTACCGGCTGGTGCAGGATGAGCATGTCGACGTAGTCGAGCCCTAGGCGCTGGAGCGTGGCGTCCACCGCCGGCATGCCCGCGTCGTAGACACTCGGCCAGAGCTTGGTGGAGACGAAGATCTTGTCGCGTGCGATGCCGCTCTTGGCGATGGCACGGCCCACGGCGCGCTCGTTCATGTAGGCGTTGGCGGTGTCGATGTGCTCGTAGCCAGCCGTGAGCGCGGCGGTTGCGGCCGCCTCGGCCTCGGCCGGGGTCATGAGGAAGGTGCCCAAACCCTCGATGGGCATCTCTACGTCGTTGTTGAGCTTCAGATACTCCATGGTCTCCTCCTTATGGTGACTTTTCGAATACAAGGCTACGGCGTTTACTGACGTGCGAGAAGTTCACGTTGGAATGATGGATATAACCATGGGGTATATACGGCACATAATGCGTGACAGGAGGATCGATGTACAACCCACAGCTTGACACTTTCATCCGCGTGGCGGAGGCGGGCAGCTTCTCCAAGGCGGCACAAGAGTCCTTCATCACGCCCACGGCCGTCATCAAGCAGATGAACCTGCTGGAGTCGCGGCTAGGCCTTACACTGTTCCACCGATCGCATCAGGGGCTTTCGCTTACGCGAGCAGGCAGGTCGCTGCTCGCCGACGCTCGCCATATCGTACAGTACTCTCAAGAATCAATCGCACGCGCCCGCGTCGCCGAGCGTGGAGAGAAGCGCATCATCCGCGTGGGAGTGTCGCTCATGACGCCCAGCACGCCGCTCACGAAGCTGTGGCCGAAGGTGAAGGAACGTTGCCCTGGCATGAGCCTTCAGGTGGTCACGTTTGAAAACACACCCTCGGCGGCGCGCGGTTTGGCGAACCTCGGGCAAGACATGGATATCGTGGCGGGGATTTTCGACGACGCCTTTCTAAAAGAGCGCGGGTGCCTGGGCCTCGAGCTTTCGCGCGAGCCGCTCTGGTGCGCCGTTCCCGTCGACAACGAACTCGCCAAACGCGACATCGTCACATTCGACGACCTCCACAATCACAGTCTTATGCTTATACGCCGGGGCTGGAACGCCGAAATCGACCGCGTGCGCGACGAGATACTCTTGCATCATCCTCAAATCGCGCTCGTAGACTTCCCGCAATATCGGGCGGAGGTGTTCAATCGCGGCGCGAACGAGGACCTCGCGCTTGCGACGCTACCGTTGTGGGCCAACGTCCACCCCATGCTCAAAACCGTCCCTACCGATTGGGACTGTCTCGTGTCTTACGGGCTGCTTCATTCGTCGCACCCCGCAGACCATGTGCGGGAGTTCCTCGATGCGGTGTCTGCCGTGCTCGAGGCAGAGCATCGATAGGCAATCGCGAACAGATGCGCTTATGCCTATGGGAATAACGGGAATAACAGCCTCCGAACCTTCTGGTTCGGAGGCTTTCTTTTTGCATGTCTGCCTAAAACGACTCCTTGCCAAAGCCCCTTGAGCATCGGGCGGCATTATTGAGCGTGGGCGTTATCGTAGGTATCTTTAATCTCATCCGGCAAATCGTCGGGGATCAGCGCCTTCACTCTATCCTCGTTGCCATCCTGAATCGCCTGCTCGTAGTACCAGCATTTGAACTTCAACATGTCCAGCGCGCGGTTCATGTTTGCGATCTCCAACTCCATGTGGGCCTTTCGTTCCTCGAACATGGCCTTGCGCTTGGGATATGTCGATGGGCCCTCCGCACACCATTCCATGAACAGCCGGATGTCCTTGATCTCCATCCCAGCCTTCTTCAGGCATTCGATGACCCGAAGCGCCTCGAGTTCCGTATCGCCGAATCGGCGAATGCCGGACGTCCGCTCCAGCCCCGGGAACAATCCCTGCTTATCGTAATAACGCAGCGTGGAAACGGGCAGACCGAACATCTCCGCCACCTGTCCGATTGTGTACATGGTTCCTCCGGATAAATCTAGAATTCATTCCTTGACCTAAAGTTAGGTTTAGGTATTACGTTTATTTTCGTTAATACAAATCGGGAGCGCAAGGGATTTTCGCCAAAGGCGCACGCTTGTCGGAACGGTTTTCGCCGGCGGCGTGAACGACGTGGGCGATATCGCCGGGCATCCTGCTCTGGAGCGGGCGCGACGGATAGGCATGGGAATCTAGGCGGGCAGCTTGGACGCGCGGAAGCAGTTTGTACTCAAAACCATCGACAGGAGGAAATCGATCATGACAATTAAACAGACGGCAGGTAGAGATGCCCTGGGGGACTTTGCCCCCAAATTTGCACAGCTCAATGACGATGTGCTGTTCGGCGAGGTATGGAGTCGAGAAGACGGGCTTTCCCTTCGAGATCGCAGCATAGTGACGGTGGTTGCCCTAATGGCGCAGGGCCTGACGGACTCTTCGTTTCAATATCATCTGATGTCCGCAAAGAACAATGGCGTGACCAGGGCTGAGATAGCGGAAATCCTTACGCATGCGGCGTTTTATGCGGGATGGCCCAAGGCCTGGGCGGCCTTTCGCATGGCGAAGGAGGTCTGGGCGGATGACAATGCCGCTGATGCAAGAGCTAAGCATCAAAACGAGATGGCCTTTCCCATCGGTGCCCCCAACGACGCATTTGCGAAGTACTTTATCGGGCAAAGCTACCTCGCGCCCCTTTCCACCGAGCAGGTCGGCATTTACAACGTTACGTTCGAGCCAGGCTGCCGCAACAACTGGCACACCCATCACGCCAAAAGCGGCGGCGGGCAGATTCTCGTCTGCGTGGCTGGCCGAGGGTTTTACCAGGAATGGGGCAAACCGGCACAGGAGCTGTGCCCCGGCGATGTAGTAAATATTCCCGCAGGCGTAAAGCACTGGCACGGTGCGGCGCCCGACAGCTGGTTCTCCCATCTCGCGGTGGAGGTTCCGGGCGAGGAGGCCTCCAACGAGTGGTTGGAGCCCGTGGACGACGAGCAATACCTTAAAGCGATTGACGGGAAGGCTTAGACATGGAGCAGTTGAAACTGACGCAGGAATGGGACAAGGTATTCCCCAAAAGCGACAAGGTTGAGCACAGCAAGGCGACCTTCCACAACCGATACGGCATCACGCTGGCGGCCGACGTGTACGTGCCTAAGAACGCGGAAGGCAAACTGCCCGCCATCGCCGTCAGCGGTCCGTTTGGCGCGGTGAAGGAGCAGTCTTCCGGTCTGTACGCGCAGAAGATGGCGGAGCGGGCTTTTTCGCAATTGCCTTTGACCCGTCCTATACCGGCGAGAGCGGCGGCACGCCCCGCTATGTAGCATCTCCGGACATCAACACCGAGGACTTCTGCGCAGCGGTGGATTTCCTCTCTGTGCAGGAAAGCGTTGATCCGGATCGTATCGGCATCATCGGTATCTGCGGTTGGGGCGGTATGGCAGTCAATGCGGCGGCCATCGACACCCGTATCAAAGCTACTGCGGCTATGACCATGTACGATATGACCCGCGTGACCGCAAACGGCTATTTTGACGCCGAGGATTCCGAGCAGGCGCGCTTTGAAAAGCGGAAAGCGCTGAATGAGCAGCGCACCGAGGACTATAAAAACGGCAGCTACTCGCTTGCGGGCGGCGTAGTCGATCCGCTGCCGGAGGACGCGCCGCAGTTTGTAGCGGACTATTACGCCTACTACAAGACTCCGCGAGGCTATCATCCCCGCAGCCTGAACTCCAACGGTGGCTGGAATGCGACGTCTTCGCTGTCATTTTTGAATATGCCGATTTTGCAATACAGCAGCGAAATCCGCTCTGCTGTGTTGCTGGTGCATGGCGAGAAGGCGCACTCCCGCTATTTCAGCGAAACCGCGTACGGCAAGCTGACGGGGGACAACAAGGAATTGCTCATTATCCCTGGTGCCAGCCACACCGACCTTTACGATCAGATGGACATCATTCCGTTTGGAAAGCCGAAGGCATTCTTTGAGGAATATCTGAAATAAGGCGTGCCTCGATTCAATGCCAAGTCTCCAGCAACGATTCTTCTAAAGAGTGGGAGTAGCTGAAACGAGGTGCTTGAATAGCTCCATCCGTTTTGGCTACAAGAAAATATGCCGCGCGCCTGCGGCATGAAGAAGGGAGATTCTTATGAATATCGTTGTATTGAGCGGTAGCCCGCGCAAGGGCGCCAATACCGACACCATGGTCGAGGCGTTTGCTGAGACCGCGCGTGAGGGTGGCCATACGGTCGAGGTCATCCGCGTTGCCAGTAAGAAAATCGCTGGTTGTCTGGGGTGTCAGTATTGCTTCGCCCACGAGGGCACTTGCGTGCAGAAGGATGACATGGCCAACGTGATCGAGTCGCTGAAAGACGCCGACATGGTTGTCTTCGCTTCGCCTATCTACTGGTTTGATATCACTGCGCAGGAGAAGGCCGCCATCGATCGCCTATACGCCTTCGGTGCTACGGGCTTCCCGTTCACCAAGACGGCCCTTTTACTCGATAGCCACAGCGAGGGCGTCTATGATGCGGCGATCGCTATGTACAAGTCGACCTGTGCGTACTGCAAGTGGGAGGACCAGGGCATTGTCGCCATCAGCGGTATGACCGAGCGCGACAGCATGGCATCGTCGCCCAAGTTGGAAGGGGTGCGAGAGCTCGCCCGCAAGCTCGCCTAAGGACAAGAAGAACGCATGGCAATCGGTGTTGGTGGAAATGCTTGCTGTCCTTATCAAGAGGAATGCTGATTGCCATGCGCCGTTGCCCTTGCGGACAATCTTGGCGTGCTAGGAGGCCTTCTCGCTCAGGAACTCCCTGAATGCGGGGATGTCAAAGCCAACGAGACCACGCCCGCGCTCTCCGATGACGCCGTCCTCGAGGAGACGGCGTTTGTATTGGCTTGCATAGTTGCTGGCAACGCCCATACGCTTGGCTATCTCCGAGACCCTGCTGGGGCCAGAATCGGGCAGCATCGCGAGCAAAAACTCAATGTCCTTATCGGAAAGCTCCCGATAGGTCGTTTCGAGAGAAGCCCGATGCCATGCTTCTCGAGTTGCCTGAAGATGCCATTCATGCACGTGCGCCAGTTGCCCTGGGCTTCTTGAACATATGTCCAAGAAGCCCACTGGACCAATTTGAACGCCGTTCATGCGCGCGTGAGACTGTGAAAGGTAGCTATCTGCCGCTTCTTTGGTTCGCTCGATAATATCTTCGAGCATGCCTGGCATGGCGGGAGACATTTGCTGCGATCCAGCCGTGTTCAAGCGCCGTTTTTGAAAGGAGCGAGAGAAGCGCCGTCTTGCCCGCTCCCCTTGCACCCGTAAAAATAGTCGACAGGTTGGGATCTCCCGGACCGTTGATAAAGCCACGGTTGATGTCACGCAGGATGTGCTCGCGACCCGCTAGAAAGGGAGGGACGCTTCCGAACGTCGGGGTAAAGGGGTTCTTGCTGTACCCCATGGTGTCTCCTTTGCAAGTTTTGCTAATTTTTGCAAGTTTTGCTAACGGCTTAGGACGGTGCGGGAAGCCCCCGTATCGTCGACATTTCCGAGGATGACCTCCGCAACGAGCGGGGCCCGGAGCGCGATGTTACTGCGCTCCGGGCCCCGCTGCTTTGTAAACCCATGACGGTTTGGCCACCGTTGTTTTAGTCAAACAAACTCGGCATGTCGTTTTCTTTCATGAGGGCACCGGCAGAGGGTAGGCTCTGCGCGGTGAACTTCTCGGCCGAGACGCCGGCGCCAAGAATCTCCTCGGTCGTGCCGACGGTGGTGACCGAGCGGCCCTTCTTGGCCGTAAAGGCCTGGACGCCCTGCGTGTTGGTGGTCGTCTTGGTCTTGAGCAGCGACGTGTTGAAGTTCATCAGGCGATAGTCGCTCGAGACCAGCGCGATGTCGCGATCTTCCTTGAGCACCTGGGCATACAGCAGCTTGCTGCCACCGTAGATGGCGTTCTTGAGGCGCTTGCGGTTGGTCTTGGTGACGTATCCAGAAAGCGCGACGCGCACTACGCGGCCGTTCTCAAAGACGAACAGCACGTCGGCCTTGTAGTCCTCGGGGTCGATGACCCAGATGACGCTCTCGTCGGGTTCCATCTCGAGGTCGGTCGGCAGGTACGAGCCCAGCTGGGCCGACTTGGTATCCTCGAACGCCGCGACCTTGCACTTGTACACTTGGCTCTTGTTGGTAAAGACCAGCAGCTCGTGGGTGTTGGAGGACGGAAACTCGATAAAGGGTTTGTCGCCGTCCTTGTACTTGAGCGTGGTCGCCTTCTTGAGCACGCGGTCCGTCATCTTCTTAAGGTAGCCATCGCGCGAGAGCATGATGGTGACCGGGTACTCCTCGACCTCGGGCTCCAAGCTTACCTCGATAACCTCATGGGGCTCGATCCTGCCCGTGCGGCGCGGCATCACATACTTCTTGTTGACCGCTGCCAGCTCGTCGCTGATGACCTTCTTGATGTTCTCCTCGCTGGAGAGGATCTCCTCAAGCTCGGCAATCTCACCTTCGAGCTTAGCAATGTCCTTGGTGCGGTTGAGGATGTACTCCTCGTTGATGTTGCGGAGCTTAAGCTCGGCAACAAACTCGGCCTGGGTCTCGTCGATGTCGAAACCCTTCATAAGGTTGGGCACGACCTCGGCCTCGAGTTTGGTGCCGCGGATGATGGCGATGGCCTTGTCGATATCGAGCAGAATTGCCTCAAGGCCGTGCAGCAGGTGCAGGCGCTCGGACTTTTTGCCCAGGTCAAAGTTAATGCGGCGACGGGTGGATTCAATACGCCACTTGACCCACTCGTGCAGAATCTGGCGCACGCCCATAACGCGAGGGTAACCATCGACGAGCACGTTGAAGTTGCACGAGAACGAATCCTGCAGCGTGGTCGAGCGATAGAGCTTGGCCATGAGCTTGTCGGGGTCGACACCGCGCTTAAGATCGATGGCGATGCGCAGGCCCGAGAGGTCGGTTTCATCGCGGATGTCGGCGATCTCCTTGACCTTGCCCTCCTTGGAGAGCTTGACGATGCGCTCGATGATGACATCGGTCTTGGTGGTGTAGGGGATTTCGTACACCTCGATGATGCGCTCTTCGGGAATCCAGCGCCAGCGGGAGCGGATCTGGAAGCTGCCCAGGCCGGTCTCGATGATCTTTTCCATCTCCTCGCGGCGGTAGATGATCTCGCCGCCAGTCGAGAAGTCGGGCATGGGCATGTACTCGAGCAGGTCGCAGTCGGGGTCCTGCAGGTAGTGCATTGTGGCAGTGCAGACCTCGTTGAGGTTGAAGCCGCAGATGTCGGACGCCATGGCGACGCCGATGCCTTTGTTGGCCGAGACGAGGATGTTGGGGAACGTGGTGGGCAGCAGGCGCGGCTCCTTCATGGCGCCGTCGTAGCTGTCGACGAAGTCGACCGGGTCCTTGTCGATATCCTTGAAGATCTCGGCGCTGATGGGGGAGAGCTTGGCCTCGGTATAACGCGAGGCGGCGTAGCTCAGGTCGCCCGAATAGTACTTGCCAAAGTTGCCCTTCGACTCTACGAAGGGGGCGAGCAGCGCCTCGTTGCCGGTGGCCAGACGCACCATCGTCTCGTAGATCGCGGCGTCGCCGTGCGGGTTGAGCTTCATGGTCTGGCCCACGATGTTGGCGCTCTTCTGGCGCTCGCCCTTGAGCAGGCCCATCTTGTACATGGTGTAGAGCAGCTTGCGGTGCGAGGGCTTAAAGCCGTCGATCTCGGGGAACGCACGCGAGACGTTGACGCTCATGGCGTAGGGCATGTAGTTGACCTCGAGCGTCTGCGTGATCGGCTGGTCGGTGACCTCGGAGTGCAGGCCGATGACGTTCTCGGCGTTAACCTGCTTTTTCTTTGGCTGGTTCTTCGTCTTCTTCTTTGCCACGATTTCCTCTTGAACTTCTTATGGGCCGTCGTTATCGATTTGCTGCTACTGCAGGTCCAGCTGGTCCAGGTATTCCTTGCCGTGCTCCGAGATATGGCGCTTGCGGCCCGCCTCGTCGTTGCCCAGCAACAGGTTGAACATGGTCTCCATCTTGGTGACGTCCTCGGGCTCCACTTTGATCAGGCGACGCGTCTCGGGGTTCATGGTGGTGAGCCACATCATGTCCGGGTCGTTCTCACCAAGACCCTTGGAGCGGTTGATGGAGCACTTCTGGTCGCCAATCTCCTTGAGGATGCCGTTCTTCTCGAGCTCGGTGTAGGCAAAGTAGGTCTTTTCTTTGCAGTTGATCTCGTAGAGCGGCGATTCGGCGATATACACGTAACCCTCGTCGATAAGCGTGGGCACCAGGCGGTAGAGCATGGTGAGCACGAGCGTGCGGATGTGGTAACCGTCGACGTCGGCGTCCGTACAGATGATGACCTTGTTCCAGTTGAGGTTGTCCAGGTCAAAGGCGCCAAGGTTCTTGATGCGCTTGTCTTTGATCTCCACGCCGCAGCCCAGCACGCGCATGAGGTCCATGATGATGTCGGACTTAAAGATGCGCGGATAATCCTCCTTTAGGCAGTTGAGGATCTTGCCGCGGACGGGCATAACACCCTGGAACTCGGCATCGCGCGACGTGCGGATGGCGCCTGCTGCCGAGTCGCCCTCTACGATGTAGATCTCGCGGCGGCTCTTGTCCTTGGAGCGGCAGTCGATGAACTTCTGCACGCGGTTGGCCATGTCGGTCTTCTGCTGTAGGTTGGTCTTGATGCTCTGGCGCGTCTTTTCGGCGTTCTCGCGCGAGCGCTTGTTGATGAGCACCTGCTCCATGATCTTGTTGGCGGCATCTTTGTTCTCGATCAAGTAGGTCGAGAGGCGCTCCTTAAAGAATGCCGTCATGGCCTGCTGGATAAAGCGGTTATTGATGGCCTTTTTGGTCTGGTTCTCGTAGGACGTCTGGGTGGAGAAGCAGTTGGTCACCAGTACCAGGCAGTCCTGGACGTCCTGCCACTTAATGCCGCTCTCGTTTTTGTTGTACTTGCCCTGTTGCTTGATGTAGGCATCGATGGCGCTGGTCAGAGCGCTGCGGGCAGCCTTCTCGGGCGAGCCGCCGTTCTCGAGCCACGATGAGTTGTGGTAGTACTCCTGCATCATGAAAGTGCGCGAGAAGCACATGCAAGCAGTGATTTTTACGTTGTAGTCGGGCAAGTCCTCGCGATCGCGACCGCGACGGTCGGCCTCGATAAAGAAGGGCTCGGTGAGGTAGTCGGTACCGACCTTTTCGAGCACGTAGTCCTCGATACCCTTGGGATAGCAGAAGTCCTCTTCGGAGAACTCGCCGTCGTCGCCCTCGATGCGCAGGCGGAAGGTCACGTTGGCGTTGACCACGGCCTGGCGGCGCATGGTCTCGCGATACCAATCGTGGGGAATGCTGATTGAGGTAAAGACCTCAAGATCGGGGCGCCATTTGATGGTGGTGCCGGTGCGGTTCTCGTCGCTGGGTTCAATCTCGAGTGCCTTTTTCTTGGCGCCGACAACCTTGCCCTTCTTAAAGTGTAAGGAGTACTTGTTACCGTCACGCCAGACGGTGACGTCCATGTACTCGGAAGCGTACTGAGTCGCACAGGAGCCCAGGCCGTTGGTGCCGAGCGAGAAGTCGTAGTCGCCGCCCTGGTTGTTGTTATACTTGCCGCCGGCATAGAGCTCGCAGAAGACGAGCTCCCAGTTAAAGCGCTTCTCGGAAGGGTTCCAGTCGAGCGGGCAGCCACGGCCATTGTCCTCTACCTGGATAGAGCCATCGCGAAAGGCGGTAAGGGTGATGAGCTTGCCGTAGCCCTGGCGCGCCTCGTCAACGGCGTTGGACAGGATCTCGAAGGCGGCATGCGCGCAGCCGTCGAGCCCGTCCGAGCCAAAGATAACGGCGGGGCGCAGGCGTACACGCTCCTCGTCCTTGAGCTGGCGGATACTGTCGTTACCATAGTTTGCGGTGTTTTTTGCCATACTCGCTCTCTCGGTGCTCCTTTGCTGCGTTTAAGTCATATAGATAGTCAAGGTAGCATAGCCGAGCCCGCAGACGATTCCACCCAACACGAAATCCATCGAACAATCGTTCGGATTAAAGGGGATAGTGTTTAGTGGTAGCGCGGCATTGTTAAACAAATTTGGATACAGATGAATTTTATTTAATAGGGACCTAGTTTTACTAAACAAAATCGAATGATGCTGATTGTGCGAGCGGGCACATCGATCGACTATCAATCACGTTTACTCGGAAAAAACCGAGTCGGTTTTGTCCGAGTAAGATTGAAGGCGATCGAATGCGTTCTGCTGCGTTTGCGGTTGGATGCGTTTATCAAAAACGTGCCATGCGGATTGTTGGCGAAAAAGCGCCGTGCCAAGCTCGAGGCAGAACTCAACTCCTCTGACGACATCTAATGCGTAATGGGCTGGCTCTGGGTATCCAGAACCAGCCCATTTTGATGGTCGATGAGCCGAGTCGGCGTCTCTCACAAAGGTAACTGAGAGCTAGTGAGGCTTATCAGAATTGACCTCATCGGGGGCGTCGTTTTCGAGTGCCGTGCGGCGGGCGCTGTAGGCGACAAGGCCGGCACCAGCTGCGGCGAGTGCTGCTGCGGCTGCCGTAAGGGGAGCGTTGACATCGCCCGTGCTCGCAAGCGCGCCCGATTTTCCGGAGCGCTTGTTAGTGCCGTGGTCCTTGCCACTGCTGGAGCTGCTTCCGCCGGAGCCGCCGCCCTTGTCAGTACCGCCGCCACTCGAGCCGCCACCGCCGTCCGCCGTCATCGGGGCGTCGTGAAGTCCTGTCGTATCCGCGCTGTCGCATACGCCGACCTGAACTTCTGAGCGTTCGCATGCCGCGTCGGGCACATGAAGCTCGTGCAGTACGGCACCCAGCGCCGAGTTTGCGCCCGGTCGAATTTCCTCGAGCGTTACGGGATCGAGCGCCACCAGATTACGCGCCTTCGCATATAGCGTTACACGTTTGCCCACTTCATCGCTCCAACTCTCGGGGATGGCGAAGCTCATGCGGAACTGTGCCGTGCAACCCGGTGCCAGCACGGCGTTGCCACTGTCGGCTACCAGCGGGTGCGTTGCAAAAGGTGTGCCCAGCGTTTCGAGCGCGTACTTCACGTGTGCCATGTCGTTGGCCGAAGCGTCCTCGGCAAGTTCCGGATCGTAGATCGATGCCATGCGTGTGTTCGCTCCGAACCCGATGGATGCGCTGGAGAACGGCTGGCTGGAGCCCTCTCGGTACAGATCGATTGTGCCGGCGGTCAGCAAGGTGTTGCCGTCGTTTCGCACCGTGACCATGAAGGATTCGCCTGCTGCTCCGGGCACCACCGCGCCCGAGGTAGCGACTGCGCCCGTCGGAGTGGCACACGCCACCAAGGGCACTTCGATGCCGTGTAGTTCTGCCTCGCTCTTCTCCGCGCTCACAATGTGCGTGGCGAGCGCGGAGAGCATGCTCCCCGACGTCAAAAATGTCGTTATCTGATCGACGGGATGGTCCAGCTCGCACATCACGAACGGCTCCGTAAACAGATCGCCTGCCAAGGTGCTGGCGAAGATGCGGAAGTGCTTGCCCATCACTGCTACCGGGTTGCCTTCTTCGTCGTAGGTTTGCCCCACCTTGCCATCGGTGTTCTCTACATAGAGCACGCACCTGCCGTTGTTGCTTACGCTGAACGATGCCGGGCCGCAGCCTGCGGCACCCACGGGCTGCGTTGCAAATACCGATGCGCCTCGCGTCCAAGTAATATGCTGCAGTTGCTCGTTGACGGTAGCCAAAAAGCCCGTGTGCTGCGGCCACGGCACCGCGTGGGGTACTGTGGCATCTGGCGACATAACGCCCCAGCCCGCAATGGACTGGCCGATCACGGCGTACGATGCACAGCCACAACCGCCTGCGGTCTCGTATGCAACGGGCACCACCATTTTGCCGTTGATATTCTCGGGCGCGCCGAGCTCGATGCTCGACGGTGCCTGCGGAAAGCGGAGAACTTGGCGGAACGTCAGGCTGTCGCCCGAAACGTCCGACCACAGGGTAAAGCACTCCAGCGCAACCTCGGCCTCGCTGCCGAGCGCCTTTTCTGCGGTGGTTCCGCGGCGGTGGAGGTAGGCGCCCGACAGGCGCCCGTTGACAAGTGTCTTGCCCACCGTGATGCGTGGGCACTGCAGGCAATGGTAGCCATCCTCCTGAAGGCGGCCGCGCGAGATGCTGCGCCATGACGTGTGCGATACCACGCGAACTCCGTCGTTGCTTATGCGCAGGCGCACAACGGACAGTATGCCGGCTGTGCTTGCCATATCGAAAAGGGTGTCGTCGCCGGCGGGGCGCTCGCCCGAGACCAGCAGCACGTAGGCGTCCTGGTTTCCTCTTCCGTCCGTATATTCCACTACGTCGAAGTCGTAATCGTATACGCTGTCGCGCTCCACGTCGCCCTCGCCAAACCCAAGGGGAAAGTCCACAGGCGTGGGAGCGGACCACGTTCCGTTTGCCTTTGTGTGTACCACCAGGCGCGAGCGACCATTGTCGCCGTAGCGCACCGAGGCGATACGGAACAGGCATTCTACGCCGGCAATCTTTGCCAGCTTCATGTGGGCTTCGCTGAGCACGCCAGCAAACAGCACGTTGTCGCTCGAGGGCTTGATGCCGCCACGCTCGTCCTCCGACACGCCGGCAGAATCGGCGTTCGGGTCGGCAACGGTGTTCGTCGCCTGGCCGATATAGGTGTACTCGTACATCGGCGCGGCGTTTTCGTCGCTTTCCATCAGTGAGTGGACGAAATGTTCGACCTGTCCCGTGTCGCTGCTTTCCGCATCCGCCTCGAGCTCAATGCGCGTGACCGCTTGATCCCAATCGCGCACGACAGGCGCGACGTTTACGGCAGCGGCCTTAACCTCGGCGCGTGCGAGCAGCTCGGCGTTGGTGACAATGGTGGCCGATGCGATAAATTGCGGCACGCCGCCCGCCTCAATGTTGCCGGCCGAGCCGAAGCAGGCATCCAGCGTATAAGGCGTATCTCCACCCAGTGCGAGCTCAGAGCGCTGGAGTACATACTGGTCGCCGTTGTTCACCGACATATTCCACGAATCGAGGAGTGTGGGCCACGATCCCGACCAAGCCTTGGTGGTCCACTTGAACATCACGAACTGGAGTATCACATCGACATCGACGTCTGCACCTACGCGCAGTCGCGGAAGCTGGTGTCCATCTGCCTTCTCGTACCCAATGAACAGCGTGAGGGATGCGGCGCCGCGCACGGCAGACGAAGCGACGCCTGCAACGCCGGCGCCAAAGGTGACGGCAAGCCCGATCTGGATGGTGAACGAGCCCGACGTGTTTGAATAGTCGAGCGAAATGTTTTTAAAAAACGCCGCGCCGCTGCCGTGCGTGTGGGCACCCACGGCGAGCGCCAGTTTTGCCAGCACCCAGGGGTTGACGTTTAGGAAAAATGGCACCGGTCCTAGGGTAAACTGCTCGGTCCAATTGAGGTCGGTTCTTACCTGGAAGAGGGCCTTAATATTGCCGTATGCGGGGTCGTTGTTGTTACCCCAGGTTTTGCCCACCCAATCGTAGGCGAGCGAGCCGTACAGCTGTGTGGCGATATCCATCGTGAACAGCGGCGTGCAATGGTGGCGAAGGAGCTTGGTGTTTCTTGGATCGGTGCCCGAACCGGCACTCATCCTCTTGTACTGATTCCACTTCCCCTCCATCTCGTCGAGGTAGCGGTTTGCCTGCTTGGCGCCCGACTCGCGCGGTGACTTCTTCCAGTATTCCGGATCAGGGTTGCCCGAATGGGGGTGCGGACGATTTCTTGGACCGCGCCTAGGCGTATCCAAGCTTCCTGCGGTACTCCATCGGGCTCAGCCACC
>NZ_CAXSKI010000023.1:0-29143 GCF_964237925.1 Collinsella aerofaciens ATCC 25986 | reverse complement strand
GCTTGCCCGTATCGTAGGCAATGCGCCGAATGCTCGCCATCGAAATTTATCGATGGCCTATTTCAGACTGTAATGGGGATAGACTGCGGCGGCAGAGGCAACGGCAGCGGCGTTGGCAGCTGTGGTAGTGGCAACGGCAGCTGGCAGGGTGTTTTCCGTCTACTTGCTACAGCAGCTCGCCGTGGCGGGCAATGTAGCGGCGCTTCGCCAGCTGGGTGAGCGCGATATAGGCGGTAACGATGCCAATGAGCAGCCCAAAAAAGCTCGTGGGCAGCGGCATGAGGCCGAGCGCATCGGCGATGGGGCTTGCCGGCAGCCAGGTGACGAGCGCCAGGCCCAGCACGGTAAGAACGCACAATGCGGGCGCGGCGTGGTCGCGCGGGCTCGGCAGATGCGGGGAGCGCAACATGTGGACCACGAGTGTCTGCGACCACATGGACTCGACAAACCAGCCGCTCTGGAAGAGCGCAGCAAAGGTCGCCATACCCGCGACGTCGCCCGCGGCGGCAAGCTCGGACCAGCTTGCGTCCACGGCGGCGGGGCACACGACAAAGAAGAGCGCGGCGAAGGTCACGATGTCAAACAGCGAGCTCACGGGGCCCAGCTCGAGCATAAAGCCCTTGATGGACGCGGCGTCCCAGGCACGCGGGCGGGCAGTCCAGGCGTCATCGACGGTGTCCCACGGCAGTGCGATGCACACGATCTCGTAGACCAGCGACAGCAGTACCAGCTGCAGGGCGCTCATGGGCAAAAACGGCAAGAACAGGCTCGCGACGGTCACGGACAGCACATTGCCAAAGTTGGAGCTCACCGTGGTCTTGAGGTACTTGAGCAGGTTGCCGTAAGTGCGGCGGCCTTCGATGATGCCGCGCTCGAGCACGCCCAAGTCCTTCTGAAGCAAGATGATATCGGCGGATTCCTTGGCAATATCGACGGCCGAATCGACCGAGATGCCGCAATCGCTCGCACGCATGGCGGCGGCGTCGTTGATGCCGTCGCCCATAAAGCCCACGGTGTGGCCGAGCATCTCGCGCATGACACGTACCAGGCGCGCCTTCTGCAGCGGCGAGAGCTTGGCGAAGAGGTGGGTTTTCTCGGCGCGCTCGGCAAGTTCGGCGTCATCGAGCGCATCGATCTCGGAGCCGAGCAAGACGTTGCTCGCATCGATACCAATCTGCTCGCAGACGGTGGCGGCGACGCGGTCGTTGTCGCCGGTTAGGACCTTGACCGCCACGCCCTTGGCCTCGAGGGTGGCGACGGCGCCCGCAGCACTTGCTTTGGGCGGATCGAGGAAGGCCAAAAAGCCCATCAGCACCATGTCGCACTCGTCGGCGATGCCAAACTCGCCCACGCAGCGCGGATTGGTCTTCTGCGCCACGGCAATTACGCGTAGGCCCTCGGCGTTAAGTCCGGCGATCTGCTTGCGAATCTGGGCGAGCTTCTCGTCGGTGAGCGGCTGAGCGATGCCATCGATCTCGACAAAGGAGCAGATCTCGAGCATTTCCTCGGCAGCGCCCTTGGTAACCATCTGGGTTTTGCCTTGGGCGTCGGCGACAACTACGCTCAGGCGACGGCGCGAGAAATCGAAGGGAACCTCGTCGACCTTGGTGTAGCGGTCGCGCAGGCTCTGGCCCAGCATGGAATCGGGTGCGACGGTCGAGGGCGTCACATCGGCACGGTCGATTACGGCCAGGTCGATAAGATTTTTGAGGCCGGTCTGGAAGAAGCTGTTCAAAAACGCATGGCGCAGCACGCGCGCGTCCTCGTTGCCATCGGTGTTGAGGTAGCGCTCGAGCACGATGCGGTCTTCGGTGAGGGTGCCGGTCTTGTCGCAGCACAGGACGTCCATCGCTCCGAGGTTTTGAATCGCCGGCAGCTCCTTGACGATAACCTGGCGACGGGCGAGGTCCTTGGCGCCCTGCGACAGGCTCGTGGTCACGATGACGGGAAGCATCTGCGGCGTGATGCCCACGGCCACGCTCGTGGCGAACAGCAGCGCGTCGATGACGTTGCCCTTGGTGGCGGCGTTGATGGCAAAGACGGCCGGCGCCATAACGAGCATCAGGCGCACCAGCAGCATGGAGACGCTCGAGACGCCGCGGTCAAACGCGCTCTTTTCGCCGCGCCCGTTGAGCATCTTGGCGATGCCGCCCAGGTAGGTGTCCGAGCCGGTGGCAACGACAAGCGCCATGGCGGCGCCGTTTTGCACGGAGGTGCCGGTAAAGACGATGTTCTTGCAGGCAGAGAGTGGCAGTGCGGAGCCGTCGGCGCCCTCGACGACGGTGACGGCGGTGGTCTTCTCGACGGCCTCGCTCTCGCCGGTGAGTGCGGACTCGATCACAAACAGGTCGCGCGCGGTGATGATGCGGGCATCTGCCGGCACCATATCGCCGGCAGAGAGACGGATTACATCGCCGGGGACGAGCTCGTCGAAGGGGATCTCGATGCGCTCGCCGTCGCGCAGGGCGGTGCAAGTGTTGGAGACCAGGTCCTTGAGGGCCTCGGCCGCATTGCCGCTGCGGGCTTCCTGGATAAACTTCATGCCGCCCGATACCAGCAGCATGGTGCCGATGACGATGACCGTGGAGGGGTCGCGCTGCGGTTCGGGCACGGCGAGCACGTCGATGTAGAGCGAGACCAGTGCGAGCGCGGCGAGGATGCCGGCGAAGGGATCGATGAACGCGTCGGCGATGCGGCGGGCGAGCGTTTTGGTCGTTGCCTCGATGGTGTTGGGGCCGATGGCGTTCAGGCGCTCAGTTGCCTGCTCGACGGTGAGGCCGTTTGCCGTGGCGTCAAGCAGTACGAGGGCGTCCTCGGCACTATGGGTGGCGGCGAATATGGTGTTCTTGGACAGGCCGGTATGAGCGGCAGGGCGCGCCGTGCGGCGGCGCTTGGAGATTGCTTCGAGCACCGTGGCCGTTTTGAGCATCAGCATAGGGTCCTCCTTGTTAAAGGGAGTTGGCGTACGTGTCGTATTTGCTTCAAAAAACCTAGATGTCGCTCACGTCATGCTCGCGAATCCCCGTAAAGAGGACAGGCAGCTTTGTGGTGAGTTTTATGGTGCTTGTGCTCGTGAATGAGTGACAGCGATCGGCTGCTGGCGTTTATGCGAGCGGGGAATCCTCGTGGCGTGCCGAGGGCGACATGCAGGTTTTTCGACTATGACTGCCTTCCATGGCACACCTCCTTAAGGCCGGGCGCAGGGCGCGCTCCAGGCACCTTGTACCCGTTTCAATCCGCCCGTATTTTTGACGAGGGGGTTTACCGTGTCAACCCCATGCAAGCTTTCTTCATTTTGCGTCACCGTCGCCGGCGAACGGTTGATTTTCGCCTGTAAACGGTAGTTAAGTTCAGATTAAATCAAATAGTATCAAGAATGGTCAAACTTGATTAACAGCAAAACCACAAGGTAGATGGCCATTTGCAGTGAAAAACTCTGACACAATGAGAAAAAGAATGAAAAATATTGATTGAAAATGAACTTACGTGGCAGTAATCTACATGTCACAGGGTAAGCCCCGGCGCGCAGGCGGCGGCCCTTATCGAATTACGGATATAGATCAGGTGCTCGAACGAGCAGAAACGATTAAGGACGAAGGTAAAGGACGTAGAAGCATGAAGCTTGCAACTCGTATCAACTCCTATTTTCGCGATGGCGACAAGAATCTTGATCGCGTGTTCGCGGAGTTCCAGAGCGTGGGCCTCACGCACGTCGACCTCAACTACCCCGAGCACTGCACAGGTGTCACGGCGGAGGACATGGCCGCCAAGCTCGCAGCTCACGAACTGCAGCTGAACGGCTGCGCGCTGCGCTTCCGCAACGCGTTCCTCAACGGTGACCTGGGCAATGCCGATGATGCCCTTGCCGCGGAAGCCCTTGAGCTCTGCTACGAGGCGTGCGACTACTGCCGCACTGCCGGTGGCAACACGGTGACCATCTGGCTCGGCCACGACGGTTTCGACTACAGCTTCCAGATCGCCTATGCTCGCGTCTTCGACCAGCTCGTAGCCGCATTCCAGAAGGTCTGCGATTATGCGCCCGACCTCAAGATCTCGATCGAGTACAAACCCTACGAGGAGCGCGCGTACGCGTTCATCGACTCCATGGGCATGACCGGCATGATCCTCAACGCTGCAGACCGCCCGAACCTGGGCGTCACGCTGGACTACTGCCACATGCTCATGAAGCACGAGAACCCCGCCATGGCCGTCGACCTGTTCGGCCGCGAGGGCAAGCTCTACGGCATTCACCTAAACGACGGCAACGGTCGCTTCGATGATGGCCTTATGATTGGTACGTCCACGCCGGTGAAGACCCTCGAGTTCCTCTACTACGTGAAGAAGCACGGGTACGACAGCGCGATCTACTTCGACACGTTCCCGGTCATCGAACCCGCTGCCGGCGAGGCTACGCAGAACGACCAGATGATTCATCTGCTCAACGATGCAATCGAGACCGTAGGCATGGAGAAGATCCAATCCGTTATCGATGCAAACGACGCGATTAAGGCAGCCGAGCTTGTCCGCGAGCTCTTCTGCGCAATGGGGAGGTAACCAATGAAACGCGACTGGAACGCGATGGCTCAGGGGATTCTGGACGCCGTCGGTGGTCCCGAGAACATCTCGGGCATGACGCACTGCGCGACGCGCCTGCGCCTCAATCTCAAGGACGACGCGGCTTGTGACGACGCTGCGGTCAAGGAAGTCGAAGGCGTTGTGAACACGCTGAACAAGGCTGGTCAGTATCAGGTTCTCATCGGCACTGAGGTCCCGAAGCTGTACGAGAAGTTTGAGCCGCTGGTCAAGGGCTCGGGCGTGGAGATCTCCGCTGCTACCAAGGACGAGGGCGAGAGCATCGTCAGCCAGATCTTCTCTGCGATCTCCGGCATCTTTGCCCCGCTGCTGCCCGCCATGGCCGGCTCCGGTATCCTGCGCGGCTTCGTCATCCTGGCTGCCCAGCTCGGCATCATCGCCGAGGGTACGGGTACCTACACCATCCTGTACACCCTGGCCATGAGCGTGTTCTACTTCCTGCCCGTGCTGCTCGGCTTCTCGGCCGGTAAGCGCTTCGGCGCGAGCCCGTACCTGTCGGCGCTGCTCGGCGCGTGCCTGCTCTACCCGGACTTCATCGCCCTCATGGGCGACGCGGGCAACGGCGCCATGACGGATTTCTTCGGCATCCCCGTTGTTCTCATGAGCTACAACTCCACGGTTATCCCCGCCATCCTGTCCGTCTGGGTCTACTCGTTCCTGTACAAGTGGCTCGATGAGCACGTCTCCGAGATGCTCAAGCTCGTCGTGCTGCCCGCCATCTCCCTGATCGTTATGGTTCCGCTCACGATGCTCGTCATCGGTCCCCTGGGCGTCTACGCCGGCGAGGGTATCGCCTTCGTGGTCAACTGGCTGATCGAGCGCAGCTCCTTGCTTGCCGGCGTGCTGGTTGGCGGCGGCTGGTCCGTGCTCGTGTCCATGGGTATCCACTGGGCCGTGAACCCCATTATGATCAACAACATCGCCCAGAACGGCTTCGACTACATCTGCCCCTTCACCTTCGCCTGCAACTTCGCCGTTATCGGCTGCGCCTTCGGCGTGTTCCTCAAGGCCCGCGACCAGAAGCTCAAGAGCTTTGCCATGACCGGCGTCGTGTCGATCGCCCTGTCCGCCATCATCGAGCCCACGCTGTTCGGCATGCTCGTGAAGAACAAGAAGGTCTGGCTTGCGCAGATCATCGGTGGTGCCGTCGGCGGTGCGTTCCTCGGCATCATGAAGGTCGTCACGACTGCCTTCACCTTCGGTTCCGTTACCACGTTCCCGGCTTTCGTGAGCTCCGACCCCATGAACTTCGCTTGGGCCATGGCCGGCATGCTCATCTCTGCCGTCGTGGCCGGCGTCCTCGCCTTCATCTTCACCGGCAAGGAGGACCAGCTTGCCTAAGAGCTTGAGGTGCGCTTCCCTTGGGTGCTGTCTCACTTGAGGCGCGGTGCCTCGCCCGGGGCTCGTTATCCTTGCTCAAGGAGCGTCGCCCTTACGTGAGGACGTCAACCTCGTTCAAATTGTGAACGAGCGGGTTGGTCAATCGATTAAAACGGCCGTTATCGTTGCGGATGGCGGCCGTTTTTCTGCTCGTGCGTTACACTTCTCGAAAAGAAATGAACGAGCGTGAAGCAAAGTGGTTTGGAGAGGTTCCCGATATGATCCCGTATGAGCGCCAGGAGCGAATTGTAGAGTGCCTGCAGAAGTCGGGCCTTGTGAGGATTTCTGAGCTGCAGGAGGAGCTGCCGGGCGTTTCTATTTCGACGCTGCGCCGCGACCTCAAGGAGCTGGAGGCGCTCGGCAAGGTTGAGCACCTTTCGGGCGGCGCGGTGAAGTTGGTCTCGGCCGTTCACGAGGTGAGTATCTCGACGCGCTCGGGTTTGCATGGGAACGAGAAGGATCAGATTGCCCAGGTCGCCCTGCGTCTGGTTGAGGACGGGGACACACTCTATCTGGACTCCGGTTCAACCTGCACGGCCCTGCTGCGCCTGCTGCTCGACCGCGACGTGACGATCTACACGACGGACGCCTCGGCGTGCCTGATTAAGAGCGAGACGCGCGCCCAGCTCATCGTAGTGGGTGGCGAGTTCAACCACGTGAACTCCTCGTTTTGCGGCTCCATGACCGAGTCGATCCTGCGCGATCTGTACTTTGACAAGGCGTTCATCGGGACCAACGCGATTGACGAAGACCGGGGCATCATGACGCCCTCGTATGTGGAGGCAACGAAGAAGCGCATCGTGCGCGAGAACTCGAATAAGGTGTACGTGCTGTGCGACAGCTCGAAGTTTCATAAGTTCTCAAATGTTCGGGCTTTTGGGTTTGATGGCGTGGCGATCATCGCGGAATCCTATGACGAGAAGATCGCCCAACATGCGCGCCTGATCACGCCGGAGGCGTAGGGTTCAAGGCCCACGCCCGTGCGAGCACGGCCCATGGTGGCCAGCTGAATGGCGGGGCCTCTTTCTAGGGAACACAACGGCTTTTCGCCGTACGGAATCCGTATGACGCCAGCTAGATAGACAAATATGACAACGTTGTGAATCTAGAGAAACCTGTAGGTTAACAACGTGGTTAAACGATTAATCAGCCAGACTTTAGATACAGGTTAAACGATTAATTATCAACGAGTAGATAACCAATGAGCAGATAAGGAGTTCACCATGTTGCTCTGCCCCAGCCTCATGTGCGCCGACTACGGCAACCTGCGTGCGACCGTCGAGGAGCTCGACGCCGCCGGCATTGATATCTTCCATTGCGACGTGATGGACGGCAGTTTCGTTCCCAACTTCGCCATGGGCCTCGAGGACATTAAGGCCGTGCGTGCTGCTACTAACAAGCTCGTCGACGTGCACCTTATGGTCGAGAACCCCGCCAGCAAGGTGGAGCTTTTTGCCGCCGCGGGCGCGGACATCATCTACATCCACCCGGAGTCCGAGCGCTACGTGGTCAAGACCCTCGCCGCGATCAAGTCTCTTGGCAAGAGCGCCGGTATTGCCGTGAACCCCGACACCTCGATTTCCGAGGTTGAGGAGATGCTGAACCTCTGCGACTACGTGATGGTCATGACGGTGAATCCGGGTTTTGCCGGCCAGAGCTTTATCGAGTTCACGAACGACAAGGTACGTCGCCTTGCCGCTCTTAAGGAACGTTTCGGCTTTGAGCTCATGATCGACGGCGCCTGCTCGCCCGAGCGCGTGCGCGACCTGTCCGCTATCGGCGCGGACGGCTTCATCTTGGGTACCAGTGCGCTGTTTGGCAAGGACGCCGGTTACGAGGAGTGCCTGCGCCGTCTGCGCGCCGGCGAGGTGTATTAGACGCGAAAAGGCAAATTAGGACGAAATAAGCGCGCGACACGCGCGAGCGGATTTGGAAAGGGGTCTCTTATGAAGATCGGTATTGGAAACGACCACGTTGCGGTTGAGTACAAGGAAGCCATTGCGGCTTATATCCAGGAGAAGTACGGCTATGAGGTCGTGAACTTCGGCACGGACAGCACCGAGCGCTTTGACTATCCCATCGCGGGTGAGGCCGTGGCGAACGCGGTCGTGGCCGGGGAAGTCGATCGCGGTATCGTGATCTGCGGCACGGGAGTGGGCATTTCGCTTGCCGCGAACAAGGTGCGCGGTATCCGTTGCTGCACCTGCTCTGAGCCGTATTCCGCTCGCTTGTCACGCGAGCACAACAACACCAACATGCTCGCATTTGGTGCTCGCGTGGTAGGCATCGAGCTGGCCAAGATGATCGTCGACGCCTGGCTCACCGGCGAGTTCGAGGGCGGCCGTCACCAGCGCCGCATCGATATGATTCGCCAGATCGAGGCTCGTCAGCTCGTGCGTGCGGAGGAGGCACGCGGCTGGTAGTGGAAAAGCCCGTCACCCGTGGTGGCGGGCTTTTTGCATATCGCGCGTGGGATAGAGCGCATGCGAGAGGAAAGCTCGGCTGCTTCGGACGGTGTTGGAGGGGGTGCCTGAGAAGACCGAGGTCATGCACATCGCCTAACCGTGGTTTCTTCCATTGTCATCCATCCGCTACTCAGCAGGTCGTCCCTAAACCGTCCGAAACAGCCGAGTTTTGGAAACCGACTCCCTCGGGGGATAGGCTGAGCATCACGTTGGGACCATTTACCATCCGCGGTCTAACTGCTCGCGCGCTGCACGAGCTTGACAGGGACAAGCGTCTCCATCTCGGGTTTCTCGCCGCGCAGCAGGGCGAGCAGGGCCTGACATCCCTCGTGCGCGAGGCGCTCGGGGAAGCGGCGAATGGTGCTGATCTGCGGCGTCGGGATCTGCGCGTACACGGAATCGTCGAAACCGATGAGGCGGACGTCCTCGGGTACGCGCTTGCCGGCCGCAACGAGCGCCCGCAGCGCACCCACGGCAGCGTGGTCGCTATGGGCAAAGATGCCGTCGACGGGGCAACCCGTGGAGAGGAAGTCGGTCACGAGTTCCTCAGACTCGATGATGCTCGGCTGCTTGCCCGAGACAAACAGCTGGTAGTCGCGGCACAGCGGCATCCCATGCGCGGCAAGCGCCCGCTCGTAGCCCATCTGACGCTCGTTTCCGGGGTAGTTGGCCGTAAAACTCGAGATGCTCAGGATGTTCTTGCAGCCGCGCTCGATGAGGTGCTCGGTTGCCATGTAGCCGCCGCCGATGTTGTCGGAACCCACGTGCGGGAAACCGAGGTCGTTTTCGGGCGCGCGGTCGATGCAGACCACGGGAATGCCGTGGGGGACAAATTCGCCGTCGAGCCTGCGCAGGCCGGAGATGCAGATGATGCCATCGGCTTGTTTGCTCGCAAGCGTGCGGAAGTAATCGCGCTCGCGGGCGGGGTCGTTGGCGCTGTTGCAGACAAAGACCGAGTAGTCCTCGGTGGCGAGCTCGCGTTCCACATGCAGGGCGATCTTGGAAAAGAAGTCGTTCGAGATGTCCGGCACGATCATGCCGATGGTCCGGGACTGGGCCATGCGGAGGCTCTTCGCCGCCATATTCGTGACGTAGCCGTATTCCTCGACGGCGGCTTCAACACGCTCGCGGGTGTCTTCGGAAAAACGGCCACTGCCGTTGATGACGTGGGAGACCGTGGCGACGGATACGCCGGCCGCTGCGGCAATCTGGCGCATGGACGAGCGCTTGCCGGGTGTGGGCATGGGGCCTCCTGCTGTTTGCGAGTGGTTAACAGGTTAACTGAGATTGTAGCGCATGCGCGATGCCGCGATGGACTCCATGTGCCCAGCCTATAAACTACGCCGCTGAACAGGCAATATTATCCATATGTAGGACCTGAGTAACAAAACGCCGCCGTTTGCTCGACGGTATGGGACCGCTTGTCGCCAGCGGATATAAGGGCTCTCAGTCCAATGTGGATAAACGTTTAACCTACAAAGCGTCAAAACATCGGCGCTCAATACGTCAAACACGAACCCTCAACGGGGGAGTGGCGTCGAGAGCGCTATGGAGGTGTGCAGAGAACGGTTAATAACACTCCGGAGAGCGATCACATAGAAGCAGGGCAGGCACCTCAGCGGCATCGGTTCGCTGAGGTGCTTTCTGGTAAGCTAAGAACCGGATTCACACGCGCCCGTCCAAGCTGGACGCGCCTATTGGAAGGGAGACCCATGGAGGCTTACAAGCAAGAATTCATCAAGTTCATGGTCGAGTCCGACGTGCTTAAGTTTGGCAGCTTTACGCTCAAGAGCGGCCGTCAGTCCCCGTTCTTTATGAACGCCGGCGCCTACGTGACGGGCTATCAGCTCAAGAAGCTGGGCGAGTATTACGCCCAGGCCATCCACGATAACTTTGGCGACGACTTTGACGTGCTGTTTGGGCCGGCCTACAAGGGCATTCCCCTGGCCGTCGTGACCGCGATTGCCTACCACGAGCTGTACGGCAAGGAGGTCAAGTACTGCTGCGACCGCAAGGAGGCCAAGGACCACGGTGCCGATAAGGGCAACCTGCTGGGTTATGAGCCCAAGGACGGCGACCGCGTGGTCATGGTCGAGGACGTCACCACCAGCGGCAAGTCCATCGACGAGACCTATCCCAAGGTTAAGGCTGCTGCCGACGTCGAAATCAAGGGCCTCATCGTGTCTCTCAACCGCATGGAGGTCGGCAAGGGTGGCGTGACCACCGCTCAGAAGGAGATCGAGGCCAAGTACGGTTTCCCCGTCGCGAGCATCGTTTCCATGGCCGAGGTCGTCGAGACCCTCTACAACCACGAGATCGACGGCAAGGTTGTCATCGACGACGAGCTCAAGACCGCCATCGACGCCTACTACGAGCAGTACGGAGCACGTTAGTTACGCGGGTTTACCAACCCGCGTAACTGCTCGACGCTGCGCGGGCCGCATTTGGACAATCTGACGTTCAACTTCAAGGGCGCGACCAGAAGGTCAGCGCCCTTTCGTTTCACGTCACCTTGCCTCAAATGCGACCCGCTCGCTGTCCGTTCTCTATCTGCGGCGTCGTCTTGCTCCGAATGCGGCCCGTTCGCTGCCGTTGCCAAGGCATCGGCGTTGCCGGACTAGTCATTGGGGACGTTCATAAATGACTACTCAGGAACGAGCGTGGATAATCTCCCGTTTTTGGCCTGTGTGCGGGCTCAAAGTGGGAGATTATCCACGCTCGCTTTAATTTGCCTGGGCTGCGATGCCTATCTAATCGGCTCGGCGTCTTCCCTGAGAATCGAAAGATACTCTTCATACCCGTACTGCCGGTATCTCTGTCTTGACTCGTCGAGCGGACGGAGGATACCCAATTCTTCAAATGATTTGACGAGCGAGCTCGCGGTACTCCTGCCGATATCGAGTTGGGCAGCGATGAATGCGGTGTCGACGATGGGGTGCTCTTCAAGAATGCCCAACAGCCTTTGCCCGTTTGCAGCAGTCCTTCCGAGATTTTCGGTAATGGTTGCTGTGGAACGGTTATGGAGGTCAACAAGGTTTTTTAAAGACCCTACCGAGTCCTTCGCACTCTCGAGAAGACTGTTGCAGAAAAACTCTATCCATTCCTCGTAAGTGCCTCTCTCCCTTACGGATGTGAGTTGCCGGTAGTACTCGCTTCGGTTTTTCTTGAACTGGAACGATGGATAGAACAAGCAAGAATGAAGAATGCCATCATTGATGAGCATAAGTGTAATGAGAAGCCTGCCCAGGCGACCGTTTCCGTCTAGGAATGGATGGGCAGTTTCAAATTGGTAATGGACGAGCGCCGCCCGCACAATCGGATCCATTTCGACTTGAGGCTCATTGATAAAGCGTTCGAGGTCCTGGAGCGTGTTACTCAAATCTTCAATGTTTGGAGGGACAAACGATGCGGTTGCAATGGTGCAGCCTGAGGGGCCAATCCAGTTTTGTGAGGAGCGCAGCTCGCCTGGATTCTTCTCCGTTCCGCGCACTCCGTCCAGCAGGACCGCATGAACTTGCCTAAGAAGTCTCGTGCACAAGGGCATCTTTTTGAGCAGTTCTACGCCGCGGTCGACAGCACGGACGTAATTCACGACGTCTGCAACATCTTTATGATGGAGTTGTGTTTGCGATGGACTAAGTAGGTCGTCAAACGTGCACTGGGTTCCCTCAATTTGCGAAGAAAGGAGTGCTTCTTTGCGCACGTACATTGTCAGATACATGTCGGCGTTGGGAACAAAGTAGAGCATGCCTTCAAGCTCTCCAAGCTTTCGTGAGCATGCGGAAAGCGTGCGATAGGTTTCCTCGGTGAGGTTTAGCTGCCTCAATGATTGCAAGGGCGTTGGAAAAAACGAATAGTAAGCCAATTTCCCCGATAGATTATTGCGGAGCGTTCCCTGGCCGTTCTCCTCGATTTGCATCGCGCCCTCCATATCTTTAGTGCCGGAAACTCGTTATTAGGCTAATCATATCAATTCTAATAACGAGTTTAAGGATTAAATAGTTATTAGAATTGATGTAAACAATCTAATGATGAGAAGTCGTTATTACTTGACCATGGAGCTCGGCTTGGTACAAGGGGGTCATCCAAAATGAACGTGGATAATCTCCCGTTTTGGCTCGGTGACGGCCTCAAAGTCAAAGTGGGAGATTATCCACGCTCGCTAGTTAAGCGTCCGAAAATCCACACTCGCCAAACCTACCAAAAAGGGACGGGTTTATTTTGGCACGTTTCGGTCGGTATCAGGAAGTGTTAGGGACAAGGCGGCGGCAGGACTCGAGAGCGAAAAGAAGTATCGGGTTTGGTGCGCCCGCTTCTGCCCGTCCCGCGCGTGGGCGATACTCGGCTTATCGAACCGCGATGCAAAGGAGATGCTCATCCCACGAGCACTACCGAGAAGGGCTTGCGATTCGAGCCCTCGCCTTAGTATTTTGGTCATTTGGCACTATAATTACCGTAGGCATGCGCACAACGTTGCGCTTAATCAAGAGGAGAAAACGTATGGGTCTGTTTGATATGTTCAAGAAGAAGGCTGAGCCCGCGGCTGCCGCTGCTCCGGCCTCCATCTCTGCTTCTGCCGGCGCCGACGTGCTGTGCTCGCCCGTCAAGGGCAAGGTCATCAAGATGGCCGACGTGCCCGATCCCGTCTTTGGCGGCGAGGTTCTGGGCAAGGGCTGCGCCGTGTGGCCCGAGGACGATCTGGTCTACGCTCCCTGCGACGGTAAGGTGACCGTCACCATGGGTCACGCCGTGGGTCTGCAGTCCGATAGCGGCATCGAGGTTCTGGTGCACGTTGGCGTCGATACCGTCAACATGAACGGCGACGGCTTCGAGGGCTTCGTCAAGGCCGACGACGTCGTGAAGGCCGGCCAGCCCATTCTCAAGATCGACCGCGCCAAGATCGCTGCTGCCGGTTACAAGGACTGCGTCGTCGTGGCCGTGTCCAACACCGCCGAGTTTGCCGACGTCGAGCTCACCGTCGAGGCAGAGTCCGCCGTCGCCGCCGGTGACGCCATCGTTAAGGTCGTCCGCAAGTAAACTGCGGCATCCAAAGGATGTGCAAGGGTGGTCGGGTTTTCCGGCCACCTTTTTTATTGCACCGTGGGGAAGCGTTTTATTGCGCGTTGGGCGGGCTTGCAAACCGTTCGGACGCTAAAACGAACCGACCGCGCCTTCGCGTTGCCGAGGGTGTTCATAAGTGGATAGTATGGGCTTACTTATTACAACGTGTGCCGCGTCCGGGAAGCGCGGTGCCGCTCATTGGGAGGAACAACATGAAAAAGAAGCTGCTGCTTGCGCCCCTCATGGCCGTCTTGGTTGCATGCGTGGTCGTGCTTTCCGGCTGTGGAGGTCCTTCGGTTGAGGAGCTCATCACCGAGGATCTTACGACGCAGTTTGACGAGGTCAAGAACGGTGGCGACGACTTTCTCTCTGGTCTGGAGGAGGCTTCGGGCGACGAGTTCGAGCAGCTGGGTATCGATCCCAAGGAGTACGCCAAGACCTATCTTGAGGGCTTTGACTACAAGATCGGCGACGTGACGGTCGACGAGGACAAGGGTGTCGCGACCGCCGAGGTCTCTATTACATGCAAATCTATGAACAAGATCGTCGAGGACTTCTCCACCCAGTATCAGGAGAAGGTCGCTGCGCTTGACACGGTTCCTTCCGATGACGAGCTGTACAAGATGGCCGGTCAGGTTATGGTCGATGTGACCAAGGCCACCGAGCCCAGGAAGACCACGGTTATCTTCAAGTACACCTGCAACGACGATGGCGAGTGGTCTGCCGACGACTCCGTCAACTCCGAGATGATGGATGCAATGCTGAACTAGGGGGTTACGCGGTAGTTCGTTACGGCGTTTTACCAAACGCCGTAACTGCTCGACGCTGCAAGCCCGCCAGAGCGGCAATCTGCCTTTCAACTTCGGCGGCATGACCAAAAGGTCAATGCCGCCTTGTTTCAAGGCACCTTGCTCGTTCTGGCGGGCTTTCGCTGTCGTTGCCAAAACAACGTCGTTCCCTTGGTTGGCTTAAAGTGGCACTTTTACCTGCGACGTTGCCATCGCTGAAGTAGTCATTGGGAAGGCGGCAGCTGGGGACGTTCCTTTTCTGCCGGTAGTTGGGGACACTCCTTGTGCCAGCGTTGCATCGAGTGCTTGGGAAACCGCCACCCGGTTTTTGGCCGAATAGTGGGTCGCATTTTCCGGATGGGGTGGGTTGCGGAAAGTGCGACCCGGAATATTGTTCTGAAACGGGATGCGGTTTCCCTGATGTGCCTCAAGCGGAAAGCGTATCCCATTCCGGAGCTCCAAAACGGGATGCGGTTTCCGCGCGGAAGAATTGCCGCAGCTGCGTTAAGCAGTGTCGCTCGTTACTCGCCCAGCACCAGCGCCGCGAGCTCTGCCTGGGTGTCCACCACGTAGTCGGCGCCGGTGGCTTCCAGCTCTGCGCGGCCGCGGAAACCCCAGCTGACGCCCGCACTCTTAAGGCCGGCGTTGTGGCCGGTCAGGATATCGACATTGGAATCGCCTACGTAGAGCGTGGTCGCCGGGTCGGCGCCTAGCTCTTCCATCACATGCAGCGTGACGGGTGCTTCGGGCTTGGGCGGAAACGCATCGACACGGCCCTGCACCAGCGCAAAGCGCTCGGAACCAAAATACTTTTCGATAAGCAGAGCCGCCGAGACGTGGTCCTTGTTAGTGAGCACGGCAAGCTGAACGCCCGCGGCGCGCAAGCGGTCGAGCATCTCGATCGTGCCGGCATAGGGAGCGGTGTGGTCTTCCTTGTGCTCGCCGTAGTAAGCCCTAAACTCGGCAAGCGTCTGCTCAAACATGCGGCCGTCGCCTGCGTACTCGGCGGGCATAAAGCGCTCAACCAGCTTGAGCATGCCGTTTCCCACCTTGTAGCGGTACTCGTCAACAGCAAACGTGGGCCAGCCGTGCGCCTCGCAGGTATGGTTGCCGGCGGCCGCCAGGTCCTCGAGCGTGTTGAGGATGGTGCCGTCCAGATCAAAAATCACATGGGAAAAAGCTGCTGCCATGAAAGCTCCCGTCATTGGGTTTCAAAACGCACCCCATGATACTGGGCATGCGTGCCGGGCATGTTTGGAATCTGAATATCTTTAATAGCCCTGAGCCTTTGTCGTTAGCAAATTCTCGGCAGCTGCTCTCCTACGAGCATGTCGAGGATGCGGGTCGAGCCCCAACCGGTACGTACGCGCACGGCGGGGCGGGTGCCCTCGGCAAGTGGCAGCACGCGACCGATGACGGCGGCATTCTCGCCGTAGCGGGCGGCGCGCATGGCGGCCAGCGCGGCATCGGCCTGCTCGGCCGGCACGACGGCGACCATCTTGCCCTCGTTTGCCACCTGCAGCACATCGTAGCCGAGCATCTCGCAGGCTGCCTGCACGTCGGGGCGCACGGGCACAGCTTTCTCGTCGATCTCCATGGCAACGCCGCTGGCCTGCGCAAACTCGTTGAGCGTCGAGGCCAGGCCACCGCGCGTGGGGTCGCGGAAGCAGCGTGTGTCGGGTGCTGCGGCAAGCACATCGGCAATCAGGTGGTTGAGCGGCGCGGCATCGCTTTCGATGGTGCTCGAAAACGCCAGACCCTCGCGTTGGCTCATGATGGCGATGCCGTGGTCGCCCAGTGTACCCGAGACCAGGATGACATCGCCGGGCTGGCAGTTTGCGCCGCTGAGCGCCACGCCCGCAGGCACCTCGCCCACGCCGGCGGTATTGATATAGACGCCGTCGGCCCCGCCGCGCTCGACCACCTTAGTGTCGCCCGTGATTATGGACACGCCCGCCTCGCGCGCCGTCTCGGCCATCGTCTGCACAATCTGGCGGAGCTTATCCATGGGATAGCCCTCTTCAAGGATAAAGCCGCACGACAGGTAGCGCACGTTGGCGCCCGAGGTCGCGACATCGTTAACGGTTCCGCACACGGCGAGGCGGCCGATGTTGCCACCGGGGAAGAACTGCGGCGAGACTACAAAGCTGTCGGTCGACATGGCGATGCGCCCGCTCGCGGGCAGCGCGGCGACGCCGGCATCGTTGCCTTCGAGCAGCTCGGGCGAACCAAAGGCATCTAAAAAGACCTCATCGATGATGCACTTCATCATCTGTCCGCCGGAGCCGTGGCCCAACAGGACGGTGCTATCGGTGATGCTATGGGACATATCCAAAACTCCAATCGTGGGAGGTGTCAGTGCGCGGGGGCGTTCGGGCTAGACTCGGTAACGGTAGTACGCCGCGCAGCTGCCTTCGGAACTCACCATGCACGGGCCGACGGGGTGCTCGGGCGTGCAGGTGCGGCCAAAGAGCGGGCAGCTGCTCGGCGTAATGGCTCCGCGCAGCACGTCGCCGCAGCGGCATCCGCGCGGCTCAACCGTCGGCTCAACGGGCACATCAAAGCGGGTACGGGCATCAAAGCGCGAGAATTCGGGACGAATGGCGAGTCCCGAAGCCGCAATCGACCCCAATCCGCGCCATGTGGTATCGCACGGCTCAAATACCTGCTCGACCAGCTGGCGCGCCACAGGATTGCCGTCGGCATTGACGCCGCGACGGTAGGCGTTGTCGATCGCGGGTTGCCCCTCAACAACCATCTGGACCAGCATGCAGATACCCTGCAAGATGTCGACCGGCTCAAATCCCGTTACCACGCCTGGAGTCTTAAACTCGTCGACCAAAAAGCTGAAGGGCGCCAAGCCCGTGATGGTGGCGACGTGGCCCGGCAGGATAAAGCCGTCGATGGCGGTCTCGGGGTCGTTGGCGATGGCGCGCAACGCCGGCGGCGTGGTCTTGTGGGCGCAATAGACCGAGAAGTTCAAAAGCCCGCGCGCCTCGGCCTCCAAGATGGCGGCGGCGATGGTGGGCGTCGTAGTCTCAAAGCCCACGCCCATAAAAATGACCGGGCGATCGGGGTTTTGCTCGGCAATGTCGAGCGCGTCGAGCGGGGAATAGACGATGCGGATGTCGCGTCCTGCCGCCTTTTGCGCAGCGAGCGAGGTGGATGATCCGGGCACGCGCATCATGTCGCCAAAGGTGGTGATGATGGCGCCGTCTATGTTGGCGAGCGCGATTGCGTGGTCGATGTCGCGGTTGGCGGTGACGCAGACGGGGCAGCCCGGGCCGCTCAGCAGCTTGAGCCCGGCCGGCATAATGGAGCGAAAGCCATAGCGCCCGATGCTCACGGTATGCGTGCCGCAGACTTCCATAAGGTTGATGGTGCGGTCGCCGACAAGCTCATGAATGCGCTCGATGAGCTCGCGAGCCAGCTTGGGATCGCGGAATGCCGAGAAATCGATACCGGAGCGCGCCGGCTGCTCGGGCGCCACTAGTAAGCCTCCGCCGGGTTGGTGGTCAGCTGGTCTTCTTCGACCAGCTCGGACATGGCATTAACAAGCTCGAGCGTTTCCTGTGCTTCCTGCTCGTCGACAATCTGGATGCCAAAGCCGGCGTGTACGAGAATATAGTCGCCAACCTGCGCCGTCGGCACGAGTCGCAGCGACACGGGGCGCTCGATGCCCATCATGTCGACGGTGGCCTTGAGGTCGTCGTCGCGTTTGACTACTTTACCGGGAACGGCAAGGCACATATTGTTCCCCTTTTATACGCTTTGCGCTGGACGGGCGCTCAATAATCCATCAGTTGATGGTAGCGCTCGCGGGCGCTGCGGGCAAACGCGCTACACCTGTGAGACGGCGGCTTGCGGGCTGGCCGAACAGCCTACTGCGATGCAACCTGCGCAAGACGAGCGCTTGCGACTGCCGCCTGACCGTAGGCGATGCAGCCGTCGTTAACGGGCACGGTTTGGGGAATCAAGACAGTGAGACCCATGCTTTTGAGCTCGCGGGTGAGGAGCTGGAGCAAAAGTCGGTTCATGAACACGCCGCCCGAGAGCGCGACGGTATCGATGCCTTCGCGCGCGCAGATTTCGCGTGCGATTCGTGCCGAAGAGCGCGCGATGGCGATATGGAAGTCGAGCGCGAGCCTGTAGGCCGCAGTGCCGGCCCTGGTTCCCTCCAAAAGCGCCTCAATAAGCGATCTGGAGTTTAGAACATGGCAGGCGTCCGGACGGGATGATTCGGTTACGGAAAAGCCGGCTATATTGCCGGCGGGGCAGGCACTTTCACTGCTGAGTGCGCGCCAGGCGGCAGCCTCAAGCTCGATGGCGGGTTCGCCCTCGTAGGTTGCCTTGTCGCAGATGCCCAGAATTGCTGCCGCGGCATCAAAGAGACGCCCCATGCTGCTGGTACGCGGGCTGTTGATGCCGCGCTCGATCATGGTGGCTGTCACGCTGCGCGTTTGTTCGTCGAGGCTGTCCAAAAGCCGAGCGGCACCTGGGTGCTCGAGCAGGCCGAGCTCACTGAGCAGGGCGAAGGCGTTGCGGCGGGCGTCGCGCACGGAGGCCGCCCCGCCGGGGAGCGCCCAGGTGCGCAAATGCGCGGCGCGTTCAAAGCCGCCAAGGCTGGCAACAAGAAACTCGCCGCCCCAAATGGTCCCATCGGTGCCGGCGCCGGTGCCGTCAAAGGCGATGCCAAGGACGCGCGCGTCGGTTGTAAGCTGGCCCGCGGCGATGGCCTCGGCCATTACGCTCGCGATATGCGCATGATGGTGCTGCACCTCGACGAGCGGCAGATTGCATTTTCGCGCCTGCTCGCGCGCCCACTGGCCCGATAGATAGCTGGGGTGTACATCGCAGGCCAAGGCGGCGGGCGCCAAATCAAAGAGATCTTCCAAGCGCGTGCGCGCGGCGTTCCAGGCATCGAAGGTCCCGCCGTTTTCAACATCGCCGATATGCTGCGACACAAAACAGGGCGCCTCGCCGTTCGTCCCTTCACGTGTGAGCGCAATCGTGGCCTTTTGTTGTGGCCCGCAGGCGAGCACGCAGGACGGAGCGCCGTCGAGCGCCGGCAACGGCAGCGGCTGGGGTGCATATCCCCGAGCGCGGCGCACGGGCATAACGGCGCCGTCGACCACGCGCACCACGGAATCGTCATAGCGCGAGAGAATCGCGCGGTCGTTACCGAGCAACGCGTCGGCGATGCCGGCGGCAACGAGGTGTTCCCAGGCAAGGTCGTCGTCGGTCTCGATGGGTTCTTCGCTCAGGTTTCCGCTGGTCATGACGAGCGCGTGCATACCGCAGACTTCTGCCGCGGCAAGCAACAGATGTTGAAGCGGCGTATAGGGGAGCATGACGCCGAGCTCGGGCAGGTCGTGCGCGACAGATGGCGCGAGGGCGAGGATGTCGGGGGAACCGTCGTTGTCCTCGCTAACAGTGCGCCGGCGCAGCAGCACGATGGGGCGGATACTGCCAGCGAGCAGATCGCGTTCAGCATCATCGATATGACACAGGCGCTCGGTATCAGCAAGACTACGTACCATGACGGCAAGTGGTTTGTTGCTGCGGCGTTTGCGACGGCGCAACTCGGCCACCGCCTGCTCGTTGGCAGCGTCACAGGCTAGATGGAATCCGCCCAGGCCCTTGATGGCGACGATGCCACCGCTGGCCAGCAGCTCAACGCAGCGCTCGATGATAGCGTCGCTGGCCTCGCGTGTGGTGCCGACGGCCGGTGTCGCGGACGAATTCCCGCACGCATTGCCGTTTACAGCCTCGCGCCACGTAATATGCGGCCCGCAATCAAAGCAGGCATCGGGCTGCGCGTGAAAACGCCGGTCGAGTGGGTCGACATACTCCGCAGCGCACTTGGGACACATGGGAAAACAATCCATCGACGTGGCCGCTCGGTCATAAGGCAGCGATCGGATGATGGTAAAGCGTGGGCCGCAGTTAGTGCAGTTGATAAAGGGGTAGTGATAGCGTCGGTCGGCGGGATCGAACAACTCGCGCAGGCAATCGTCACAGGTGGCGATATCGGGCGAGACGAGCGTCGTGTGCGCGGTCTGGTCCTGCGACGCCACAATGTGAAAGCCCTGCTCATCGGCAGCGCTCCAGCCGCCAGGCTCCAAATCCGCAATATCGACTCGCTCAACGCGAGCTGCCGCAGGCGCATGCTCAGAAAGCGCGGCAACAAAAGCATCGAGCGCATCGGCCAAAGCGTGCGCCTCGATATGCACGCCGTCGCCCGCATTGAGCACCCATCCACAAATGCCATGTGCCATGGCCTCGCGATACACAAACGGTCGCATGCCAACGCCCTGCACAATGCCCGTCACATGAATATGCACATGCCGCATGCGACACCCCTCATCAAAACCGACCAAAAAGGGACAGGTTTATTTTGGTAGGTAAAACTTCTAAACCTGCCAAAACAAACCTGTCCCTATTTGGCAGGTGCGCTGCGGGAAATCCCGCTACAGCCCCAGGCTCTGCTTGGTGGCGGCGCACGTGAGCTCGCCGTGCTTAACGCCGCGCAGGCCCAGCAGGCGGTCGGCTAGTTCGTAGACGCGCTCGCCGCGACCCTTGAGTGCCAGGATTTCCAAGCAGTTGTGGTGATCCAAATGCACGTGCATCGTCGATACGATCTCGTCGGTGTAGTCGTGCTGCACCTCGTCCAGGCGGCGCGTCAGATCGCCGGTGTGATGGTCGTAGATCATGGTGAGCGACCCGATAACGTGCTCATCGGGCGTGCGCATCTGCTCTTTGGCGATCGAGGCGCGAATCAAATCGCGCACGGCCTCGGAGCGGTTGGCCACGTCGCCGCGGCGCGCGATCTGCTCGTCAAAACGGCGCAGCAGGTCGTCGGGTGCGGTAACCGAAAAACGGACCAGCTCGGAGCCGGAGCCACTACAGTGGCAGCCCGCGTCACCGTCCGCCCCGTGCGGATGCTCGTGCTCGTACTCGCAGCAGTGCTCGTGTTCGGCCACCTTACACCAGCTTCACGGAGCCGACGGAGTTGTGGTCGGCCTCGATGGCTTCCTCGTAGCCCTCGAGCGCGTCATGCGCCTCGTGGAGCGCGGCCATGGCGGCCTCGAGCTTGGCGCCGATGCGCTCCATGTCAAAATTCTCGGTCGCATGCAGCAGCTGATGGCTCCACTCGTGAGCGAGCTCGATGGTGTCGTCGACCTGCTTGACGCTCATGGCAAGCTGGCTCATGTTCATTCCAACATCATGCATGGGAAATCTCCTTTTGTATGGGGCAGTTCAGTGGTTCAGATTTTACTACGCCCGCTCTGCGCGCAGCTGCATAAGAAAACGGGTACGAGTCTGTGCGACCCGCACCCGTTCACTGGGGGCTGTTTGTGACTACCATACTATCCGTGGTTGCACTCGGTGCATTCAGAAGTCCGGCGAGCGGCGTAAAAGCGCTCATGGACGGCAGGCAGACGGCAACATGTAACAAGCGTATTACAGATGCTTCTCCAGCAGCGCCTGCAGCCTCGCCTTGGGCAGAGCGCCAACCGAGCGGTCAATCTCCTCGCCGTTCTTAAACACAATCAGCGTGGGGATGCTCATGACGCCATACTTCATGGCCAGGTCCTGGTTGTCGTCGACGTTGCATTTGGCAACGGCAAGCTTGCCCGCCAGCTCATCGGCAACCTCGTCAACGATGGGCGAGAGGGATCGACAGGGCCCGCACCACGGTGCCCAAAAATCGACCAGCACGGGCAGGCTGTCGTTAACGATGGAATCGAAGTTCTCGGGGGTAATCTGATTAATGTCAGCCATGGTGACCTCCATAATGCGACGCGGCTCGGCCGCGTAAAACTCAGTACGACCGTGCTTATACCCAGCCGCCCGCAAAGCAACCACTCGCGGGCGGCTCTTTTATATAATGGTGGGCACGCAAACGATTGGAGAGCGCATGCCCACGTCACAAAGCCAGAAAAAAGAAGCCATCGCCCAGGCGACCGAGCAGGAGCTCGCATCGCTCGCGGGTCGTGGCGTGCGTATCGCGGGCAACGCGTGCTCGCCGATCGTGCTGGTCAAAGGCGATCTGGACGAGGCCGAGCGTTCGGGTGGCGAGCTTGCCGCCGGCCCGGATGGCGCGGCGTTGCGCAAGGCGCTTGGGGCCATCGGCTACGCGCCCGAGGATTTTTGCGTGCTGGCAAGCGTCGCCGGCGTGGGTGATGGGACGGTCGCGGTGGGCGAGACTCTGCCGTGCGAGCTGTTCCGTGAGGCGCTTGAGGCTTTGGACCCCGAGGCGGTGCTGCTGCTCGACAACAACGCGGCTGACGCCATGCGCGAGACCTACGCCGATATGCTCGTGGCGATCGATGACTTCGACACCGCCATGCTCAAGCCCGGCCTGGTCGCCCATGTGCAGGGCCGCCGCGTGCTCGCGCTCGATGGCTTTGAGGCGGCGCTGACCGACAAAGCGGCCAAGCAGCGCATGTGGGCCTACATCAAGCAGCTGACCCCGGCGGCCGCTCCGCTGTAGCGGATTGGCGCCGGTGAGCGATTGCCTGGCGGGCAAGACACGCCGCGAGATCGGCGCCGCACTTCTACATCACAGCGCGCAGCTCAAACCGATCGCCGTTAATGCGGAACTGACAGTTGCCGTTCATGCGCTCCACGGCAAGTTTGATGCTCTTGGTGCCAAAGCCGTGGCCCGCATGCCGGGTCACGGGCATGCCGTCGACCATGCGCGGCGCGCGGTCAAACGTGTTGGAAACTAACAGCAGCAGCTGGCCGTCCTCTAATCGCAGGTCAAAGTCGACGAATCGCTTTCCCTGGGGCGCGGCGCTCGCGGCGGTGATAGCGTTTTCCAAGGCATTTGAGAGCACGCTAAACAGGTCGGCGTCACCTACGTGGATGGTTTCGGGTACGGCGGCGCGCAGGTTGGCGGTAATGCCGTTTCTATTGATATCCGAGTTAAATGACGAAGGCGCGATGTTTACGGTCTCGTTGGCGCAGAAGCGGCGTACGGCGGTGCGATCGCCGGCTTCGCAGAGTTCATCGATGCGTTTGAGCGCCTCGTCGGTGTGGCCCTCCTCAATTAAAGCGGCCAGGCCGCGTAGGAAGTGGCGCATATCGTGGCGAAGAATCGACAGCTCGCGCCCAGATTGACGCCAAGCCTCGAGCTCTTTGATGGCGGCGCTGTCGCGGGTTTCGAGCATCCAGCGCTCTCGCTCGGCGGTTTCCTTTTCTTCGTATTCGCGCAGGTAAACGGCAAGAAACATAAGATAGAAGGCACAGAGCGCAAATGCCAAAAACTCAACCGTTACCACCGAGCCCGAGTGGAACAGCGTGGTGTAGACGTTGGTGGCATAGTCAAAGACGTAATAGACGAGCGGCAGGATTAAAAGGATGCCCAGCTCGGTGGTGCTTTTAATCGCCAAGCGTGGACCGATGTCGCCGGCCCAATGCAACAGGACGGCAAAGACGGCGAGTGTGGTCGCGATGCGCGCCAGATAGTACGCGATCTGCGAATCGGTTGCGGCAAAGGCGGCGATGCTCATCCAATTGCTGAACTGGCAGCTCAGATAGGCACTCGTAATGCCGAGCGCGGCAAGCAGCGGGCTCAGGCGGTAGCGCGCACACAGGTAGACGATAAGCGGCAGGTGCACGGCAAGTGGATAAACCTGTCGGGCAAATAGTTCGCCGCCAACGACATTGGCGATCGAAAAGGCAGCGCCGGTCACGATGCCGACCAACACCAGTTCAAGCGCATGACGCCGGTTGATCTCGACACCGCACAGCGCCGCCGAGGCAAAGACGCCAAAGAGCAGCGTCGTGGCGTGGTGGATTGCCCAAAGGACCATTTCGACCGAGGAGACCATCAGTGTCTCCCACCCTCAAAGCGCACCGCAAAGTAGGCGTCTTGGAATCCCTGCTTGCAACTGCGCGAAAGCGGGATGCACGCGCCCGAGCGCATGACGATGTCCGTGCGGTCAAAGTGATCGATATTGCGCAGGTTGACCTGGTAGCTGCGGTGGCATTTAAAGAAGACTGCGTTTTGCTCCAAGCGGTCCTCGACGCTGCGGAACGACTCGAGTGCCTCGATATCGCGTCCGTCGCGCAGGTGGAAGACCACGTGCTTGTTGCGCGCCTCGGCATATTCGATGTCGGACAGGCGCAGGGCGTGGTAGCCAAAGGAAGTTTTGATCACGAGCTCGTCGGTTGCCGCCGGGCGCATGCTCGAAAGCTCGTCGAGTAACTGCGCCAGGCGTTCGTAAGTCACGGGCTTGAGCAGATAGTCGAAGGCGCGGACCTCGTAGGATTCCAGCGCGAACTCGGGCGACGAGGTGAGGAACACCAGGCGCACGGCGGTGTCGGCCTGGCGCAGTTCGCGTGCGGTGTCCATGCCGTTGACGAGCGGCATGATCATGTCGAGCAGAATGATGTCGGCGCGCGATGCGGCATGGCGGGCCAGCAGGTCCTCGCCGCGTGTGACGAGCGCAACATCGACCGCCGTGCCCGTCTCGGTCGACCAACGGTCGATCATCCGGTGCAGTCTATCTAGAAAAGCGACATCATCGTCGCAGGCAATAATCTTGAGCATTCGGCCCCCTTAAGTAGTTCGATTTTGCCACATCGGGTACGCGCCGCTTGCGGGGGTGCGGACCGTTTGCGCCCCACGGCGTGCAACTCGCGCCAAGCGGTATTGCGGTGGCGAAAGATGCCTCCTGCGCCATCGAGAGCTCAGCTATCCTCAGCTTGCCAGTTCGAATATGGACCTGCCACATGATTGAATCTTTATTTCAACTTTACACCTAGGTTTACAGCTGTCTTGTCAGCTGTAAACCTAGGTGTCATACTAAAGCCCCAAGATTCGCCAAAAGAGAGGGGCCTTGATGGCACAGAGCGCGAACATGGATGCGTCGGAGCTTGCACGCGATATCGCGGCCGGCTTGGCATCGGCAACGACGGCAACGGAGCGTGCGGCACTGGTGCCCGCAGAGCTCGTCGAGGCCATTCAGCAACTAAAAACCCAACGTGACGCGGTGATCCTGGCGCACTATTACGTGGCGCCCGAGGTCCAAGCCGTTGCCGATTACGTCGGCGATAGCTTCTACCTGGCAAAGCTCGCCAAGAGCCTGCCGCAGCAGACCATCGTGTTGTGCGGCGTGGAGTTTATGGGCGAGAGCGCCAAGCTGCTCAATCCCACTAAGACCGTGCTGCTGCCCGAGCGGGGCGCAGACTGTCCCATGGCGCACATGGTCAAGCGCGAGACGGTTGACGCGGCGCGCGCCGAGTACGGCGACGACCTGGCCGTGGTGTGCTACGTCAACTCCACGGTCGAGATCAAGAGCTGGAGCGACGTGTGCGTCACCAGTTCCAACGCCGTTAAGATCGTGTCCGAGCTGCCGCAGCAGCATATCCTGTTCATTCCCGACCAAAACCTGGGACGCTTCGTAGCCGAGCAGGTGCCGCAAAAGCACGTCATCCTCAACAACGGCTACTGCCCACGCCATCACATCATCACCGTCGAGCAGATCGTCGACGCGACGGAGGCCCACCCCGACGCGCTCGTGCTGGCGCACCCCGAGTGCAAGGCCGACGTTCTGGCCGAGGCCGACTACATCGGCTCCACCGCCGGCATCATCAAGTATGCCGAGGAGTCCGACGCGAGCGAGTTCATTATCGTGACGGTCCGCGGCGTGCTCTACGAGCTCGAGCGCCGCTGCCAGGGCACCGGCAAGAAGTTCTATTTCCCCGCGGTGCAGCCCACCTGCGTCAACATGGACCTCATCACGCTCGAAAAGCTCGTGCGCTGCCTGGAGACGGGCGAGGGCGAGGTGCAGATCGGCGTCTCGGACGAGGCAGCAGACCAGGCCAAGCTCACGCTCGACCGTATGCTCGAGTACGCAGCACGCTAGAACAATGTTGCATGAGGGACGGTCCCTTATGTCACATTCAAGGGAGAGGATTCCTGTGGAAACCAAGCAATACCCCGATATGGAGTGCGACGTCGTCATTGCCGGCTGCGGCGTGGCGGGTCTGTACGCGGCCCTCAATCTGCCGACGAGCACGCGCGTGATCATGCTTTCCAAGGGCGCTGTCGACGAGTGCGATTCGATGCTCGCGCAGGGCGGTATCTGCGTGCTGCCCGAAGGCTCAGACTACGATGCCTTCTTTGAGGACACCATGCACGCCGGTCATTACGAGAACCGCCGCGAGAGCGTCGACATCATGATCCGCTCGAGCCGCTCGGTCATTAACGACCTGCTGGCGATGGGCGTGGATTTTGAGCGCAAGGCCGACGGCAGCCTCGACTTTACCCGCGAGGGCGCGCACAGCCGTCCGCGCATTGCCTTCCATGCCGATATCACCGGCAAGGAGATTACGACCAAGCTGCTCCAGGCCGTTCGCAAGCTGGATAACGTGCAGATTTTGGAGCACGTAGCCATGACCGATATCCTGACGGGCGAGCGTGACGGCGCCACGGTGTGTGCCGGTGTCGTCGCCGTTTCCGTGGACGAGGACAACTCGGTTCGCCCCGCCGACGAGCTGGCAAATGCCGCCGAGGGCGTGCATGCCGGTAAGCCGTTTAAGATCCATGCCCGCCATACGCTGTGGGCGACGGGTGGCATCGGCGGCGTGTACGATCACTCCACCAACTACCCGCAGCTCACCGGTGACGCCTGCTACATCGCTCAGGGGCATGGCATTAAGATGGAGCACCTGGACTACGTGCAGATCCACCCCACGGGCCTGTTTTCGCCGCAGCCGGGCCGCACCTTCCTGATCAGCGAGAGCTGCCGCGGCGAGGGCGCGATTCTGCTCAATGCCGCCGGCGAGCGCTTTACCGACGAGCTTCAGCCGCGCGACGTTGTCGCCGCCGCTATTCGCGAGCAGATGAAGCAGGACGGTACCGAGCACGAGTGGCTGAGCTTCGCCCCCGTCGAGCGCGATGTGGTGACCGGGCACTTTGCCAATATCCGCGCGCGCTGCCTGGAGGACGGCCGCGACATCCTGGACGAGCCCATCCCCGTCACGCCCACGCAACACTACTTTATGGGCGGCGTATGGGTCGACAAGGACGGCCGCACCTCGATGCCCGAGCTCTACGCCGCGGGTGAGACGGCCTGCAACGGCGTTCACGGCAAAAACCGCCTTGCATCAAACAGCCTGCTCGAGGCGCTGGTCTGGGGTCGTCGCGCCGCGTGGTACATGCGTACCGGCGAGTCGCTGGCCGTGGAGCAGGCGGGCGATCCCGCGCTCGATGGCCGTCATCGCGCCCTGAGCGCCGACACCCTGGCAATCGATGATTTGGCCCGTGCCGCCGGCACGCAGGCCGTGGAGGAGTAGACCATGAATCCCATTACCATGAAGCTCGTCGTCGATGATCTGATTCTGCAGGCTCTGCGCGAGGACATTACCTTTGAGGACGTGAGCACGGTGAGCGTGTGCCCCACGGCGCGTCCCGCCACGGTGGAGCTTATCGCCAAGGCCGACGGCATCATCGCCGGCTTGGATGTGTTTGCCCGCACCTTTGAACTGCTGGATTCGCAGAGCTCGGTGCTGCTCGACGTTGCCGATGGCGACGAGGTGCACGCCGGCGACCATGTGGGTCAGGTGCGCGGCGACGCGCGCGTGCTGCTTTCGGGCGAGCGCGTGGCACTCAACTACCTGCAGCGCATGAGCGGTATCGCTACCTATACGCACCAGATGGCCGCGGCGCTCGAGGGCACCAAGACCGTGCTCGTCGATACGCGCAAGACCACGCCGGGCATGCGCGTCTTTGAGAAGGCCGCGGTCGAGATTGGCGGCGGCAGCAACCACCGTTACAACCTGTCGACGGCCGTCATGCTCAAGGACAACCACATCGATGCCGCCGGCGGCGTGACGCGTGCAATCGAGATGGCTCGCGCCCATGCATCGTTTACTGCGACGGTCGAGATCGAGTGCGAGAACCTGGACATGGTGCGCGAGGCCGTGGAAGCCGGTGCCGACATTATCATGCTCGACAATATGACCCATGACGACATGGCGGCCGCTATCGAGCTTATCGCCGGTCGTGCCAAGACCGAGTGTTCGGGCAACGTGGACGCCGACAACATTCGCGCCCTGGCCGATCTGGGTGTCGACTATATTAGCTCGGGCGCCCTGACGCACTCTGCGCCGATTCTCGACCTCTCGCTTAAGCACCTGCGTCTGCTGGACGGTAAATAATGGACGCCCGCGAGCGTCGCCGTGCCATCATGGGCGTGCTCGAGCGAGCCAAGGGCCCCGTCTCCGGCAGCGCACTTGCTCGTGAGGTGGGTGTGAGCCGCCAGATTGTCGTGCAAGACATCGCCCTGCTGCGCGCCGATGGGCACGATATCGTGGCGACCAATCGCGGCTACGTGCTGCAGGAGGCGGCGAGCAGTCCGGCTGTTCCCACGCGCTTGGTCAAGGTTCGCCACGGCGTGGAGCAGGCAGGCGATGAGCTCACGAGTATCGTCGACGCCGGTGGTGCCGTGCTCAACGTGATCGTCAATCACCGCGTGTACGGTAAGATCACGGCCGACCTGGACATCCGCAATCGTCGCGATGTTGAGCGCTACCTGCACGATATCGAGAGCGGCAAGAGCTTTCCACTACTAACGGTGACGAGCGGCTACCACTTCCATCGCATCGCGGCGGAAGACGAGCAGACCCTCGACGAGATCGAGGCGATGCTCAAGGAAAAAGGCTACCTAGCAGACCTGATGCCCTACGAAGACGATTTGTCCTAGTCGACGCCGCATCTATAAGTTGCGGTGAAATAGTTCCTAAAATCGGCATCCAAGATATAAAAGGGGGTGCGGACAGAAAGTTGGACCGCGGGGCGGTCCGGACTGGAGGTTCGCATGTACAGCAGGGAGAAGGTCG
>NZ_CAXSKI010000022.1:0-31135 GCF_964237925.1 Collinsella aerofaciens ATCC 25986 | reverse complement strand
GTCGCAGCCCCGACCCGCGGTCACGAGCGGGGGCTCCTGTCGTTTCCGTGCCCCTGGATTGGGTCATAGTGTCTGACATTGCCAAAACATCGATGTTGATTTGCTGGTCAGTCGAATGGGTAGAATGCCTCCAACGTGTAACTCGATTCGGAGGAATTCGCATGCCCTATTACTATGGATACGGCTTTGGCATTGACCCGCTGTACCTGCTGGTTGTTCTTGTCTGCACGGTGCTTGGCCTTGCCGCGCAGAGCTATATCAACTCGACATATAAGACCTGGTCCAAGGTTCGCTCGGACGGCGACGCGGGTGCCACGGTCGCTCGCCGCATGCTCGATGCCAACGGTTGTAGCGCCGTGGGCATCAAGGGCGTTGCCGGCGAGCTCACCGACCACTACAACCCGCAGGATAACAACCTGTATCTGTCGGATGCCAACCGCTCGGGCGGGTCGGTCGCAAGCGTTGCCGTGGCCTGCCATGAGGCGGGCCATGCCGCCCAGCGCCAAAGCGGTTACGCCATGATGAAGGTACGCACCGCTTTAGTCCCCGTCGTCAACTTTACCCAGAACACCTGGACGATCGTGCTGCTCATGGGCCTGTTCATGAACATCGCGGGGCTCACGACCCTCGCGCTGGTCTTCTTCTCGTTTAGCGTGCTGTTCCAGCTGGTTACGCTGCCGGTCGAGATCGATGCCAGTCGCCGCGCCGTGGCGTATATCGAGCAGTCGGGCATGAGTTCCAAGCAGGTTAGCGGTGCCAGGAAGGTGCTGACGGCAGCTGCGCTTACCTACGTGGCGGCGGCGCTCACCTCGATTATTCAGCTGCTCTACCTGATGGCTCGCTACAACAGAAACTCCAACCGATAGCAAACGGGACAGGCAGGCGCCGCGGGGATTCGTGTCCCAGCGGCGCTGTACTATGTGTTGGACTTGAATTTGCGCAGGGCCGGAGCCCGTGTGCACGATGACGAAAGGAGGCTGCGTGGCTGGCTGGAATTTGACCGGCAATACCGTTTCCGCCGAGTTCGACGGATCGGACGAGCAGGAGTGCAAAGAGCTCAGCGTGAGCCAGGCGGTGGAGATCGCCGCCGGTGCGCTCGATGCCATTCCGCAGCTGAGCGTTTTGGGCGAGGTCACGGGTTTCCGCGGTCCCAATGCCCGAAGCGGCCACTGCTACTTCCAAATCAAGGACGACTCGGCGGCCGTCGACTGCATCATCTGGAAGGGCGCCTACCTTAAGCGCACCTTCGATCTGCGCGACGGCATGCAGGTGAGCTTTAAGGGTAGCTTCAATCTCTACAAGCCTACGGGTCGCATGAGCTTCGTCGCCCGCTCGTTCTCGCTGGCGGGGGAGGGCTTGCTGCGTCAGCAGGTGGCTCAGTTGGCCGAAAAGCTGCGTCGCGAGGGCCTGATGGACGAAGCGCGTAAACGTCGCATTCCGGTGTTTTGCTCGCGTGTGGCGGTCGTCACCTCGCTTTCGGGCGCCGTAATCGACGACGTCAAGCGTACGCTGCGCCGTCGCAACCCGCTCGTCGAGCTTGTCTGCGTGGGCGCAAAGGTCCAGGGCGAGGGTGCACCGGCAGAGCTTATTGAAGGCTTGCGCCGCGCCGCTGCCATTACGCCGGCGCCCGATTGCATTTTGCTCGTGCGTGGCGGCGGTTCCTTCGAGGACCTCATGACCTTTAACGACGAGGAGCTTGCCCGCGCGGTGGCAGCCTGTCCCGTGCCTGTGGTGACGGGCATTGGGCATGAGCCCGATACCTCGATCTGCGACATGGTGAGCGACCGTCGCGCCTCCACGCCAACGGCAGCGGCAGAATCGGTGGCGCCGGCTATGACGGAGCTGGCCGATGTGCTCGAGACACGTCATCAGCGTCTGAGTGCTGCGATGGCATCGATGATCGAGTCAGATCAGGTCGATCTGGAAATGCTCGACCAGCGCGGTCGTCGTGCCTGGGACACCTATACGGCTCGTCTGGGCGACGCGCTCGATGCGGCCGCGTGCCGCCCGTGCCTCAACGATCCAACGTTTATGGTCGAGCGTCGCGAGTCCGAGCTTGCCCTGACGGCCGATCGTCTGTCAGGCGCCATAACGCGTTCGGTTGGGGCTTTCCGCTCCAACTTCGAGCGTCTGCCCGAGCGCTTGATCGCAAGCACCTCGGGGCTCGATGGCAAGCGCCATGCGCTCACGCTCGCGAGCTCCCGTCTGGAGCATCAGGGGCGCACGATGCTCAGCAAACCCGCGTCCGATCTGGGCCGAGCTGCCGCGTCGCTCGATGCCCTGTCGCCGCTTAAGGTACTTGCCCGCGGTTACTCCATCGCGTACAGCGATGATGGCGTGGCTACGAACGCCAAGACCTTTAAGCCCGGCGACGCCATTCGCGTGCGCATGGCGGACGGTAACGTGTCGGCAACCGTCAACGCGGTCGAGTAGACCGCGTTTCACAGTGAAAGACCCTTAGGAAAGGAAACAGATATGGCAGAGAAGACCCCGGTCGAGCAGCTTACGTACAAGCAGGCCTCGCAAGAGCTGGAGCTCATCATCCGCAGCCTGGAGTCGGGCGATATGGAGCTCGAGGAGTCGCTTGAGAGCTATACCCGCGGCGTCGAGCTCCTCAAGAGCCTGCGCACCCGCCTGTCCGATGCCGAGCAGAAGGTCTCGGTGCTCCTTAAGGACGTCGACGGCAACGACGTGCTCGCCGACGGCGAAGCCGCCAACACCGACGACAACCTTTCGTTCTAACCATCCCGACCAAATATAATTACCTTGGTCTGTGAGAAAGGAACCTACCATGTGTGATTGCATCTTCTGCAAAATTGCCAACCACGAGATCCCTTCGACCGTTGTCTATGAGGACGACCAGGTCATCGCCTTCGACGACCTCAACCCCCAGGCACCGGTCCACGCGCTCGTGATCCCCAAGAAGCACTACAGCGACATCGCCGACAACGTGCCTGCCGAGACCATGGGCGCCATGGCCCACGCCATCCAGGAGGTCGCTAAGGCCAAGGGCCTGGAGGACGGTTTCCGCGTCATCTCCAACAAGGGCGTCAATGCCGGCCAGACCGTCATGCACTTCCACATGCACGTCCTCGGCGGCAAGAACCTGGGCGAGAACCTCATCTGAGGACGCACAGCCCGTCGCCTTGGCTGCCTTTGGAGTAACCTATGCAGCTTTCTCAACTCGAATACCTTCAAGCGGTAGCGAACTACGGCGGCGTGCGCAAAGCGGCTCGCGCCGTTCACGTGAGCCCACAGGCCGTTTCGTCGGCAATCAAAAAGTTGGAATCTGAGTATCAGATTGTTTTGCTCGACCGATCGGCGGGGGAGGCTGTTTTGTCTCCGGCGGGCAGAGAATTTGCGCGTCGTGCACGCGTAATCCTGGCACAAGTCGACGATCTCAAAAAGTACGCTCAATCGGGGAACGGCGGCGTTTCGCCCGACGGCCACTTCCGTCTTTACGCCCCCTGTCTTCACGGGCGGGGGCGTCTTTTTTCCGAAAACTGGTACGACTCGTTTGAAAGCTCGCACCCCCAGATTCACCTTGATGTTTGGCATCAGCCAACGGCCACATGCTTTGAATCACTTGTGCTTGGAATTTCGGACGCGGCCATCTCATTTGAGGAACCAAGGGACAGCGTCCTTTCTTCGAAATACTTGGGTGAAAAGGAGCTCAAGGTTCTTTCGTGTCCAGCGGGTCATCAATCTGTGGGTGCTATGACCGTTCGTGAGTTGCTGGGCGGCAGGCTGGCTGTTCCCATTAATTTGTCACCCTGTCTCAATGCAATCAACCAATGTCCCGAGGCTCAGCTGGTTAATTTCCGCTTCCGCGACGTCGAATACGGAAACAGGGCGCAGGCTGAGTTTCTTCAAGCCGGGGGATTGATATTGAGTTTTTCTGGCTCTTCTCTCGCAACAGATGGACTGGAAGTGAGCGAGTGCTCCATTGAAGGCTCGCATGACGTGGCCTTGCCCATCTATTTTTGCTATCGACAAAATGCCTGGACCGATCGACACCAGACGGTATTTCTTCACCTATTGCGTCATCTCGCTTCGTGAGGCCATTTGGCCTCGTGGCGTCAAGTGAATGTTGACGCCTTGTAACACATGACTGACGGCTTTGCCCTCATGCTTTTCCAAGATTTCGGTTTGGGCTATTGGCTCTTGGAGGGCGGAGCATGAAAAACCGTACGGTTTTGCTTTATATGACGTTCGTTTTTCTGTCGAACTTCAGCACCATTTTGTATTTTCTGACGGTTTACCTTGAATTCGTCGGATTCTCGATGGTAGCGATTTCTAGCATGATGATTGCATACCAAGTGAGTAAGTTCATTCTTGAGGTTCCTACTGGTTATATTGCTGACAGGTTTGGACGAAAGACAAGCGGTCTCGTTGGCGTCGTGGGAATGCTTGGATACTACGCCGCCCTACTTTTCGCCCGTTCTCCTCTGCTTTTAATCGGCACGTTTGCTCTCAAAGGATTTGCAGTTGCATGTGTGAGCGGATCCATAGAAGCGATCTACATTGACAGCGTCTCTCAGGACCAGCTCGTAAGACTTAATGTCGTTGAGCGATTTGTTTTCTATGCCTCTTATGCCATCTCCGCTTGCGTGGGCGGTTTCATTTCGTCTGTCGGTGCATATCTCATTGGTCTTTCGGCAGATATCATCGCAATGGTGTTGACGTTGGTTGTCGTTGTCTGCATTCCTGAGATGCGAAGAGGGGACACTGCAGCGACACCTAAGCGTGGAATTAGCCCGAAGATGATCGGTGCCGCTATTGCGCGTAACGGCATTCTTCGTTCAGTGTTCATCATGGACTGTTCTCAGGCATTTGCTTTTGTCGCCCTGGAAGACTTTTTCTCACTGTTGCTTGCGGGTCGCGGAATGAATGCCGTCGCTTCGGGTGTGATCATTGCGGTCCAGCTCCTTGCCTCGGCCTCCATGGGGCTTATTGTGGCCAGTGTGATTGCTCATGTCGACAAGGGCCGTTTTGCGCGTATTTGCGGCATCGTGCGCCTTTCCCTGACTGCTCTGTTTTTGATTCCCTTTACTCCGGTCTATTTGCTGCCCGTGTTCTATGTACTGCAGACGGTCGCTTACTCGTTATTTGCTCCAATTAAATACTCAATTTTTCAAAATGCTGTCGATTCTTCGATGCGCTGTTCACTGATTTCGGTCCAAAGCCAGATGGTGGCGGTGGGTGCCATCCTTTTCTATCTGTTCAATGCTGCGTTGAGCAGCATCGCGGGCATTCGAGTCATATTGCTTGTAGCGCTCGGGATTTCTTCTTTGGTGTATATCCCCGCGCTCTTTCGTCTTACAAGTCAAAGGCCATGAGGATTTGGGCACCGATAACTTATATATCAACGCAATAAACCCGAGCGCGAGGGCGTTTGGGTTTATTATTGAAGCGTATGTAACCTGGCGGCGCCACACCGCCTGTTAGTAGGGAGACACATGAACGTTCTGGTCGTCAACGCAGGATCTTCGACGCTTAAGTATCAGGTCATCGATACCAAGTCCCACAAGGTGTCCGCAAAGGGCTCCTGCGAGCGCGTCTGCTTTACCGGCGGTACCTTCACCCACGCTGCCAACGGTTCCAAGAAGGTGACCGAGAACATCGAGTTCCCCGACCACAAGGTCGCCATCGAGGTCGTCCTGAAGGACCTCGAGGCCAACGGCGTCAAGATCGAGGGCATCGGCCACCGTATCGTTCAGGGCGGTTGGTACTTCGGCGATTCCTCCCTCGTCGACGAGGACGTCCTCGCCAAGATCCGCGAGGTCGCTCCGCTCGCCCCGCTGCACAACAACCCCGAGGCCAACGTTATCGAGTACTGCCTGGAGCAGTATCCCGACCTGCCCAACGTCACGGTCTACGACACTGCTTTCCACTTCAATATGCCCGAGGTCGCCAAGACCTACGCCCTGCCCAAGGACGTCTGCGACAAGCTACACATCCGTAAGTACGGCGCCCACGGCACCAGCTACCGCTACATCTCCAAGAAGGTTGCCGAGATGACCAACGGCGAGGCCCGCAAGGTCGTCGTGTGCCATATCGGCTCCGGCGCTTCCCTGTGCGCCATCGAGGACGGCAAGTGCATGGACACCACCATGGGCTTGACGCCGCTCGACGGCGTCATGATGGGCACCCGCTGCGGCTCCATCGACCCTGCTACCGTGTGCTACCTGCAGCGCGAAGGCGGCTACACCTTCGACGAGGTCGACGAGATGATGAACAAGAAGTCCGGCCTTTTGGCTGTGACCGGCGGCAAGACCAACGACTGCCGCAACGTTGAGGAGCTCGCCGCTGCCGGCGACCCCGAGGCTCAGCTCGCCTTCGACATGTTCGTCTACAAGATTGCCGCCAAGGCCGCCGAGATGGCCACTTCCATGTGCGGCATGGACACCCTGGTCTTTACCGCCGGCATCGGCGAGCACGCTCCGGCCGTTCGCGCTGGCGTGGCCGACCGTCTGGCCTTTATGGGCGTCAAGATGGATCACGCCCGTAACGCCCTGCGTGGCGACGGCGCTTGGTGCCTGTCCGCCAAGGATTCCAAGGTCAAGATCTTCGTCATCCCCACGGATGAGGAGTTCATGATCGCCTCCGACGTCGAGCGCATCGTCAACGGCAAGTAATTGCAAGAGGGGAGGGGTTGGACGACCAAGTGCCGTTCAGCCCCTCTTTTGCGCTCGTTGGGCGACATTCTGATAGCTATTTATCAAGATATGATAACTTCTTATTAAAATGCGGCCGCCTTAAGGGGTCTGCGTCGACCGTATTGCACTGCAAAGGAGTCTCATGAACGTACTTGTTGTCAACGCCGGCAGCTCGAGCCTTAAATATCAGCTTTTGGATACCGATACCCGCGAGGTTTTCGCCAAGGGCAACTGCGAACGTATCGGTTCGGACATGGGCATCTTTGGCCACTCCGAGAACAGTGGCGCCAAGCAAACCGAGGAGGTCCCCTTCCCGGATCATCGCTGCGCCATTGCGCGCGTGCTCGAGGAGCTCGAGAAGACTGACTTTACGATTGATGGCATTGGACATCGTATCGTTCAGGGCGGCTGGCACTTCGATGATTCCGCGGTCGTCGACGATGAGGTCATGGCCAAGATTCTTGAGGTGGCACCGCTTGCTCCGCTGCACAACTACGGCGAGGCCGCGGCGATTGAGTATTGCCGCGAGAAGTATCCGGAGCTGCCCAACGTGGCGGTCTTCGATACCTCGTTCCACATGACCATGCCCGAGGTTGCCTACACCTACGCCCTGCCCAAGGACGTGTGCGACAAGTACCACGTGCGCAAGTACGGCGCACACGGTACGAGCCACCGCTACGAGTGGATGATGGCCAAGGAGATCCTGGGCTCGCGCTGCCACCGTCTGCTTTCGTGCCATCTGGGCAACGGTGCTTCGCTTGCCGCCATTGAGGACGGCGTGTGCCGCGATACCACGATGGGCCTCACGCCGCTTGACGGCCTGATGATGGGCACCCGTTGTGGTTCCATTGACCCGGCCACCGTGTGCTACCTGCAGCGCGAGGGCGGCTACAGCTACCAGGAAGTCGACGACATGATGAACAAGCAGTCCGGCCTGCTTGCCATTTCGGGCATCTCCAACGACGCCCGCGACATCCGCACGCGCGCCTCCGAGGGAGATGAGCGCTGCCTGCTCGCCTTCGATATGTTTGCCTACAAGGCTATGCAGCAGGCCGGCTCCATGATCGCCTCCATGGCGGGCGTGGATACCATCACCTTTACCGCCGGCATCGGCGAGAACGACTGGTCGATTCGCAAGGCTTTCTGCGACTGCTTTGAGTGGCTGGGCGTGCGCATCGACAATAACAAGAACCGCGAGGCCGTGGGCAACGGCCCGCAGGTCATCAGCGCCGCCGGTTCCGCCGTCACGGTCATGGTCATCCCCACCGACGAGGAATACATGATCGCCCACGACGTCGAGCGCCTGACCAAGAACAACTAACGCGCGCATTTGCAAGTAAACGAAAGGCCTCCAGAGCAACAGCTCCGGAGGCCTTTTTACTAGCAGGTGGAAATTCCTGTCCCGAGGGGATATGTCCGCTACTCAGCCATCTGAGCCTGGACGGCGGTGATGGCCACGACACCCACGATGTCGTCAGCAGAGCAGCCGCGCGACAGATCGTTGACCGGCTTGGCGATGCCCTGCAGGATGGGGCCGTAGGCGTCGGCGCCGGCGAAGCGCTGGACCAGCTTGTAGCCGATGTTGCCGGCCTCGAGGTCGGGGAACACGAGCACGTTGGCCTTGCCGGCAACGGAGGAGCCGGGAGCCTTGAGCTGGGCGACGGTGGGGACGATGGCGGCGTCGAGCTGCAGGTCGCCGTCGATGGCGAGCTCGGGAGCCTTCTCCTTGCAGAACTTCACAGCCTCCTGGACCTTCTTGGCGACCTCGCCGCCAGCGGAGCCCATGGTGGAGTAGGAGAGCATGGCCACGTGCGGCTCAACGTTGCCCATGAAGGTGGACCAGGAGTGAGCGGAGGCGATGGCGATCTCGGAGAGCTCGTCGGAGGACGGGTTGATGTTGAGGCCGCAGTCGGCGAAGATCAGCGTGCCGTCAGTGCCGAACTGCGGGGTGTCGGTGCACATCACGAAGAAGGCCGAGACCAGCTTGGTGCCCGGGGCGGTCTTGAGGATCTGAAGCGCGGGGCGCAGGGTGTCGGCGGTGGAGTGGCAGGCGCCGGAGACCAGGCCGTCGGCATCGCCCATCTTGACCATCATGGTGCCAAAGTAGGTGGCGTCCATCACCTGGGCGCGAGCCTGCTCGATGGTAACGCCCTTCTTGGCGCGGAGCTCGGCAAACTTCTGCGCGTACTCCTCATGCTTCTCGGCATTGCGCGGGTCGATGACGGTAGCGCCGGGAACGTTGATCTCGTCGGGGTTGCCCAGGATGACGATCTTTGCCAGGCCCTCCTCGATGATTTTGGTGGCCGCGACGATAGTGCGCGGATCCTCGCCCTCGGGCAGGACGATCGTCTTAAGGTCGGCCTTGGCGGCAGACTTCATACGGTTTAGGAAATCGCTCATGTTACTCCTTACAAGCGTTTCGCTAAGCTCCAGGCACCCGGCTGTTCACGAATAAACCCGCTGCTAGCGGGTTTACCTTTCAATTATGTACGCCGCGGTGCTTGAGCTTTCCTTGTGTGGCAAGCTCATTATAGGACGCATTAGCGCTATAATCGCTCTGATAAATATGTCTCGAAGAATGTTCGAGAAAAGCCCAGCTAACGAGCCCGTGGCTTTTGACAAGGAGTATCGATGCAGATTACCTCAGGCCTGCCTGAAGGCTTTAACGCCGGCGCGTACGACATGATTGTCGTCGGTGCTGGATATGCCGGTGCCGTTTGCGCCCGCCGTCTTGCCGAGACCATCGGCTATCGTGTTGCCGTTTTGGAGCGCCGTAGCCACATTGCGGGCAATGCCTATGACTGCACTGACGAGGCCGGAATCCTGATTCACGAGTACGGTCCGCATATCTATCACACCTTTAACGAGCGCGTGCACAATTTCCTGTCGCGCTTTACCAAGTGGACGGATTATCAGCACAAGGTGCTCGCCAACATCAACGGTACCCTTATGCCCGTGCCCTTCAACCATGCGAGTCTCAAGCTCGCCTTTGGTGACGAGCGCGGCGAGGAGCTGTATCAGAAGCTCATGGAGACCTTTGGCAAGGATGTCAAGGTGCCCATTATGGAGCTGCGTAAGAAGAACGACCCGGATCTTGCCGAGGTCGCCGATTACGTCTACGAGAACGTCTTTTTACATTACACCATGAAGCAGTGGGGCCAGACGCCCGATCAGATCGACCCCTCGATCACCGGCCGCGTTCCCGTCTTTGTGGGCGATGATGACCGCTACTTCCCGCAAGCTCCCTTCCAGGGCATGCCGCAGGAGGGCTACACGGCGCTCTTTGAGCACATGCTCGACCACGACCTGATCGACGTGTTCTGCGACGTGGACGCCCGTGACCTCTTTGAAATCGACGACACCACCGTCAAGATCGACGGCAAGGTCTATGGTGGCGAGATCGTCTACACCGGTCCGCTCGATGAGCTGTTCAATCTCGATCTGGGCGCGCTACCGTACCGCACGCTCGACATGAAGTTCGAGACGCTCGATATGGACCAGTTCCAGCCCGTGGGCACCGTCAACTACACCACGAGCGAGGACTACACGCGCATTACCGAGTTCAAGAACATGACCGGTCAGATCCTGCCCGGCAAGACCACCATCATGAAGGAGTATTCCAAGGCCTATACGCCCGGCTCGGGCGAGACGCCGTACTACGCCATTCTTGAGCCCGAGAACCGTGAGCTCTATGAGCGCTATCTTGAGCGCGTCCAGAACCTGACGAACTTCCACCCGGTGGGTCGTCTGGCCGAGTATCGTTACTACGATATGGACGCTGTGACCAATTCCGCCCTCGATCTTTCGGATGAGATTATCGCCTGCCATGCATAAAGTCATAACATTCGGTATTCCCTCGTATAACGCCGCCAAGGACATGGACCATTGCATCACCTCCATCTTGGAGGGGAGCAATTACGCCACCGATATCGAGATTATCGTAGTGGACGACGGCTCCAAGGACGAGACGGCCGATAAGGCCGACGAGTGGGAGGCACGTTATCCCGGTATCATTCGCGCGGTGCACCAGGAGAACGGCGGCCACGGTATTGCCGTCCTTTCGGGTCTGCGCGAGGCACAGGGCACCTACTACAAGGTCGTCGACTCGGATGACTGGCTCGATGCTGCGGCTCTTTCGACTATGCTGTCGATTCTGCGTGGCTTTGAAGAGCGTGACCAGCGCGTTGACCTGTTTATCTCGAACTACGTGTACGAGAAGGTTTACGAGGGCACGCATACCGCTATTGGCTACAAATTTGCCCTGCCGCGCAAAAAGATCTTTTCCTGGGATCAGATCGGTCATTTCCGCCTGGACCAGAACCTACTCATGCACAGCCTGTGCTATCGCACGGATGTGCTGCGCGAGTCCAACCTTCCCATGCCGCCGCACACGTTCTATGTGGACAACATCTACGCCTACGTGCCGCTGCCGCGTTGCAAGACCATGTACTACGCCGACATCGACCTCTATCGCTACTTTATCGGTCGCGAGGGCCAGAGTGTCAACGAGGCCACGATGGTCAAGCGTCTGGACCAGCAGTTCCGTGTGACGCGCATCATGATGGAGTCGTACCACCTGTACAGCGATGTTGAGTCGTCGCGTCTGCGCTCGTACATGATGGGCTATTTCACCATGATGATGGCGATCTGCTCGGTGCTCACCAAGCTTTCCGAGGAAGATTGCGCCGACGAGCGCCTAAAGACGCTGTGGAATGATTTGAAGGCCTACGACGAGCGCATGTATCGTCGTGCCCGCTACGGCGTGGTCGGGTTCTTCACCAATCTGCGCGGACGGGCCGGAGACAAAACCACACTCGGCCTATACCGTCTTGCCTCAAAGATCTTCAAATTCAACTAGCTGCCGAGTAATCGCTGCTGATAGGTTGACTGGGCCCCTTGGCCTTTAGTTTGCTACTGCGAACAGTCCTGCTCGCACGGAAAGCACATTAAGTGCTTTCCGGCTCGTGCGGAACTTGTATCAAACTAAAGGCCAAGGGGCCTCTGCTATAAGAATCGATTGTCAGGTTATTTGAATTTGAAGATCTTCGACGCGCGGTACACAGGGGCCTGGGCTGAAAAAATATTAGTTGGTAGTCGGTCGGAGGCGGGCGGGCATTACGTTTGCTGCTCTACAGTCCTATGCAAGACGAAGGCCACATTAAGTGGCCTTCTTTGCATGCGGAACTCGCGACAAACGTAATGCCCGCCCGCCTCCGACCGACGGTCGAGTGAGATTACTTCGCAGCACCTGGGATTCCGTGGGAGGTTTTGGCGGTTTTGGCTCCGTTTACGATGGCGGTTTCCAGGGCCCTTACGGCGAGCATGCCCAGCAGGTCTAGGGGAACGGCGGCGCTTGCCTGGGCGCCCAGTTTGCCGCTGGCGAGGGTGTAGATGGTGTCGCCGTCGTTGGTGGTGTGTGTGGGGCGGATGGCGTGTGCGTAGGCGTCTGCGGCCATCTGGGAGACCTTGGTGGCTTGTGCCTTAGTGAGTTCCACGTTGGTGACGATGCAGCTGATGGTGGTGTTGGTGCGGTCGAGCGGCATCTGCATGGATCCGGCGGCGGCAAAGGCTGCGAGTTCCATGTCGACGATCTGGTCGCTATCGGCTGCGGCGCGCATGCCGGCGACCCACTCGCCGGTGAAGGGGTCGACAACGTTGCCGCAGGCGTTGACCGAGACCACGGCGCCCACCTTGATGGGGCCGAGTGCCACGGCGGCAGCTCCAAGGCCGGCCTTCATGCAGGTGGCAGGCCCCATGAGCTTACCCACGGTAGCGCCCGTGCCGGCGCCTACGTTGCCCTGTTCGAGCTTGGTGGGGGTGTGGTCGAGTGCTTCGCGCACGGCGGCGATGCCGGCCTCAATGTCGGGGCGCACGGTGGGGTTACCAAAGGCGAGGTCGAAGATACAGCTGGAGCACACGATAGGCACCTGCGTGGGGCCGACGGGAAGGCCGATGCCGCGGCTCTCAAGCTCGCGAGCGACGCCGCTTGCAGCCTCGAGGCCAAAGGCCGATCCACCCGAAAGGCAGACGGCGTGGACCTTGTCGACGGTGTTCTCGGGTCGCAGCAGGTCGGTTTCGCGCGATGCTGGAGCACCGCCGCGAACGTCAACGCCGCCGGTGGCGCCCTCGGGTGCCACGATTACGGTGCAACCGGTGCCGGCCTCCTCGTCCGTATAGTTGCCATAGCAAAAGCCATCGACATCGCAGACGTCAATGGCCTCGAGCAGTGTATCCATGTTTAACTCCTATCGGTTTTCCGCCGCGCCTTGTGCCCGGTCGGGATCCGTACGGTACGCCAAAATTGTAGGCGCCGGGGGATACCCAGCGCCAGATGCAATTACGAGAGTTTTTGAATCGCGCGCGCGACGCGGGCGATGGGTAGGCCCACCACGTTATAGAAGTCGCCCGAAATATCGTGCACGAGCATGCGTCCTCCTGTGCCCTGAATGCCGTAGGCGCCGGCCTTGTCCATGGGCTCACCCGAGGCGACGTAGTGCTCGATCTGCTCGTCGGTGAGCTCGTAGAACGTCACGTCGGTCACATCGACAAAGGACAGGCTTTCGGCGGCATGCGGGGCGGCCGTATCGCCTGCCTTAACGATGCAGACGCCGGTTGCGACCTGGTGCGTGCGGCCCGAAAGCTCACGGAGCATAGTGCGCGCCTCGTCCTCGGTTGCCGGCTTGCCCAGAATCTTGCCGTCAAAGGTGACGATGGTGTCGGCCGCGACCGTCAGCTCATTGGGCTCGGCATACTCGGCAGCAACGGCAGCCGCCTTGGCGCGTGCCAAGCGCTCGACAAGCGTGAGCGGGGCCTCGCCATCAAAGGGCGTTTCGTCGATATCCGCGGGAATCACGCGAATGTTGTAGCCTGCCTCGCGCATCAGCTCTATGCGGCGCGGCGATTGCGAAGCCAAAATCATAGTTGGATGCCCTCGGCGACCTTCTCGACGGCCTTGTCGCCGGCGAGCGTGCGCAGCAGCTCCAATGCAAAGGGGAGGGACTGTGCCATGCCGCTGGCAGTGATGATGTTGCCGTCTTGCGTGACCTTCTCGCCGGTATAGGCGCCTTCGGGGAAGCTTTTCTCAAAGCCAGGGAAGCACGTGGCATGGCGCCCCTCGAGCAGGTCGAGCTCGCCCAGGATAAACGGGGCGGCGCAGATGGCGGCGACGTGCTTGGTTGCGGCGAACTCGCAGACCACGTCGCAGACGCGCTGATCTGCGCGCAGGTTGGTGGCACCGGGCAGGCCGCCGGGCAGCACGACGCAGTCGTACTCGTCAAAGTTGATCTCATCAAAGAGCGCATCGCAGGTCACGGGGATCTGCAGCGAGCTTACGACCTCGCGCGTGGGCATGATCGAGACGAGCGTGGCACGCACGCCGCCGCGACGCATAACATCGACCATGGTCAAGCATTCAATAGTTTCAAAGCCATCGGCGGCGAGAACGGCAACGCTGGGCATGAGGGTTCCTTTCATAGGCGGCATACAATTAGCCGTCTTATACCCCGAAGACCTCCGCTTGCCATGCTCGATTTCCCAATGTTTAAAATAGCCCCGTCCGAATTAGCTACCCTCACCCATCCTCAACAATCTCAATCTGTAACATCTAGACCCACTTTTGACCCCTAACTGTTACAGATCAAGACAAACGGAAACTGCCCCGACAAAACGTCTAAATCTGTAACATCTACGGACCAAAACCGGGTCTTACTGTTACAGAGCGAGACAGTCCCCAACAGCACCGCCCCGTTCGGGGAACGACCGCCACAGGTACGGCGGGCAGAGGCTCACTTTTTCCTCGGTTTTTCTTGACGGAATCTCACCTGTTGTAGTATTTTGTCCCAGTCTAAAAACGCGTGGACTTTTCTGGGCGCTAGCCACCTTTTTGCCACGCAACCGAGCAGTCGGTTGCGTGGCTTTTTTCGTCTTGGCAGCAGGTACCACATGCACCGCCAGAAGACCGCACGAGCCCACCTTCCGACTGCAGGGAACAGACGCACGAGACGTGCATCTGCAAGACAGCAGACGGAAGGGAGCCTAATGGCAGGAACAAACACAATCAAGCAACAGGCCGCCGGGGCAGGAGTCACGGGCGCGGGGCAGGCCAAGGCGGCGCTCCAGGTCTTTGCGGGCGGCGCCTGCTACGGCGCGATGGCCACGACCTACAAGCTCGCCTACGCCGCGGGCTTCACCTCGGCACAGGTGGTGGCGAGCCAGGCGTGGTTTGGCTGCATCTTCTTCGCCCTCGCCACGCTCGCAGGGCACGCACTCGGGCACCGCTGGCAGCGCGTGGGCTGGAAGCTCGCCCTTAAGCTCATGGTCCTGGGAGCCCTCACCTGCCTCACCTCAATCCTCTACTGCTACGCCATGAGCGTGCTACCCGCCCCGGTGGCGCTCACGCTCCTCTTCCAGTTCACGTGGCTGGGGCTCGTGTGGCAGACCGTCATGACGCGCCGGCCGCCGAGGCTCCTCCAAGTGGTCTCCGCCCTGGTCATCGTCTTCGGAACGGTGTTCGCCAGCGGCGTCTACAAGACCGGCATCACCGGGTACGACCCCGTGGCCCTGCTCTGCGCGCTGGGGGCGGCCGTGTCCTGCTCCCTCTTTGTCACCCTCTCCGGCAAGGTCGAGGCCCCCTGCTCGTCCGAGCAGCGTGGCGTCATCGTATGCGCGGGTTCCGTGGTCATGTCGCTCACGGTGTGCCCGGACTACATCGTCTCGGGCGTCCTCGCCCAGGGCATCCTGCCCTTTGCCGTCATCGCCGGCTTCTTTGGCATGCTCTGCCCGGTCCTGCTCTTCGGCATGGGCTCTCCGCACCTGCCCGCGGGCCTCTCCACTGTCATGGCCGCCGCGGAACTCCCCGCCGGCCTGTTCATCGCCATGATCGTCCTCGGCGAGCCGCTCGGCGTCGTCGAGTGGCTGGGCGTCGCCATCATCCTCGCCGGCGTGTGCCTGGCACAAGTCCCCTCCCTGCTTGGAGGCCGGGAGGCACGTCGCGCCGCCGCAGGACAAGCCGTCAGCTAGTCACCCCTTCACAGGCGGCCCGCGCGCATCAGGGAAAGGGCCACGGGCCCGGCGCGCGAGGCCGCAAGGACGTTATAAAGCGTCCCCCGCAGAGATGGGGGCGCCAGAGAGAAGGAGGCACCATGCCATTTCCAAAAGGGTTCCTTTGGGGAGGAGCCACCGCCGCCAACCAATGCGAGGGAGGTTATGACGAGGGCGGCCGCGGCCTTGCCAACGTCGACGTCATCCCACACGGGCCGGAGCGCAACGACGTAAGCCGCGGCCTGAGGCGCATGCTCGACTTTGAGCCCGGGTACTACTACCCGGCCCAGACGGGCATCGACTTCTACCACCACTACCGCGAGGACATAGCCCTCTTCGCGGAGATGGGCTTTAAGGTCTTTCGCCTCTCCATCGCCTGGAGCCGCATCTTTCCCAATGGCGACGAGGAGGAGCCCAACGAGGCCGGGCTCGCCTTCTACGAGGACGTGTTCCGCTGCTGCCGCGAGCACGGGATCGAGCCCCTCGTGACCATCACGCACTTCGACTGCCCCATCCACCTCGTCAAGAAGTACGGCGCCTGGCGAAACCGCACCCTTATCGAGCTCTACAAGCGGCTTGTGACGGTGCTCTTCAACCGCTACCGCGGCCTCGTGCGCTGGTGGATCACGTTCAACGAGATGAACATGATCTTGCACCGTCCCTTCATGGGTGCCGGCATCGTCCTCGAGCCCGGGGAGAATGCCCGCGAGGCCGAGTACCGCGCCGCGCACAACGAGCTCGTGGCGAGCGCCTGGGCCACCAAGATCGCCCACGAGGTCGATCCGGAGAACAGGGTGGGCTGCATGCTCGCCGCGGGAAGCTACTACCCCTACTCCTGTCGTCCCGAGGACGTTCGCGCGGCGCAGGTCAAGAACCAGGAGGACCTCTTCTTCGTGGACGTGCAGGCGCGCGGTCGCTACCCCGGCTACGCGCTCAAGATGCTCGAGCGCGAGGGCATCGACGTGGGCATGACCGCCGAGGACGAGCGCATCCTTGCGGAGAACACCGTCGACTTCATCTCGTTTAGCTACTACTCCTCGCGCTGCACCGCGGGCGACCCCGACTCCGTGGGCGGCGTCGCCGAGGGCAACGCCTTCGCCGGCGTGGAGAACCCCTACGTGCGCACGAGCGACTGGGGCTGGGTCATCGACCCGCTGGGATTCCGCATCACGATCAACGACCTCTGGGACCGCTACCAGAAGCCGCTCTTTGTGGTGGAGAACGGCCTCGGCGCCTATGACGAGGTGCTTCCCGACGGCACGATCGAGGACGACTACCGCATCGCCTACCTGCGCGAGCACATCGAGGCCATGCGCGACGCCATCGAGCAGGACGGCGTCGAGATGCTCGGCTACACCACCTGGGGGCCGATCGACCTCGTGAGCGCGGGCTCCGGCGAGATGGAGAAGCGCTACGGCTTCATCTACGTGGACCGCGACAACCTGGGCAACGGCACGCTCGAGCGCAGGCGCAAGAAGAGCTTCTACTGGTATCAACAGGCCATCGCCACCAACGGAGGCGACCTGGGCTAGCCGCCCGGGCAATATCACTAAGGAGATAATAATGGCAGAAAAATACGACGACCTGGCCAGATCCATACTCGAGAACGTAGGCGGCGCCGAGAACGTCGCCAGCGTCGCGCACTGCATCACGCGCGTGCGCTTCAAGCTCAAGGACGAGTCCCGCGCCAACACGGCCAAGATTGAGACCCTCAAGGGCGTCATCCAGGTCATCCAGGCCAACGGCCAGTACCAGGTGGTCGTGGGTAACATCGTCGAAGACGTCTACGACGCGGTCATGGAGGCCGGCAACTTCTCGGGCGGCGCAAGCGCCGACGACGAGCCCCAGGGCGATAAGACCGTTGCCTCCGTCATCATCGACCTCATCTCTGGCATCTTCCAGCCCATCCTGGGACCGCTTGCCGCCGCAGGCATCATGAAGGGACTGCTTGCCCTCATCACCTACTTCGTCCCGGCCTTTGCAAACGACGGCCTCTACACGCTGCTCTACACCGTGGCTGACGGCTTCTTCTACTTCCTTCCCGTCGCCCTGGCGTTCAGTGCCGCGCGCAAGTTCCGCATGAACGAGTTCACTGGCGTGGCAATCGGCGTGGCGCTCCTCTACCCGACGATGGTCGCCCTGACCTCGGGCGAGGCGCTCGGCAGCATCGACCTCGGCGTGGCCGGCACGTTCTCGTGGTACGCCACCGCCCTCGGGGTCCCCATCATCATGCCCGTGTCCGGCTACGTGAGCTCGGTGATCCCCGTCCTTCTCATGGTGTGGTTCGGCTCTATCCTTGAGCGCTGGCTCAAGAGCTGGATGCCGACTGCGCTCAAGATGTTCCTCGTACCGCTCGCCACGATGACGGTCTCCATCGTCTTGGGCTACCTCGTCATCGGCCCGGTGGCAACCCTCATCACCAACCTGCTGAGCGCGGCGTTCTCGTTCATCTTCCAGCTTCCCGTGGTTGGTTCCGTCCTGGGCAGCGCCCTGGTCGGCGGACTGTGGATGTGCCTCGTCATCTTTGGCTTCCACTGGAGCCTCATCCCCATCTCCATCATGAACCTAAACACCCTCGGCCACGACAGCGTGCTCGCCGCCACCATCGGCCACGGGTTCGCGCTCGGAGCGGTCATCTTTGCCATGTACCTCAGAAACAAGGACGAGCGCTTCCGCGGCATCGCCCTTCCCGCGATGATCTCCGCCTTCTTCTTCGGCGTCACCGAGCCGGGCATCTACGGCATCGCCCTGCCCAACAAGCGCGCATTCGTCGTGGCATGCCTGAGTTCCGCCGTTGGCGGCGCCATCGTGGGAATGACGGGCGCCCTCATGTACATCTCGGGCGGCCTCGGCGTCTTCAACCTGCTCAACTTCATCGACGGGACCCCTGGTGGCGCCGGGATCTCTCACATGATCTTCGCGATCATCGCCTCGCTCGTCTCTGCCGTCCTGGCCTTTGTTATCGAGTTCATCACCTACCGGCCCAACGACGAAGAGGAAGGCGCCCGCTAGCTTGCGCCTCTTCTCGACCAGCTCCATGTAATTGAGGAGCAGTTGAGGTGGGTGAGGGCCGAGGGCGATCAAGGTGGCCGCCCTCGGCCCGGGACAACCTGCCAGAAGGCGTTTAGCTTTCTCGGGCGGCGCTGAAATGAACTGCGCCCCGATACTTGGACGGGTCAATTAGCGGCCTATGCCGCACATGGGGACTGATTCCGGAACTCCTCCGGGGTCAGCCCCTTTTGCTTAGCCCGCCTCCTCCTCTTGTTCCAGTGAACGGTATAGGCTTCGAGGTCCCGCTTGAACTCCTCGAAGCTCCGCCACGTCCGGTTCCTGTAGAATTCGTCCTTCAGGCGCCCCGGCAGCAGCTCCGTCGCATGAGCTTGCTCTCGCACGCCGCCGGCCCCGGCCGGGTCCGGGCACCCTTCGGCCTCCCGCCGGCCTTCGGCGCGCCCGTACCCCCTGTCGCAAAGCTCTGCTGCAAGAGTCCTCAGCGTGGCGTCGTGCCTGACTCTCCCGTCCATAAAGAAGCCCCCATTTTTAATGTTCAAGAAATGAGGGGGCGGTTCAATTTCGGGACGGGGATTAAATAATCATTCGGTGCAAATTGATTATTTAATCCCCGTCCCAGAAAAATCATCGGGCGTGGCCTTGGGCAAACAGTCTAGTTGCGCTTGAGGTGGACGACGGTTTCGCAGTGGAAGGTTTGCGGGAACAGATCGACCGGTGTGATCTTGACGGGGGAGAAGGTGCCTTCCTCGACAAAGCGCTTGAGATCGCGCGCCAGGGTGGCAGGGTCGCAGCTCACATAGGCGACATCGCGGGCACTCGTGCTGGCGATAAGGCCGATCGCCTCGGGGGCGAGGCCTGCGCGCGGCGGGTCGACCACCAAGATGTCGGCATCCTGGTCGGGGAACTCGCGCACCGCGTCTCCGCCAATGACGTCGACGTTATCAAGCTTGTTGATTTCCAGGTTACGGCGTAGATCGCGCACGGCGGGGCCGTAGGCCTCGACGGCAGCGACAAAGTCGCAGCGGCGGGCGAGCGGCAGGGTAAAGGTGCCGGCACCGCAGTACAGGTCCACGGCAAGCTCGTCTTCCTGCGGGTCGAGCGCTTCCATGACAAGATCGATCAAAATCTCGGCACCCTTGGTGTTGACCTGGAAAAAAGACGGGGCAGACAAGCGCATCTGATCCTCGGCGATATTCTCGGTCCATGAGCCCTCTCCGGCGAGCATTTCGACCTTGGAGACACGGCGGGCCTTCTTTTCGCCCTTGCTCATCACGCGTACGATGCTCGTAGGATGAGCGGCGTCCGCCAGCACGCGGGAGACCTGCGAGCGCGGAAAAGAGCCTGTGGGCGTCCAGAGTGCGACCTCGAGTGCCTTGGTGCGGCGCGATGCGCGAATGCCCACGCGTTCGAGCCCCAAGTCATGGCTGCCGCTTAGATAGTTGAGTGCGCCGACGACCGATTTGAGTGCCTTCGGGAAGCGCTTATCGAACAGCGGACACATATCGACGGTCACGATTTTGCTGGGGTCGACACCGTGCATGCCAAGGCGCACGCGACCGTTGACGACGGTCGGTTCGAGCTCGATTTTATTGCGGTAGCCCCAGTCGTCCTTGGTGTGGCAGATGGGCTGTACCAACTCATCTGCCAGCTCAGGAGCGAACTTGCCGATGCGCTCGAGCGTGGAGCGCAGGTTTTGCTCCTTGGCGGCGAGCTGTGCCGTGCGTGAGAGATTGCCCCACGAGCAGCCGCCGCAGATGCCCACGAAGGGGCAGGGAGGCTGAATGCGATTGGGGCTTGGCTCCAGAATCTCGGTGGTGCGGGCGCGCATGAATGACTTGCCGTCCTGTACGACCTCGGCCTCGACGGTGTCGCCTGCCACGGCACCCTGCACAAAGACGGCCTTGCCGTTGTCGGCGTGCGCCAGCCCGTCGGCGCCGTAGGTCATCGATTCTATAGTGAGCTTCATATTCCTGCCTGTCATTCGCGTTGTTGTTCGCACCATGGTAGCAGGGAAAAGCGCCCCGCATCCGAGGCTTTCCTCAAATGCGGGGCGCTTCTACAAACTGCTTCTACAAACGACTATTTCGTCTTGCCGGTAATGAGCGTCTTAAGACCCAGGCCGATCAGACCCAGGCCCATGCGCACGCGGCCGGGGCGATGGCGCTCGATGGCCTTGGTCTTGCCAGCGGGCTTATCGCGACGGGCGCTCGTCTCGGGTGCGGGCTTGGTGACCTGCGGATCGGGCTGAGGTGCAGGTGCAGGCTCGGGCTCAATGACGGTCGCCTGGACCTCTTGGACCTTGGGTGCTACTGGCTGCGGCTCGGCCTCGGAGGCGGGTTCCGCCTCAATGACGGGCCCGGGCGCGGCCTCGGCGTTGCGATAGGCGCGCTCCAGCAGGGCTTCCTGTGAGTTGAAGGGTTTCTCACCCTCTGCACGCTCCACGGGGACCCAGGTGCCGTCGCTCGTGAGGCTGCGGGCCTTCACGTTGTCGCGCAGCTGCATGCCCATGTACTCGTGCACCAGGGCGCGGCAGGTGGGGTCGAGCACGGGGAAGGCGATCTCCACGCGGTGCTCGGTGTTGCGCGTCATCATGTCTGCCGAGCTCAGGTAAATCATGTCCGAGTCCACGCCGAAAGCATAGACGCGCGCGTGCTCCAAAAAGCGTCCGACGATGGAGCGGACATGCACGTTCTCGGTCTTGCCCGGAACACCGGGCTTGAGGCACGAGATGCCTCGGATGATCATGTCTACGCGCACGCCGGCACACGATGCCTCGGCGATCTTGTCGATAACCTCGCGGTCGGTCAGCGAGTTGAGCTTAAAGAACACGCGGGCGGGCTCGCCGGCAAGGGCGCGCTGGATCTCGCGGTCAAGCCCGCGCATGATGAGCGGTTTCAGTCCGACGGGCGCCACACCCAGGAAGCGGTAGTCGCCGCGCAGGTTGCCCAGCGACAGGTTGCGGAAGAACAGGTTGGCGTCCTCGCCGATGCCGGGATGGGCTGTCATGAGCATAAAGTCGCTGTAGAGTTTGGCCGTCTTCTCGTTAAAGTTGCCGGTGCCCAAAAGTGTGAGGCGCGTTAGCGCCATGCCCTCGCGATAGGTGAGCTGGCAGATCTTTGAGTGGCATTTAAAGCCCTCGGAACCATAGATGACGGTGCAGCCGGCCTCTTCCAGGCGCTCGGCCCACTCGATGTTGTTCTGCTCGTCAAAGCGTGCGCGGAGCTCCATGAGCACCGTGACCTCTTTGCCGTTCTCGGCAGCATCGATCAGCGACTCGCATAGGCGGCTCTGCTTGGCCACGCGGTAGAGCGTGATGCGCAACGAGATGCACTCGGGGTCGTAGGCTGCTTCGTGCACCAGGTCCAAGAACGGGTTCATGGCCTCGTAAGGGTAGAAGAGCAGCTTGTCGTGCTGCAGCACCTGCTCGCGGATGGAGCGGGTCATGTCGATGGTGGGATTGGGCTGCGGCTTAAACGGCGTAAAGAGCAGCTCGTTGCGCAGGTGCTCGGGAATCTTGCCCTCAATGCCAAAGACGTAGCCCAGGTTGAGCGGGATATCGCAGGTAAAGACCGAGCGACGCGAAAGCTCGAGCGCCTTGCGGATAGTCTTGAGCGTCGCCTTCTCGAGCGATCCCGAGACCGCGAGCACTACCGGCTGCAGGCGCAGGCGCTTCTTGAGAATGCGCTTCATGTGCTGGCGGTAGTCCTCTTCCTCCTCGACGCCCTCGCCGTCCGGATCGATGTCAGCGTTGCGGGTGACGCGGATCAGCGCACGATCCAGCGGCTTATAGGAGCCAAAGCAGCTGTCCAGGCAGGCGAGGATGACGTCCTCGAGCAAGATGTAGGAGTAGGTGCCGGTGGGCGAGGGGATCTCGACCACGCGGTTCATCGAGGCGGGAATCTCGATAAGGCCCAGCAGGCTCTCCTCGTCGGTGGCACCGTCCAGACCACAGGCCAGATAGAGCGCGCCATTGCGCAGGTTGGGGAAGGGGTGGCGAGGATCGATGACCAGCGGCGAGATGACCGGTGACACGTAGGCCTGGAAGTAGCGGGTTACAAAGGTGCGCTCCTCGGGCGTAAGCGAATCGATGCGGGCGCGGTGAACGCCCAAGGTGTCGAGCTTGCCCTCGATGCTCTTAAAGATGGACTCCCAACGGGTAAGGAGCCCGGGCATTTCGGCCATGACAGCATCGACCTGTTCGGAGGCGGTCATATTGCTCTTGTTGTCGACAGGTTGTTTTTTGAGCTCCGCCAGATCGGACAGGCCGCCCACGCGCACCATAAGGAACTCGTCGAGGTTGGACTCGAAGATCGAGACGAACTTTAGTCGCTCGAATAACGGAACGGTTTCGTCGAAGGCTTCGTCGAGCACGCGGTTGTCAAAGCGTAGCCAGCTGAGCTCTCGGTTTTGCGTGTACGAGAAGTCGCGCGGCGGTTTGCGCAGCTTTGCGGCGGCTTGCTTCTTTTCGATTTTGCTCGGCATATGCATCTGTCCGTTCAGTCCCCACAAGGGACGGTAGCCTAACACTAATCACTATTGTCTCAATTTAGTCGACCGCTGGCACGGACGTATCGCGTGAACGGTATCTTTACCTACTTCTTACGCTGACAAGTCATAGGACTGACGTCCTGCTCGTCTGCAAGCGGTCTATATCCTCACTCAACTGGTACGTAAGTGTGAATAAGAATGATGGATAGCTGAATATCATTGAATGCAGGCGGAAACGTAAACAAACATCATTTATATACATAAAACCGATTTAGCTATGCAATTCTGAATCAAAAGTTTAGAGATGCAATTGCAAATAGTTTTTTGGAAAAAAGAGCGTTTACCTTAGAAAAGTTACTTTAGAACGCCGAAGTACATTATGGGGGAATCTCGTGCGATATACCGTTCATCGCACTTTGTTGACCGTTCGGGGGCGAGGTGGAATTGCGGGTGGAATTTGGATATAACTAGAGCTGTCAGCAAGCAGCGTCCGCTATGGAAGGGCGCTGAGAGATTCGGCCGAAAGGCCCGAAAGAAAGGTAGGAGGCCATGACGAAAGGTCTGCACGTGCCTTCCGAGATCGGCAAGCTCAGGAAGGTCTGCCTGCACCGTCCCGGCGACGAGCTCCTCAACCTGCCGCCCGACGAGCTCGAGCGACTCCTGTTCGACGACGTCCCGTTCCTGGAGGTCGCGCAGCAGGAGCACGACACCTTCGCCCAGATCCTGAGGGACCAGGGCGTGGAGGTCCTCTATCTCGAGAACCTCGTCGCCGAGGTGTTCGACCAGGTCCCCGGCGCCCGCGCCGAGTTCACCGACCAGTACATCGCCGAGGCCGGCATCCGCGGCCAGCACATGCCGCAGATCGTCCGCGAGAAGCTGGACTCCATCGAGGACAACCTCGAGTTCGTCAAGAAGACCATGGCCGGCATGACCAAGTCCGAGATCGACATGCCCCTCACGGCCTCCACGACCCTCGACTCCCTGGTCAACTCCGAGTCCGAGTCCGACCTGATCATCGACCCGATGCCCAACCTCTACTTCACCCGCGACCCGTTCGCGGTCGTCGGCGAGGGCGTCAACCTCAACCGCATGTACTCGGTCACCCGCAACCGCGAGACCCTGTACGGCAAGTACGTCTTCAAGTACCACCCCGACTACAAGGACGTCTCGCTGTACTTCCGCCGCGACTGCCAGTTCCACACCGAGGGCGGCGACGTGCTGAACATCAACGAGAAGACCCTCGCCGTCGGCATCTCCCAGCGCACCCAGGCCGCCGCGATCGACGTCATGGCCCAGAACATCTTCTGGAACTCCGACTCCAAGGTCGAGCGCATCCTGGCCTTCGACATCCCGGTCTCGCGCGCCTTCATGCACCTCGACACGGTCTTCACCCAGATCGACGTCGATAAGTTCACGATCCACCCCGCCATCATGGGCACCCTGCGCGTCTACGAGCTGACCGCCGGCAAGAACCCGGGCGACGTGAACATCCGCCTGATCGAGGACACCCTCGAGCACGTCCTGGAGGACGCCACCGGCGTCGACCAGGTCAAGCTGATCCCCTGCGGCGGCGGCGACCCGATCGCGGCCTCCCGCGAGCAGTGGAACGACGGCTCCAACACCCTGTGCGTCGAGCCCGGCAAGATCTGCGTCTACGCCCGCAACACCGTCACCAACGACGTGCTGTACAAGGAGGGCCTGGACCTTCTCGTCGTGCCCTCCGCCGAGCTCTCCCGCGGCCGCGGCGGCCCGCGCTGCATGAGCATGCCCTTCTGGCGCGAGGACCTCTAGGGTCTTCTAGGACCCGTACAGGCCATAATACATACATCTAGCTGCCATTAGATGTCTCCCATTGGGGCGGTGCGGGTTTTCGCACCGCCCCAATCTTGTATGAGGAACGTCAACACGATTGGATGACTGCTTTTGTAAGGAGCTTGGCCATGGACATCAAGACGATTGGCGTTGAGGAATGGCTCAACGTTTGGGAGAAGAGCGCCACGTGGGACATCGCCCAGTCGACGATCTCGTCGCTCACCATGGGCGAGCTGCGCGCGCTTGATGAACAGGACGGCGCCACGTTCTACGAGCGCCTGGATCGCGAGAAGATGAACTACGGCTGGATCGAGGGCTCGCCGGAGTTTAAGGCCGAGGTTGCCAAGCTGTATCGTCGGGAGGTCAATCCCGATCACATTCTGCAGACCAATGGCTGCACGGGCGCTAACCTCAACGCCATCATGGCTGTGGTCGAGCCCGGCGACCATGTTATCGCCGAGTGGCCCACCTACGCGCCGCTCTACGAGATTCCGCGCACGCTGGGCGCCGAGGTCGAGTATTGGGAGCTTCGCGAGGAACTCGGCTGGAAGCCCGATATCGAGGAACTCAAGCGCTTGGTGCGCCCCAACACCAGACTCATCTGCATCAACAACGCATCGAACCCCATCGGTACGGTGTTCGATGCCGATATGCTCGGCCAGATTGCCGAGATCGCCCGTTCGGTGGGCGCCTACGTGCTGTGCGACGAGGTGTATCTGCCGCTTGAGAACACCGAGGCCTTTATGTCGATGGCTGACGTGTACGAGAATGCCATTGTCACCAACTCGGTGTCCAAGACCTATTCGGCGCCTGCGGCCCGCGTGGGCTGGGTCGTGGCAGACGAAGAGATATCCAGCCGCATCCGCACCTATCGCGATTACACCATGATCTGCGGCGGCGTGTTCAACGATGCCCTGGCGACCTATGTGCTTGAGCACAAGGACAAGATCCTTGAGCGCAATCGCAAGATCGTGTTTGGCAACCGCGATATCGCGCAGGCTTGGATCGATACGCAGCATCGCGTTTCCTGGACGGCCCCGCAGGGCGTGTCCACCTCGTTTATCCAGCTGGATATTCCCGAGGATGACGAGGAGTTCTGCAGGCGCCTGCTGTCCGAGAGGGGAGTGCTGCTGGTACCCGGCAGCCGCTTTGAGCTTCCCTGCGGCGCACGCCTGGGCTACTGCGCGAGCGAGGACGTTCTGCGCGAGGGCCTGAGGCTTTTGGGCGAGGCACTGGCGGAGTTCGATCGCTAGGATTCCGATGATCTTCGAGGGCCTTATCCAAATTAGCCGAAGATAATCGAAAACGGACCCGTTTCCCTAGTGAAGCGGGTCCGTTTTTCTATACCGAGAAGTCAAGTTGTTACAAATGGAGCCGTAAAGCGAGTCGGTATCCGCTGGGCCTTATACTGAGTTTCCGGTGAACGGTATCAAGCGTCTGGTAAACGGTAATTTATTTACCAGAAATGAATAGGACAAACTTTTTTCTGAATAAAAATGAAAATGGTTGAGACACGGTATGAACCGCTAATTCTATTCATAGCTTTATTGGAAATATGCAATATGAGGGTGGTTTAGCAAAGTTTAGTTCCATTTGATTTTAGGATTGAAAACGCGTTTAAGCACGTAAATACGCTTTATTAAGATGAAGTGTGCCATGCGTGAAGTATATGTGTATGCCGTTCACCCCCTATAAAAAACCGTTCGGGGGCAAGGTGGAAGTATGAGCTGATTTTGGATATAAATATGTCGTCAGCAATAACGCCTCACACGGAGGGGCGCTAACGAATCGGCCCTGACAAGGGCCCGAAAGAAAGGTAGGAGGCCATGACGAAAGGTCTGCACGTGCCTTCCGAGATCGGCAAGCTCAGGAAGGTCTGCCTGCACCGTCCCGGCGACGAGCTCCTCAACCTGCCGCCCGACGAGCTCGAGCGACTCCTGTTCGACGACGTCCCGTTCCTGGAGGTCGCGCAGCAGGAGCACGACACCTTCGCCCAGATCCTGAGGGACCAGGGCGTGGAGGTCCTCTATCTCGAGAACCTCGTCGCCGAGGTGTTCGACCAGGTCCCCGGCGCCCGCGCCGAGTTCACCGACCAGTACATCGCCGAGGCCGGCATCCGCGGCCAGCACATGCCGCAGATCGTCCGCGAGAAGCTGGACTCCATCGAGGACAACCTCGAGTTCGTCAAGAAGACCATGGCCGGCATGACCAAGTCCGAGATCGACATGCCCCTCACGGCCTCCACGACCCTCGACTCCCTGGTCAACTCCGAGTCCGAGTCCGACCTGATCATCGACCCGATGCCCAACCTCTACTTCACCCGCGACCCGTTCGCGGTCGTCGGCGAGGGCGTCAACCTCAACCGCATGTACTCGGTCACCCGCAACCGCGAGACCCTGTACGGCAAGTACGTCTTCAAGTACCACCCCGACTACAAGGACGTCTCGCTGTACTTCCGCCGCGACTGCCAGTTCCACACCGAGGGCGGCGACGTGCTGAACATCAACGAGAAGACCCTCGCCGTCGGCATCTCCCAGCGCACCCAGGCCGCCGCGATCGACGTCATGGCCCAGAACATCTTCTGGAACTCCGACTCCAAGGTCGAGCGCATCCTGGCCTTCGACATCCCGGTCTCGCGCGCCTTCATGCACCTCGACACGGTCTTCACCCAGATCGACGTCGATAAGTTCACGATCCACCCCGCCATCATGGGCACCCTGCGCGTCTACGAGCTGACCGCCGGCAAGAACCCGGGCGACGTGAACATCCGCCTGATCGAGGACACCCTCGAGCACGTCCTGGAGGACGCCACCGGCGTCGACCAGGTCAAGCTGATCCCCTGCGGCGGCGGCGACCCGATCGCGGCCTCCCGCGAGCAGTGGAACGACGGCTCCAACACCCTGTGCGTCGAGCCCGGCAAGATCTGCGTCTACGCCCGCAACACCGTCACCAACGACGTGCTGTACAAGGAGGGCCTGGACCTTCTCGTCGTGCCCTCCGCCGAGCTCTCCCGCGGCCGCGGCGGCCCGCGCTGCATGAGCATGCCCTTCTGGCGCGAGGACCTCTAAGTCTTTCCGTTTCCGGTGCGGTCCCCCTACAACCGCACCGGCTTCGCCCGTTAAACGGGCAACACTGATACTTACGTAATTCATTTCTTCGAAAGGAATCGAACCATGGGTGTTAACCTCTCCGGCCGTAGCTTCCTCAAGCTTCTCGACCTCACCACCGAGGAGATCGAGTACCTGCTCAAGCTCTCCAAGAACTTCAAGGATATGAAGCGCGCTGGCGTTCCGCATCGCTATCTCGAGGGCAAGAACATCGTTCTGCTCTTCCAGAAGACCTCCACTCGTACCCGCTGCGCCTTCGAGGTCGGCGGCATGGACCTGGGCATGGGCGTGACCTATCTCGATCCCGGTTCGTCGCAGATGGGCAAGAAGGAGTCCATCGAGGACACCGCCCGCGTTCTCGGCCGCATGTATGACGGCATCGAGTTCCGTGGCTTTGCCCAGGACGACGTCGAGGAGCTCGCTGCTAAGTCCGGCGTGCCCGTGTGGAACGGCCTGACCACTGAGTGGCATCCCACCCAGATGCTCGCCGATATCCTGACCGTCCAGGAGAACTTCAACTACGACATCAAGGGCAAGACCCTCGTCTTCATGGGCGACTGCAAGAACAACGTCGCTCGCTCCCTCATGGTCGTCTGCTCCAAGCTCAGCATGAACTTCGTGGCCTGCGGCCCCGAGGAGTGCATGCCCGCCGACGACGTCATCGAGGCCTGCAAGCCCATCGCCGAGGCCAACGGTTGCACCATCAAGCTGACCACCGACGTCAAGGACGGCGTCACCGGTGCCGACGTTATCTACACCGACGTGTGGGTCTCCATGGGCGAGCCCGACGAGGTCTGGGCCGAGCGTATCGCTCAGCTCACCCCGTATCGTGTTACCTCCGAGGTCATGGCTATGGCCAACCCGGGCGCCATCTTCCTGCACTGCCTGCCCAGCTTCCACGACACCAACACCACCATTGGCGCCGAGAAGTGCGAGCAGTTCGGCATCACCGAGCAGGAGGTCACCGACGAGGTCTTCGAGAGCCCCGCTTCCAAGGTCTTCGACGAGGCCGAGAACCGCATGCACACCATCAAGGCTGTCATGTACGCCACGCTCAAGTAAGAGCATCTAGCATCTCGCTCGGGGTGTCTTGCTGCACACCCCGAGCGGCTTTGTCTGGTAAATATCTCGCACCAGGCGGCAGGCACGGCACGGAAGAGCCGCTTCGGGCGAGATCAGTAAATGATTTATGAAGGGGGGATGAGAACTATGACTGAGACCGCTAAGAAAAAGCGCGGTATGCCTTCATCGTTCACCATTCTTCTTGCTCTGCTGGCAATTGTCGCAGTGATTACCGTTATCGTCTCCGGCACGTCCGGTGGCGCGGTTACTGCCGCCCGTCTGAGCGATTTCTGCACCGCCCCGATTAAGGGCTTCGCTGACGCTCTGCCCGTCTGCCTCTTCGTTATGATCCTGGGCGGCTTCCTCGGCATGATGACCGAGACCGGCGCCCTGGACAACGGCATCGCCGTCCTGGTGCAGAAGCTTAAGGGTAATGAGATCATGCTCATTCCCGTGCTGATGCTCATCTTCTCCCTCGGTGGTACCACCTATGGTATGTGCGAGGAGACCGTTCCCTTCTACGCCTTGCTTGCCGCTACCATGATGGCCGCTGGCTTCGACCCGATGGTCGGTGCCGCCACCGTCCTGCTCGGCGCTGGCTGCGGCTGCCTGGGCTCCACGGTTAACCCGTTCGCCGTCGGCGCTGCCGTCGACGCTCTGACCGGCGTTGGCATTGAGGTCAACCAGTCCATCATCATCGGCCTCGGTGCCGTCCTGTGGATTGTTACCACTGCTATGTCCATCTTCTTCGTCATGAGCTATGCCAAGAAGGTCAAGGCTGACAAGGGTTCCACCATCCTGTCGATGCAGGAGCTCAAGGACGCCGAAGAGGCTCACGGCAAGGCTGCTTCCGAGGTTCACAATGAGGTCAAGCTCACCGGTCGTCAGAAGGGTGTTCTGATCGCCTTTGCCTTCACCTTCGTCGTCATGATCGTCGGCTTCATCCCGCTGGCCGACCTCAACGAGGGCGTCGCCAACTTCTTTGACGCTGGCGCTGTCTACGATGCCGACGGTAACGCCGTCGTCCAGGGCTGGTCTGCCCTGATCACCGGCCTGCCCATTGGCCAGTGGTACTTCGACGAGGCTTCCACCTGGTTCTTCCTCATGGCTGTCCTGATCGGTATCATCGGTGGCCTGTCCGAGAAGCAGATCGTCAACACCTTCATCACCGGCGCTGCCGACATGATGTCCGTTGTTCTCGTCATCGCCCTCGCTCGTGGTATCTCCGTCCTCATGGCTAACACCGGCCTCGACGTCTACGTCCTCGACGCTGCCGCCAATGCCCTGGCTGGCCTGTCCGGTGTGATCTTCGCTCCCATGAGCTTCCTGGTCTACTTCGGCCTGTCCTTCCTGATCCCCTCGACCTCCGGTATGGCCACCGTCTCCATGCCCATCATGGGACCGCTGGCTGTTAAGCTCGGCTTCTCGCCCGAGGTCATGGTCATGATCTTCTCCGCCGCCATCGGTGTCGTGAACCTGTTCACCCCGACCTCCGGCGCCATCATGGGCGGTCTCGCCCTGGCCAAGATCGAGTGGACGACCTGGCTCAAGTTTGCCCTTAAGCTCATCGTCGCGCTCTCCGTCGTCTGCGCCATCATCCTGACCGTCGCCTGCGTGTTGCTCTAAGTACCCAACGGGTACCCCACGGAAACCTTGACGATCCTGTAAAGGATCACCTGGTCATCGTCTGTCCGGTGGGGTCAACCCACCGGTAGACTCCTACCTTTAGCCCCCTCCCGTTCCGTGCGCGGGAGGGGGCGCTCTTGTGTTCCGGCGTTTTACCAAACGCCGGAACCACTCGACGCTGCAAGCCCGCCAGAGCGGCAATCTGACGTTCAATCGTCGGGCATGGCCAAAAGGCCTATGCCCTCCTCTTTCACGTCACCTTGCTCGCTCTGGCGGGCTTTCGCTCATATGACCCAATCCGCTGTCAAGAGCCACAATGGCCCCGCCGACCGC
>NZ_CAXSKI010000021.1:0-39447 GCF_964237925.1 Collinsella aerofaciens ATCC 25986 | reverse complement strand
GCTCGACCTTCTCCCTGCTGTACATGCGAACCTCCAGTCCGGACCGCCCCGCGGTCCAACTTTCTGTCCGCACCCCCTTTAGTCCGTATTTCACCGCAACTATTTGTAAGGTTGGATTTTGATGCCGTTGGGAGGACCGTAACGACCGTCTACCGAGAGTGGAAATATTTTCTGAAGCCCTGACCTGCGACGTCAAGCTTTTGGTCAGCTTTTGGCAAGGCCTGCGGACGGAAGCATGCGATAGCGTAATGGTATTCTCTCCGCCGTGATGGTTATGGGGTTGGCCATGCTCGATAAAGGCAAACATTTTCCGCAGTCCTATGCAAGGATGCTATTCTCGGCCGTTGGAATTCATCAAGATGGACAGCTGCTTATAACAATTGATCCTTGGGATGAACGCCGTGCGCGCGAGCTTATGCAGGAAGAGCTCATGCTTCGTCTTTACAACCATGTATATGCGGATCCGGTCTATTGGAATAATCTTGGGGTTGAAGATCGTATCTTTCAGCTGGCATCCGCTATTGCGGTCGTTGAACCGGATGCTGTGTTTTGCGGAGCGACAGCAGCGCTGCTCTACGGCATCGGCTCGGCGTATACGCTTCTGGATAAAGTGCAAGTACTGCTGCCGCGGTCTACAAGGCGTGATAAGTATGAGTTCGTTGAATACAAGCGCTGGCGGGCGGGCGAAGTGTGGCGGCTAGGTCTGTTTACACTGACGGATCCGTGTCGAACGGTTGTTGATATCGCTCGAACGAGCGCCTTTCGCTATGCGCTGGGCTATGTCGATGGCTTGGCCCGTGAGTACGATGTCGAACGCGAAGAGCTGCGAGCATATGCCCAGGCAAATTGCCGAGGGTTGCATGGCATCGCGCGTGCTTTTGACGTTTTTGAGTATATGGACGGCAGGTCAGACAATGGCGGCGAGTCTGAGGCGAGAGCAGCGATGATTCTCGCTGGGGTTGCCGCGCCCGAGCTTCAAGTTGAGATAACGCGACCGGGAAACGCTGGCTATTATCTAGCAGATTATGGCTGGCAGATGCCAGACGGCTCATGGACGCTGGCAGAGCTGCATGGGCTAGGCAAGTTTGAAGACGAGGCTCAAAATGATCCAGAGCGGGCGGCGGCAAAAACGTATCGAGCGGCCCTCATGCGCGACGCGAACCTTCGCTCCATGGGCCACAACGTCATTCATTTCAAACTCTCGGACACCTACGACGTAGAATCGTTCGGTGCCATGATTCGCGGCTACGGCATTCCGACAACAAAACCCTACGCCGAATCCCGATAGCGAAATCGTTCGCGGTCCACCTTCAATAAGTTGCGGTGAAATGCGGACTGTTGAGGCCTTTAAAGGCATAAAACAGTCCGTATTTCACCGCAACTTAGGTGGGGATGGGTTTATCTGCGGGGGCGGTGGCGGAGCTTGTCGATGGTGGAGTCGGTGCTTCGGCTGCGGGCTTCGGCGGCGCGGTCGCGAGCGTCGGCCGCGGTTTGGCGCTTGCGGCGGTAATCGATCATGCCTTGGATGATGGGCTTGCCAAAGCTCACGACATCATCGTTGTAGATGGCGGTTCGGGCTGCGAGGAGGCAGTCGGTAAAGTCCATATGGGTCTTGCCAAAGAGTTTGACGGCAAGGGCGACAACGGTGGGCTCGTCGACCATGACGTCATCGAGCAGCCTTTTCATGGCCGCAGTAATCTCAACGCGGGGAACCTTATAGACGTCGCGCAGCGTGACCACGACGCGCGTGATGATTTCGGGGTAGACGCGAGCGGTGCGCGTGGCGATGACCTTGGCGGCGCGCGGTGACAGAACCTCGTCGTCGTCAAGCAGGTAGCGCAGGATGACGGTCTCGTCGATGATGGTGCTACTCATGGATATCTACTTCCTCGGGACCCAAAATCGAATCGTCGCTTTCTGTGGCAAGGTACTCAATCCAGGCATTGCGCTCTTCGGAGCGGCGATTGGGGTCCCCATATGCTTTGAGCGATCCATAGGCGGCCGTGCCGTCCTTGGAACGCACGGCGACCGGCTGAAAGGGGAGCTTGCGCATCAAAATGCTCTGCGCGACAAATAGACGGACAGCCTCGGCGAGCGATGTGCCCATGGCGTCGTAGAGATGCTCGGCATGCTGCTTGTCTTCCTCGCGAATGCGCACCTGCAGGATGGCTCTTTTTTGAGTCGATGACATCACTGGCCCCCTTAATGAGCGTGCAATATAGTCGGTCAAATGCGGCATGTGCCGATACTTGAGCATCTTATAACGATTACTTTATTTCACTCAAGTTGATAACCATAAACACGAATACAAGCGTAGTACATCCAAAACGAGAGCGCGTAAAAATCTCTGAGGCGTACGCATGTAATACACTCACCTTTATAGCTATCCGAGAATAGTTCCAACCTGCCAAAACCCCTGCAATACACCCGTATTGCAGGGCCTATGCTCAAGTTTGCCACCTGCAACTGCGTATATTTAACCTGTATATCGTTGGAGGAATTCTATCGAAGTGCCTGTTTCGCCGCATGCACTCGATACGCCGATGCCGGGCCACGGGCGGTCCGGGGCAACGTCGACAGGGTCTCTCTGGCATGGGATTCAGGAGGGAGTGAACAACATGGGCAATAAACGAGTCGTAGCCGATTCCTCACGCTGCATTGGGTGCCAAACCTGTATGGCGGCGTGCATCGAGGCACACGATATTCCCGGCAACATCGCCGCGCCGCGCTTGCGCGTGACGCGTACGTACGAGATCTCCGCACCGGTGGCTTGCCATCACTGCGAGGATGCCCCGTGCGCCAAGGCCTGCCCCACGGGCGCCTTGTTCTTTGATCCAAAGAACCATCGCATCGGTGTTAACGAGGACAACTGCATCGGCTGCAAGAGCTGCGTCATGGCCTGCCCCTTTGGCGCCGTGAGCGTGGCGACCACGCAGGTCCCCGTCTTGATGGGCGACGTGCGCGTGGGTTCGCAGACTAAGAGCTTCGTGCTCAAGTGCGACCTGTGCGTGGACCGTCCCGGCGGTCCGGCGTGTGCCGAGGCGTGTCCGACCAAGGGCCTCACCCTGGTGGACGAGGAGCGTCTGGCAGAACTGACTGCCGAGCGTGCCCGCGCCACCATCGAAAACGAGGCGTAAGCGTCGGGCGACAGGCCCAATGATTGTCAAATAAGTACCGAGTATTCGGTAGCAGAGAAAGGAAGGAGGGTGTCATGGAGAAGCATAAAGTGATCTGCCCGTATTGCGGCGCCGGTTGCCAGTTTAACCTCTTGGTCCAAAACGGCCAGGTCGTGGGTACCGAACCGCTCAACGGCATCACCAACCAGAGCGAGCTGTGCCTTAAGGGCATGAGCGGCTACGACTTCATCAACGACACCAAGATCTTGACTCCTCGCGTACTGCACCCGATGATCCGCCGCACTAAGGGCGCGGATCTTGAGCGCGTAAGCTGGGACGAGGCGCTGGATTTCACCGCATCTAAGATGCAGGCCATAATTGACGAATATGGTCCTAACGCTGTCATGACCACCGGCTCTTCGCGAGGCGGCGGCAATGAGGCGAACTACGTCATGCAGAAGTTTACGCGTGCGTGCATCGGCACCCACAGCGTAGACAACTGCGCCCGTACTTGACACGGCCCTACTGTCCTCGGTCTGATGGACACGGTTGGTTCAGGTTGCATGTCATGCTCCATCCCCGGTATGGAGGATGCGGGCTGCATTTTCCTCTTCGGCTATAACCCTGCCGATTCGCACCCCATCGTCGCAAGGCGTATCGTGCGAGCCAAAGAAAAGGGTTGCAAGATCATCGTCGCCGACCCGCGCCATATCGAAACCGCGCGTATCGCCGATCTCTACCTTCCGATCAAGAACGGTTGCAACGTTGCGTTCCTCAACGCCTTTGCCAACTGCTTGATCAACGATGGCCTCTACGACAAGGAATTCGTCGCCGAGCACACGAACGGCTTTGACGAGTGGTGGGAGACCATCAAGAACTACACTCCCGAATCCGTACAGGACATCACGGGTGTCGAGCCCGCGCTGATCCACCAAGCTGCCGAGATGTACGCCACGGCGAAGCCCTCTGCCATCATTGGCTGGGGCATGGGCGTATGCCAGCAGAAGCAGAACCTGAAGACGGTGCACACCATCGCCTCCATCGCCTGCGTTGCCGGCCAGATCGGCAAACCCAATTCCGGCCTCGCGCCCGTGCGCGGTCAGAACAACGTCCAGGGCTCCTGCGATATGGGCATGCTGCCCAACCTGTACCCTGGCTACCAGAAAGTCACCGACCCGGCAGTGCGTGCCAAGTTTGCCAAGGCTTGGGGCGTGCCCGAGGAAAAGCTCCCGCTCGAGGAGGGCTACAAGCTCACCGACCTGGGCCACCTGGTCGACGAGGGCAAGGTGCACTGCTTCTACAACTACGGCGAGGACCCGGTGCAGACCGAGCCCGATTCGGCCGGTATGCGCAAGACGCTCTCCGAGCTGGATCTGTTCATTTGCCAGGACATCTTCATGACGCAGACGACCATGCTCGCCGACGTCATCCTGCCCGCTACCTCTTGGGGCGAGCACGAGGGTGTCTTTACCGCATCCGACCGTAGCTTCCAGCACTTTGATGCGGCTGTTCCGCCCAAGGGCGAGTGCCGCCACGACTGGGAGATCTTCGCGGACCTGTCTACGCGTATGGGCTACCCCATGCACTACGACAACACCGAGCAGATCTGGAACGAGTGCATTAGCCTGTGCCCCAACTTTGTGGGCGCGACCTACGAGAAGATGGCTCCCGAGGGCGGCTACGCCCAGTGGCCCGTCAAGAGCACCGATGTGAACGACCACGGTACGCCCGACATGTTCGCTGGTGGCAAGTTCACCACCAAGGACGGCCGCGCCAACCTGATGGCGCACGACTGGGAGGCGCCCTCCGAGCTTCCCGATGATGAGTACCCGCTCATCCTGTGCACCGTCCGCGAGGTCGGCCACTACAGCTGCCGCTCGATGACCGGCAACTGCAAGACGCTGGCACTGCTCGCCGACGAGCCCGGCTTTGTCCGCATGAATCCCGCGGACGCCGAGGCACGCGGCATCAAGAATGGCGACATCGTCTCGATTCACAGCCGCCGCGGCCAGGTATACAGCCGTGCCGACGTGAGCGATCGCATCAACAAGGGCACGGTCTACATGACCTACCAGTGGTGGATCGGCAAATGCAACGAGCTGACCATTCACAAGGTCGACCCGGTCTCGCACACGCCCGAGGACAAGTTCTCCGCCTGCCAGGTCGACGCTATCGCCGACCAGGTCTGGGCCGAGGGCGAGGTCGAGCGTCAATACACCGAGCTCAAGCAGGCTCTGGTGGACGCCGCCGCTCCCCAGGACGTTGAGCCCGGCGCCGCCAAGTTCGACGACGAGACGCACGTGAACCAAATCGTGTAGTCCCGTTCTCGTTGGCTATTTGGGCCGGGCGTCCCGTACGTTCGGGAGCCCGGCCCGTTATTTTGAAAGGAAGTGGGGATGAACCGCTTCATCGACATCAACCCGGAGAGGTGCATCGGCTGCGGAACATGTCAGTCCGCCTGTGCCGACGCCCACCGGATGCAGGGTCTTCAGGATACGCCGCGCCTGGCGCTCGTGAAGACCGGCGGTATTTCGGCCGCCCTTGCCTGCCACCATTGCGAGGGTGCCCCCTGCGCCGAGGTTTGCCCGGTGAATGCCATCGAGCACGATGGCGATCGCATCCACGTCAAGGAGCAGGAGTGCATCGGGTGCAGGCTGTGCGCCATCGCGTGCCCCTTCGGAGCCATCCATCCCGATGGCACGTCTATCGCCGGTGTCGCAGGCATGTGCGACCCGACGCCTTCGTATCCTAAGTCCCTGAGCAGCCTGCTTACGTGGGCTCCTGGCCAGTACACCTGCGCTATCAAGTGCGACCTGTGCGCCTTCGATCCGGACGGCCCGCATTGTGTGGCGGCGTGCCCCACCAAGGCGCTGACCGTCATGGGCGGCGCGGCCGATCGCGAGCTCGACGAGTCCAAGCGCCTGCGTTCGATCGAAAACGGTCCGGTCGTCGACGTTACCGCTGTGGCCCAGGGCCTGTCCGAGAAAGCAGAAGGGAGCGTAAACAATGGATAGCATGACGCTGTTTATCGCATCGCTTGCCGTCTCGTGCATCGGTGCGCTCGCCTCGGTTCTGCTGATCAAGGCCGATAACGCCGCCAAAACCGCCGGCTGCCTTATCGGCGCCGTCGCCGCGGTGCTTTCGTTTGTGGCCGGTATCCAGGCCGTGCTGGGCGATGTCACGTCGGTCGACACCATCGTGTTCTTCCCGTTTGCCCATTTCCAGCTGCTGCTCAACCAGCTGTCCGGCCTGTTCGTGGCGCTCATCTCGGTGCTCGCGTTTGCCGGTTCGATCTACGGTCTCAACTACTTTGATGAGTACCCGGGCAAAAAGGGCCGCGCCGGCTTCTTCTTTAACACCTTCGTGGCGTCCATGATGCTCGTCATCACCGGCGACAACGTGTTTTGGTTCCTGGTCGCCTTTGAGCTCATGTCGCTGACCTCGTACTTCCTGGTCGTGATCGAGGAGAACGAGAACTCCATCCATGGCGGTTGGCTCTACTTTGTGATCGCGCACGTGGGCTTTGTGCTCATCATGGCGAGCTTCCTCACCATGACCAACTTCGCCGGCGGCTCGTTTGCCTTTGCGGATTTCCGCGCTACGCAGTTTAGCCCCGCGGTCGCATCCGTGTGCTTCGTGCTCGCCTTCTTTGGCTTTGGCGCCAAGGCCGGTATCATCCCGCTGCACGGCTGGCTGCCCAAGGCGCATCCCGAGGCGCCGTCCAACGTGTCGGCCCTCATGTCCGGCGGCATGATCAAGATCGGTATCTTCGGTATCCTCAAGGTGGGCCTCGACCTGCTCTCCGCCTCTGGCGTTCAGGTCTGGTGGGGTCTTATGGTCATGGTCTTCGGTGCGATCTCGTCGGTCCTCGGCGTGGCCTTCGCCCTGCAGGAGCATGACATCAAGCGCCTGCTGGCCTATCACTCCGTCGAGAACATCGGCATCATTCTGCTCGGCGTCGGCGCCTCCATGGCCGCCATGGCGCTCAACTCGGTCGGCATCGCCGTCCTGGCTCTGATGGCCGCCCTCTACCACACGTTTAACCACGCGATGTTTAAGGGCGAGCTGTTCTTGGGCGCCGGTGCGCTGCTGTACTCCACGGGTACGCGCAATATGGAGAAGATGGGCGGCCTGTTCCGTCGTATGCCGGCAACGGCCATCTGCTTCCTTATTGGCGCGCTTGCCATCTCGGCCATCCCGCCCTTCAACGGATTTGTGTCCGAGTGGTTTACCTACCAGTCGCTGTTTAACGCTGCCATGCAGGGCGACAAGGCCGTCATGATCGTGGCCGTGTTCGCTGCCGTCGCGCTCGCAATTACCGGCGCACTGGCCGTCACGTGCTTCGTCAAGGCCTATGGCGTCTCCTTTGCCTCCGCGCCCCGCTCCGGGGCCGCGTCCAATGCCAAGGAGGTTCCTGCCCCCATGGTGTTTGCGCAGGGCCTGCTCGCGGCCATCTGCGTCGTGCTGGGCATTGGCGCTCCCGTGATCGCGCCCGTGCTGGTCGATGTCGCCGCGTCCGTGCTGCATCCGTACGGTGGCGTGTTTGCCGCCGAGGGCATGGAGCTCATGAACCAGTACTCCGGCGCTGCCACCTCCACGCCCGCGATCGCCATTGCGCTCGTGGTGCTTGTCGGCCTTGCCTGCGGCTATCGCAAGCTCAAGACCGTCGGCAAGGTGCAGAAGTCCCAGCCGTGGGCATGCGGCTATGCTCCCAACGAGCATATGCCCGTCGTGGCCACGACCTTTGCCTCCGAGGTGTCCTGGTTTATGCAGCCGCTCTACACGCTGCGCGACCGCTGCACGGCCGTCTGCTGGTCCATCGCGCACTTCTTCCAGAAGCTCACCGGTGTGGCCGAGGCTGTGGAGCCCGTACCCGACAAGGTTCTCGTCGATGCCCCGCATAAGGGTGTCGAGAAGCTCGCCGATCTCGCGACTAAGCTCGAGGGCGGCAACTACAGCATCTATATCTGCTACATCGTCGCGGCACTCGTGGTGTTCCTCGTGCTCGCCGTGCAAATGGGTTAAGGAGGGGAGAGCATGAACAACATCGTACTTGCCGTTCTGCAGGGCGTGGTCGTCATGGCCGTCGCACCGTTCTTCTCCGGTCTCGGCCGCGTGATCCGCGCCAAGATGCACAACCGTCGCGGCCCCAGCATCATGCAGGACTACCGCGACCTGGCCAAGCTCTTTGCGCGCCCCGAGTCCCAGAGCGAGGATGCGAGCTTTGCGCTGCGCATCATGCCGCCGCTGTTCTTCGCCGTCGCCTTTATGCTCGCGATGGGTCTGCCGCTCTTTACGGCACAAAGCCCCATCCCGGTCTTTGGTGACGCCATTACCATCATGTACAGCCTGGCGCTCGCCCGTTTCTTCTTCGCCCTCTGCGGTGTGGATTCGTCCAACGCCTACGCCGGTATCGGCGGCGTCCGCGAGCTGCTCATGAGCGTGCTCATCGAGCCGTCCATGCTGCTGGCGCTGTTTGCCGCCGCCCTGGTGTGCGGCTCCACCGACATCGCCACCATGGGTCAGCACATCATGACGGGCGCCATCGACGCGCCGGTCGCCGTGATCCTCGCCGGCATCGCCTTTGCGATTGCCTGCTACATGGAGCTCGGCAAGCTGCCGTTTGACCAGGCCGAGGCAGAGCAGGAGCTTCAGGAAGGCCCGCTCGCCGAGCTTTCCGGCCCGTCGCTTGCGATGGCCAAGCTCGCCATGTCCATGAAGCAGGTCCTGGTCGTCGCCTGGTTCTGCGCGATCTTCGTCCCCTGGGGCGAGCCCGCAACCGTAGGCGCAGCCGCCGTTCTGGGTGCAGTCATCTTCCTGGTGAAGTGCCTGATCGACTTTGTCGTATGCGGCGTGATCGAGAACTCCTGCTCGCGCTCGCGTTTTAAGGTGCTTGGCAATCAGACCTGGGCCGTCGTGGGGATCGCCGTTCTGGCGTTTGTCTTCGTGGTCGTCGGCGTGTAGGAGAAGGGAGAAACAATGTCATTTGCAGTCAGTCTGTCCCTTCTCGGCTTGGTCGCTATCGCGGCCCCGATGGTGGCCTCGGTGCTCGTCGCCCTGTTCCCCCGTCCGTACGCCAAGTGGTTCAGCGTTTTGGGTGCCGCCGTCTCGACGGTCTGCACCATCGCCCTCGCCGCGAATTTCGCTGGCGCCGGCATGCCCGACACTCAGGTCCCCCTGATCTCGTTTGGGCAGACCCTCGTCATGGGATTCACCTTCGATCGCATGAGCACGCTGCTCGCGCCCGCCTTTGTGGGTATCGGCCTGCTTGTCGTGATCTATTCGATTCCCTATATGAGCGAGAATAACCGTGAGCATCCCGACGCACCGCGTCGTCGCTTCTACGCGTACCTCGCGACCTTCATCGGTGCCATGGCCGGCCTCGTGTACAGCTCGACCCTTTTGGGCCAGCTCGTGTTCTTTGAGATCACGGGTGCCTGCTCTTGGGGCCTGATCAGCTACTACATGTCGCCTACGGCCAAGAAGGCCGGCATGAAGGCCCTGATCATCACGCATATCGGTGCGCTCGGCCTGTATCTGGGTGCTGCCATCGTGTTTGCCCACACCGGCACCTTCGCCATCACCGCGATTGCCGGCCTCGATGCCAAGCTCAAGGCTATCGTCCTTCTGCTGGTGCTCTTTGCCGCTTGGGCCAAGTCCGCGCAGGTCCCCATGTACATGTGGCTGCCTTCGGCCATGGAGGCGCCGACGCCTGTTTCGGCCTATCTGCATGGCGCCTCGATGGTCAAGGTCGGCGTGTGCGTGTTCGCGCGTGCACTCGTCTCTGCCGGCGAGATCCCCGAGATCGTGGGTTGGGTCGCCATTATCGACGCCATGGTCACCATGCTCTTTGGCTTCCTTATGTACCTGCCGCAAAAGGACATGAAGCGTCTGCTGGCCTTTTCCACGATCGCCCAGCTCTCCTATGTGTTCTTTGGTCTGGGCCTTTCGGTCTTTGGCAGCCAGCTCGCCTTCGATGGCGCCGTCTGCCACATCTTTAACCACGCTTTCGCCAAGACGCTGTTCTTCCTGATCGCCGGTTCGTTCTCCTTTACGCTCGGCACGCGTATGCTGCCCAAGCTTCGCGGCATCGTAAAGAAGTACCCGATCTCGGGCGTGGGCTTCGGTGTCGCCGCGCTCGCTATTGCCGGCGTGCCGCCCATGAACACGTTCTTCTCGAAGTTCCAGATTATCGCCGGCGGCTTCTCTGTGGGTGCCGGCAACGTCGCGATCCTGGTGCTCGTGTGCATCATGGTCGCCGAGACCGTCGCCACCTTCGCCTGGTTCCTCAAGTGGATGGGCTATTGCCTGCCCGGCGAGCCGAGCGACGAGGTCGCTGCGGGAGCCCCGCTTCCCCGCGCGATGGCGTTCGTGTTCATCGTGCTCATCATCATGGTCATCGTCAGCGGCCCGCTTTCGGCCAGCTGGATCGGTTAGGAGGTAGAACGACATGGGTTATTCGATCGTCAACATCCTTGGCGGCCTTCTGATCGTCACGTCCACCATGGTGGTCGTCTCCAAGAACATCAAGCACGCCATTCGCTGGTATGCGGTGCAGTCGCTGGTGCTCGTGGGACTGCTCGCTACGCTCGGTGCTACTACCGGTGCGCAGGAGCTGCTTATGTGGGCCGGATCTGCCTTTATCACTAAGGTCGTCCTGGTCCCTTACATCCTCAACCGCGCATACAAGAAGATGGGCGAGCCGAGCGACGCATCGCTCAAGGCCGGCCTTAAGCCCGCGTGGGCCATCTGCATCATCGCCGTCGAGGTCGCGATCTGCTTTGCCGTTGTGACGCAGATCAGCCTGCCCACGGCCGAGGTCGCAACGCCTGCGCTCGCTATTAGCTTCGCTCACTTCTTCGTGGGCCTCACCTGCATCATCTCGCAGCGCAACATCATGAAGCAGATCTTTGGATACTGCCTTATGGAAAACGGCAGCCACGTGACGCTCGCGCTTTTGGCCCCCACCGCTCCCGAGATCATCGAGATCGGTATCGCCACCGACGCCATCTTTGCCGTCATCATCATGTCCATCGTCGTGCGTCGCATTTGGGACGACTCCCACTCGCTCGATGCGCGCGACCTGTCCGAGCTGAGGGGGTAGTCCATGGAAACGTTGATTCTCGCCCTGCTCGCGACTCCTTTGGTGTTCTCGCTGGTCATGGCGTTTTTGCCCAAGAACACGTCCTATAACGTGTTTGCCGGTCTCAACCTGGTCTCCGTCGCAGCCGTCCTGGTGCTGTCGATTATGACGGCCGGCGACGTCCTTATGAGCGGCGAAACCGCGAGCGCTCTTGGCCTGTGGTTCCACCTCGATTCGCTGGGCGCCATCTTTGTGCTGCTCATCGGCTTTATCGGTTTTCTTACGGGGCTGTTCTCGCTGCCCTATGTAAAGGCCGATATCGAGGAGGGCTCCATGCCCGCCGAGCGCGCCAAGCAGTATTTTGCGCTGTTTAGCCTGTTTGTGTTCACCATGCTGCTCGCGTGCCTGTCCAACAACATGATCCTCACGTGGGCCGCCGTGGAGGCAACCACGCTTTCCACTGTGTTCCTGGTGGGTATCTACAAGAACAAGACGGCCCTCGAGGCTTCTTGGAAGTATGCGATGGTCTGTACCGCCGGCGTGGCATTTGGCCTGTTCGGTACGCTGCTGATCTACGCCAACGCCGCCGACGTGATTCCCAACGCCCACGAGGCCGCATTCCTGTCGTGCGTGCTGCCGTATGCCGACCAGTTCGACCCGACGCTCATGCGCCTCGCCTTTGCGTTTATCGTGATCGGCTTTGGCACCAAGGCTGGCCTGTTCCCCATGCACACTTGGCTGCCCGATGCCCACTCTCAGGCTCCGAGTCCTGTCTCGGCCCTGCTCTCGGGTGTTCTGCTTAAGTGTGCCATGCTTGTGATCATGCGCTTCTACGGCTTTACCATCCAGGCCGTGGGTGCCGAGTATCCGCAACTTCTGCTGTTGATCGTCGGCACGCTGTCCATTTTGGTGGCGGCACTCTCGATGTTTCGCCAGGACGACCTCAAGCGCCGCTTTGCGTACTCGTCTGTGGAGAACGTGGGCGTTATCGCCCTGTGCCTGGGTATCGGTGGCCCGCTGGGTATCGCCGCGGCCCTGCTGCACTGCGTGTTCCACGGCTTTACCAAGACGCTTGCCTTCTGCGTGTCCGGCAACATCCAGCACGCCTTTGGCACGCGTAGCCTGGCCAAGATCCAGGGCGTCGTCGAGGTTGCGCCCGCAACCGCCGCGCTCGCCATCCTGGCGCTGCTCGGCCTTGCCGCCTTCCCGCCCTTTGGCATGTTCATCTCTGAGTTCCTGACTTTTGTCGCCGGTGTTACCGCCGGTCCCATGTGGCTGGTCGTCGTGGTCGCCCTCGGTCTTACCGTGGCCATCTCCGCGCTCACCCGTATCGCACTCAAGTCGGTATTCGGCCATGCGCCCCAGGGCATGGGCAAGCATGAGGCCCCGGCGCTCATGCTTATCCCCGAAATCATCCTGGCTGTCATGATCTTGTGGTTTGGCATTGCCACCCCGCTGCCCCTCGTGCACGGTGTGGAGACCGCTACCGGCATCGTGCTCGAGCAGAGCACCGAGGAACTTCACGCGACGCCGATGTACCGCGCTGTGTTCGGTACCGAGACCGCTCAGAGCGAGGTGGAGTAACGAATGATTGAAACTGAGAACAAGGTGTATGCCCGTCGCTGCGAGAGCCATGTCGAGGCCCTGCGCCGCGCCGTTCCGGGCTGCATCGAGAAGGTCGAGTGGCAGTGCGAGGACCAGCTGACGATCACCGTCAAGCAGGACAAGCTGCCCGAGGCCGTCCACTACCTGTACTACGAACGCTACGGCTGGATCCCCGTGATCATCGGCAACGACGAGCGCAGCCTGTGCGGCCGTTATGCCGTGTACTACGTCATCTCCATGGAGGGGGAGGACCCCGGCTGGGTGACCGTGCGTGCCGAGGTCGATCCCGCCAAGATGACGTTCCCGTCCGTGACGCCGTTCGTTCCCGCCTGCGTGTGGGGCGAGCGCGAGCTGCGCGATATGTTCGGCCTGATCCCCGAGGGTCTGCCCGATCGTCGTCGCCTGGTGCTGCCCGACGATTGGCCCAGCGGCCTGTACCCGCTGCGCAAGGACTCCATGGACTACCGCTTCCGTCCCGCTCCCGCGAGCGACATGGAAAACTACGAGTTCTTGGCCGATACCAAGGGCAAGGAGACGACGCTCGTTCCCATGGGCCCGTTGCACATTACCTCCGACGAGCCTGGCCACTTCCGCCTGTTCGTTGAGGGCGAGACGATCGTCGACGCCGACTACCGTCTGTTCTACGTGCACCGCGGCATGGAGAAGGTTGCCGAGACGCGCCTGAACTATGACGCCGTGACGTTCCTCGCCGACCGCATCTGCGGCATCTGCGGCTGCGCCCACTCGGTGGCCTACGCCGAGGCCGTCGAGCGCGCTCAGGGCATCCATGTCCCGCCGCGCGCCCAGTACATCCGCGCCATCATGCTCGAGGTTGAGCGCCTGCACTCGCATCTGCTCAACATTGGCCTGGCGTCGCACTACACGGGCTTCGACTCCGGCTTCCAGCAGTTCTTCCGCGTCCGCGAGAAGTCCATGGACCTGGCCGAGAAGCTCTCCGGTCACCGCAAGACCTACGGCCTCAACGTGATTGGCGGCGTGCGTCGCGACATTTTGGCTGAGCAGAAGCTCTCCACGCTCACGACCATCCACCAGCTGCGCTCCGAGGTTCAGGAGCTCGTCGACGTGCTGCTCTCCACGCCCAACTTTATTGAGCGTACGAGCGGTATCGGCATCTTGGACCGCAAGATTGCACGCGACTTCTCGCCGGTCGGCCCGCTCATGCGTGGCTCGGGCTATGCCCGCGACGTGCGCTTTGACCATCCCTTCGACGGCTACGCCGATCCGGACGTCCAAAAGATGCACGCCGCCACGGCCGACACCTGCGACGCCTTCGGCCGTACCGCCGTCCGCATCCAGGAGGTCTACGATTCGATCGACATGATCGAGACCATGCTCGAGAACTGCCCGTCGGGCCCCATCCTCACCACGGATTGGGAGTACACCCCGCACAAGTACGCCATCGGCGCCACCGAGGCGCCGCGCGGCGAGGACGTGCACTGGGCCATGCTCGGCAATAACCAGAAGTGCTACCGCTGGCGCGCCAAGGCCGCCACGTACAGCAACTGGCCGGTCCTGCGCTACATGTTCCGCGGCAACACCGTGGGCGACGCGGCGCTGATCGTCGGCTCGCTCGACCCGTGCTACTCCTGCACCGATCGCGTGACGGTGACCGATGTCGCCGCCAAGCGCGACCACGTGCTCGACAAGGAGCAGTTCGAGAACGTCTGGCGCGACAAGTCGCCGCTTGCGGGCGAGGGCACCTTGGCCGCTCCGCTCGATGAGGAGGCGCTCTAATATGCTGAAGCTTTGGAAGGTTAACGCCAAGGCCGGCGACGCGACGGTCAAGTACCCGTTTGCGCCGTTCCCCACAAATAAGGACATGCGCGGCAAGCCCGAGCACAATGCCGAGCTCTGCATCGCCTGCGGTGCCTGCGGCGTGGCGTGCCCGGCCGATGCCATTCGCATGGACACCGACCTTGCGGCCGATACCATTACCTGGTCGATCGACTACGGCCGCTGCATCTTTTGCGGCCGCTGCGAGGAAGCCTGCCCCATGGAGGCCATCAAGCTCACCGAGGAGTTTGAGCTTGCCGTCATGAGCAAGGACGACCTCACCAGCAAGAGCGTCTATACGCTCGAGCACTGCTCGCGCTGCGGCAAGCCGTTTGCCCCGCACAAGGAGATCGACTACGCAAAGCGCCTGCTGCAAAAGGCCGGCGGCATGGAGGCCGAGCAGGCTGCCCGTACCGTCGGTATGTGCCAGGAGTGCAAGCGCGAGCTCGACGCCCTGCGCGCCGCCTCGGCCGTAAAGACCGGCAACGCTGCCGGCATGGCTGCCAACGAGACGCTTGCGTCCGGTGAGCCCCAGGGCCCCGGCATGGAGTATCTGGGCGGCCACGGCGTGAACCCGGAGTATATCGACCGCGAGCTCAACCCCGATGCGCCCGAGATTCCCGCCGGTCCGGCGCCGGTCGAGGGCATCATCATGGATTTTGAAACGAAGGAGGAGTAACCATGGCCGAACCCACGCTTTTGCCCGAGCGGCTCCAGTACCGCCCGACCAAGATCGAGCTCGACGAGAGCATCGAGAAGGCCAAGGCGACCCTTCTTAAGAAGATCAAGCGCTCGGTGTACGTCTACCGTGTTGACTGCGGCGGCTGCAACGGCTGCGAGATCGAGATCTTCGGTTCCATCACGCCCGTCTTCGACGTCGAGCGCTTTGGCATCAAGGTCGTGCCCTCGCCCCGTCACGCCGATGTGCTGCTGTACACCGGCGCCGTAACGCGTGCCATGCGCATGCCGGCCCTGCGCGCCTTTGAGGCCGCACCCGATCCCAAGATCGTGGTGTCCTATGGCGCGTGCGGCTGCACCGGCGGCATCTTCTACGACAACTACTGCGTCTGGGGTGGCACGGACAAGATCTTGCCGGTCGATGTCTATATCCCCGGCTGCCCGCCCAGCCCCGCGCAGACCATCTACGGCTTTGCCATGGCACTTGGCCTGCTGGACCAAAAGCTCCATGCCGAGACCACGGTGGAGGCCGCCGGCGAGCAGGCCGATATCCTGCACCCCGGCGTGCCGTACAAGCTGCGCGTTGCCATCGAGCGCGAGGCTCGCGCCATGAGCGGCTACCGTTACGGCCGCGACTTGGCCAACGAGTTTATGGATACGCTCGAGGGCGCGCCCAAGGGCGATATCCGCGGTGCCATGGCGCTGCTCATCGACAAGCAGGATGATCCTCGCCGCGTTGAGGTGTACTCGGCGTTACAGGATCTGGTACTGGCCGGAGGTCGCTAGATGGAGCTCACGGACCGCTCTGGTTACTTTGCGGGCCCCGGCATGCTCGGCGGCTCTTTTGGCGATGCCTCGCGCGCAAGCGACGAGGCCGCCGAGGGCGTCGCCGACCCCTGCCTGGGCCATACGCCCGACCAGGTGGTCTTCTATGAGCTCACGCGTAAGTTTGTGGAGACCGAGGAAGACGTTCCCCAGGAGGCCTGCGACGTGCTGTACTACACGCTCGCCGTGGGCCACCACACCGGCGTGCTCGACTGCTTTGAGCCGCGCCTGTCGGTGCCGGTGAACGTGTTCTATACGCTTATCGACGCGCTGCCGGAGGGGGAGGCCAAGACCAAGTTCGAGGCCATCCGCTCCTTTGGCGAGTGCCAGCTCGACAAGGCGGCGGTGCCGTCGCTGCTCGAGGCCTGTGACACGCTGCTCGACGATCGCGGTTTTCGCGGTTCGGCCAAGGCCGGCATCTCGGTGTTCGATGACGACTTTGGCCTGCATGCCCAGCAGGTTGCGTTCTTAATGAAGTTTCGCGATCTGGTTGAGCGCGTGCGCGATGTGTCGGGCGTGTATCTGACGGGGAGGTTGCAGTAATGGGTCGCGTTGTGGATGGCCGTGTGAACGACGCCCCGTTTGCGGGCATTGTGCTCACGGCGGGAAGCGTGCTGCGCGCCGACGATGCCGCTGGCCCCGTGCTCTCCAAAAAGATGGAGGACACGCCCATCGCCGGTTGGTACACCATCGACGGTGGTCAGACGCCCGAGGACGACATCATCGAGGTCAAGCGCGAGCGTCCGCCGCGCCTAGTGTTGGTCGATGCCGCCGACATGGCGCTGCCCGTCGGTGCCATCCGCCTGCTCGATAAGACCGACGTCGCGCGCAAGTCGATGTTCACCACGCATTCGCTTCCCTTGTCGATTCTGATCGAAGAGATTGAGCAATCGTGCGAAGATATCGTCTTCATAGGGATTCAGCCGGGCGACACGGAGTTCTACAACCCCATGTCCCCGGAAGTCTTTGACGCCGTCGACGCCGTGTACGACGTCGTGGCCGCCAACGACTTTTCCCACTTTGTCCGCTTGGGACAAGAGCAATAGGTGCGCTTGTCCCTGCTGATTAGGAAAGAAGTGATTGACATGGCAGATTCCAAGGCAGAATATCCCGCTCCCGATTGCCTGGCGCCCGCCGCGATCGAGGCCAAGACCGAGGCCGCCGGCGTGACCAAGGCCAACCTGCCGGTCGCAAAGGCCTTTCTGTTGGCAATGTTCGCCGGTGCGTTTATTGCCTTCGGTGGCCTGTTCTTTACCGTGTTCTTGAGCGACAGCACGCTGGGCTGGGGTGCCCAGCGCGTCGTGGGCGGTCTGTGCTTTTGCCTAGGCCTGGTGCTGGTACTGGTGTGCGGCGCCGAGCTGTTTACCGGTAATTCGCTTATGGTCTGCGCGCTCAAGAGCAAAAAGATCACCCTGGCTCAGATGCTCAAGGCATGGGTCGTCGTGTGGGTCGGCAATTTTGTCGGTGCCCTGTTCATCGTCTTTTTGGTGTATATGGCCGGCATTTACAAGCTCAACGGCGAGGCGGTCGCCAATTCCATGGTGAGCGTCGCCGCCGGCAAGGTGACGATCGACTGGGTGACGATCTTCTTCCGTGGCATCCTGTGCAACATCTTTGTGTGCCTGGCCGTGTGGATCGGTACCGCCGGCAAGACCGTGGTCGATAAGGTTGTGGGCATTCTGCTGCCCATCGCCGCTTTTGTGGCCTGCGGTTTTGAGCACTGCGTCGCCAACATGTACTTTTTGCCCATGGGTGCCGTGATGCACGCGTTCGGCTATGGTGCCGACGTCGCCGGCGCCGATGCACTCAACGCTGCGGGCATTGCGTTTAACTTGTCCGCCGCCACGCTGGGCAACATCGTGGGCGGCGCGGTTCTGATCGCGCTCGGCTACTGGTTTATCTACGCTAAGAAGTCCGAGGCGTAAGGTACCGTCTGTTTGACGTTGGGCCTCCCGCGGGGCGTTGCCGTGCGGGAGGCTATTTGGGTCTGGGGCTCGTTGTCGGGCTGTTGGCCTGTTGTGTTTGGCTGATGAAAGGGGTAATCGAGATGGCATCTGCTGTGAAGCGTGACGGTCGCGCCGTGGTGACCACATGCGGGGGATGCTATGCCGATTGCGCCTTTGCGGCACGCGTTGAGGACGGTCGTGTGGTGGCTGAGTTGCCGGTTGTGGGGCATCCGTGCGCGGCGCGTGCCCTGTGCGCCCGCGGGCGCCATCGCCTGGCAATGCCGTTTGACGAGCGCGACCGCATTGTGCACCCCATGCGACGCCGCCGGGATGGCTCGGGGTTCGATGCGATTACCTGGGACGAGGCGTTTGCTCAGATTGCCGAGCGCCTTTTGGGGATTGTTGACGGGCATGGTCCGCGCGCGCTGGGCATGACGCTCGGCGTTCCCTCGTTCGACCGCTACTGGGCGTATCGCTTTATGCATGCGTTGGGCTCGCCCAACGTGTACGGTGCCGATGGCGCCTGCGAGGTAAGCCGACTTACCGGTTGGGAGCACAGCCTGGGCTATAGCCCCGCCTCCGACCTGGCACATACCGACTGCATCATGTACCTGGGGCGTTCCATCGTCGATTCATCGACGATGGGGGCCGTCGATGCGCTCAACGATGCGCGCCGGCGCGGGGCGAAGATTATCGTGGTCGACCCCCGGCGCAGCGGCTCCGCCGCGCTTGCCGACCGCTGGCTGCGCGTGCGCCCGGGCTGCGATTTGGCACTACTGCTGGGCATCGCCCACGTGCTGATTGCCGAGGACTTGTACGACCACGAGTTCGTTGCCCGCTATACCACGGGTTTTGACGAGCTGGCGCAGGCGGCCCGTCCTTGGACGCCCGAGTGGGCCGAGTCGATGTGCGACGTGCCGGCCGCAGAGATTGTCGCCACGGCGCGCGATCTCGCTGCCGCCGCGCCTGCCGCTGTGGTGGATGCGGGCTTTCATGGTGGCATCGGTATCGCGTATGCCAATAGCACCCAGACCGCGCGCGCTATCTGCTTGGTCGATGTGCTGCTGGGCTGCATCGGGCATGCGGGCGGCGCGCTCAATCCGCCCACGCCGCTTGTGTTGGGCGACCTCGATCCCACGCGCTTTGCGACGCCGCCGGTGCCGCGTGGGCCCAAGCTGGGGTCCGAGCGCTATCCGCTCGTCGATCCCGAGCGCGGCCTGTGCACGACCATCGGTCAGTCGATTCTTGCCGGCGATTTGCGTGGGCTCATCGTCTATGCCAGTAACCCTGGTGCGGGCTATGGCAATGCACAGGCTTGGTTGAGTATTTTGCAGCGGCTCGACTTGCTTGTGACGATTGATATTCGCTGGTCCGAGACGGCACGTGCTTCTGACTTCGTGCTGCCCGACGTGACGTATCTGGAGGCCGACCGCGGCGTGGGAACGGTGGCGGGCGTCAACGATGCGCGCGTGTTCTACCGCAACGCCGTGCTGCCCGTGCAGCATGACGACACACGTCCCGGTCGGGAGATTTTTGCCGGTCTGGCGCAGGCGTGTGGCGCGGGCGAGTACTTCCAGTTTACGTCCGACGATCTAGCGGCTGCCCAGGTGGCGTCGTTTGGGATCAATCTGGACGAGCTCAAGGAGCGCGGCTGGGCCGACACGGGTGTTGCGTTGCCGTCGCGTACAGGCGAGCCGGTGATTCCCTTGGATGGCGGCAAAATTGCGCTGGCAAGCGACGTGTGGGAACGAGCCGGTCTGGGACGCGTGCCAGGCTGGATTGCGCCGATGGTGGAGCCCGGCCCGGGGATGTTTCGCCTCATTAGTGGCAACCGTCCCTTTGAGTCGCACACCTCGCGCAGGCTTGCGGCTCAAGGTGCCGCCGAGGCTGGATCGGACCTGGATGCCGTGCAGATGAATGCCGATGCTGCTGCGCACATGGGCATCGCCGACGGCGAGATCGTCGAGCTCGTGAGCGATATGGGCCGCGACCGCGTGCGCGTGGAGACGACGCCCTATCTGCATCCGGCGTGCATCTTCACGTCGGCCGCCCCCGGCGGGCGTTCGCTTGGCGCCGATGTCGGTGGCGCTCAAGCCTTGGGCGTGGGCCCGCTCGACCATACGCCGTTGCGTTGGGATCCGTTGACAGGTGCCGCGCTCACCCAGGAAAACGCCGTTCGCGTGGAAAAGATCACGGAGCACGTGGATAATAACGATTGATTGACTCAGCCGATCGAATTGGCTGATAGTTTGACGTTCGAACGATTGATTCACCTTTGGTTTTGAAAGGCCGCACATGAGCGATAGCCAGAACATGTCCGATGAGGTGCGCGCCCGTCTGCGTGCCATTCCTTCCGTCAACGAGCTGCTCACCGAGTGGCCGGTGGTGAAGGCGGCAGGGGAGACCTGCGACGCGGTGGTCCATGCCGCCGTCACGGCCGAGCTTGACGAGGAGCGCGCCGCCATTCGCGCCGGCGCCGCCCCGCGTTCCAAGCGTGACCTGGCTTCGGCTATCGAGTGGCGTGCGCACCGCTCCGCGCTGCCGAGCCTGCGCCCAGCGGTTAATGCCACGGGTGTGGTCATCCATACCAACTTGGGTCGCGCCCCGCTCGCGGAGTCGGCCGCCAAGGCCGTGGCCGAGGTCGCGCGCGGCTACAGCACGCTCGAGTACAGCGTGGACACCTGTTCGCGCGGTTCGCGCAAGGAGCACGCCGCGCAGCTGATCCGCTCACTCACCGGTGCCGAGGACGCGCTCGTGGTCAACAACAATGCCGCCGCGGTGCTGCTGGTGCTTGCCACCCATGCCGCGGGCAAAGAGGTTATCGTCAGCCGCGGCGAGCTTGTCGAGATTGGCGGCAGCTTCCGCATCCCCGATGTCATGGCGGCCTCGGGCGCCAAGCTCGTCGAGGTCGGCGCCACCAACCGCACGCACCTGGCAGATTATGAGCAAGCTATTACGCCCGATACGGCCATGATCCTCAAGGTTCATCCTTCCAATTATCGCATCGAGGGTTTTCACGAGGAAGTGGGCTCTCGGGAGCTCGCCGCACTGGCCCATAAGCACGGCCTGCTGTTCTATGAAGATCAGGGGTCGGGCGCGCTGTTGCCCGACGACATCTTGGTGCGCGGAGGCGAAGAAACCACGCCGGCTTCGGTTTCGGCAGGGCTCGATTTGGTGTCGTGCTCGGGCGATAAACTTCTCGGTGCAGCACAGGCGGGCATTATCATGGGCCGTCGTGACCTGGTTCAGGCCTGTGGGTCACATCCGCTTATGCGCGCCCTGCGCCCGGGCAAACTGGCCCTGTCGGCGCTCGAGGCCACGCTGCGTATCTACATGGATGGCGCCGATGTTGCCCATCGCGATATTCCGGTGCTCAGCATGCTTACGCTTCCGCAGACCCATTTGGAGCGACGTGCCCGCAAGCTGCGCGATCGTATGGTCGCCGGTCTCGACAAGGCCGGTTGCCTGTGCGCCGTTCAGGTGGAGATCGTCGAGGAGTCGTCGACTCCCGGCGGCGGTTCGCTGCCTACCGTCGAGCTGCCCACCATGTGCGTTGCCGTGCGTCTTGTCGATGAGCGTCTTTCCGTTGACGCACTCAAGCGCTCACTCGTCCAAGATTTCGACACGCCGGTCGTCACGCGCGCCTCGCACGATCGCATTTTGTTTGACGTCCGTACGCTCGTGGGCGACCGCGATATCGAGACGGCGGCGTCGACGCTTGCCGCATGCGTTGAGAAGGCGATTGCTCGATGAGTGAGGTTCAGGCGCTGGTGGAGTGTCCCGTTATCGTTGGCACGGCGGGCCACGTTGACCACGGTAAGTCGGCACTGATCGAGGCGCTGACCGGCAAGAATCCTGATCGCCTTGAGGTCGAGCGTCGCCGCGGCATGACGGTGGAGTTGGGCTTTGGCGAGCTGGCGCTGCCGAGTGGCAAGATCGTCGGCCTTGTCGACGTGCCGGGCCATGCGCATTACTTGCGCGCCATGGTGCAGGGTGCCACGGGCATCGACGTTGCCGTGCTGGTGGTCTCAGCCGTCGAGGGCGTGATGCCGCAGACCCGCGAGCACGTGCATGTGCTGGAGCTGCTGGGCGTCACGCATATGGTGGTGGCGCTGACGATGTGTGACCTGGCCGATGCCGAGATGACCGAGCTTGCCGAGCTCGATGTCGATGACTTTTTGTCGGGTACTGTGTTTGCGGGCGCGCCAATTGTGCCCGTGTCGTCTAAGACGGGCGAGGGGATTGACGGGCTGCTTGCGGTGCTCGACGAGCAGGTGGGTGTCTGCTGGGATACCTGTCGCGAGCGTGCCGAGCGGAGCGATGCCGCGCCGCGCCTGCCGATTGACCGCTGCTTTACGATCAAGGGCGCCGGCACCGTCGTGACGGGAACGCTGCACGATGCGCCGGTTGCGGTGGGCGATGAGCTCGTCGCGCTGCCGTCGCGCACGGTCTGCCGCGTACGCGGGATCCAGGTGCATGGCGACACGCAGCAGGCGTTGCCCGGTCAGCGTGTGGCGCTCAACTTGGTGGGCGATGCTGTCGCCGCGCTCGATCGCGGCGAGATGCTCGGCGTGGAGGGCCGTTTTGGCCAGACGCTGCGCTTTATGATGACGTTTACCTACCTGGGCCGCGAGGGCGCTAAACCGCGTGTGCTCGAGTCGGGCGCGCGCGTGCATGTGATGGCGGGTACGGCCGAGGTTGTCGGCCGCATCATGCTTATGGAGGGCGAGGCCCCCATGGCGGTGGGCGAGACCCGTAATGTTCAGGTGCGCTTGGAAAACTCGCTGCCGCTACGTGCCGGGGACCATGTCGTGGTGCTGTCCTATTCGCCCGTGATGCTCATTGGCGGCGGGCGCGTGCTGCTTTCGCGCTGCCGTCGCTCGCGCGAGCTTGCCGAAGGAGAGCGTGCGCTGTATGCGGCGATCGAGTCCGGCGATATCGCGGGCGGTGTGGGCGCTTGGCTGGTGCTGCAGACGTTGCCGGTTACGGCGGTTGATGTTGCCGCGGCTTTGGATCTTGGCGTCGGCGAGGTCGATACTGCACTGCGCGTGTTGGTGGCGAAGGGCGCTGCTCGCGCGCTTGCTGGCTCGGATGGCTCGCTGTATGCAGATGCTTCCGTGCTCGACGCCGCGATGAATGCACTGGCGGCGACCCTGTCAGCCATGCATGCGGCGGCTCCCAAGGAGACGGGCTTTACGCCCGGTGCCGTTGCCCATGCTGCGTGGCCTGCCGCTGATGAAGCCGTTGCCGCGGCTCTGATTGCCGAGGGCTGCTCGCGTGGCGTGTGCGCCGCCGAGGGCGCCGAGGTATTCGATCCGCATTCGGCCGCCGCGGCGGCACGCGTGGTGCGAGAGGCTTGCGAGCGCATCGTCGCGCTGCTTGACGAGGCCGGCTTGGATGCACCGGCGCTTCCCGAGGTGGGCGAACAGCTGCAGCTCGGCCGCGACACCATGACGCGTGCCCTGCGCGAGCTTTCCCTCAACCGCGCAATCGTTAAGGTCGAGCGCGACGTTGCCCTGTCCGCTGCTGCCGAGGCCCATGCGCGTGAGCTCGTCGCCGCCGCCATTGAGGCGGCCGGCGGCGCTGCCACCACGAGCGTGCTGCGCGAGGCCCTGGGCGTGTCGCGCAAACGCGCCATCAGCATCTTGGAGCACCTGGATGCCGTGCGCTTTACGGTGCTCGACAAGGATGCCGGCGGCCTGCGCTCCCTGCGCTAGGCCGGTTACCCGCTCCCGCCTCCTCAGTTGCGGTGAAATAGTTCCTGTTTTTGGGGTCTTGCAGCCTAAGTAAGAACTATTCCACCGCAACTTCTTGCTTGTCTATTTGGGATGGGGCCCGCTCGGTTTGGTAAAATACCGCCGCACTTGGGAACGGATGGGCTCCGGTGGGCTCCGCGGTCCTCAAAACCGTTGCGAGGCGTGCAAAACGTCTTGGATGTGTTCGATTCACATACGTTCCCGCCATACGCTACCAGCGCTTTTGTGCTCGCGGTCTTGCTGCGTGCCGCAAAGGCGCTGTTTTGTTTTTGCATGGGTTTGCCGTGCCGCCCGCTTTATCGGCGACGGTATTTGGCTTCGTGCGTCGAGTTTTGAGCATACCGATGGGGGTGGTTTGCCGTATGACTACCGTAAGACGGGCCGATCTTTCTTGTGTCGTTCAAGCGGGCGGGATGTCGTCGCGCATGGGCTGCGATAAGGCGCGCATGGCGTTTTGCGGTGAGCCGCTCATCGAGCGCGTGCTGGGTCGGCTGGCGCCAGTTGCCGGCGAGCTGGTCGTGACGACGTCGCGCCCCTGCGAGCTTGCCTACCTTGAGGAGCTTATGTTTGATGGCCTGCGCCCCCGCGTGGTGATGGACGTCGACGGTCCCGCCGGTGCCATGCGCGGCATCGCGAGCTCGTTGGCCGCGGCGCGATTGCCGTTCGTGGCGATCGTCGCTTGCGATATGCCGTTTGTCTCGCCGGAACTCATCGGCGCGCTCGCCGATCGTGTTGAGGCCGAGGCGCTCGACGTGTGCGTGCCGCGCGAGGAGCGTGGCATTGAGCCGCTTTGCGCCGTCTGGCGCCGTGACGCATGTGCGCCAGTTGCCCAAGAGCTGCTCTCCTGCGACCGCCAACGCATTCGCTGCCTGATCAATCGCGTTCAGGCTGGTTATATAGATGAACCGCAGATCGTTAAGGCCGCGGGCTCGACGCTCTGCTTCGAAAACGTCAATACGCCCGAGGAGTTTGCGGCGGCCGAGTTACTCGCCTAGACGATTGGAGTTGCCATGTCTCACGATATTTGTCCCGACACGGGAGAGCCTTGCACTTGCGATGGTTCCGAGCCCTGTACCTGCGGCTGCGGTGGCTGTGGACATACTGCGGAAGAGGAAGCGGACGCCGCGGCGTATCGCGAGGCACATCGCGAAGGCCCGTCCGGTGATGCCCTCGACCACGAGCGCAAGATTATCGTTTCGTTCGACAGCACCTTCGATGTGATGGAGTGCGAGCAGCTTTGCCTGGATGCCGGCGTGCCCGGGCGCATTATGCCTTTGCCCGGCTCCATTACCGCAGGTTGCGGCCTGTGCTGGGCCATGCCGTTCTCGGGCGATGCGCTCGCCGCCTTCCGCGCCGCCACCGAGGGCCGCATAACCCCTGCCGACTACCATCAGCTCGTCCTCTAACCACCAACACCACCACAAAGGTGCCCAATGTGGTGGTTTGGAACATGTGGACGAAACAGCTTCGAAACACGCGATTTGCGCGTTGGGCACTCAAAAACGCTTCTACCTGCATCGTAATCAAAACGAAACATCTGCTCGTCGGCTTATGCGAAACTTCGCTGCAACAGTGCGATATTATCCATACTCGATAAAGCTCGCGGCGCATGGGGCGCCTCGAACGACACTTTTCTTTTCCATCAATTGGAGGAAGCATGAGCTACACGCAGAAAGTTCTCGAAGAGCTCAAGGCCCGCTATCCCGAGCAGCCTGAGTTCATCCAGGCCGCGACCGAGATTCTCGGCACCATCCAGCCGGCGCTCGACGCCCATCCCGAGTACGAGGAGGCCGCCCTGCTTGAGCGCCTCGTCGAGCCCGAGCGGATCGTCATGTTCCGTGTCCCCTGGGTCGACGACCAGGGCAAGGTTCAGGTCAACCGCGGTTACCGCGTCGAGTTCAACTCTGCCATTGGACCCTACAAGGGCGGCCTGCGCTTTAACCCGACGGTCACTCTGGGTATGCTCAAGTTCCTGGGCCTGGAGCAAATCCTCAAGAACAGCCTGACCACCCTTCCCATGGGCGGCGGCAAGGGCGGCTCCGACTTTGACCCCAAGGGCAAGTCCAACAACGAGATCATGCACTTCTGCCAGTCCTTCATGACCGAGCTCTATCGCCACATTGGCCCCAACACCGACGTTCCCGCCGGCGACCTGGGCGTTGGCGGCCGCGAGGTTGCTTACCTGTTCGGTCAGTACAAGCGCCTGACCAACGAGTGGACCGGCGTCCTTACCGGCAAGGGCCTCTCCTTTGGCGGCTCGCTCGCCCGTACCGAGGCCACCGGTTACGGTCTGGCCTACTTTGTGGACGAGTACCTCAAGAGCCGCGGCGACTCCTTCGAGGGCAAGAACGTCGTCGTTCACGGCTCCGGTAACGTCGCCATCTACGCGGTCCAGAAGGTCTCCCAGCTCGGCGGCAAGGTGCTGGCCTGCTCCGATACCCATGGCTGGGTCGAGGATCCCGACGGCATCGACTACACCGTGCTCGAGCATGTCTACAACAAGAAGCGCTCCGGCCACGACAAGGGTGTCACGCTCGCTATGTACGTTGACGAGAAGCCCAACGCCGTGTGGCACGAGGGCGACGGCCGCGGCGTGTGGCAGCTGCCCTGCGACATCGCGCTGCCCTGCGCTCGCGAGAACACGCTGCTGCTCGAGGACGCCCAGGCGCTCGTCGCCAACGGCTGCAAGGTGGTCGGCGAGGGCGCGAACATGCCCACGACCATCGAGGCCACGACCTACTTCCAGGAGAACGGCGTCGCCTTTATGCCCGGTAAGGCTGCTAACGCCGGTGGCGTGCTCGTGTCCGGCCTTGAGATGAGCCAGAACGCTGAGCACCTGTCCTGGACCTTCGAGGAGGTCGACGGCAAGCTCGAGCAGCTCATGCGTGGCATGTTCCACAACGTGGACGACACCGCCAAGGAGTATGGCCAGGAGGGCAACTTTGTCATGGGCGCCAACATCGCTGGCTTCCTGAAGGTCGCCGACGCCATGCTCGCCCAGGGCGTCTGCTAAATCTTCGCTCGATATAGCATGTGATGAGGCTCCCAGCCATTCCGGCTGGGAGCCTTTTCTGATCCGTTGGGGACGGAGGAAAACGGATCATTATGTCTCGGCCCTCTGCCGGCCGCCCCTTAAGTTGCGGTGAAATACGGACTGTTGGGCGCCCTAAGCCCGACAAACAGTCCGTATTTCACCGCAAGTTATGGATGGGAGGGAGGTTTTTGTGCTGTGGAAGGTCGCGGCCCTTCGTTTGGTACACTTAAAAGTACTGGACAAGTGAAGAGATGGGGGAGAACGTGCTCAAGTTCGGTACCTACGTCCGCGTTGGAAACGCGGCCGAAGCCTATGAGCTCTTACAGAAGAACCGCAACAACAAGATTGTGGGCGGTGGCATTTGGATGCGCCTGGGTTCGCGTCGCGTGGCGACGGCGATTGACCTTTCGGCCTGCGGACTCGATCAGATCGAGGAGACCGAGACTGAGTTTCGCATCGGTGCCATGTGTACCCTGCGCCAGCTCGAGCGCCATGTCGGGCTCAACGCGCTTGTCAACCATGTCTTTGAATTCGCCGTCCACGATATCGTGGGCGTGCAGCTGCGCAACACCGCCACGGTGGGCGGCAGCATTTACGGTCGCTTTGGTTTTTCGGACGTGCTCTCGGCATTTTTGGCGCTCGATTCGTATGTTGAGCTGACGGGCGCCGGCCGCGTGCCGCTCGCGGAGTTCGTTGACATGGGCTACGTGCGCGACGTTATTGAGCATGTCGTGGTCGTTAAGCACGATTACCGCGCAAGCTATGAGGCCGTGCGCAAGGCCGCGACCGACTTCCCCTCCTTAAACGTCACCGCCGCCTGGTGGAACAACAGCTGGCACGTCACCGTGGGCGCCCGCCCGCTGCGTGCGACCCTGCTGCAAGGCGAGGCATGCGGCCTCGTGAGCGAGCAGCCTTCCGAAGACGAGCTGCGCGCCCTGGCCGCATCCGTGCGCGCGCTGAGCTACGGCACCAACCTGTGGGGCTCGGCTGACTACCGCCGCCGCATCTCGGCCCCGCTTGCCGTCCAGGCCGTGCGCCGCGCCGCCGGTATCGAGCTTTCTGCCGCGCTTGCTCGCGAGCTCGAGGGCGTGCAGATCCCTAAGTTTGCCACGGACGAGTATTCCTGCCGCCGCGTGCCCGGCGTCGATTCTAGCGAGGTGCGCTAATGGCTGCCAAACTCATCGATCTTTCCTTTACGCTCAACGGCCGCAAGGTCAAGGTTCAGATTGCCCCCGATACCATGCTCTTTGCGCTGCTGCGCGAGCAGGGCTGCGCGTCGGTGCGCTGTGCCTGCGAGACCACCAACTGCGGCCTGTGCACAGTGTGGCTCGACGGCGACCCGGTGCTGAGCTGCTCGGTTCCCGCCGCGCGCGTCGAGGGCCGCTCCATCACCACGCTCGAGGGCCTCAAGACCGAGTCCGAGGCGCTCGCCCGCGCAATGGCTGCCGAAGGCGCCGAGCAGTGCGGTTTTTGCGCCCCCGGCCTTATCATGAACGTGTTGGCGCTTGCCCGCGCCGCCAAGGAAGACCCGAGCCTCGTTGCCACGCGCGAGGAGCTGTCGCGCCAGCTTGCTGGTAACCTCTGCCGTTGCAGCGGCTACGAGAGCCAGCTGCGCGCCATCGTGCGCTTCCTCAATGAGTCCGGCGTGCAGGTGGGCTTCGAGATGCCCGAGCTGCCGGTCAACGACACCAGCTGTGACGGTGCCTCCTACAAGCAGATCACCCACAAACAGCCCAAGAAGGACTCGAAGGCCCTTCTTGAGGGGCGTCCCGTCTACACCGGCGATATGGTGCCCGCCGGTGCGCTCATCGTCAAACTCAAGCGCAGCCCCTATGCCCGCGCCAAGATCCGCTCCATCGATACGTCGCGCGCCCTGAAGGTGCCCGGCGTCGTGGGCGTTTACACCTACGAGGACGTGCCCAAGCGCCGCTTTACCATCGCCGGCCAGAGCTATCCGCAGCCGAGTCCCTACGACCGCCTGATTCTCGAGAACCTCGTCCGTTACCAAAACGAGGAGGTGGCGATCGTCGCCGCCGAGACTGAGGAGGCTGCCGACAAGGCACTCAAACTCATTAAGGTCGACTATGAGGTGCTCGAGCCGCTGCTCGACTTTACCAAGGCGCTCGATAATGACATCGTGGTCCACCCCGAGGGTGACGTGACCTTTATGTTCCCGCAGGGCGGTGACGTTCCGCGCAACCTGGTGTGCAGCGGTACCAGCGATTATGGCGACCTGGACGAGGCCTTCGCCCAGAGCGACATTGTCTTTACCCGCACTTACGCCAGCCAGGCAACCCAGACCGCGCCGATGGAGACCTTCCGTGCCTTCGCGACCACCGACGCGTTCGGCCGCATTTCGGTGACCACCTCTACGCAGGTGCCCTTCCACGTGCGCCGCATGGTCGCTCAGTCGCTCGATATCCCGCAGTCGCAGGTGCAGGTCATTAAGCCGCGCATCGGCGGCGGCTTTGGCTCCAAGCAGACGGGCTGCTGCGAGATCTTCGTGGCGTTCGTCACCCAGCAGACCGGCCGTCCGAGCTACTGCTGCTATACCCGCGAGGAGACCATCACCGCGGGCAACTCGCGCCACCAGATGCAGATGACCGTTAAGCTGGGCGCCATGAACGACGGCACCATCACGGCCATCGATCTGCACACGCTGTCCAACGCCGGCGCGTACGGCGAGCACGCCACCACGACGATTGGCCTCTCGGGCCACAAGAGCCTGCCCATCTACAACCATGTGAAGGCGAGCCGCTTTAGCTGGGATGCCGTCTACACCAATACCAACCGCGGCGGTGCGTATCGCGGCTACGGTGCCACCCAGGGCCAGTTTGCCGTGGAGAGCGCCGTCAACGAGCTCGCCGACATGCTGCATATGGACCCCGCCGACTTGCGCCTCAAGAATATGGTGCGCGAGGGCGAGTTTATGCCGCAGTACTACAACGAGAAGCTCAACGCCTGCGCGCTCGACCGTTGCCTGCTGCGCGCGATGGACATGATCGGCTGGCGCGACAAGCCGCTGGCCGTCGACCTGGGCGACCGCGTGCGTGCTCTGGGCTGTGCGCTCACCATGCAGGGCTCGGGCATTTCCAACGTGGACATCGCCGGCATCGACATGCGCCTGGAAGAGGACGGCTTCATTACCATCGGTACCGGCGCCACCGATAACGGCATGGGCGTCGACACGATCCTGGCGCAGATTGCCGCCGAGGAGCTGGGCGTGGAGAGCTCGCTTATCGTGGTACGCGGCGTGGACACCGACGTGTCGCCGTTCGACGCCGGCTCGTACGCGAGCTCGGGCACGTACGTGACGGGCCTGGCAGCCAAGAACGCCGCGACTGAGCTGCGCGAGAAGATCTGCGCCAAGGCCGCCCAGATGTGGGACGTGGACGCCGCCGATGTGGTCTTTGATGGTCAGTATGTGCGCCTGTCCGACGAGCGTGCCGCGCGCGAGCAGAACCGCTACCTCACGCTGCGCGACTTTGCCAACCTGTGCGTCAAGAACATCGCGGGCGGTGACGCGCTCACCTCGCATGCCTCTGCCTGCCTGCCCGTTTCGCCTCCGCCGTTTATGGCCGGCATTGCCGAGGTCGAGGTCGATAAGGCCACCGGCAAGGTGACCGTGGTGGACTACGCGGCGGCTGTGGACTGCGGCACCGTGATCAACGAGGCGCTCGCGCGCGTCCAGGCCGAGGGCGGCATTGCCCAGGGTATCGGTCACGCGCTCTACGAGATCGTCGAGCACGATGAGCGCGGTCGTCTGCGCACCGGCAACTTTATGAGCTACAAGCTGCCCACACGTCTGGATATCGGCAGCATCCGCGTGGCCTTTGAGCCGAGCTACGAGCCGACGGGTCCGTTTGGTGCCAAGTCGATCGGCGAGGTCGTCATCAACACGCCGCTCGCCGCCGTGGCCTCGGCCGTGGCGCACGCCACCGGCCATCAGGTTCGCTCGCTGCCCATCACGCCCGAGAAGGCCCTGCTGGGGGAGTAGCGGGTCAGCGAACAAGCCGTACTGGGCGGGGCGGGGCAACTCGTCCCGCCTTTTGCACTCGTGGTGAGGTCGTGAGCCTGTAAAAGGTGTGCGTGCGCTTACCGTTCGTATCTGCTATCATTCCTAGTCTGTGCGCTCATGCGGGCGTGGCGGAATTGGTAGACGCGCCAGATTTAGGTTCTGGTGGGATTCCCGTGAAGGTTCGAGTCCTTTCGCCCGCACCAACGCACCAGCGTCGGCCTCGGCCGTCGCGACACTTTGTTGCATAAAGGTACCAGCACCTCAGATAAGCTGGGCAGTATGAGGAGGAACGTGTTGAACATCACCGCTTCTGACGTCAAGGACGCCAAGCTCACCGCTACGGTCACCATCCCGGCCGCCGACGTCGACGCCGCGATTAAGAAGGCCTACAAGGATACCGCCAAGAAGTACCGCTTCCCGGGCTTCCGCGCCGGCAAGGCTCCCCGTCCGGTCATCGACTCCGCACTTGGCGCCGAGGCTACCCTCGCTCAGGCCACCAACGACCTGATCGCCGCCAACGAGCCCGCCGTCCTCAACGAGCTGGACATCGTCCCCACCAAGAACGGTGACTACAAGGATCTCGACCTCGCCAAGGATCACGAGGACTACACCTACACCGTCGAGTTCTCCCTGCGTCCTGCTGCCGAGCTCTCTTCCTTCGACGCTGTCGAGATCGAGATGCCCCCTGCGGAGGTCACCGAGTCCGAGATCAACAACCAGGTCGAGATGCTCCTCAACTACCGTGCCACCTTCGAGGACGTCGAGGGTCGCGCCGTCGAGGCCGAGGACTACGTCACCGTCGATCTCAAGGCCGTCGAGAACGCCGACAACTTTGCCGCCGAGGGCCGCATGCTCATCGCCGGTAGCGACAGCAACCCCAAGGAGTTCAACGAGGCCCTGATCGGCGCTAACGTTGACGACGTCAAGACCGTCACCTGGACCGACGAGGTCGAGGAGGGCGAGGAGGCCGAGACCCACACCGTCGAGGTCACCGTCAAGGGCATCAAGGTCCGCAACACCCCCGAGCTCACCGACGAGCTCGTCAAGTCCGACTTTGGCTTCGACAGCATCGACGCTATGCGCGACGCCATCAAGATCGAGATCGAGCAGGACAAGGCTTCCCGCCTGCCGGCCGAGAAGGAGAACCGTTGCGTCTCCGCTCTCGCCGAGCGCCTGCAGCTCGACGAGATGGATGCCGACTACGAGCAGTCCGTCTTTGAGGAGCTTGGCCAGAACTTCCTGTCCAACCTCGCTGCCCGCGGCATGACGCTGGACACCTGGCTGCCCGCTTCCGGTCTGACCATGGAGCAGTTCATCGGCGACCTGCACAAGCAGGCCAACGACGTCGCCCGCGAGTCCCTGGCTCTGGACGCCCTTGCCCGTGAGCTCAAGATTGAGGTCACCGAGGACGACGTCAACGCCGAGTTCGAGAAGGCCGGCGTCAAGGACGTCGAGGCTTCCAAGGCCGAGTTCATCGCCGATGGCCGTATGCCTGCCGTCCGCGAGTCCATCCGTCGCTCCAAGGCCGTCGACCACCTGGTCGAGAACGCCAAGGTGACCGAGGTCGACGAGACCGCCAAGGACGCCGAGTAATTCTCGCCACCTTGCCCGCGAGCGCATGCGTGCGCCCGTGATGGGGTAAAGTTATACACCGGTTATCCGGTTGCTTCGTACGGTGCCAGCCAATGCATAGCATGCGGGCACCGTACGTTTATCTAGAACCAATTTGGTCCGCAAGAGAGAAATGGAGATGCGTATGATCGCCAAGTTCGATTCCGCCCTCGTGCCATACGTTATCGAGCAGACGCCGCGCGGCGAGCGCAGCTACGATATCTATTCGCGCCTGCTCAACGACCGCATCATCTTCTTGGGCGAGGAGATCAACTCCGTCAGCGCCAACCTGGTCGTTGCCCAGCTGCTGCATCTTGAGAGCCAGGATGCCGAGAAGGATATCTCGCTCTACATCAATTCGCCCGGCGGCGAGGTCTACTCCGGCCTGGCGATTCTGGACACCATGAACTTCATCAAGCCGCAGGTCTCGACCATCTGCGTCGGTATGGCCGCGTCTATGGCCGCCGTGTTGCTTTCGGCCGGCGCTAAGGGCAAGCGATTCTGCCTGCCGCACTCCAAGGTTATGATTCACCAGCCCAGCGGCGGTGCCCAGGGTCAGCAGACCGAGATCGAGATCGTGGCCGAGGAGATCAAGAAGACCCGCCGCGAGCTCAACCAGATCTTGTCCGATGCCTCGGGCCAGCCCATCGAGAAGGTCCAGGCCGATACCGAGCGCGACAACTACCTGACCGCTGCCGAGGCCCTCGACTACGGTCTGATCGACCGTATCGTCACCTCGCGCGATCTCGCCGCGAAGGACGCCTAGGATGGCAGGTAACATGCAGGACAACTTTGACGAGAACGGCAACCCCATCCGCTGCTCCTTCTGCGGAAAAGAGCAGGGCCAGGTCCGTCGCCTCGTAAAGGGTCCGACCAACATCTTTATCTGTGACGAGTGCGTCGCCGCCTGTTCCGAGATTCTGGAGGAGTCGCTGGCTTCGGACTTTATGGATGCCGCCCGCAACGGCAAGCTGCCGGGCTTCCTCAACGACCACGGTCAGGCTGCATCCCAGCCCGCCGTGGACCCCGAGACCGAGGGCTTTGAGCTTGAGGACGACCGCCAGGTCATTACGCACGTGCCGACGCCGCACGAGATCTATGACGAGCTTTCGGCCTATGTTATGGGTCAGGAGGACGCCAAGCGCGCCATGTCGGTGGCCGTGTACAACCACTATCGCCGCGTGATCGAGGGCGGCGCCGCGGTATCTGCCTTTGACGACGGCACGGGCTCGCAGTTCGATGACGATATGGACGAGGTAGAGCTCGCCAAGTCCAACATCCTGCTGCTCGGTCCCACCGGTACCGGTAAGACCCTGCTCGCCCAGACGCTTGCGCGCATCCTCGAGGTGCCGTTTGCCATCGCCGACGCCACCGCGCTCACCGAGGCCGGCTATGTGGGCGAGGACGTGGAGAACATCCTGCTCAAGCTCATCAATGCTGCCGATGGTGACATTGAGCGCGCTCAGGTGGGCATTATCTACGTGGACGAGATCGACAAGATCGCCCGCAAGGCCGAGAACCTCTCCATTACCCGCGATGTTTCGGGCGAGGGCGTTCAGCAGGCACTGCTTAAGATTCTTGAGGGCACGGTGGCCAGCGTTCCGCCCACCGGCGGCCGTAAGCATCCCCAGCAGGAGCTGTTGCAGATCGACACGACCAACATCCTGTTCATCTGTGGCGGTGCCTTTGTGGGTCTGGACAAGATCATCGCCGATCGCGTGGGCAACAAGGGCGTGGGCTTTAACTCCGAGATCGCCGGCCCCACCTCGGTCGACGAGAACGACCTGCTGCGTCAGGTGCTCCCGCAGGACCTCAACGCCTTTGGCATGATTCCCGAGTTCGTGGGACGTACGCCCGTCGTCACCCAGACGCAGGCGCTCGACGAGGACGACTTGGTGTCGATTCTGACCGAGCCCAAGAACGCTGTGGTGCGCCAGTACCGCAAGATGTTCCAGCTCGAGGACGTTGATCTTGAGTTTGAGGACGCCGCCCTGCACGAGATCGCCCGCATGGCGCTTGCCCGCAAGACCGGCGCCCGCGGCCTGCGTTCCATCTGCGAGGACGTGCTGCAGCAGACGATGTTCGACCTCCCCAGCGAGGAAGGCGTCACTAAGGTCATCGTGACCGAAGCCTCCGTAAAGGGCGAAGAGCAGCCCCAGCGCATCTACGGCTAAACCAGCCAAAAACGTGCTTGCAAATAGCCTCCGACCACCCGCGGTCGGAGGCTATTTTATATATACGCAATAACCCCAACTACCTGTGTTATTCTGTGTGTTTGTTTAAAGTCTCAGCAAAGTCCATTCAGACTGAAGTAATCGATACCTAAGGGGAGGAATGTAGGCCCGATTTTCGTAGATTCCGCACGAGCCGAAGACCACTTAATGTGGTCTTCGTGCGAGCCAGGACTTGACCGAGCGAAAATCGGGCCTACATTCCTCCCCGATGGGCAAGGGAGAGATATATGGAAGAAATGCCCAAGAACTACGATCCGTCGACCAACGAGCCGGCGATCCTGCAGAAGTGGCTCGACGGCGGCTACTATAAGCGCCGTGAGGGCGTGGGCGACTGCACCGTCACCATTCCGCCTCCCAACGTGACCGGCAAGCTCCACATGGGTCACGCTACCGACGACTCCATCCAGGACGCCATCATCCGTATGGCCCGCATGCGCGGCAAGTCCACGCGCTGGGTGCTCGGCACCGACCACGCCGGTATTGCCACGCAGACCAAGGTCGACAAGAAACTCAAGAGCGAGGGCATCAGCCGCCTGGAGATCGGTCGCGACAAGTTTGTCGACGCTTGCTGGGACTGGACCCACGAGTACGGCGGCATCATCGTCGAGCAGATCAAGCGCATGGGCTGCTCCGTCGACTTCGACAACGAGCGCTTCACCATGGACGAGGACTACGCGCAGGCCGTACGCAAGGTCTTTTGCGACTGGTACCACGACGGGCTGATCTACCGCGGCAAGCGCATCGTCAACTGGTGCCCCAACTGCACTACCGCTATCTCGGACGACGAGGCCGAGTACAAGGACGAGAAGGGCCATCTGTGGCACCTGCGCTACCCGCTGACCGAGCCGGTCAACGGCCAGGACTATATCGTCGTCGCCACCACGCGCCCCGAGACCATGCTCGGCGACACGGGCGTCGCCGTTTCCCCGAAGGACCCCGAGAAGGCCGCCTTCGTGGGCAAGACCGTCAAGCTCCCCATCGTCGACCGCGAAATTCCTATCTTTGAGGATTGGCATGTCGATGCCAACTTTGGCTCTGGCTTTGTCAAGGTCACCCCGGCCCACGACCCCAACGATTACGCTATGGGTCAGGCCCACGACCTGCCGCAAATTAATATCTTCGATGAGCACGCGGTGGTCGTCGAGGGCTACGGCGAGTTCACCGGTATGACCCGCGAGGAGTGCCGCGAGGCCGTCATCAAGTGGTTTGAGGAACATGACCTGCTCGATCACGTCGAGGACCTCGATCACTCCGTCATGCACTGCTACCGCTGCGACGCCGCGCTTGAGCCGTGGCTGTCCGAGCAGTGGTTCGTCGCCGTCGATAAGCTCAAGGGGCCGGCGCTCGACGCCGTCAACTCCGGCAAGGTCACCTTCCACCCCGCGCGCTGGACGCAGACCTACACCACCTGGATGGAGAACCTCAAGGATTGGTGCATCAGCCGCCAGCTGTGGTGGGGCCACCGCATCCCCGTGTTCTACTGCGAGGACTGCGGCTGGGAGGACGCCCTTACCGAGGACACCGACGTGTGCCCCAAGTGCGGCGGCCACCACGTGCATCAGGACGAGAATGTGCTTGACACCTGGTTCAGCTCGCAGCTGTGGACCTTCGCCACGCAGGGCTGGCCGCAAAAGCCGGAGCTGCTCGAGGGCCATCACCCCACGACGGCGCTCGTCACCGCGCGCGACATCATCGCGCTGTGGGTCGCTCGCATGGTCATGAGCTCGCTGTACTTCCTGGACGAGGTGCCTTTTAAGGACGTTGTCATCTACCCGACGATCCTTGCCAAGGACGGTAGCCGCATGTCCAAGTCCAAGGGCAACGGCGTTGACCCCATGGACCTCATTGGCATGTACGGCGCCGATGCCATGCGCTTCAACCTGCTGACGCTGTGCACCAACAACCAGGACGTCAAGTTTGACGCGAACATCGACAAGAAGACCAAGAAGCTCATCGACAGCCCGCGTACCGAGCAGGCCAAGTCGTTTGTGACCAAGATCTGGAACGCCAGCCGCTTCCTGCTCATGAACATGGAGGGCTACACGCCCGGCGAACCCGTCGTGGAGACGCCGGCCGACGCTTGGATGTTCAGCCGCCTGGCCAAGGCCGTCAAGATGGTCACCGAGGGTATTGAGAACTACACCTTTGGCGACATGGCTCGCGGCGTGCAGCAGTTCTTCTGGAACGAGGTCTGCGACTGGTACGTCGAGGTCACCAAGGCCCGCCTGAAGGGCGAGGGCCGTCTGCAGGCTCAGCGCAACCTGATCTTTGTGCTTGATACCTCCATTCGCCTGATGCACCCGCTCATGCCGTTTGTCACCGAGGAGATCTGGGACAACATGCCGGCGAGTGTGCTCGACCTGGACGCCGAGGGTAACGTGGACCGCGCCGAGGCGCTTATGATCGCCAAGTGGCCCGAGCCCGCCGACTACGCCAAGTATGTTGACGAGGACGCCGAGCGCGCGTTTGAGCTGTGCCGCGCCGTCGTTTCCGCCGCCCGCGCCACGCGTTCGCGTTATCGCTTGAGCCCCAAGGCCGAGCTCGACGTTGTCGTGCGCGCCGGCGCCGAGGACATCGAGAAGCTCGAGAGCCTGCGCTCCACGATTGAGCCGCTGGCCAACACCGCCTCGCTGGTCATGGGTACCGACGTCGAGAAGCCGGCTGCGAGCATTGCCGTGGTCGACAGCGGCGTCGAGGCCTTTGTGGTGCTCGAGGGCAAGGTCGACCTTTCGGCCGAGAAGGCACGCCTGGAGAAGGAGATCGCCGCGGCCCAGAAGGAGCTCGCCGGCTGCGAGAAGACGCTCGCCAACGAGGGCTTTGTGGCCAAGGCCGCGCCCGCGGTGGTGCAGAAGAAGAGGGACCGTGCAGCTGAGCTCAAGGAGATCCTGACGGCGCTGACTGCTCAGGTTGCTGACTTCTCGTAGGCGTAACTGGGGGACGCGGTTTGGGGCTTTGCTCGCTACTGCGGACAGTCCTGCTCGCACGAAGGCCACATTAAGTGGCCTTCGGCTCGTGCGGAACTTGTATCGAGCAAAGCCCCTAACCGCTCCCATAGCGGTTACGGGGGCGTCCGCTGCCTGGTAGGGCCACTTGGTTGTGGCCTTGATCTCGCTGCAAAGCGGTGTTTGGCTGATATTTTGAATGGGAGGGGCTCGTTGTTGATTCGGGCCTCTTTTTATGTTGGGGGGACTTTGAGTTATGGCTAAGCGTTCTGGGTCGTATGTCGTTCCGTTCTCGTTTGAGTTGCTTTCGTTTGATGAGGCTGTGGGGCTTGCTGCTGATACGGGGCGGATTTCTGGGGATGTTGGTCCTCTGCTTGAGACGGTTGTCGATATGCTCGATGAGCTGGGGCGTCCGGACGAGTATTTCGATTGCATTCAGGTTGCCGGTACCAATGGCAAGACTTCGACTACGCGTTTTTCGGCTGCTATCCTTCGCGGCGAGGGGCTCAAGACCGCGCTGTATACGTCGCCGCAGCTGGTGCGCTATCCCGAGCGCATGGAGGTTGACGGGCGCGTTGTGAGCGACGAGGCGTTTGCCCGTGGCGTTTCGGCAGCTGTCGAGGCGGGGCGTCGCGTGAATGCGCGCCGTGTGGCGGCGGGGGAGCGTGCCTATACCATCACGCCGTTTGACCTGCTGACGGCTGCTGCACTGGTGGTGTTTGCCGAGGCTTGCGTGGACGTGGCCGTGCTTGAGGTTGGCATGGGCGGGCGTTGGGATGCCACGAGTGCGACCGATCCCGTCGCCGTTGCCATTACGGGCATTGGGCTCGATCACACGCGCATCCTGGGCGACACGCTTGAGGCCATTGCGGGTGAGAAGGCGGCGGTTATCAAGCCCGGACGTCTGGTTGTGCTGGGCGAGGGCACGCATGAGGCGAGTGTTCAACGCGTGATGGATGCTCGTTGTCGCGAGTGCGGCGTTGTGCCGCTTGTGGTAAGCCACGCCACGACTAAGGTGCCGGAGCACGTGGGCGATACGGTTGAGTTTAGCTGCACCACGCCGCGTGCGATCTATACGTCGAGCATGGTCAAGCCGGCGTATCAGCCGCAGAATGCTGCGTGCGCGATTATGCTCTGCGAGGGGTATCTGGGTCGCGAACTCGATCATGACAAGCTCGATGCGTCGCTTATGGGCTGTCCCACGCCGGGTCGATTTGATGTGCTGGGAACTGACCCGCTCAAGCTGATCGACGCCTGCCATAACCCCCAGAGCTGCGAGAACTTTGTGAGCGCGCTGGACGAGATCGATCCGTGTGTTGAAAATCGCCCCACGCTGCTGTGCGCCGCGCTGGCAGACAAGGACGTGGCGGGTATCGTTGACGTGCTGATTCCCGCCTTTCCGCACGTAGTCGTGACCCAGACCGATTCCGACCGCGCCCTGCCGGCAGAGGAGCTTGCTGCCCTGGTGGGTGCCGATAAGCTTGCGGGCGTATACCCGAGCGTGTCCGAGGCCCTCGCTGCCTTCGATGCCGCAGGCGAGCCCTTCGTAGCAGCCGGTACCATCACCCTAGCCGGCGAAGTAGCCGGCCTGCTCCGTTAACCCATCCCCTCATCAGTTGCGGTGAAATAGGGACTGTTTTACAAGCCAGAAGCCTCAAACAGTCCGTATATCACCGCAACTCAAAAGCAGCCAATTTGGGACGGGACTTTTTTGGCTACCCTGCGCCTCGAATGGGGGTGCGGACGATTTCTTGGACCGCGCCTAGGCGTATCCAAGCTTCCTGCGGTACTCCATCGGGCTCAGC
>NZ_CAXSKI010000020.1:0-39585 GCF_964237925.1 Collinsella aerofaciens ATCC 25986 | reverse complement strand
TTGTCGCAGCCCCGACCCGCGGTCACGAGCGGGGGCTCCTGTCGTTTCCGTGCCCCTGGATTGGGTCATAGTGTCTGCCGTTGCCATGACATCGGTGGCTCCGTGATTGGTGCATTGGGGTCAGGTTACTTTGCAGCAACATGGTGCAGACTAACCTGCCCCCATTGCGCCAAATCCGCTGGGGCGGGCTCGATGGCAGCGCGCGGAGTCGTGGTGTGATTTGCGTCGGTGTCCGCGCGGCTCGGTATACTGGTACGGCTCAAACTATGGCGCTGCCCGCAGGCGCGCCGTTCGTCAGATGAGGAGTCGCCCATGACCCAGCCCTTGCCCTGGGAAAAGAATGCCGCGGTACCCGTGCCGCCCGCGCCGGAACCCGTGCCGCTTGATGCATACACTGCCCCCGCTGCGCCGGAGCCCGAGCTCGTCCCGCTCGACATCTACGATGCTCCCGTACCGGCACCCAAGCCCGCTAAGCCGCTCGTCGACATCGACAGCCTTAACCCCGCCCAGCGCGAGGCCGTCCTGACGACCGAGGGTCCGTTGCTGGTCCTTGCCGGTGCTGGCTCGGGCAAGACCCGCGTCCTGACCTTCCGCATCGCCCATATGCTCGGCGACCTGGGTGTTAAGCCCTGGCAGATCCTTGCCATCACGTTTACCAACAAAGCCGCGGCCGAGATGCGCGAGCGTCTGGCGGCACTTATTCCCAGCGGTACCCGTGGCATGTGGGTGTGCACCTTCCATGCCATGTGCGTGCGCATGCTGCGCGAGGACGCCGACCTGCTGGGCTATACCGGTCAGTTCACCATCTACGATGACGACGATTCCAAGCGCATGGTGCGCGACATTATGCAGGCACTCGGTATCGAGCAAAAGCAGTTCCCCATCAACATGATCCGCAGCAAGATCAGTTCGGCCAAAAACGCCATGATCGGGCCCGAGGACATGCTCAAATCTGCCGATAGCCCCAACGATAAAAAGGCCGCACAGGTCTACTTGGAGCTGGAGCGCCGCCTGCGCGCTGCCAATGCGATGGACTTTGACGACCTGCTCGTGCGCGCGCTCGAGCTGCTGCGCACCCGCCCCGAGGTGCTCGACAAGTACCAGGAGCGCTTCCGCTACATTAGCGTCGACGAGTATCAGGACACCAACCACGTCCAGTACGAAATCGCTAACCTGCTGGCCGCCAAGTACCAAAACCTCATGGTCGTAGGCGACGATGACCAGTCCATTTATAGCTGGCGCGGCGCCGACATCACCAACATTCTGGACTTTGAGAAGGACTTTAAAAACTGCAAGACCGTCAAGCTGGAGCAGAACTACCGCTCTACGGGCCACATCCTGAGCGCCGCCAACGCCGTGGTGCGCCACAACTCTCAGCGCAAGGACAAGCGCCTGTTTACGGCCGAGGGCGATGGCGAGAAGATTCAGGCCTTCCAGGCGAGCGATGAGCGCGACGAGGGCCGCTGGATTGCCGGTGAGATCGAGAAACTGCATGCCAAAGGCATGAGTTACGACGACATCGCCGTGTTCTACCGTACCAACGCCCAGTCGCGTATTCTCGAAGATATGTTCCTGCGCGCGGGCGTGCCCTATAAGATCGTGGGCGGCACGCGATTCTTCGACCGTGCCGAGATTCGTGACGTCATGGCCTACCTTAAGATGATCGTGAACCCGGCCGACGAGATGAGCGTCAAGCGCGTCATCAACACACCTCGCCGCGGCATCGGCTCCACCTCGATCCAAAAAATCGAGCAGCTGGCGCGCGACAACCGTTGCTCGTTCTTCCAGGCTTGCGAGATCGCGTGCGCCGAAACCGGCATGTTTAGCGCCAAGGTGCGCAACGGCCTGTCGAGCTTTGTCTCGCTGGTGCGCGAGGGCCGCCGCATGGACGGCGAGCTCAAGGACGTCGTCGAGATGATCGTCGATAAGACGGGCCTGCTGCAGGCGTTTCGCGCCGAGGGCACCATGGAGTCCGAGAGCCGCGCCGAGAACATCCAGGAATTCCTGGGCGTCGCTGCCGAATTTGAGGAGACGCACGAGGATATCGAAGGTACGCTCGAGAGCTTGGAAGAGCTGCGCGCTGCCGGTGTTGCCGATGTGCCTGCTAGCGCCGAGCCCGAGCCTGTCGTGGTGAGCGCGCCTGCGCCCGAACCGGGGCCATCTGCCCCGGTATCCTCGTTTGAGGCGCTCGTTGGCGCGCGTGACGCCGCGGGCTCCAATCCGCTCGATAGCTTGGCCGCTCCGGCGCTGTCTCCGCAGGATGCCCTGGCCGCCGCCATCGCGGGCAACGCGTATGCCGCGCCGACGGAGATGCCGGCGGGTGCCGTGCATGCCGACGAGATCGAGCGCACCTACGGTCCGCTCACCTGTAAGGCGCTGCCGGCGCTCATGGAGTGGCTGGCCCTGCGCTCCGACTTGGATTCCCTGGCCGGCGAGACGCATGCCATTACCATGATGACCATCCACTCCGCCAAGGGCCTGGAGTTCCCGGCGGTGTTCGTGGCCGGCATGGAGGAGGGTATCTTCCCGCACGTGCACGACTTTGGCGGTAGTGACGATCCGGGCAAGCTCGAGGAGGAGCGTCGCTTGGCCTACGTCGCCATCACGCGTGCTCGCAAGCGCCTGTTCCTGACCTATGCGGCCACGCGTCGCACCTACGGCTCGACCTCTGCCAACCCGCGCTCGCGCTTCCTCAACGAGATTCCGTTTGAGGATATCGAGTTTAGCGGCATCGGTTCTGCCGGTTTTGAGGGCACGGGCTGGGAGAAACGCGGCGACCGACACGGCACCTTTGGATCGGGTATGGGCTCGGACATGTATGGCGGCAAGGTGTTTGGTTCGCATACGCGCTCGACCGGCGGTTCCGGTTCGCGTGGCGGATCGAGCTTTGACGATTTCTTTGGCGGCAGCAGCTACGGGACCGAGCGCCATCGTGGGGTTTCGCCCGATGCCGGCCGTGTTGCCTCGACCTTTGGTTCGGGTGCGCCGCGAGCCAAAAAGCCGTCGTCCAAGGTGTCCCCGACGGTGGAGCGCAAGGTCGATCGTGCCAGCGCATCGCAGGACTTTGCCGCGGGCGATACCGTGAGCCACAAGACCTTTGGCACGGGTACCGTGATCTCGGTCGCTGGAGACATGATCGAGGTTCAATTCGAAAAGACCGGCCAGACCAAAAAGCTAATGAAGGGCTTTGCTCCGATCGTCAAGCTGTCGTGATCCTGGCGGACCTGGGCGGGCGTATAGGGCAACATCGCCTGCTCGGGCAGTCCTGCGCAAGACGGAGAGCACATTAAGTGCTCTCCTTTGCGTGCGGAACTCGCGATCGATGTTGCCCTATACGCCCGCCCAGGTCCTTGGGTAACGTTGCTGGACGAACGTCGCTTTGCTGGTTCGCTTTTTGATCTGGAGAACCGGGTGGGCTGAATACTTAGACATGGCAAGGGGCTCCCCCGTTAAAGAACGGGGGAGCCCCTTGTTGCGTTTTAAATGGTGCGCTTGGCTTTGATGATTGATGATTTTATACGATTCAGTATAATTTCAGTTAGATACTTAAATGTAACTGAAATGAAAACGGTGAGTGGACATGCTGCTAAATTGTCTCCCAAAAAGGCTCTTCTCTTTAGAGCTCGCCATCGACTCGGAGCCAGTTGAGATGCAGATTCCTCGCATGTATCTCGAGCGGTATTCGCTTCGCTTAGCGCGGCTCGGCATGTCTGAGCAAGGCCGTTTTATTGTTGCGGAACCAAAAGAACCGCCCAGTGTCATTTCGGCGCGAAATTTCGTCAATGCAGTGCGTAAGATAGATGCTCGCCCGGTGGCAATTTGCTGGGATGCTATGGATTTAGGCTTTATGCGCGCGCTTTCTTCGGAGGGGATCGCATATATCCGAGATGAGCGAAATGCGTTTCTGCCGTTTATCGGAGCCGTTATTTCCGATGAGGTGCTGGGTGCTTCTCCTGCTGCTTCGCTTTCGCCCCAATCTCAACGAATCGTTCTAAATCTCATCGCGGGACGATGGGTTGACTGCTCCGCCGGCGACCTAGCTCGTCTGTGTGGCAAAAGCGCGGCAAGCGTCAGCGGCTATCTTTCGGAAATCGCCGCTATAGCTCCTGGGTTGATTATGCGGGACGGCAAAAAGCGTATATTGTGCGACGCCGGGCTGTCGACCGAGACGTTGCTGGATGGATTTGAGGACTATCTTCGCACACCCGTTTTAGAGCGAATCCGGCTCAAGAAGGTTATCGAGAGAACAGAGCTACGCGCCGTTGATGCGCTGCTTTCCGGTGTGTCTGCCCTTAGCTATATGTCCGACCTTGCTCATAATGATTCTGTCCCAACCGTTGCTCTCGAAAAGTATCAGGTAGATGCCTTAAGAGAGCACATGGGCGACAGATGGTTGGAGGCCCAGTGGTACGAACCGGCCGCTATCGAGATTGAGATCTGGTCGTATCCCGTGGACGCGCCGTCCGATGTTAGTTTTGATACGACAGGTTTGCAATGTGTCGACCCGTTCTCCTTATACGTTGCCTGCGCAAAAGCGGATTACAAAGATGACCGTCTGCTCGATGCGGTCGAACAACTCAGGAGGACGATATGCCAAAAGTGAGGGGAATAGAGCGATTTGCCGACGCCATGAGCAGCTGCAAAGGTGGTTACGTCCTTATTGGTGGAGGGGCCTGCAGCGTTCTATTTGACAGCGAAGGTGATTCATTCAGGGCTACCGAAGATTTGGATGTCGTCGTAATTGTTGATGGGGAAGGCGTTGAATTTGCCACTGCATTGTGGGCATTTATCAAAGCAGCTGGATACGAGGTTGGAAAGGTCGGCGATGGAAAGTGCACTTACTATCGGTTCTGTTTGCCCAAAGGATCAAGGCGAGCCCTAGACTATCCCGGTCAAATCGAGTTGTTTGCCCGACATCCTGATTTTGTGCTCGAAGACGAAATGAGCGAGGTAGCTCCTCTTTCCTTTGACGGGGCGATATCGAGTCTTTCCGCCATTATTCTCGACGATGGCTACTACGAATTTATTCGCGACAACGCAACGAACGTAGAGGGCATCACGTTGCTCGATGCGCTCCATATCATCCCCCTCAAGATGCGTGCGCACATTGATATCAACAGGAGCTATGAAGAAGGGCGTCATTGCAACGATATAGATCGGCGGAAGCATCGTTCAGATGTTGCTCGACTTGCCGGTTTGTTGTCGTCCTCAGCGCGTTTGGAGCTAACGGGGCAAATGAGGGTTGATGCGGAGGATTTTCTTACGGACTTTGCTTCGTATGTAAATCGGCAGACCAACCGTAAGGAAAGGGCGCGGCTTCAGGACACGTTATCGTTTCTCGAAAGAGTGTATTTGTAGGCATCTTGATTCGTAATGTATGGCAGGGGCTCTTCCGTTGATGAACGGAAGAGCCCCTTGTTGCTTTTTGATTGTCGTAACTAGTCAGAGGTTCGCCGGGACGGGGCGCGGGATTTGGTCGATTGCGAGTTCTGCACGAGCCGGAGAGCACTTAATGTGCTCTCCGTTCGAGCGGGACTGTCCGAGCAGGCGATCAAACCCCGCGCCCCGTCCCGGCGAGCGCTTGGGGACCGGTGACCTACAGGTGGCTGACAATCAGTTCCATATTGCCCTCGAGCTCAATCTTGTCCACGGTGCTCGGAGCCAGCAGGTGGCTTCCCTTGTGGACGGGGTCGCCGCAGACGGTGCCTTCGCCGTCGATGACCGACAGGCACATGAAGGGCCAGCGCTGGTCGAGGGTCTTGCTGCCGTCGACGCGCACACGATCGACGGTGTAGCAGGAGTTAGACTCGAGCTCGGTCACGCCATCGACTTCGGGCGCGGTCACCGTGCCGTCGGTCAGAGCCTGAGCATCAAAGTCGATGCAGTCGAGGCTCTGCTCAATGTGCAGCGGGCGCAGCTTGCCATCGGTGCCGGGACGGTCGTAGTCGTACAGGCGATATGTCACGTCGCTCGACTGCTGCGTCTCCAAAATGAGCGTGCCGGTCTTGATGGCGTGCACGGTGCCGGAATCAATCTGGAAAAAGTCGCCCTTGTGGATCGGCAGCACGTTGAGCATGTCGTCCCAGCGGCCGTCCTCGATCATCTGTGCGGCCTCGGCGCGGTCATGCGCGCGCTGGCCGACGATAATCGTGGAGCCGGGCTCGCAGTCCAGCACATACCAGCACTCGGTTTTGCCCAGGCTGCCGTTCTCGTGCTCGGCGGCGTACTCGTCGTTGGGGTGAATCTGGATCGAAAGGTCGTCCTTGGCGTCCAGAATCTTAACGAGTAGCGGGAACTCCTTGCCCTCGCAGTTGCCAAAGAGCTCGCGATGCTCGGCCCACAGCCACGACAGCGTGTGACCGGCATACGGGCCCTCCGCAATCTGGCAGTCGCCATTGGGGTGGGCCGAGATGGCCCAGCACTCACCGATGGGACCCTTGGGAATGTCGTAACCAAATACGGTTTCGAGCTGGCGGCCGCCCCAGATCTTCTCGTGAAAGATCGGCGTCAGTTTAATCAAATCGGACATGTTCATACCCCCATTGTGTTGCGCGGGCGCTGCACGAAACAGCTCAAAGCGAGCGCCCGGATGACTACAAAAACCTATGCCAACGTTACGTTGTGCAACTCAAAGCGGTCGCCAACGTTGCGCGAGACCGAATACTCAAAGGCGGCGCCGCTGTCCAAAAAGCCAATCTGGGTGAGCTCGAGCAGGGGAGAGCCGGGTTTGGTATCCAGGCGCTCGGCTTCTTCCTCGGTTGCCGCCACGGCGCGTATGGTGCGATGGAAGCTCGAAATCTTCAGCCCGCATTGCTCGCGGATAAAGCCGTAGACCGATCCGTACAGGTCCTTCTTTTTAAGGCCCGGGATCAGTTCGAGCGGCATATAGGTGTACTCGATAACGATGGGCTTCTCGTCGACCTGGCGCACGCGCACGATGTGATAGGCAAAGTCATCCTCGGCAATTCCCAGCTGGGCTGCGATGTCCGCTGGTGGATTAACAATCGAGAAATCGTAGACCACCGAGGTCACTTTCTCCCCGCGATGCTCGTACGAAAAGCCTTGGGCGCGGTCGTTCTTGCCTTGGAAAAACACCTGGCCGGGAAGCCCCGCTGTGTCCTTGACGTAGGTGCCTGATCCGCGCCGACTGGTGATCAGGCCCTCCTCGGTAATCTGCTCAATCGCACGTTTGACGGTGATCTTAGAAACGCTATAGAGCTCGCAAAACTCTACGACGGTGGGCAACTTATCGCCCGGCTTAAGGGCGCCGTCCTCGATGCTTCGACGGATATCTGCAGCTATCGCCTCGTATTTGGGAATCATGCAATCCTCCCTTCATATTTGCGTTGAATATTAAGAAAGTATACCCACTTAAAAAGCATCCATATGGCTTTCATGAAAGAAGTTCGATAAAGAAAAGTTAAAAAGACGCTTTACATAGAAAACTAGAGCGCTATAGTTATAGACAACAAGCGAGATGCATTGGCGTTTGCTTGTACTGTTTGGAGAAGGATTTGTTTTGGCGGGTTGGATATCGGTATGACCGGTGCGCGCCCGCGCCGGATAACCTGCCAAAGCAAACCCGTCTCCAACCGGAAGCTCTAGAACACGAAAGCGAGGACTTTGATGGCACAGTATCAGCTGCCCAACGACTTCTTCTTTGGCGCTGCTATGTCCGGCCCGCAGACTGAGGGTCAGTGGAACCAGGGCGGCAAGCTCGAGAACCTGTGGGACACCTGGTCCATTCAGGATCTGGGCTCGTTCTACAACTGCGTTGGCTCTTATGCCGGCAATGACTTTATGGCCAAGTACCAGGAAGACTTTCGCATTTTGAAGGACTTGGGCCTGAATACCTATCGCACTTCCATCCAGTGGAGCCGTCTGCTCGATGCCGACGGCAACCTTAATGAGGAGGGCGCTGCGTGGTATCACGAGCTGTTCCGCGCCTCTCGCGAGGCCGGCCTGGAGCCGTTTGTCAACTTGTACCACTTTGACATGCCCACCTACCTCTTTAACCGTGGCGGCTGGGAGAGCCGTGAGGTCGTCGAGGCTTACGCGCATTACGCCGACGTCGCCTTCCACGAGTTTGGCCAGGAGATTAAGTATTGGTTCACCTTTAACGAGCCCATCGTCGAGCCCGAGCAGCGCTATCAGGAGGGCGTGTGGTTCCCGCAGCTCCATGACTTCAACCGCGCCCGCACCGTGCAGTATCACATCTCGCTGGCGCACGCGCTGGCCGTGGCCAATTATCGTCGCGCCTATGACGAGGGCGCTATTCGCGCCGATGCCAAGATCGGCATGATCAACTGCTTTACCCCGGTCTACACCAAGCAGAACCCCAGCGAGGCGGACCTCGAGGCCGTGCGTATGACCAGCGGCATCAACAACCGCTGGTGGCTCGACCTCATTACCAAGGGCGAGCTTCCCGCCGACGTGCTCGACAGCCTGGCCGAGGGCGGCGTTAAGCTTCCGTTCCGTGCCGGCGACCAAGAGATCCTCAAGCAGGGTGTTGTCGACTGGCTCGGCTGCAACTACTACCACCCCACGCGCGTTCAGGCGCCGGCGAGCAAGATTGACCAGTACGGCCTGCCGCACTTTGCCGACGAGTATGTGTGGCCCGATGCCGTTATGAACGAGAGCCGCGGCTGGGAGATCTACCCGCAGGGCCTCTACGACTTTGGCATGGACTGCGCAAAGAACTACCCCGAACTTGAGTGGTTCGTTTCCGAGAACGGCATCGGCATCATGGACGAATACAAGAACCGCGATGCCGAAGGAACCATCCAGGACGACTACCGCGTCGACTTTGTACGCCAGCACCTGGAGTGGGTTGCCAAGGCAATTGCCGAGGGTGCCAAGTGCCGCGGATACCATTATTGGGCCGTCATCGATAACTGGTCTTGGGCGAATGCCTTTAAGAACCGTTACGGCTTTGTCGAGGTCGACCTTATGGACGGTTATAAGCGCCGCCTTAAGAAGTCGGCGGCCTGGCTCAAACAGGTCGCCACGACCCACGTGGTTGATTAGCGACCGGGCGAACGCCCAGACCGCGCGCCGCTGCGCGCAACACATGGCACATCTGGTGGCAGAGGGCGACAGACCACCGTGCGCATAGGAAAAGGCCGGATTTGAAAGTTAGGAGCAATCATGGCCAGTGACAACGGAAAGAGCTTCCTCGACAAGTTTGCCGAGGTCTCTGCGAAGGTGGGAAACCAGGTTCACCTGCGTTCCCTGCGTGACGCCTTCGCGACCATCACGCCGCTCTATATCCTTGCGGGTATCGCGGTTCTTATTAACAACGTCGTGTTCCCCCTGTTCCCGCTCGATGCGGCGGGCCTTGCCAACCTTCAGACGTGGGGTTCGGCAATTACGCTGGGCACCCTCAACGTCTCTGCCATTATCTTGGCCGGATTGATTGGCTACAGCCTCGCTAAGAACAAGCGTTTCGATAACCCGCTCGCTTGCGTGGTCGTCGCTATCTCTGCTTTCGTCATCATGATGCCGCAGCAGATCACCGCCTCGCTTTCCGCCACGAGCCCGCTGCTCACCGACAAGATCACCTCCGCCGAGGTCACGGGCGCCCTTTCGACTGCCAACACCGGCACCAACGGTCTGTTCTCGGCTATTATCATCGCCCTGCTTTCCGTCTCGCTCTTCATCAAGATTTCTGGCGTCGAGAAGCTCAAGGTTAAGCTGGGCGAGGGCGTGCCTCCCGCGGTCTCCAACTCCTTCAACGTCATGATCCCGATGCTGCTCAACCTCGCGATCTTCGCTCTTGCCGCAGCCCTGCTCGCCGTGTGCGCCGGCACCGATCTGTGCACCATCATCTCCACGTGCATCTCCAACCCGCTCAAGAGCATCATGAACGCCGGTCCGTGGGCTGTTATCCTCATCTACACCCTTGCTAACCTGCTGTTCTGCGTCGGTATTCACCAGTCCACCATCTCTGGCGCTACCGTCGAGCCGATCCTGACCATGCTCATCGTCGACAACATGGCTACCTTTGCCGCCGGTGGCACCATCCAGCCCGATCACTACATGAACATGCAGATCGTTAACAGCTTCGCCCTCATCGGCGGCTCGGGCTGCACCCTCATGCTTCTGCTCGACACGCTCCTGTTCTCCAAGAACAAGGCTTCCGAGACCGTTTCCAAGATGGCTATCCTGCCTGGTCTGTTCAACATCAACGAGCCGGTTATCTACGGTTACCCCATCGTGTACAACCTGCCGCTCATGATCCCGTTCGTCCTTCTTCCCGATCTGTTCATCGGCATCACCTATGGCCTTACCTGCGCAGGCATCATCAGCCCCTGCATCGCCCAGGTGCCCTGGACCATGCCTCCCGTCATCAATGCCCTGCTCGCTACGGGCTTTGACTGGCGCGCCGGCGTGTGGCAGGCTCTCGAGATTGTCATTGGCATGGCCGTCTACCTGCCCTTTATGAAGATTTCCGAGAAGGCAATCGCCAAGCAGGAGGCTCTCGCCGAGTAGAACGCCTAACGTTCGTCCCTTTCACCTTTGCGGGCGCCGGTACGCGGTGCCGGTGCCCGCGGCTCTCTCCCTTGCGTAAAGATACAGGGGAGCGGGCACAATAGCCGCAAGGAATACAACCAGTTGTCGTCTGCGCGCCGCGCAGTTATAAGGAGGAAACCATGAAGAAGATCATGCTCTGCTGCAATGCCGGCATGTCCACGAGCCTGCTGGTCCAGAAGATGCAGGCCGAGGTTGCAAACCGTGGTCTGGATATCGAGGTCGAGGCTCGTCCCATGAATGAGGCCCACGATCACCTGGATGAGTGCGACATGTTGCTGCTTGGTCCGCAGATCGGCTACACCAAGGGCGATTTTGAGAAGGAGGCCGCCGGTCGCTTCCCGGTCGAGGTCATCAACATGGTCGACTACGGCCGCATGAACGCTGCGGGCATCATCGACCATTGCGTCAGCGTGATGGGTTAGGTGCAGCATATGGAGGATATGAACGAGCTGCAGATGACCTGCTTCGAGATCATCAGCTACGTCGGTACCGCCAAGAGCATGTACATCAATGCCGTGCAGAAGGCCAAGGAGGGCGATTTTGACGCCGCCGAGGAGCTTATCAAGCAGGGCGACGAGGCCTATAACGGTGGCCACGATGTTCACATGGGGCTTCTGAAGAAAGAGGCCAACGGCGAGCGTAACGGCGAGGCCCCGTTGATTCTGCTGCATGCCGAGGACCAGATGGCCGGCACCGAGACCATGCGCGTCATGGCAACGGAGCTCATCGAGATCCACAAGCAGCTGCAGGCACTTAAGGCCTAGTCGGCGTTATCGCCGCGATGGACCGTGCGGTCCAACAGACAACATAGTCCCTTTGACGGGCGCCGGGAGTCTCCGCCTCACGGCGCCTTTATATTTGGGGAAGGTCTTGCGCGACCTATTAAGCGACCATTCGCGTTTCCCCAGATAAAGCCTGCCAAAACAAACCTGTCCCTTTTTGGTGGGTTTTTGCCTTGGGAGCGGTACCATACAGGCAATGTTTAAACGAGAAAGGTAGGCTCCCATGGAACCTAAGCAGTATTACATCGGCATCGACGTCGGCGGCACCTCGGTTAAGGAGGGCCTGTTCGACGAGGACGGCAACCTGCTTGCCAAGGCCAGCGTGCCCACGCCTCCCATCGTTGACGCTGCGGGCTTTGCCGCGGTGACCGAGGCTATCGACCAGGTGGTCGCCAAAGCCCAGATTCCGCGTGCCTTTGTGGCGGGCATTGGCCTGGCCGTTCCGTGCCCCATCCCGGCATCGGGCGATGCCAAGGTCAAGGCCAACATTGCCATTAACCTGCCCGAGCTGAGGATCGCCATTCAAAAGCACTGTCCCGACGCGGTCGTTAAGTACGAGAACGATGCCAACGCCGCTGCCATGGGCGAGGCCTGGCTCGGTTCTGCCAAGGGCGTGCAGAACGTGGTGATGGTCACCATCGGTACCGGCGTGGGCGGCGGCGTTATCGTTAACGGCGACGTGGTATCGGGCGTTGTGGGCGCCGGCGGCGAGATTGGCCACATGTGCCTGAACCCGGCCGAGGAGCGCACCTGCGGCTGTGGCGGCCATGGCCACCTAGAGCAGTATTCCAGTGCCACCGGCGTGGTGAGCAATTACCTGGCCGAGTGCAAGAAGGCGGGCGTCGACCCCATCGAACTCACCGGCCCCTCCGATTCCAAGGACGTGTTCCAGGCCTGCCGCGAGGGCGACAAGCTCGCGCTGGCCGCGGCCGACACCATGGCCGACTATCTCGGCCGTGCTCTGGCACTTATCGCCAACGTGGTCGACCCCGAGATGTTCCTGATCGGTGGCGGCGCCTCCGCCTCGGCCGATGTCTACCTCGACAAGGCTCGCGAGTACTTCCAGCGCTACGCGCTCTCTGCCTCGCGCGAGACGCCCATTAAGGTCGCTTCGCTCGGAAACGACGCCGGCATCATCGGTGCCGCCTACGTAGCTCTGCGCGCCGCCGGCAAATAGCTGGTGCAAAGGGGGCAGACTTCGCTCCAACACTTGCCCCAAAATATGCCGTGGCCCTTCCGTCTGCGAAGGCTCGGCATCGGCGTGCTACCATAGCTACGTCCAAGTACACATATCAAGTGGAGGATATCCATGGCAAACGTTCTTGTCTTTGGTCACCAGAACCCCGATAACGACGCCATCATGAGCGCCGTCGTCCTGTCCCAGCTGCTCAACCAGGTTGAGTATGCCGGCAACACCTACGAGGCCTGCGCCCTTGGTCAGCTTCCGGCCGAGTCCGCCAAGCTGCTCGCCGACGCCGGCATCGCCGAGCCCCGCGTGATCGAGTCCGTCGAGGCCGGTCAGCTCGTCGTCCTCACCGACCACAACGAGTCTGCCCAGTCCGTTGCCGGCCTTAAGGACGCCACGGTCTTTGGTGTTGTCGACCATCACCGCATCGGCGACTTCGAGACCGCCGGCCCGCTGCACTACATCTGCCTGCCTTGGGGCTCCAGCTGCACCATTGTCACCAAGCTCGCCGGCGTGCTCGGCGTTGAGCTTTCCGACGTCCAGGCTAAGCTGCTGCTCTCGGCCATGATGACCGACACGCTCATGCTCAAGAGCCCCACCACCACCGATGTCGACCGCGCCGTCGCCGCCAAGCTCGGCGAACAGGTGGGCGTCGATCCGGTTAAGTTTGGCATGGAGGTCTTCCTCACCCGTCCGTCTGGCTCTTTCACCGCAGCCGAGATGGTCGGCAACGACATCAAGATGTTCGAGCCCACCGGCAAGAAGCTGCTCATCGGCCAGTACGAGACTGTCGACAAGACCCGCGCACTCGGCATGATCGACGAGATTCGCGAGGCTATGCGCGCCTACGCCGCCGAGAAGGGTGCCGACGGCATTGTCCTGTGCATCACCGACATCATGGAGGAGGGCTCGCAGGTCCTGCTCGAGGGCGAGACCGAGGCTGCTCAGAAGGGCCTGGGCATTGCTGACGAGCACGACGGCGTCTGGATGCCGGGCGTCCTCTCCCGTAAGAAGCAGGTCGCTGCCCCCATCATGGCCGCCTGCTAGGTTTAGTTGACCAAACGCCACGACCGGATCGCGGACGCCCCGCGCTCCGGTCGTTTTTTGTGCACGGCGCCGCGTCGTCTCTTGGACAGGTGAGCCTGCGCCGTTGAACAAATAATGTTCAACCTGTGGTTCCGCTTTTCGGCCATGCCTGCGTGCTTGTCGTGCAGGGTAGGCTAGATGCAAGCGTAATACGTTAGAGCGCGGCGCCGCCACTTGGGCGGGCCGTGCTTTTTTAAGACGGGAGCTTTCCCGTGAAAGGAGCCGCCCATGGCAGCAACTGAGCAGCTGTTCAACGTTCGTGAGCGCAAGCGCTTTGAGCGTCACGACATCTGGGAGCGCATCGCCGAGAACGGCACGATTTCCGCCGCCGTCATGGTCTTCGCCGCCATCGCCGCCGTCATTTGCGCCAATACCGATGCCTATGAGGCCATCCATCACTTTTTGGAGACCCCGCTGTATGTGGGTCTGGGCAACCTTACGGCCGGTCTCACCGTTGAGCTATTCGTCAACGACTTCCTCATGGCGATTTTCTTTTTGTTGGTGGGCATTGAGCTCAAGTACGAGATGACAGTTGGCGAGCTCAAAAACCCGCGCCAGGCTATGCTTCCCATGCTGGCGGCCGTGGGCGGCGTCGTCGTTCCCGCCTGCATCTATCTGATCTTTAACCATGCCGGCGCGCACAACGGCTGGGCCATTCCCATGGCAACCGATATTGCCTTTGCGCTGGGCGTGCTGTCGCTTTTGGGCAATCGCGTGCCCAACGGCGTGCGCGTGTTCTTCTCGACGCTCGCCATCGCCGACGACCTCATTTCCATCGCCGCCATCGCCATCTTCTACGGCCAGAGCCCCAATCCGTTTTGGTTGGGCGCCGCCGCGCTTGTGACCTGCGCGCTCGTGTGGCTCAACAAGACGCAGCATTACCGCCTTGCCCCGTATTCGGTACTGGGCCTGCTGCTGTGGTTCTGCATGTTCAAGAGCGGCGTGCATGCCACGCTTGCTGGCGTCATCCTGGCCTTTACCATTCCGGCCAAGTGCGGCGTCAAGCTCGATAGTCTGACCGACTGGCTGGGCGAGTGCCTGCCGTTGCTCGACGACCGCTACGACGACGAGGCGCACATCCTGGGCCAGCATGACTTTACCGTCTCGACCACCAGGGTCGAGCGCGTCATGCACCGCGTGACCCCGCCGCTCATCCGCATGGAGCGTCTGATCTCCACGCCGGTCAACTTTGTGATCCTGCCGATCTTTGCGTTCGTCAACGCACAGGTTCGCCTAGTGGGCGTGGACATGAGCACGCTGCTCACCGACCCGGTGACGCTCGGCGTGTACTTTGGCATGCTGCTGGGCAAGCCGATCGGCATCTTTGGCATGACGTTCGCCTTGGTCAAGCTCAAGGCCTGCGAGCTACCGCGCAACGTCAACTGGCACATGATTGCCGGCGTGGGCATTCTGGGCGGCATCGGCTTTACCATGTCGATTCTCATCAGCGGTCTCGCCTTCCCGACGGCCCAGTTTGAGGTTCTGGCTGCCAAGGCCGCTATTCTCGCCGGCTCTGTCACCGCGGCCGTACTTGGCATGATCTACATGAGTGTGATCTGCAAGCACCCCGCGCCCAAGAACGAGTAGGCGCGTAGAAACAGACGCCAGAGCCTGCTCGAGCGCATGTAAAACGCGGTTTTGAGTGGTACTTGCCACCTGCCGGACACCCCAGTGGCCAAAAAACGCCGTTTGTGAGTACTGTCATAAACGGCGTTTCATTTTAGGCGCGAAAAATAATGTACAAATCTATTCTGTCTGTGCATTAACGATTGCGTGGCTGGACGAAAAATGCCGATGCATCCTTCCAAAACCGGACACAAAAGGCCAAGACTGGCCTTTTTAATTCAAAATCGCTGTTACTAAAAAAGTAACAGTACTCATATTTGCTATTTTTTGACCACAGGCCCCAATGACTAGGTTTATTCCACGGTGCCGTAGACGGCGCCCCAGCCGTGGGCGGCCAAGGCGGAGTTGAGCTGGTCGCAAAGCGATTGGCGGTCGTAGTAGCCGGGCGGCAAAAGGTTGACGATTTCCATGAGGTCGGGCGCGAGGTCCAAGATCTCGGCCTGCACGATGAGATCCAGGCGGTCGATGGCACGGCGGTCATAAAACAGTCCGTCGACCAGGCGCTGCAGGTCGCCGAATTCCTCGGCCTGGAACGATCCGTACTCCATAGTGCCTCCTTGGGCGCCCCACGCCGGCATGCGCGGCGATGTCGTAATTCATTGCGATGGACTTAATCTATCACGGCTTCATACCGTTGCGGCAGTGGCGGTCTATACTTAGACGAACTGCAACGTCCCGCTTCGCGAAAGGTCGCACCCATGCAGACGATCTACCAGAAGATGGAAACCACCGAACTCGATGCCGCCATCGAGGCGCTCAAAGCCGAGGTCGCCGAGGTCAAGGCCAAGGGCCTGGCGCTCGACATGGCCCGCGGCAAGCCGTCGCCCTCCCAGGTGGGCATCTCTCGCCCCATGCTCGATATCCTCAATGCCGATGCCGATCTGCACGACGGCAACGTCGACTGCTCCAACTACGGTTGCTTTGAGGGCATTCCCTCGGCACGCAAGCTGGCGGGGGAGTTCCTGGGTTGCCCCGCCGAGCAGACGCTCGTACTGGGTTCGTCGAGCCTGCTGATCGAGCACGATATCGCCGGCATGTTCTGGCGCTGCGGCTCGTGCGGTAGCGAGCCTTGGGAGGCTTATGAGGCCGCGCATGACGGCAAGAAGGTCAAGTTCCTGTGCCCTGTTCCCGGCTACGACCGCCACTTTGGCATCACTGCCGACTTGGGTATCGAGAATGTCCCCGTCGCGATGACCGACAACGGCCCCGACATGGACGAGATCGAGCGCTTGGTTGCCGCCGACGACTCCATCAAGGGCATCTGGTGCGTGCCCAAGTATTCCAACCCCACGGGCATCACCTTTAGCGAGGACACCGTGCGTCGCCTGGTCGAGATGCCCACGGCCGCGCCCGATTTCCGCATCTTCTGGGACAACGCCTACTGCGTGCACGACCTGTACGACGAGACCGACGAGCTCGCCAACATCTTTGACCTCGCTCGCGCGGCGGGCACCGAGGACCGCGTGGTGGCCTTTGCATCGACGTCCAAGATCACCTTCCCGGGCGCCGGCATCGGCTTTATCGGTGCGAGCCCCGCGGTTATCGCGGAGTTCTCCAAGCGCCTGAAGGCCGGCCTCATCAGCGCCGACAAGCTCAACCAGCTGCGCCACGTGCGCTTCCTTCCCACCATCGAGGCGGTCAAGGAGCACATGAAAAAGCATGCCGAGTTCCTGCGTCCGCGCTTTGAGGCCGTTGAGCGCAAGCTCACCGAGGGCCTGGGCGATACGGGCTGTGCCACCTGGACGCACCCCCGCGGCGGCTACTTTGTAAGCTTCGATGGTCCCGAGGGCTCGGCCCAGAAGGTCGCCGCGCTTTGCGCCGACCTGGGCGTCAAGCTCACGCCGGCCGGTGCCACCTGGCCCTATGGCAAGGATCCGCGCGATACCAACATCCGCATCGCGCCGAGCTATCCCACGGTCGAGGACCTGGAGGCAGCACTCGACGTACTGGTGCTGGCCGTCAAGCTCGTCGCTGCCGAGCTTGCTCGTGCCGAGCGCGCCTAACGCCTAGGGCCCCGCAAGTCCGCGCCCAGTACTATCCGCACTTTCGATACGTAAAGGAGCGTATACATGGATTTGGGTATTTCCACCAACCCCACACCGGAGATCTACACCATTAAGGTGACCGGCGAGATCGATATCTCTAACGCCGATAGCCTGCGCAATGCCATTGACCTGGCGCTCGAGCAGCCCACTGAGGCCGTTGAGCTCGATTTTGCCCAGGTGAGCTACATCGATTCGACGGGCATTGGCGTGCTCGTGGGCGCCGCGCACCACGCGGTCGACCACGGTAAGCGCTTTAGCTGCACTAATGTGCAGCCCCAGGTGATGCGCGTGGTTCAGCTGCTGGGCGTCGACCAGGAGATTTCGATCACGGCGGCATAATCTTTGCCCCCAAAAAGGGCGTGCCGTTTGGCATATGTTTGTGATGCGCTCGGACGTTTTGGCGTCCGGGCGCTATACTTGACCGAATGAATAGACGAGTTCCGGCCGAATGGCGCGGTGCGGGCTCGACTCACATCGAGCCTTGGAGGTATGTGTGTTTGGTATTGGAGAGGGTGAGCTCGCGATCATCGTGGTCTTCGGCTTTTTGCTGTTTGGCCCGGATAAGCTCCCACAGATGGGCCGCACGATCGGCCGTGCCATTCGTCAGTTCCGCGAGACGCAGGAAAAGATGACGGCCGTTGTTCAGTCCGAGATTATCGATCCGGTAAGTGAGGCCGCTTCGGCACCGGTCAAGCCCAAGAAGACTGCCGTCGATGACGATTCCGATGCAGACGAGGATGCCGTCGAGACGGCTGCGCCCGCAAAGAAGGAGACCTTTGCCGAGCGCCGTGCCCGCCTTGCCGCCGAGAAGGCCGCGAGCGAGGCTGCCGCCGAGGGCGAGGGTGCTGCTGAGGAGTCCGAGGCCGAGGGCGCCGAGCCTGCCGCTGCCGCCGAGCCTGTCGTCGAGCCCGAGCCTGCTGCAGAGCCAGAGTCCGAGCCCGAGCCGGCAGAGCCCACGACGGCTGACCTCTACGCCCGTCGTCCCCGCAAGCGCAAGGCCGTCGTCGACCAGCTCGCTCGCGAGCTCGAGGCCGAGGACGAGGCTGCCACCGCCGACGCCTCGAAGGGAGGCGATGAGTAATGCCTATCGGACCTGCGCGCATGCCGCTCTTCGATCACCTGGGAGAGCTCCGTCGCCGCCTGACTATCGTGGTCGTGTCGGTGTTTGCCGCCGCCATCGTGCTGTATTTCGCCACGCCCGTGGTGCTCGACATCCTGGAAGACCCCATCCGCTCCTTTGTGCCGGACGGTAAGTTCTACATCACCACCACGCTCGGCGGCTTTGGCCTGCGCTTCTCGCTGGCCATCAAGATGGCCGTGGTCATGTGCACGCCCATGATCATCTGGCAGATTCTGGCATTTTTCCTGCCGGCACTGCGTCCCAACGAGCGCAAGTGGGTTGTGCCTACGGTGCTCGCCTCGACGGTGCTGTTCTTCCTGGGCGCAATCTTTTGCTACTTCATCATTATCCCGGCAGGCTTTGAGTGGCTCATCGGCGAGACCTCTGCCGTCGCAACCGCGCTGCCCGACCTGGAGAACTACGTCAACATGGAGCTGCTCTTTATGATCGGCTTTGGTGTGGCGTTTGAGCTGCCGCTCATCATCTTCTACCTGTCCGTCTTCCACATCGTGTCCTACGCGGCCTTCCGCGGCGCCTGGCGCTACGTGTACGTGGGCCTGCTTGTGGGCTCGGCTGTGATTACGCCCGACGGCTCGCCCGTCACCCTGGGCCTTATGTACGGCGCCCTGCTCTCGCTCTACGAGATTTCGCTCGCCATTGCCCGCGTGGTCATTACCGCGCGCGAGGGCAAGGAGGGCTTGTTTGTGAGCCGTCTGGACCTGTTCTCGGACGATGAGGACGACGAGGAGTAAATCGGTATGCACGAGGTTGGCATTGTCAACGGCATACTCGATACAGTGATTCGCGCGGCGCGTGGGGCGGGGGCCTCACGCGCCGTTTTGGTAACGCTGCGTATCGGGGATATGACCGAGGTCGTGCGCGAGGCGCTCGACTTTGCGTGGGAGACGTTTCGCGACGAGGACCCGCTCACGCGCGACTGCGAGCTCGCGGTTGAGGAGATTCACCCACAAAGTGAATGCTTGGACTGCGGCGAGGTTTTCGACCACGATCGTTTTCACTGTCGCTGTCCCCAGTGTGGTGGTGCCAATGTGCGTCTGTTGCACGGCCGCGAGCTCGATATCGCAAGTATCGAAATCGAAACCCCCGACGATTAGCCCGCTAGCCATCTAGTGATGGGGTATAAAGGGGCCAAAGTAAGGAGCGCTAAGTATGGCTGAGAAAACGATTGATATCGCGTCGCCGATTCTGTCGCGCAATGAGCGCCTGGCAGATCAGCTGCGTCAACGATTTAAAGAGACAAACACCTATGTGATCAACGTCTTGTCGAGTCCCGGTTCGGGCAAGACCACCACGATCCTGGGCACCAACGAGCGCCTGCGCGACAAGGCCGGCTTGCGCTGCGCCGTCATCGAGGGCGATATTGCCTCGGATGTCGACGCCATCACCATGAAGGAAGCCGGCATGCCCGCCATCCAGATCAACACGGGCGGCCTGTGCCACCTCGAGGGCAACATGATCATGGAGGCTGTTGACGCGTTCGACCAGGCCGTCGGTCTGGAGAACATCGACGTCATCTTTATCGAAAACGTGGGCAACCTGGTCTGCCCGGTCGACTTTGACCTGGGCGAGAACCTGTCCATCATGATTCTCTCGGTGCCCGAGGGCGACGACAAGCCTATCAAGTACCCGGGCATCTTCCAGCACGCCGGCGCGCAGCTGCTCAATAAGGTCGACGTGGCCCCGGCTTTCGATTTTGACATGGATAGGTATACTAGGACACTCGATGACCTCAATCCGCAGGCGCCGCGGTTTGCCGTGAGCGCGCGCAAGGGCGAGGGCATGGATGCCTGGTGCGATTGGCTCATCGGGCAGATCGAGCAAGCAAGGGCGTAAATCGGCCGCCATACGGGCGGGCGTAGCCGCAGAGACACGAGATAGGAGCCTCTTTTGAAGCTCATCATCGCCGAGAAAAACGACGCCGCGCGTCAGATCGCCGAGCGTCTGTCCACGGGCAAACCCAAAAAGGACAAGGTGTACAACACCGCCATCTACCGTTTTGAGTGGAAGGGCGAGGAGTGTGTGACGATCGGTCTCGCCGGTCACATCCTTGCGCCCGATTTTTGCGACAGCGTGCTGTTCGATAAAAAGCTGGGTTGGTATTCGGTGACCGAGGACGGCGAGATGCTGCCGGCCGACATGCCCGATGGCCTGGCTCGTCCGCCCTACGACACCAAGCGTAAGCCGTTTCTTGCCGACGGTATCTCCATCAAGGGCTGGAAGCTCGAGAGCCTGCCCTACCTCACCTGGGCGCCCGTCATTAAGCTACCGGCCGAGAAGGAGCTCATTCGCTCGCTCAAGAACCTGGCTAAGAAGTCCGACAGTGTCATCATCGCCACGGACTTCGATCGCGAGGGCGAGCTGATCGGTTCGGACGCCCTCAACAAGGTGCGCGAGGTTGCGCCGGACTTGCCGGTCGCCCGCGCCCAGTACTCTTCGTTTACCAAGGCCGAGATCACGCAGGCCTTCGATAATCTCGTCTCGCTCGACCAGAATCTGGCCGACGCCGGCGAGAGCCGCCAGCACATCGACCTCATTTGGGGTGCGGTGCTCACGCGTTACCTGACGCTCGCCAAGTTTGGCGGCTTTGGTAACGTGCGCTCTGCCGGCCGCGTGCAGACGCCGACGCTTGCCCTGGTGGTCGAGCGCGAGCGCGAGCGCATGGCGTTTGTGCCCGAGGACTATTGGCAGATTCGCGGCATGGGCGCCGCGCAAGGCGCTGCCGAGGACGATCGCTTTAAGATCGCGCACAAGACGGCGCGCTTTACCGACAAGGATGCTGCTGAGACGGCGTACGGTCACGTTGACGGTGCCAAGACGGCAACCGTCGCCGCGGTGACCAAGCGCTCGCGCAAGCAGCAGCCGCCCACGCCGTTTGCGACCACCTCGCTGCAGGCTGCCGCCGCAGCCGAGGGTATCTCGCCTGCGCGTACCATGCGCATCGCCGAGTCCCTCTACATGGCGGGCCTCATCAGCTACCCGCGTGTCGACAACACCGTGTACCCCGCGACGCTCGATCTGGGCGCCGTGGTGAGCGACCTGGCAAAGATCAACCCGGCGCTGGCACCTGTATGTAAAAAGGTGCTCGCCGGCCCCATGAAGCCCACGCGCGGCAAGGTCGAGACCACCGACCACCCGCCTATCTACCCCACGGGCGAGGGCGATCCGACCACGCTCGATGGCGGCCAACGCAAGCTCTACGACCTCATCGCCCGTCGCTTCCTGGCGACGCTCATGGGTCCCGCGACCATCGAGAATACCAAGCTCGAGCTCGACGTGAACGGCGAGCCGTTCGTGGCCTCGGGCGACGTGCTCGTGACCCCCGGTTTCCGCGAGGCCTATCCGTACGGCCTTAAGCGCGATGAGCAGATGCCGCCGCTGGAGCAGGGCGATACGGTCGACGTGTTCGACATTAAGCTCGAGGCCAAGCAGACCGAGCCGCCCGCGCGCTACAGCCAGGGCAAGCTCGTGCAGGAGATGGAGAAGCGCGGCCTGGGTACCAAGTCCACGCGCGCGAGCATCATCGAGCGCCTGTATGCCGTGCGCTATCTCAAAAATGATCCCGTTGAGCCGAGCCAGCTGGGCATCGCCATCATCGACGCGCTGACGCAGTTTGCCCCGCGCATCACGAGCCCCGATATGACCAGCGAGCTCGATGGCGATATGACCCGTGTGGAGCGTGGCGAGGATACCGAAGAGCATGTCGTGACGCACTCGCGCGCGCTGCTGGCCGGCGTGCTCGACGAGCTGCTCAAGCACACGCAGGAGCTGGGCGACGCCATCAGCGACGCCGTCACGGCCGATGCGCGCGTGGGCGCCTGCCCCAAGTGCGGCAAGGACCTGGTTATGAAGACGAGTGCCAAGACCCGCGGCAGCTTCATTGGCTGCATGGGCTGGCCCGACTGCGACGTTACCTATCCGGTGCCGAGCGGCGTCAAGGTGAGCCCGCTCGAGGGCGAGGCGGCCGTGTGTCCCGAGTGCGGCGCGCCGCGCATTAAATGCCAGCCGTTCCGCCAGAAGGCCTTCGAGATTTGCGTGAACCCCACGTGCCCCACCAACTACGAGCCCGACCTTAAGGTGGGCGAGTGCAAGGTGTGCGCCGAGGCCGGACGCCATGGCGACCTGATCGCGCACAAGAGCGAGAAGAGCGGCAAGCGCTTTATCCGCTGCACCAACTACGATGACTGCGGCGTGAGCTATCCTCTGCCGGCGCGCGGCAAGCTCGAGGCGACGGGTGAGACTTGCCCCGAGTGCGGCGCCCCCATCGTGGTGGTCAACACGGCGCGCGGCCCGTGGCGCATCTGCGTGAACATGGACTGTCCGACCAAGGAGAAGAAGCCCGCCCGCGGCCGCAAGACCACGACCAAGGCGAGCACGGCGAAGAAGACGACCGCGGCCAAGAAGACGACGGCGGCAAAGAAGACTGCTGCCAAGAAGACGACCGCCAAAAAGACGACGGCCAAGAAGTCGACTACCAAAAAGACCGCTGCCGACAAGTAGCCGCACGGTCGAAACATCACCTAAAACAAAAACGAGCGAGGACCCCGCGATCCTCGCTCGTTTTTTATCTGGCAGTTAGGGACGTTCCTTTTCTGCCGGCAGTTTAGGAACGTCCCTAACTGCCGGCTCGGGAACGACAAAGCGCTAGTTCACTTCGACGGGTTTGGCGCCGGGATAGCGCTCCTCAAAGTCTAGGCGATACTTATTGTCATTGGTGCCCGCCACGTTGTCGCGCGACAGCGGCGCCACGATCTCATTCTTGTGGTCCGCAGGCTTGGCGTATTTCAGGCTGATCTCCCAGGCATCACAGATTGCGTCAATGCGGTGATCCAGGTCGTCATACAGGGCAACGATGTCTTTCCAGGAACTGTAGTTCTTAGAGCTCGTCGGGACGTCTAGGTCCTCGACGATGTCGTAATACTGCTCGATGGTGTCCTCCGTGCGCTCGGCGACGTCGGCGAGATTTTGACGGGTGGTTCGATCCTCTTCCAGATAGCTGCCGTTGAAGTTCTGCGCGCAGCCACGGACGTAGTTGTCGAGGTCTTCGAGCAAGTCGTAGTATTCGCTCAGTCGGCGGTAGAGGTTCTGCTCGGAGAGCGTTGCTTCGCCGCCATCCTCGTCGTCATCGTCATCATCGTCGTACAGGCTGTTGGGATCGCCGAGAGGCTTTAGGTCATCGTCGTCGACGTCATGGTGCAGCTTAGCTACCTCGGCAGTCGTCTGCGTGGCGGCGTTGTCGAAAGGCTTGATCACAAAGAAAACGACCAGGGCGATGATGATCGCCACCAGCACAACAATAACGGCGATAAGCGGCCCGGTGCCGCTCTTTTTGGGAGCGGGGGTCTGTGGCGAAGCGGGCGTGTATGCGGGAGCCGGCTCCTGTTGGGGCGAGCCGCTCGCGACGGGTATGCGCTGCGTGGTCTCGACGGCCGCAGGGCTTGCGGCGGGGTCGGGGCGATAGGCGAGGGGGTCGTCCGCCTTGGCTTGCGGCGTATCAAGGGAGCCGGTCTGCTCAAAAGCGGGCTGGCTATCGCTCGCGACTGTTTGCTCAACGGGTGCACCGCACGAGGTGCAGAACTTGGCATTATCTGCAAGAAGCTTGCCGCACGAGGCGCAATACCGAGACATTGCCACTCCTTTCGCCACATTTCAATGCAATACGACGATTATACCCAGCGTCCAAAATTCCCCATCATAAGTTGCGGTGAAATAGGGACTGTTTGGCGGTCTCAGAGCTTCAATCAGTCCCTATTTCACCGCAACTTCGGGGATGCCTCGATGGCTAGGTTGGATTTGGGACGCGCCGAGCACTGGGGTATCATGGCTTGGTTGATATATCTGCATTTACGCGCCTTGTAGGAAGGGGCTGCGCCCATGGCTTTTGAGCCCGCTCAACATAGCTTTATCACGCTCGAGGGCGTCGATGGCGCCGGCAAGTCCACGCAGGCGCGCCTGCTTGCCCGTGCGCTCGACCTTGCCGGCTACCAGGTTGTGACCCTGCGCGAGCCGGGCGGTACCGCCATCAGCGAAAAGATCCGTGCTCTGCTGCTCGACCCCGCCAATACGGCGATGGGCGACACCTGCGAGTTGTTGCTCTACGAGGCCGCGCGCGCCCAGTTGGTGCACGAGGTCATCGCGCCTGCCCTTGCTGCCGGCAAGGTGGTCCTGTGCGACCGCTTCTACGATTCCACAACTTGCTATCAGGCGTTTGCCGATGGCCTCGATCGCCAGATAGTGCGCGATGCCAACAACCTGGCCGTCGCGGGGACGCACCCGGCGCTCACACTCGTCTATCACATCACGCCCGAGCAGGCGGCGCTGCGCATGGCCGACCGCGGTGCGGCAGATCGCATGGAGGCTAAGGGCATGGCCTTCCAAGAGCGTGTCTACCAGGGTTTTTGCGCAATTGCCGCCGAGGAGCCAAACCGCGTAAAGCTCATCGACGCGACCGCGTCCATCGAGGAAGTCTTTGCGAAGACGGTCGAGCAGGTTCGCGCGTACGGTCTCGACATTCCGCAAGACGCCGTCGCCGCCGCACTTGCCAAGGAGGCCGAGTAACATGGCCCCCGCTCAGACAAGCCTGCTGGCCAAGCTTGACACCCAAGAGCGCGTGCGCGACTTTTTGACCAATGCCGTCGCCAGCGGTCGCGCATCGCACGCCTACCTGTTTTTGGGCGCGCCCGGCGCGGGCAAGCTCGACGCCGCGTGGGCGCTCGCCCAAGCCTTCCTGTGCGAGCAGGATGGCTGCGGCTCATGCGATAGCTGCGTGCGCGTCGCCCGCCATACGCACCCCGACGTGCACTATTACACGCCCGAGAGCGCCACGGGCTACCTCATCGCCCAGACGCGCGAGCTACTCGACGACGTACCCCTGGCGCCCATCCGCGCCAAGGCCAAGGTCTACATCATTGACCGTGCCGAGCAGCTGCGCGCCAACAGCGCCAACGCACTGCTCAAAACGCTCGAGGAACCGCCCGAGGGCGTCATGTTCATCCTGTTGGGCACCTCGGCAGATGTGATGCTGCCCACCATCGTGAGCCGCTGCCAGTGCGTGCCGTTTCGGCTGGTGTCGCCCGCCGTCGCCGCGCACGCCGTGAGCCGTGCCACTGGTCAGGATATCGCGCGTTGTCGCATGGCCGTCGCCGTGGCGGGCAGCCCCACGCGCGGCATCGAGTTCCTTAAGAGTGCCGAGCGCCAGGACGCCCGCCGTCAGATGGTCCGTGCCATCGACTCACTCATTGCCGCCGACGAGGCCGACGTGCTCAGCCGCGCCAAGTCGCTCATCGTCGCCGTTAAGGCGCCGCTCGCCGAGGTCAAGTCCACGCAGGAAAAGGTGCTCGAGCAAAACGCCGACTACCTGTCGCGTGGAGCATTGAAGCAGCTTGAGGACCGCAATAAGCGCGAGCTCAACGCGCGCGAGCGTTCGGGTATCATGGAAGCGCTGGCGAGCGCGCGGACGCTCATGCGCGATGTGCTGCTGACACTTCAGGACGAGGCGGCCGACGTGGTGAACGAAGACGTGCGCGACACGATCGGTCGGCTTGCCGCTGCGACCAATGTTGCGGGTGCCACGCGGGCGCTCGAGGCAGTCGCAACCGCCGAGCGCAACATCGCCAGAAACGTTACTCCCCAGCTGGCCATCGAGGTCATGCTGTTCGATATCAGGAAGGCACTGAAATGCCGTTAGTCGTACCCGTTAAGTTTACCTACGCCTCGCGCGACCTGTGGTTCGACCCGCAGGATCTGGATATCCTCGAGGCCGATTATGCTATCTGCTCCACCGAGCGCGGAACCGAGATTGGCCTGGTCACGGCAGACCCCTTCGAGGTGCCGCAGGACGAGATCGGCCAGCCGCTCAAGCCCGTGCTGCGCGTGGCGAGCGACATCGACCTGCAGCTTGCCGATGATCTGGCCATCCAGGGTGACGAGGCCATGGTCGATTTCCGTCGCCTGGTCAAGGAGCTCGACCTCGAGATGAAGCCGGTCGGCGTCGAGTACCTGTTTGGCGGCGAGAAGGCCGTGTTCTATTTTGCGGCCGAGGAGCGCGTCGATTTTCGCCAGCTCGTCAAGGATCTGTCCTCGACGCTGCACATTCGCGTCGACATGCGCCAGATCGGCGTGCGCGACGAGACCCGTTTGGTGGGCGGCTATGCCCAGTGCGGCCAGGAGCTCTGCTGCACGCGCTTTGGCGGACAGTTTGAGCCGGTTTCGATTCGCATGGCAAAAGAGCAGGACCTGCCGCTCAACTCGTCCAAAATTAGCGGCGTCTGCGGCCGCCTGATGTGCTGCCTGCGCTACGAGTTCGAGGCGTACAAGGACTTTAAGAGCCGCGCGCCCAAAAAGAAGACGCTTATCGATACGCCGCTTGGCAAGGCGCGCATCCAGGAATATGACACGCCGCGCGAGCAGCTGGTGTTGCGCTTGGAGAACGGCAAAGTCTTTAAGGTCAACCTGGCTGACATGACCTGCTCTGAGGGCTGCAAAAAGAAGGCCGCCGAGCAGGGCTGCAACTGCCGCCCCGACTGCGTGACGCGCGATGTGCTCGAGCGTATCGAGTCGCCCGAGATGCGCCTGGCGCTTATGGAGCTCGACCGCGAGAACGGCGTCGATGTGGGCGATGGCCTGTCGAGCGCCGACCGTCTGGCGGGGACGACGATGCCCAAGCGCCGCCGTCGCGATGCGGACGCCGATACCCGTACCGGTCAGAGCCAGGGCGAGGGTCGCGGCCGCGGTAAGGGTCGCGGCAAGGCCGAGGCACCCGAGGCCGAGGAAGCTGCCGGTGGACGTCGCCGCCGCAAGCGCTCGGGTTCGGGCGATGCCGGCGAGGCTGCTCCCGCAGACAAGAATTCCTCCCGCGAGCGCGAGGCCCAGCAGCCTCAGCAGCAAAACCGCGGCGGTGGCATGAATCCCACGCGCCGTCGCCGCCGCCATTTGTCGAGCGAGGAGCGCGAGGACGCCTTCCGCGCCGCAGCCGCTCGCGAAGCCGGTGCCGCCCCCAAGGGTGGTTCGGGTTCCGATACGCCTGCCGACAAGGGTGGCAAGCAGCGCAACGATGACGAGCGCGCCCCGCGTCCGCGTCGTCGCCATTCCTCGGGCACGCAGCAAAAGCCCTCGGTGCCCTCCGTGGCCGATCAGGTCTCGGATGGTGAGGTCAAGGTCACACGTCGTCGCCCCGGAGATGGCGGAGGGGCGGCTGCCAAGGCCGCGCGCGGCGCTGCTCGCGACGAACGCGAGTCGCGCGAAGATCGTGGTGGCGAGGGTTCGGCCGACCAGGGCCAGAAGCGCCGTCGCCGTCGTCGTTCCCGCAAGCCGCGTCAAGATGGTGGCGAGGGCTCGACCCCAAACTCGTCCGCACCGCAACCGCCCACCGGCGAATAGCGCCCGCAAACGGATTTAACCTGCCTGACCCCAAACGCGTCGGGGTACCATAGCGCTGAATCAACGACCCTCCCTGCGACCGAGCGTAGGGAGGGTTGTGTCGTGAAGAGACATTTGAACGTGTTGAGATGCCTGCAAGGTGCCGGCATCCTACCGTTTGCGGACGAATTGCTACCGTTTGCCGAGCGGGCGGCGCACGAGGCGCTTGAGGCGTTGTCGCCCACGCGATGTGCCGGCTGTGAGCGCGCCGGTGCGCTTATTTGCCAAGACTGCCTGGCCGCGCTCGCGCTCATCGACCCGCGGCATAGCTGCACTCGATGCGGCGCCCCGTTTGGAGACTTGCTGTGCACCGAGTGCTCGGTCGAGGGTAAGTCCTCGGCGATGGCCGAAGCTCTCGACCGGTGCCTGGCATGTGCCGTTTACACGCATCCGCTGCCGCGGATCATTAAAGCGTACAAAGACGCGGGCGAGCGACGCCTGGCGCCGTATCTGGCAGAGCTGCTATACGATACCGCCTTACATGCCCAGGTCGCGGCACCCGCTCGCTACGGTGGTGTGTTGTCTGGCGCCGATGCGGTGGTGTTTGTGCCCGCGACGGCGGCGGCGTTTCGGCGACGCGGCTTCGATCATATGGAAGCCATCGCGCGCCCATTTTGCGAGCTGTCGGGTGTTCCGCTGCTCGACGCCCTCGTTAAGTACGGCCATGGCGACCAGCGTGAACTCGGTCGTGAAGAACGCCGTGAACGCGCCCGAGGCATGTACGAGACCGTTGAGGACGTGCTGGGCCGCCGCCTGCTGCTTATCGACGACGTTATCACCACGGGCGCGACGATGGCAGCGGCTTCGGCGGAACTCAAGCGCGCCGGTGCCGCGGCCGTTGATGGCCTCGCTATCGCACGCGTTTGGTAGGGGTGGTTTTGTGGCAGTGAAGATTGAGCGGCGCAACGAGCCGACAGGCGAACAGCTAGCGGCTTCCGTAATCCTAACAGGCGCCTCGGCGCTACGCATGATGCGCTCCGAGCGCCGGCAGATGGGCTACATAAGCTGGAAGGACCTTGATCCCAAGGAGGAGTGCCGTGTGCTGCGCACGTCGTCGCCCTCGACCGAGGACATCTATCTTCCCGATTTGGTGCGGATTGGGGCCGCAAGCGGCGAGGTGCAAGAAGATCTGTGCTTGCTGGTGGGATCTGCGGCGCAGCGCCGCCGCATCCCTGGCGTGAGCTGGTCCGTATGCTCCGGGTTGCCCGCCGGCTCGATTCTAGAGGTGGAACCGGGGGTGTACAGTCTATCTCCCGAGGCCCTTTGCGTAGCCGTCGCGCGCGAGGTCGGCTGTATCCAGGCATTTGCCCTGGCCCAGGAGCTGTGCTCTAAGATTTCGCTGAGTGACCGCGGGAAGTATCTACCTCCCTACACATCGCCTGTCGTGAACAAATTGGCAAAGGACAAAGACCAGCCGCCAGATGTCGGTTACTTTGAGGTCGAGTCCGTGCTGACACCCGATTGCCTGGTAGATTACCTCGCGGCATGCAAGGGGAATGTGGCCAAACAGCTGCTGCGCCTGTGTCCCTACCTGTCAGAAAATCTGCGCTCGCCCATGGAGTGCATCATGCTCGCTCTGTTTTCGCTTCCGTTTTCCTATGGCGGATTTGCCTGCGGTCCCTTTAAGACCGACTACAAGATCGAGTTCGATGACCGCGCGCAGGCAATCTCGGGGATGCCGCATGCAGTTTGCGATGCGTATCAGGAAGCAGCCCAGTTTGACCTGGAATACAACGGTGAGCTGGGCCATTCCTCCCGGAGGGGACGTATCCATGATGAAAAACGCAACACGGGCTTGATTACTATGGGAATCGAGGTCGCGACGGTCAATAACGAGATGCTCTGCGACATGGAGGCAATGGAGGCGCTCGCATGGCGCATGCACCAGCGTATGCGAAAGCGGTACCGGAATCGTGTCGATGCCCGCAGGAAAAAGCAAGAGGCGCTGCTTAACACGCTGCGGGCGTGTTTTGGGCTTAAACCCGCCTAACAATGCTCTGAAACAGGGGGTTGGATATATGCTCTGGCCAAAATATAGCAAATATGAGTACTGCTACAAATTCAGTAACAGCAAAATCAGGGATTTTGGGACTGGAAGATGGGGTAAATTAGAAAGCTATTAAACAAATGTGGAATATCCTGGCATCAATCTGACGTTATAGAGCGTGAAAACAGCTTGCAGAGCCAAAAACTCCTGCTACTAAATTGGTAACAGTACTCATATTTGCTATTTTTTGGCCACGGCGCCCTAAGACGGGTGTGTTGGGGCTTTCCATAGGGGAGCGACGGGCTCAATCAGAGCACGTGCGGCCCGTCCTGACCTGCGAAATCTGTACTCGCGATGCGAATAACGCCCCTAACCTTAAACTTTAGCTTGAACTTAGCTATAATGCGCTTCGTTCCTACCAGGCTGTGGTTGCGGACGGACGAAATGCCCGTCCTAGTCCAAGACAGACGCGGTCAAAGGGATCCACGTAAGCGACCGCGTGCGCGCGGCGCGATCATGGCGCGTCCTAGATGTAAGCCGCACCGTCCGTTCTACTTTCTTTGGGGCAATACCGCCTCGCGGGCGAGCGGGTCAGTCGTGAAGGTGGCTGCGGCCTCCCGAGCAAACACCCCGGTGCGCAAGTGTGGGGTCAAATACCAGGTCAGCTGGTGGGAACAACCTGATATTCCGCGCAACGCACGGATTGTATACGACACAGAAGGCAGGGTAGTGGACATGGTGAGGGGCAGCTTGATGCACGCGGCTCGGTTAGGTGCTGGGACCGCAGCGGTCATCGCCGTTTTGGGCCTGAGCGGATGCGCGTTCAACCCGCTGTCTACGTTCACGACTCCCACGATCGACCAGATCGAGTACGAGACCGTCACGCCGGCGGTGTCGGACGATGCCCTGGTCACTCCCGGAACCCTGACGGTCGCCCTCGATACTTCCGATGCGCCGCAGGCCATGCAGGGCGCCGACGGCGAGCTCACGGGGTATGCGGTTGACGCCGCCCGCGCCCTCGCAAGCCGCATGGGCCTTAAGGTCGCCTTCGTCGATGCGTCCTCGGCAGGTTCCGCGCTCGGCGACAAAAAGGCCGATATCTTTATCGGCGAGATCAACTCCACAGACGGGGACGTTAGCTCGCTCGGCACCTGCCTGTACGATGCCGCTTCTGTGTTCGGTAAAACTAGCGATGGTGGGTCGCTAAGCGTTTCCACCGATACCCTTAACACGTCTACCCTGGGTGTCCAGATGTCCTCGGCCTCGCAGGAGGCGCTTGCTAAGCAGAGCATCACCGCCAACCAAAAGACCTACTCCAACATCAACGAGTGCTTTGAGGCGCTCGAGTCCGGCGAGGTCGACTATGTGATCTGCGACTCCACGGTCGGCGGCTACCTTGCACGCTTGATGAGCGAGATCTCCTTTGTCGGTGCGCTCGAGGCGCCCTCGACGCTTGGTGTTGCGGGCCTCTCGTCCAATGACGAACTGTGCCGTGCCGTGAGCGATGCCCTCGACGACATCACGGTCGACGGTACGCTCGAGGCAGTCCACTGCGTCTGGTATGGCACGATGCCCTACGACCTCACCACTAAGACGGTTTCGGGCGCTAACGTGCAACCGGGCGACTCTGAGTCCAGTGAGACCACGTCCTCCGGCAGCGAGTCCTCCGATTCCAACAATGAGACCGCATCCTCCGAGGACAAATCGTCCAGCCAGGAAGGTGCCATCACCGACGACGACATTAACAAACTCAATAGCTAGTTATTGCTAGGGGTGGTGTCTCCTATACGTTGGAAAGGACACCTCTTCACGGTTTCAACACGCACTGCCGGGCTTCCCCGATGGGGGAGCCCGGCTTTTTCATCCCAATAAAACCAGCAGGTCAAAGCCAATTTTCGGGACCAAATACAAAGCCGTTGGCCCCCTCCTATAGCGCACTTTGCCACAAAAAAGTGCGAGACTTCGGTATGCGGTATCAAGCAATCGTTATTCGGGTCTTTGGGAATCCGCGTGATTAAATGCACGGCAATGGGTACATAGCCAGTACAGTAAGTCCCCGAGGCAGATTGGAGCCACGTATGGATATCAAGGTTTCTGGACGCAAGACGACGGTAACCGATGCTCTGCGTGCGCATGTGGATGAGAAGATCGGCGAGGCGCTCAAGGTTTTCGATATCGAGCCCATGACGGTCGACGTTGTACTTCGCTATGAGAAGAACCCCTCGAACCCCAACCCGGCAATCGTCGAGGTTACGGTTCGTGCCCGCGGTTCGGTGATTCGCGTTGCCGAGCACGGTGCAGATATGTACGCCGCCATCGACCTCTCCGCCGATAAGGTCACCCGCCAGCTGCGTAAGTTCAAGACCAAGGTCGTGGACAACCGCCAGGGCGGTGCCAGCGCGGCGGATGTCGCACCGGTCGAGCGCGTCGCGGATCTGGCTGACCTGCTGCTGCCCGAGGAGGAGGACGACCTGCTCGTCCGCGAGAAGGTCATCGATGTCACCCCGATGACTGAGGAGCAGGCGCTGGTGCAGACCGATCTGCTCGGCCACGACTTCTACGTGTTCGAGAACGCGACGACTGGACTCATCAATGTGGTGTATCACCGTAAGAATGGTGGATATGGCATCATCAAGCCCCGCATCGAAACACTTGACGAGTAAAATACGTTAACTTGCATGAGTTAACGGTTGGCGGCCATCCCATGCGGATGGCCGCCTTTTTACGTAAGGAGTCGCTTTGATGGACAAGGCTGCATCTACCGGCCATTCTGACCGCTGCCGCATCGTCGTCGATACCTGCTGCGACTTTAGCCCCGAGGTCGCCGCGAACCTCGATGTCGATATCTTGGGTTTCCCCTTCATTATCGATGGCGAGGAGCGCACGGACGATATCTGGTCGAGCATGAGCCCTAAGGAGTTCTACGACCGCATGCGCGCCGGCGCCCGCGTGTCTACCTCTGCCGTGTCGCTCGGTCGCTATATCGAGTTCTTTACCGAGTGCGCCAAAGAGGGCACACCCACGGTCTACCTGTGCTTTACCTCGGCGCTGTCGTCGAGCTACAACTCCGCGTGCCAGGCGGCAGACGCCGTGCGCGCCGAGTATCCCAACTTTGAGCTCTACGTAGTCGACAACGCTCTGCCCTGCGCGACCGGCGCGCTCTTGGCGCTCGAGGCCGTGCGCCAGCGTTCGGCGGGGCTGACCGCCAAGCAGCTGGTCGATTGGGCAAACGAGGCAAAGACCTATGTCCACGGCTACTTTACGCTCGAGAGCTTTGACGCGCTGGCTGCCGGCGGCCGCATTCCGCCCGCGGCGGCACAGCTCACGGCAAAGCTCGACGTCAAGCCCGAGCTCTCCTACGACCTTGCCGGCTCGCTGTCGCTGATTGGCGTCAACCGCGGCCGCAAGAAGGCGCTCAAGTCCATCCTCAAGTCGTTCCGCGAGAACTACGTGCCCGATCGCACCATGCCCATCGCCATCATGACGGCCGATGCCGAGAAGGACGGTGATTGGCTCGAGGCCGCCATCCGCAAGGAGGAAGGCTGCGCCGACGTCACGATCATTCGCGGCTCCGTGGGTCCCACCATTGGCTCGCACGTGGGCCCCGGCATGGTGGCCTGCGCGTTTTGGGGCAAGAATCGCGCCGAGAAAGCCTCGCTTTCCGACCGCATCGCGCGCCGTGTGCGCGGCGAGTAGACAGACGCTACGGCCACAGACGCCCCGCAGCCCAAACGCTGGCACCGAGTATTCAACCTGGTAACAACACCCAACCCAAAAGGAAAGGTTTCATGGCAAACAAGCTCTCCGTCGCATTCATCGGCACCGGAATCATGGGTGCCCCCATCGCCGGCCACATTCTGGACGCCGGCTATCCCGTCACGGTCAACAACCGCACCAAGTCCAAGGCGGCGGCGCTTATCCAGCGCGGCGCCGTCTGGGCAGATACGCCGGCCGATGCCGCGGCGAACGCCGATGTCGTCTTTACCATGGTGGGCTATCCCTCCGAGGTCGAGGAACTCTACCTGGCGGGCGACGGCCTGCTCGCGTGCACTAAGCCCGGCGCGGTCTTGATCGACCTCACCACGAGCTCGCCCGAGCTTGCCCGTGACATTGCCGAGGCCGCCCAGGTTTCTGGTCGCATGGCGTTTGACTGCCCCGTCACCGGCGGCGAGTCGGGCGCTATCGCCGGTACGCTCACGGCTATCGTGGGCGCTACCGAGAACGACATCGCGCCGGTCCGCGACATCCTTGCCACCTTTGCGGCCAACATCTGCTGCTTCGACGGCGCCGGCAAGGGCCAGGCTGCCAAGCTCGCCAACCAGGTGTCGCTGGGCGCCTGCATGGTCGGCATGGCAGACGCCATGGCATTTGCCGAGCTGAGCGGCCTTGATCTGGAGAAGACCCGCCAGATGATCCTGGGCGGTACCGGCAAGTCCGGCGCCATGGAGAGCCTGGCTACCAAGGCGCTCGACGGCGACTACAAGCCCGGCTTTATGGTCGAGCACTTCATCAAGGACCTGCGCTTGGCGCTCGCCTATGCCGACGATCGCGAGCTTGCGCTGCCCGGCGCCGACGTGGCCTTTACGCTCTACGACATGCTCGATGCCATCGGTGGTGCCAAGCTGGGCACCCAGGCCATCACGGTCCTCTATAAGGAGGAGGCCGACGCCATCGCCGCCGGTCTGGACTGGTCGCAGTATCGTCCCGAAGAGCACGGTGCTCACGAGGACGGCTGCGGTTGCGGCGAGCACGGCGACGACCATGAGTGCGGTTGCGGCCACCACCATGGCGAGGACCACGAGTGCTGCGGCGGCCACGGCCATGATGATGGCCACGAGTGCTGCTGCGGCCACCATCACGGGGAGTAGCGCCCATGAGCTGGACGTTCGTGGTGCTTGCGCTGGTGCTCTTTCTCTTCGCGATCTACATTGGCTTTTTGTGCGGCCAGTGGGCGTGCGAAAAGCGCGTCATCACCAAGCGCGACTACTGGATTGCCAACTTTGCGGGAGCGGCGGCAGTCATCCTGCTGACCTGGGTGTTCTCGCTGTTCCCGCTGGTGCAGTTTGCGCCGATCGGCTGGCTCGGCGGCTTTATCGCCGGCCTTAAGATGAGCTTTGGCGAGTCCGTCGGTCCGTGGCGCAAACACGACGAGGTCTTTAACGTTAACAAGGCTCACCGCGCCGCCGCCGACGCGGGCGATGCCGAGGAGCGCCGCCGTGCGCGTCGCAATGGCGCGGCCGACCGACAGCTCATCTCGGTCACCGATGACAGCAAGGGTGCTGACAAGCACGCTAAGAAATAGTAAAAAGAGGTAACTATGGCAGAAAACAAAGACGAACAGCTCACCGACGAGGAGCTGGCACAGCTCCAGCTGGCAGAGGAGAACGAGAACGCCGTCGACCGCCTGGTCCAGGAGCTCGGCTGCCCCACGCGCCGCATCCGTCAGTTTGCCGCCCGCGTGCTGCACCTGCTTGCCGAGCGCGATCCGCAGCGCGTCGTGCCCTGCGTGCCCGCGCTGATCGAGGCGCTCGACCGCCCCGAGGCTCAGACCCGCTGGGAGGCTCTCGATGCCCTGGCGGCGCTCGCCACCACCTGCCCCGAGCAGCTGGGCGATGCCTTTGAGGGCGCCGAGACCGCGCTGTTCGATGAGATTTCGTCCACGCTGCGCTATGCCGCCTTCCGCCTGCTGTGCGTGTGGGGCGCCACGAGCGTCGAGCGTTCGCGCGAGGCTTGGCCCATCCTGGACGAGGCCATCCAGTGCTACCACGGCGACCTCGAGTATCGCGACATGCTCGGTTGCCTGTACGAGTTTGGCCGGGGCGAGATTGACGCCGAGGTCGCCGAGAAGCTCGCGCTGCGCCTTAAGTTCGATGCCGAGAACGGCAAGGGTAGCTATCTCAAGGCCCGTTCGAGCGAGATTTGCGAAATGCTTGTTAAACGTTTTGGCCTGGATCTCTCCAAAAAGAAGAAGCGTGCTAGCGTAAAAAAATCTGACGACGCCGAAGACGAGGAGTAACAGATTATGGCGCACGATGTAGTCCTGATTCCTGGTGACGGTATCGGTCCCGAGATTACGCAGGCTATGCGCCGCGTGGTCGAGGCCACTGGTGTCCAGATCAACTGGAACGTCCAGGAGGCCGGTGCCGGCGTCATGGACGAGTTTGCCACGCCGCTGCCCCAACATGTGCTCGATGCGGTCGCCGAGACCAAGGTTGCTATCAAGGGCCCCATCACCACGCCGGTCGGCACGGGTTTCCGCAGCGTTAACGTCGCCCTGCGCAAGCATTTTGACCTGTACGCCTGCGTGCGCCCCTGCCTGTCGCAGCCGGGCGACGGCTCGCGCTTCCGCGACGTCGACCTGGTTATCGTGCGCGAGAACACCGAGGACCTCTATGCCGGCATCGAGTTCGATGAGGGCGCTGCCGAGGTCGAGGAGCTTTCGCAGCTCGTCGAGCGCTCGGGCCAGAAGACCTTCGCCGCGGATTCCGCCATCTCAATCAAGCCGATTTCCATCGCCAAGAGCCGCCGCATTGTGGAGTACGCTTTTGAGTACGCCCGCCGCTGCGGCCGCAAAAAGGTGACGGCCGTGCATAAGGCCAACATCATGAAGGCGACCGATGGCCTGTTCCTGCGCGTTGCGCGCGAGGTGGCCGCCAACTATCCCGATATCGAGTTCAACGACAAGATTGTCGACGCCACCTGCATGGGCCTGGTCCAGAACCCCAACGACTTCGATGTCCTGGTGCTGCCCAACCTGTACGGTGACATTGTGAGCGACCTGTGCGCCGGTCTGGTAGGTGGACTGGGTATGGCTCCGGGTTCCAACATCGGTGCCGACTGCGCCATCTTCGAGGCGACGCACGGCTCCGCGCCCGATATCGCTGGCCAGGATATCGCTAACCCCACGGCCGAGATTCTGTCCGCGGCTATGATGCTCGATCACCTGGGCGAGAACGACGCGGCCAATCGCATTCGCGCCGCCGTTTCTGCCACGCTCGACGAGGGTGAGCAGGTTACCGGCGACGTTCGTCGTGCCCAGACCGGCTCCGTTGAGGGCGCTGTGGGCACGCAGGCCTTTGCCGATGCCGTTATCGCGCACCTGGCCTAAGGCATGCAGACTGCAAACGCCTAAATAGTACTTAAGTGTTTGCGTATAACCTGAGAATCAATACGCCCGGCGCTTTGTCGGGCGTATTCTATTGCGGACTATGTTTCCTAACAAGGAGTAACTGATATGGGTCTGATTCAAAAGAAGGACGAGAAGGACGAGATCGACGGCATCCAGATCATCGAGCGCGGCGAAGGCCCCGATGGTGATGAGGAGGAGAAGATCGATCTGGTCGCCGGTACGTCTGCCGAACATATTGCCGCCGGTACGACGGCCGAGGAGGAGGACGCTCGCCTGGAGGCAAAGATCGCCGCGGACGCCGCCGACGAGAACCTCATGCCCGAGGAGCAGGACGAGGACGACGATATCCTGGGTTCCGACGAAGACGACCGCGCATCCAAGCACAAGAAGACGATGATTGCCGCCTTCGTGGTTGCAGTCGTGATCGCTGCTGTGGTCGGCTTCTTTATCGGCAACGGTGGTTTTGGCGGCAAGGGCGTCGGCTCGGCGACCCTCACCGAGGACCAGCTCGATTCGACCGTGGCAAGCTACAGCTACAACGGCAAGAAGAGCGACATCACCGCGCGCGAGGCCATTGAGAGCCAGTACAGCCTCGACACCGTCAAGGATGGCGATGGCAACTACACCGCTCCCTCTGCCGACGTCATCCTGTCCTACGTGCGCAACAAGATCCTGCTCGACGCTGCCGAGGACGAGGGCATCACCGTCTCTTCTAAGGAGATGAAGAAGTACGCCGAGGATTCCATCGGCACTTCGGACTACAAGACCATGGCCACGCAGTATGGCGTGTCCAAGGACCAGGCCAAGCAGATCGTCCGTCAGTCCGCGACGCTGCAGAAGCTCTACAAGAAGAAGGTGGGCGATAGCTCCGCAAGCATGCCGACCGCCCCGACCGAGCCTGCTGACGGCAACGAGGAGACCGCGAGCAAGGACTACGCCGATTACATCATCAAACTTGCCGGCGACGAGTGGGATAGCGAAAAGGGCACCTGGAAGGACGCCGATAGCACCTACGCTAAGGCCTTCGCTGACGATGCCTTTACGGCTGATAGCGCTACCTACAAGCAGGCCATGACCGCCTATTACACCGCCTACCAGCAGTACTCTTCGCAGGCTTCGAGCGCCAGCTCCAAGTGGACCGAGTATGCTAACGGCCTGTATGCCAAGGCCAACATCAGCATCTATGGTCTGTTTGCATAAAGATCTGTCTGAGCCGCCGAGCGCGTAACCGAAATATCTGAATAAGCCCGCTAGAACGGATGTTGTTCTAGCGGGCTATTTGCGTTTAGGCGCTGGTGGCTAAATTATGCCTATCAATCTTTAAGTCCAAAAAGGTTATCGGCTTCATCGTCAGGCATATATTCCAGTACATCGCCCGGTTGGCAGTCGAGTGCCCGGCATATCGCGTCAAGAGTTGAAAAACGTATGGCAGAAACCTTGCCCGTCTTAATGCGTGACATATTGACCTGGGAGATGCCCACGCGTCCCGCAAGCTCTTTGGATGAGATCTTGCGTTCGGCGAGCATGCGGTCAAGCCGCAGAATAATCATGGATTCCCCCTAGAGCAACTCGTCATCTTGTTTTTGCAGGATATACCCGTAGCGGAAGATGCTGGCAATCAGGCAAATAATCAGGCCCGCAAAGAGCATGGAGGGCTCGAATAACTGGCCGGCGAACGCATCCGTAAAGCTGCCGCCAAATCCTGAGAGTATCATTCCCGTGATTACGGCACCAAGAAGCCTCACGGCAACGCCGCCGATAAGGAATAAATGTCCTACTCGACGAAGTGTCTGGTTACATTCAAGGTCAAAGGGCCTGCCTTCCTTTTCAATGTTTAAGAAAAGCCTGCGCACGCTTAGCGCGATGGTAAGCGCGAGGCATGTCATCAAGAGGCTCCCTATGGCAGTGTGACCATCGCGTGCGACGAGCATAAGTGGGGTCTGCGCATCGGTACCGACGATAGCCAGGCACGGCCCTTCGCCGCCTTGAAGTTCTACGGATTGGAGACACGACCCTTGGGAGAGGCTAGGCAATACGAGTAGAAGGTCAATCGTAATGACTGCGAGAAGTCCCAGAGCGAGCGCCACGGTGGTGCAGATTGTGGCCCATTTGCAGATGCGAGTGAGCTTCCTCAGATCGGCTATTGCCTGTTCACGGTCGATGGCTTCATTCGATTTGGATACGTTCCAGCGGATCATAGCTCCTCCAACCAATGTCTTGGATGATACTTGTATCTTATATCATATTTAATGATAAACGATAAACAATTACAGATTAGAGTAAGTAATGTTTGTGAGACGAATAGCGAGAGCTATGGCTCATTTTGGGTGTCGGAGTTTGGCGCGCGGGGGATGAGGACAAATGTCAAAACTTCCCTTGATCGCGCAAGCGCTCCATTGTGTTTCCCTAATTCATCTGGGAAAACGACTGCAAACGATTACAAGTAACCGGTGAACGGTCGAAAACTACCGTTCACCGATAATCTCAAAACTGGTTCTAACTGGTATTAAGTCAAAAAGACCAATTCACATATCTTCACAATGACCTGCAATTTTTCAACACGCTATTTTTTGCCGCCCTGGGGGTGCGGACAGAAAGTTGGACCGCGGGGCGGTCCGGACTGGAGGTTCGCATGTACAGCAGGGAGAAGGTCGAG
>NZ_CAXSKI010000019.1:0-40862 GCF_964237925.1 Collinsella aerofaciens ATCC 25986 | reverse complement strand
GTGGAAAAGATCAAGTCGTCCTCGCAGACGCTCAAGCAGGAATACCTCGATACATACGAGGGAGGTGAATGACATGATAGGCAAGAGCTATGCAAAGATAGCGATTGTTGGCTTTGTACTTTGCCTTGCAATGGTGCTATGTGCATCATTTGCCAGGTATAGGTCCGAGCAGTCGTTCATCGATGGCGCTGAAAACGGTTTTGGCATAGACGGGATGTATGTCAACGATGGCGCGACCAGGCCGTCTATGGCGATTCTTGCAGGCGAAGACATGGAATGGCAAATCTGTAATGACGATGGCTCTTGCATGAGTGGTCGTTTGGCCGCAACGAGCGATCCGAATTCGTTCGATCTTCTCGACAATGATGGATCGGATTGCGGTTCAGTTCACCTGTCGTATGCATCACGAGACGGGATGGACGGCATTCTCTACGTCTCCCACGAGACTGGCGATTTCAAGATGCGCAGGACTAACCGAGTGCCGGCTTTTATCGAGGAGTGAGAATTCCCGGCGGTCTGCCGATCAGGCCGCCAGGGTATCGAACCCCGCATTCATCCGTACACACACGGATGAATGCGGGAAATGCCCGGATGAAGTTGATAATCAAGAAAACAAAGCCGTTCTGCCTGGGACGGCTTTGGCCTGGACTTTAACTACAACATCGCAATCGACACTTATCAGCTCGCGCAACGTGCATGGCCAAATCTCGGACGCTGGTGCATGGAGGACCTTCGAGATTTACTGGACATCCAAAACGACGACGCACACCGCGTGCTCGCCGACTGCGAAGACGAGATGGCTGTCTACAATGCGATCAGAAACAGCGTGAAGTCCGGAGAGCTTTCTGTGAAACCGCCGCGCCGTCGCGCGAGCCGACCGGGCAACCCGGGCAATCTGGTCCCGGCTTTCCCGGTCGTATTCCTACGATATCGCCCCTAGATCACCAATGTGTCAGATAAAGAATGAGGCAATGGCTATGATCACGCCTACGGCAGATGCAACGACTGCGCCTTTTTTCCTCTCCTTTAGTCCGACGAATAGGGTTGCCGTAAAGTAAAGGGCGGAAATGCAGGCTATGGCAAGCGAAACGAGTTCCTCGGGCGGTTTCAGCAAAAGGTCGCTAGCAAAGAGTAATGCAAGCAGGGCAAAGCCGATTGTGTTCAAGTATCTCGATTGATTTTGCGACAACATGGCAACTTCCTTTCAGAACATGCAAATGAAAAGTCGGTACGATGTCATTGCGGTTGCAAAAAAGCCGCCGCCAGGACCGGTTGTCACGAGACCGGCGATAACTTCAGCGGTGCCAACAAGCTAGAGATCGCGCAGGCAAGCCTCCTCCTTCGCGTTCAGCTTGACCTTGTGAGGGACGGGGCGGTTATTTGCAGATCCGTGAGAATCGCACCACGCCTTGGAATATGAATCCGCGCAGCGCCCGCGCTCAAAAAAGGGATATATCGTAATTTTCGTCGTAATTGACTCCGACGTAGATATCGCTGCTCTCGGCGGGAGATCCCTCGTCGGCATGGGCTGCCGCAACGGGCACAAATGGTGTCATGACAAGGGAGGGGCAAAGAGTTGCTGAGACGATGGAGGGTAGGCATTTCTTCATGGCTGGCTCCTTAATCTGGCCTTTGATAGTTACTCGATGTCGCCTCCTTCCGCTTTATATCCGTTGTATTTGGCGTATTTCTTTAATAAGGCAAGAGGTTCTTCCAGTCAAAGGTGAAACCCGTCACAAAGACAACCGATAACGTTGGCGGTAACTGGGGCGGTGCCCCCTCAGCGACGACCGACAAGGTTTTTCTGCTCTCGGCAACCGAAGTATACGGGGATATGCAATCCGACGGCATCCAGTACGAGTGCTACAAATCCAAGGGCGTGACGGGGTCGAACTATTCCGGTGCATCAGGCTATAGCCACTGGACTCGCTCCGTGAGACCGCGCAGCTCCACGTCCTTTCGCTATGTTCAAAGCGGCGGTATTTGCTACAGCTACAACGCGACGGACTCGTTTTATGTTCTCCCCGCTTTCTGCTTCTGATCTCTTTTAGCGCAAAGCCCTCGCAATCCTGCGAGGGCTTTTCTTTTGGCGATTACTCGAACAATTCGAGGTTCATAGCACAGGTAATCGGGTTGAGGAGAAATGGGGTCATACAGCGGCTCTCAGAGCGCCTGCCGCGCTCCCCCGCCATTGCCTCTGCGGCGTCCTCGTATAGAGCCCATCCTGCTTGGCGTTTCGTCGCAACAGCCCACTTGTCCACCGATCAAGTGAACTACCGGAATAAATACAGCGACACACTAGTTCGTTACAGTCGCCATATCTGCGTAAATCGCCGCGATAAATACAGCCTGTACTCGTCTGTATACCAGCTACGCGTATGTAGATTCATGTCGCGTTAATAAATCGGCTCAAACGTGTGCAAAATGCGCAAGTAACCGCAAAAAGCGATTATCGCGCAGGTAGATTTTTGGCACCCTGTTGATTAATCAAATTTAAGCAATTACTTAAAACAAAAAAGGTCAGGCACTAGGTGCCTGACCTGCTAACTTCTGGTCGGGACGACTGGATTCGAACCAGCGACCCCTTGACCCCCAGTCAAGTGCGCTACCAAGCTGCGCCACGTCCCGAAGCTTTTGTTTGTTGCTCTGCTCTCGCTCGCAACAAGAAGTATATTAACCCGAAACTTTGGACTTGTGCAAGAACTTTTTTAATTATTTTTGAGCAAGTCCAAAATTGTATCTGCGAGCTGGGGTTTTGTCAGCACGGGAAGTTCTTGAGTTCCTGTTGTGCTTACAATCCAGGCCTTATTGGTGTCGGTTCCAAAGCCCGAATCGGCGCGCGAGACATCGTTGGCGACGATCGCATCGCAGCCCTTGCGGGCCAATTTACGCTCAGCGTACTCCACGACGTTATCGGTCTCGGCTGCAAATCCGATAACACGGCGCTCGCCCTTCTGGCGCGAGAGCTCAGCCAAAATATCAACGGTCTCGACGAGCTCGATGCGATCGAGGCGTTCGTTGGCCTTTTTGAGTTTATGGTCCGCCGGGGCCGCAGGTGTGTAGTCGGCGACAGCGGCCGCGCAAATGGCCGTATCGGCCGTCTGGAAGGCGCTCAGCGCCGCCTGGAGCATCTCTGCGGCGGTCTGCACGCGCACACACTCCACGCCGCGGGGAACATCGAGCGATGTCGGTCCCAACACGAGCGTGACCTCGGCACCGCGGCGTGCGGCCTCCCCCGCCAGGGCGATGCCCATCTTGCCCGATGAACGGTTGCCAATGAATCGCACCGGGTCAATTGGCTCGTGCGTGGGGCCGGCGGTGATGATGATACTTTTGCCTGCTAGGTCCTGAGGTGCCGGGTTGAGTACCTCGCAGACGGCCTCGACGATGTCCTCGGGCTCGCTCATGCGTCCCGTGTCCACGTCGCCGCAGGCAAGGTAACCGCTGCCGGGTCCCACCACATGGACACCGCGCTCGCGCAGCGCGGCCATGCTGGCCTGCGTCGCCGGCGCCTTCCACATGCCGTTGTTCATAGCGGGTGCGATCACGATGGGTCGCGGCGTCGCAAGCAGCGTGGTGGAGATGAGGTCGTCGGCGATGCCGGTGGCCATCTTGGCGATGATATTGGCCGTCGCGGGCGCCACGACCACCAGGTCGGGTTCCTGCGCCAGCGAAATGTGGTGGATGGGGTCGGAGGGATCGTCGAATAGGCCCACGGCAACGGGCTCGTTGGTGAGCGCACGGAAGGTGAGCGGGCCCACAAACTCCGTGGCATGCTCGCTCATAACGACCTTGACGCGCGCACCGCGCTTTTGCAGCAGGCGCACGATATTGCACGACTTATAGGCGGCGATCCCGCCGGTAATGCCCAGCAGGATCGTTTTTCCCTCAAGTTGCATTGAATTGTTGGATGCCGCCGTCATCGCTAGGCTTCCTTGCTCGGGAGTACCAGGAGGCGGTGGCAGTATGGGCAGTGCGTAATCTCGCTACCGTCGTGGTTGAGGTCGCTCATGGACGATGCCTGCAGCGCGGTGTGGCAGACTGTGGGGATGTTGCCCTGGATGGTCTCGACGGCCAGGCCGCGGAACTGCTTGAGCAGACGCTCGTAGTCGGTGAGCACGTCGGCCGGCAGCGTGGCGGCAAGCGCGGTGCGTTCCTTAGTGGCGGCGTCAATCTGAGCCTGCAGGTCGGCAGCCTTAGCGCGGGCGGCCTTGGTATCGGCCTTCACGCCCTCCTCGAACTTGGCGATAATTGCCTGTGCGCGGGCCTCGCGGTCGAGCGCCTCCTTATGGGCGACAACGACGTCCTTGCGGGTGTGCTCAATCTTGTCCAGACGCTTGGCCAGGGTTGCGAGTTCATTCTCCAGGTCCTGAACCTCACGGTAGTCGGAACCGTCGACGTGGCGCTTCTTGGCAGCCTCAATGGCGTTGTTGGTCTGAATCTCGGTGGTGTTGAGATCGTCGAGCTCAATGTCCAGGTCCTTGCGCTGGGCGTAGAGCTTGGTCATCTCGGCTTTGAGCTTCACATGGGTCTTGCGCTTGGAAGCGAGCTCCTTGAGCTCCGGCATATTGGCAAGTTCGCTCTTGTTGCGGGCGAGCTCCAAATCGATCTGTTGCAGCTTGAGTAGCGTAGCGCCGGCGCTCATAAGTTCTCTCCTTTTGTCACAGTCCACCATTGGCAAGGGTTCAGTATTTTAATCGCATGACGGGGGTCGACCCCGGCGTCAACTGCAGAGTTCATTAATATATCAACGAACGGCTCCTCGGAGCGGTCGTGGCCGAGCAAGATCACCGGTAGCCCACGCAAGGCAAGGTCCTGCGCCACGTGATAGCCTGCCTCGCCCGTCACGACAACATCCGCACCGGCGGCGATGGCGAGCTCTCCAAAGTCGCCCAGGGAGCCGCCCAAAATGGCGACGGTGCGGCACGGGCGATCAACTTCGCCCCACACACGCGGGTCGCTGCCGAAGGCTGTGGCAGCACGGGTGGCAAGATCGCGCAGCGTGCACGGGTCGTTGAGCGTTGCAAGCGCGCCCAGGCCGGTCGGCTCGGGGTCGTCCACGTGCTCCAGTGAGCTCACGGGTACGGCACCCAGCAGCTCACTCAGGCAGACGCGGGCTTCGTGCGAGCGGTCCAGGTTGGTGTGGAGCGAGATAATGCTCACGCCGCAACGCGCTGCCTCGTAGAGCGCCGCGCTGCATTGGGGGCGTGCGGAATCCGACGGACAAAACGCCTCGGGCGCCTTGATGTATATGGGATGATGCGTCAGCAGCACGTTGGCGCCGCCTTCTTGGGCGCGGCGAACATTAGCTTCGGTCGCATCGAGCGCGCAGGCAACGCCGGTGATCTCCGCGGCCGGATCGCCAACGGAGAGTCCTACGTGATCCCAGCCCTCGGCGTCCGCCTTGGGGTAGCGCGCCAGCAGCCCACGTTCAAGCTCGGCGACGATCATGCGGCACCCACGATCGAGAGCAGCGTCTGGGCAAACTCGTCCAGGTCGACAGGGTTCACACGGTCATCAAATGAGATACGCAGAGCGCCCAATGCCTGCTCGCGACCAATGCCCATGGCGCTGAGAACATGGCTCGGGTCCATGCTGCCGCTCGAGCATGCCGAGCCTGCCGACACCTCAAAGCCGGCGGCGTCGAGCTTGATGATGAGCTCCTCGGAGTCCATGCCGTCAATGTAGATCGATACCATGCCGGGCAGACGGTCGGCTTGCGCGTAGTCGCCCATGGTGGCGTGAATGCGCGGATGGGCCGTAAGCGTGGCGTAGAGCTTGTCGGATAAGGCCTGCAGCGTTGTACGCTCCTGGGCCACGCGGGGCGCCAACGTGCGGGCGGCAGCGGCAAAAGCCAGCTGTGTACGCAGGTCCTGCGTGCCGGCACGACGACCGGCCTCCTGTCCGCCGCCAAAGATGCGGGGTCGCAGTGGGGTGCGGGTCTTAACGTAGAGCGCGCCAGATGCCACAGGACCGCCGATCTTGTGCGCGGCAACGGTCATAGCATCGACGCCCAGCTCGGTGACATCGAGCGGAATATGCAAGTAGCCTTGGATGGCATCGGTATGAAACAGGGCGCCGGCAGCATGTGCGGCGGCGGCCAGCTCGCGAATGGGCTGCACCACGCCGGTCTCGTTGTTGGCAACCATGATGCTCACGAGCGCCACGTCGTCGCCTAGTAGCTCGACAAGCGTGGCGGGCTCAATGTAGCCCATGCGGCAGGGCTGCACCAGGTCGACGCTAAAGCCTGCGGCACGCAGCAGCGGCAGGTTGTCCAGAATCGAATCGTGCTCGATGGCAGATACGATCACGCGGTTACGCTTACGGTCGCGCTGACGTGCACCCTCGGCAAGACCGAGTAGCGCCAGCTGGTTGGCTTCGGTGCCGCCGTTGGTCAGAACAATCTCAGACGGGCGAACGCGCGCGCCAAAGCTGCGGGCGATCTCGCGACGTGCAACCTCCAGACGCGCGGCAGCCTTGCGGCCGAGCGAGTGCAGCGAGTTGGGGTTGACGCCCGCTAGCTCGCTATCGTCGTACTCACGCTGCGCAAGGCGCGCCTCGGCGCGCATGGGCGTCGAGGCGGCGTAGTCAAGATTCACGGGTATGCGGTTTTGACCTGCGGTCATAAGGGTTTATGCCTCCTGTGCAGCCTCGTTGCCCAGCTTCTGCAGCAGCGCAACCTCGGCAGCGGGATCTTCGGACTTAAATACGGCAGAACCGGCCACCAGGACATTTGCGCCGGCCTTGACGACCTCGGCAATGTTCTTGGAAGAAATGCCACCGTCGACTTCGATGAGGGGCGAAACGCCGTGACGCTCGCACATGGCCTTGAGCTCGTGGAGCTTAGCGATGGTGCCCGGGATAAAGCTCTGGCCGCCAAAGCCTGGGTTCACGCTCATGAGCAGCACCATATCGACGACGTCGATGATGCTCTCGAGCACGCACACGGGGGTGGCGGGGTTGAGCACAACGCCGGCCTTGACGCCGCGCTGCTGCAGATGCGTGAGCGTGCGGTGCAGGTGCGTGGAAGCCTCGTAGTGCACGGTGATCATGTCGGCGCCGGCGTCGGCGTACCAATCGACCGTCTCGTCGGGGTTCGATACCATCAGGTGCGCGTCGACCGGCACGTCGGTGGAGCGCTTGACGGCCTTGAGGATGTCGACGCCAAAGGTGAGGTTGCCGGTAAAGTGGCCGTCCATGACGTCGAAGTGCACGTAGTCGGCGCCGGAGATCTTGTCGAGGTCGCCCTTGAGGTTGGCCATATCGGCCGAAAGGATGGACGGAGCGATTTTAATGGAACCCATGGTAGAAGCCTTTCTGCGCTAGTCGGTGAGTCCGTAGAACTCTTGGGAGGGTACGCGGTCGGTAAGAATCTCGAGCGCCCTATCCAAAGTAACACCGTTGTAGAGCGTTTGCTCCACGGCAAAGGTGAGCGGAATGTCTACGCCCAGTGAACGGGCAAGCTCGCTCACGCTGCGGGCCGCAACGGCGCCCTCGACAACCATATGCGTGCGCGTCTGGTACTCGTCGAGCGAAACGCCGTGGGCAAACTCGTAGCCAAAGGTGCGGTTGCGCGAATGCTCCGAGGTACAGGTGGCAATGAGGTCTCCCATGCCGGCAAGTCCCATGCAGGTCATAGCTTGACCGCCGCGGGCGTACACCAGACGGCTGATCTCGGCTAGGCCGCGCGTCATGATGAGGGCGAGCGTGTTGTCGCCCGCGCCGGTGCCGGCGGAGATGCCGCACACGATGGCGATGACATTTTTCATGGCGCCGCAGACCTCGACACCGGTCATGTCCTGCGACAGGTAGATGCGGAAGGCCGTGGACAGGAGCAGGTCCTTAAAGGCCTCCCCTATCTGCGGATCTTCGCTGGCGATGACGGCGGCAGAAAGTCCGCCGCGGCAAATCTCCTCGGCATGGTTGGGGCCCGAGAGGGCCGCCACGCGCACCTCGTTGCCGATCTCGCTGGCGATGACTTCGCTCATGAGCAGGCCGGACTCGGGCTCAATGCCCTTGGTGAGGCAAAGCACCGGGGTATCGGCGGCGATAAAGGGCGCGGCCTGGTGGCACACGCTGCGAAGGTGCGTCGAAGGAACGGCAAAGATGATGGCCTCGGCGCCGTCGAGCGCCTGCACGAGCTCGGTCGTGGCGACGACGTTGCCGGGCAGCTCGTAGCCCACAAGGTAGCGGGGGTTGCGGTGCTCACCGTTAATGCCGGCGGCCGTCTGCTCGCTATGGGCCCACATGGTTACGCGCACGGCTCGCGCGGCGGCAAGGCCGGCGACGGCGGTTCCCCACGAGCCAGAGCCAATCAGCGCAACATTCATGACTCTCTCCTACTTATCGTCGGGCTCGGTGACGCGCTTGGTAAACGAGAGCTTGGACTCCTTACCGGTCATGAGCTTTTTGATGTTCGCGCGATGGGCCCACACCACGGTGATGCCGATTATCGCCATGCAAAACTTAAGTCCCAGGCTGCTGTACGGAAAGACCGCGCAAGCAGCGATGGGAAGACCGATGGCCGCGGCAAGCGAGCCCACCGACACAAACTTGGTGATGGCGACGGCCACGATAAACATGCCCAGCAGCGACAGGCCAATTGGCCAATACCAGGCGAGGATGACGCCCAGGCCAACTGCGATTCCCTTGCCGCCATGGAAATTGAGGTAGGGCGAGAAGATGTGGCCCCACACCGCTGCCAGGCAGATGACGCCGAGCATCCAGTCGCCGGCGGCTCCGGGCGCCATGATGTTCGGCGGAAATCCATAGCCCACGCTCGCGATGAGCGGACGGGCGATGACAACGCAGATGGCGCCCTTAAGGCAGTCGAGCAACAGCGTGAGCGCGGCCACCTTGGGGCCGGCTACGCGCAGTGCGTTGGTGGTGCCGATGTTGCCGGAGCCCGCCTTGCGAATGTCGGTGTGGTTGAACACGCGGCCCAGGATCAGGCCAAACGGAATCGCCCCGATAAAGAACGAGACCACGGCGCAGATGGCGGTCAGCAGAATCGGATTATGCATCCTTTTGCTCCTTCTTCCTAAAGAAGAGTCGAATGGGTGTGCCGGCAAAGTCGAAGGTCGAGCGCATGCGGTTCTCGATGTAGCGCTGATAGGTGTCGTTGACCAGATCGCTGTGGTTGACGAAGAACGTGAACGTCGGCGGGTTGACGCCCGTCTGGGTCACGTAGTGCATGCGCAGGCGGCGCTTGCCGTCCACCACGGTATGACCGAACTCGCGCAGGTCGGTGAGGAACGTGTTGAGGCGCGAGGTGCTGATCTTTTGCGAGCGCGTCTTCTCAGCGGCGTCGACCATCGCCCAGATCTTCTCGACGCTGCGGCCAGTGAGGGCCGAGATGCGCAGGTACTGGGCCCAGGGAGCCATGACGCCCAGACGGCGGTCGATGGTCTCCATGCAGGCCTCGCGCTTACGGTCGTCGTCGAGCAGGTCCCACTTGTTGAGCAGCACCACGATGGCGCAGCCGCGCTCGATGGCAAGACCCATGACCTTCTGGTCCTGCTCGGTGACGCCCACGGAGGCATCGACGACGAGCAGCGCCACGTCGGCGCGGTCGATGGCGCGCAGGCCGCGGACCATGGAGTAGTACTCGATGTTCTCGTACACGGTGCTCTTCTTGCGAATGCCCGCGGTGTCGACCATGCGGTAGTGCTTGCCGTTACGCTCGACGACCGTGTCGATGGCGTCGCGCGTCGTGCCGGCAATGTTGGACACGATAGAGCGGTCGGCGCCCAGGATGCGGTTGAACAGCGACGATTTACCGGCGTTGGGACGGCCGATGATGGCCACGTTCAGCGCGTCGGGGAACTCATCGGCGACCTCGTCCTCTTCCTCCGGAAGCAGGGCCACGATATCGTCGAGCAGGTCGCCCGTGCCATGGCCATGCAGGGCCGAGAGCGGCGTGGGCTCACCGATGCCGAGCGAATAGAACTCCCAGATGCTGTCGTTCTCGCGATCGGGGTTGTCGAGCTTGTTCACCAGCAGAAAGACCGGCTTGTCGCAGCGCTTGAGCATGCGGGCGACCGACTCGTCCTCCTCGGTGACGCCGGTGCGGCCATCGACCACAAACAAGATGACGGCGGCTTCCTCGGCGGCGGCGAGGGCCTGGTCGCGGATGGACGTGGCAAAGACGTCATCGCTCTTGAGCGGCTCGATGCCGCCCGTGTCGACGATGGTGAACTCGCGGCCGTTCCAATCGGCCGTGTGATACGAGCGGTCGCGCGTGACGCCGCGGGACTCGTGGACGATGGCGTCCGAGGTCTGGGCCAGGCGGTTAACGAGCGTGGACTTGCCCACGTTGGGGCGTCCGACGACGGCGACGATAGGTTTCATCTGCTCTCCTTTAATGGGTAGGGTCAGTGGAAGTGTTAGAGTCGGCAGGCACAATGCCAAGGATGCGCTCCAGGGTATCGAGCAGCTCATGCGGCATGGTCGACACCACATGAACCTCGGCGCCGCGACTGGTAAGGCTTGCGAGTAAATCGTCACGATGATACTCGTCAAGCGTCATGCCGTCAGCGTTGAACATGAGCTTAGGCACAAAGAGCATAACCCCAGAGAGGTCCTGCGGCAGCTGCTCCAGAATGTCACACGCGACGATGAGGCCGGTCACGTCCACGTTGCCGCCAAAGTAGCGGTTCTTGATGGCTGTGACGGTGCCGCCGAGACCATGCGGCGACTCCACAAAGCGCGCCACCGTGTCGCGTGCGCTGGCGCCCGAGAGGCACAGCAGGTGCTGGCTGCGAGCGGCGATGGCCTCGCGGACGCGGGCTAGGCGCTCGGCATCGGCGGCAAGCACATCGTCCGTCTCGTCTAGGTATGAGCGGATCATGCCGATACCGTCGTAGTACTGCGGATAGCCGTCGTAAAAGTCCGCCTCGGGCGGATCGATGCCGGCGTCCAGGTAGAACTCGTCGCTCATCTGGAAGGTGTGGCGGCCAAAACGCTCGAAGGCGCGGTCCTGGTAGGGACGGATCATGGCGATGGTCTCGCGCGCCAGCTCGGGCTTGTCGCTGTAGGACCAGCTAAAACGGTTCTGATGCTTGGTAAAACCGAGCGGTACAATGCCCAGGCTTGTGATTTGCTCGTGCTCCTCGCAAAAGCGCAGGGTCTTTTCCAGCTCCTCGCCGTCGTTCATGCCGGGGCACAACACGATCTGCGCGTGAATCTCGATGCCGGCGGCCATGATGGCCTCGAGTACGTCCATGCCCCGCTGGGCGTTGCGGCCCATCATACGACGGCGGACGTCGGGGCTTACGGCATGGACCGACACGTTCATGGGGCTCATGTTGCGCTGGATGACGTTTTGCACGTCCTCGTCGGTGAGGTTCGTGAGCGTGACAAAGTTGCCCTGCAAAAAGCTCAGACGATAGTCGTCGTCGCGGATGTAGAGCGTGGAGCGGCCGCCCTTGGGCAGCATGGTCATAAAGCAGAACACGCAGGCGTTTACGCAGGTACGCATGCCGTCGAAGATGGGGCCATCGAACTCCAAACCCCAGTCCTCGCCCGGGAAGCGGTCGAGCTCGACGGGGGTGACGGTGCCGTCGCGCGGGTCGAATACCTCCAAATCAACGGTGTCGTCGTCGGCCTCCCAAAGCCATACGATCATGTCGGTGAGCGCCTCACCGTTGACCGTGAGCACGCGCATGCCCGGCTCGATACCCACATCCCATGCGGGCGATTCGGGACGCACATTCTTAACGAGCGCGCCCTCACCCGGCTCGGGGTCGCGGCTGCGCCCGTAATCGGCCACCTCGGCGGCGTATGCGGGTACGGTCTGGTCCATGGTTAGCGGCAAAGCTCCTTGATGCGCGCGACGGCGCGTTCGATGTGTTCTTGTGGGGTGGAGGCTCCAGCGGTGATGCCGATGTGGCGCGCCTCGGCAAACCAAGCGGCCTGGAGCTCGGAAGCTTCCTCGATGTGATACGTGCGCTCGCAGGCGTCTGCGCAAATTTGCGCCAGGCGGCGGGTGTTGCCCGAGTTCTTGCCACCCACGACGACCATGCAGTCGCAGCGGTTGGCAAGTGTGGCTGCTGCCTGTTGACGCTCACTCGTGGCGGCGCAGATGGTGTTGATCACACGCAACTCCTGCACGCGCGGGGTGATAGCGGCCACGACTTCGGCGAGGTTCTGCGCGGTCTGAGTGGTCTGCACAACGAGGCCCACCTTGCCCTTGAGCGACAGGGCATCGGCGTCGGCGGCACAGCTCACGACCTGCGCATCATTGCCGGCGTGGCCCAGAATGCCCTCGACCTCGGGGTGGCCTGGCTCGCCCACGACGATCACGCGGTAGCCCTCGCGCACCAGGCGCTCGGCTGCCACATGGACCTTCTTCACGTAGGGGCAGGTGGCGTCGACCACGGTAAGGTCGCGCTTGCGGGCAGCACCGATTACCTGCGGCACCACGCCGTGGGCGCGGATGATCACGGTGCCGGTTGCGGCGTCGTCCAAGGTGTCGGCCAGACCGACGCCTGCCTCAGCAAGCTCGCGCACCACGATGGGGTTATGGATGAGCGGCCCCAGGGTGTGGACCTGAGCGGTCTCCCCCGCCTGCGGGGCGGCCGCCAGGGCCATATCGAGCGCGCGCTGCACGCCGTAGCAGGTGCCGGCGTGGGCAGCGATTTCGATGGTTGGGGCGTCTGCCTTGCCGGACACAGCCTTGGCAGTATTCATGACATCCTCGCCCATGGCTAGAACCTACCCGGGTGCTCGGCGCACAGTTCATCGCGCATGGCGTAGACGCGACTCATGGCTTCGGACTCAAACCATGCCAGGCGCTCCTTGCGCTTTAGCTCGGCCGGAGCGTCGGAAAGCGAGATGGCCTTGCCGGCACGGATCCAGCACTTTTTGGGGCGCATGAGCTTTTTGCCCTTAGGCGTAATGTCGGACCAGCCACAAATGGCGAGCGGGTTGACGGGCGCCTTGCCCATCTGGGCGATGAGCGCGAAGCCGCCGTGGACCTCGGGCTTGATCTCGCGCGAGCGGATGCGCGTGCCCTCGGGGAAGATCAAGACGTCCTCGCCGCGCTGCAGCGCATGCTGGGCGGCGCGCAGGCACTTCATGTCGGCGGTGCCGCGCTCGACGGGAATGCCACCCACGCGGCTAAAGGCCCAGCGCACGATCTTGGACTTGGCAAACTCAGACTTAAAGATGGGGCGAATGCGGCGGCCGCCAAAGAACAGCGCCGTCTCTACGGCCAGGAGCTCGGCCATTGAGGTGTGGTTGCAGATGACCACGCTGCCGCGGCCTTCCTGGCGCTCAAATAACAGATCGGCGTCCTCGACCTTCCAGCGCCACATGAGCTTGGAGAAAGCCCAAAGGATTGCCATGACCACGAAGACGGTGCCGCGGATGAGCGCGGGGAACTCGGCATAGGGGGCGTTGTAGTAATCCTCGGGCGTCTGCTTAAACAGGCGCATGGGTTACCTCCTTTGGTTGATGAGGTCCTCGATAATGCGGACGACCTCATCGATGGTGTGGGCGGTGGAGTCGACGTGCACGGCGTCCTCGGCGGGCACGAGCGGGGCGACCTCGCGGCTGCTGTCGAGCTTGTCGCGCTGCTTAAGGGCGTCGAGGGTCTCGTCGACCTCGGCCTCGAGCTGCTCGGACGTGAGCGGCTGGGCATCGTTTTGGTGACGCTGCAGCACACGGCGACGGGCGCGCTCGCGCGGGTCGGCGGTCAGGAAGACCTTGACCTGCGCGTTAGGGAACACGACGGTTCCGATGTCGCGACCCTCGGCCACGATATCGCGGTCCTCGGCTGCGCGGCGCTGGTGGATGAGCATGGCGGCGCGCACGCCCGGGTAGGCCGAGACCTTGGACACGTTGGCGTCGACCTGCGGGGTGCGAATGGCGGCCGAAGCGTCCTGGCCGTCGATGGTCAGGCGCGTATCCTCACCGGTGCCGTTGGTAAAGCGAATCTCGATCTGCTCGGCGAGGGCGTCGATGGCCGCCTCGTTATCCAGGTCGATGCCGCGATCGAGCGCGGCGAAGGTGACGGCGCGATACATGGCGCCCGTGTCGAGCTTGTTAAAGCCCAGCTGGCGGGCGATCTCCTTGGCGATGGTGGACTTGCCGGAACCGGCGGGGCCGTCGATAGCGACGATCATGCAATGCTTCCTTTCGATGGTTGGCGTGCTGGTATGGTTCGCGGGCGTTGGGGCGCGGCGGGTTGCCTAGCCGGTGTAGCGCTCGCGGTAGGTGTTGCGCTTGGGTGCGGAGCCGTGGCTGCCGTGGTGACGCGTGCGGCTGGCGGGCGTGTCTTGGGGCTTGCCGCCGCGTATGGCGCTGGCCTGCTTGGGAGGGATGCCACCGCTTTTGAGGATCTGCACCTCGCGGTCGGAGAGTTCGCGCCACGAGCCTTTGGCCACGTCCTTGAGCTCCAGGCCGGCAAAGTTGCAGCGGTGCAGGCGGATCACGGGATGGTGAATCTTGCTCAGCATGCGCTTGACCTGGTTTTTACGACCCTCGCGGATGATGACCTCCACGGCCGTGGTGCCGGGCTTAACGCCTTGCGGAGCCACAGCCTCTGCCTCGCGCGCGTTAATGACGCGGCAGATCGCCGGCTGGCATAGGCCGTCGTCGAGCTCGATGCCGCGACGCAGCGGCTCAAGATCGCGATCGGTTAGTTGCCCGTCCACGAGTGCCTGGTAGGTCTTGTAGACATGCTTGCTGGGGTGCAGCAGATCCTGCGACAGGTCGCCGTCGGTGGTAAAGAGCAAAAGGCCCGTGGTGTCGCGGTCCAGGCGGCCCACCGGGAAGAGCCCCGGAAAGCGGTCGCGGGGGACCAGGTCGGCCACGCAGGGGCGCTCCTGCGGATCGCTCATGGTGGTGAGGTAGCCGGTCGGCTTGTAGAGCATCAAGTACACGGCGCCCTGGTTGAGCTTGACGGGCATGCCGTCGACCTCGATGTGATCGTGGTCGACGTCGACCTTGGTGCCCAGCTCGGTCGCGACCAGGCCGTTGACGGTCACGCGGCCGGCGGTCATCAGGTCCTCCGAGCCGCGGCGGCTCGCCACGCCCGCACGCGCCAAAAAGCGCTGCAGGCGCATGGTGTGCGGATAGACGGGCTGGGCGTCGGTTGCGGGCGTTGTGGCGCCCATGGCGCTTGTGGCGCGCGTCTCCCCTGTTTCGCTATTCCTCGTCATGCAAATCCTCCGAGGTCTCGTCGACGACCAGGGTATCCAGGTCCGCGACTGCCTCAACATCTTCAACATCGGTATCGAGCAGATCGCGCTTTTCGTCCAGGTCCTCGGCCTGCTCCTCGAGCGTGGACTGAATACTGCGGCCGCTCAGACGCTCGCGGATAAACTGGCGCGACTGCTCGTCGGGGGCAAACTGCTCCAGATCGGGCAGGTCGCGGGTGGAGCGCAGGCCGAACTTTTCCAAGAAGGCGTTGGTCGTGCCGTAAATGATGGCCTGACCGCGCTGGGGGTCGCGGCCGAGCTCGCGCACCAGGCCCTTGTCCACGAGCGACGCGATGACGCCGTCAGAATTGACGCCGCGGATGCCCTTGACCACCTCGCGAGTCACGGGCTGGTGGTATGCGATGACGGCCAGGGTTTCGAGCGCCGCCTGCGACAGCTTTTGCGTGTCCCAGCTCAACACATAGGCCTCGACCACGTCGTGGTAGGCGGGGTGCGTAAACAGGCGCCAGCCGCCGGCGACCTCGCGCAGCTGAAAGCCGCGGTTGGCCTCCTCGTACTCAACCTTGAGCTCGGCGAGCAGCGATGCGCATTCGCCGGGGGCGATATCCAGTGCGCCGGCCAGCGCGGGCGCACTCACCGGGTCGCTCGACACCAGCAGCAGCGCCTCGAGGGCACCTTTGAGGCTGTTTGCCTCCAGCGTGGAAAGGGTTGACATGGTTGCGGCTCCTATTCGGTGAGCTCGGGGCCCTCGCCGGGCACGTATGCCTCGGCGCCCTCGACTCGGTTGATGCAGATGGTTCCAAAGATCTCGTACTGGCTCAGCGTGAGCGAGCCGCGCTTGGCGAGCTCCAGCATGGCCAGGAAGGTGACGACGAGCTGCTCGGTAGTGGCATCGCCGTCCAGTAGCTCGCGAAAGGTGCAGGTTTGGTGCGCCATGGTAAAGCGGTCGACTGAGGCCACGGTCAGGTCGAGCGGCACGCGATGCGGCGCCACATGCTCGGCCTCCAGCAGGAAGGTCTGGCGCTTGCCGTCCAGGTCGGCACAGATGACGGCGAGACCGCGCAGCGTGATGCCGGCAAGGTAGTCGGGCATAAGGCCTAGGAACTCGGGGTCGGGGCCGGCCACGCGCGGATGCATGCGGCTTTCGGCCTGCATGCGCGCACCGAGGGCCGCAGCCGCGCCTTTAAACTGCTTGTAGGCAATCAGGCGCTGGATCAGGACCTCACGCAGCGCGTCGCCGTCAAGCGTGCTGAGCTCCTCAAGGTCTTCGTCGAACTCGTCATCGTCGTCATCGGCTTTGCGCGGGGCCTCCTGCGGCACCAGTGAGGCGGCCTTGATGTCCAAAAGGGTTGCCGCGACCAGCAAAAAGTCGCTCGCCACGTCCAGGTCCAGCGCCTCGATGCGCTCGGCCTCGGCAAGGTACTGCTCGGCCACCTCGCTGATGGAGATGGCGCCGATATCTACTTTTTGGCGGGTTACCAGCTGCAGCAGCAGGTCGAACGGTCCGCTGTAGACCTGCGTCGACACGCGATACGACATCTTCGACCTCCTTTGACGGCGCCTTCGCGGCGCGGTTTGGGTGCATGCTGCGACCGTTTTACACGGACGACCTGTAAGTTTACCTTAGATGCCGGCGATTGCGAAGTTGAGCAGCTGCTCAGCAAGCGGATACACGGTAACGTCGAAATAGCGGCCGATTACATCGATGCCGGTCCACATAGGCAGCAGGTATAGAACCAGGATGAGTATGGGCATAGCGTATTGCTGCAGACGGTAATAGTTGTTGAGCGCCGTGCCCTTGAGGAAGGGCACGATGATCGACGAGCCATCAAGCGGCGGAATCGGAATGAGGTTAAAGAACGCGAGCGACAGGTTGACCACGATAAACGTGGCGCCGAAGTTCATGATCTGCGACGCCACGGCAAAGGACATGCTGGCGTAGAGATTGCCGTACGTTGCGTGCATGAGGGCGCCCGCGAGGCATGCGAGTGCGATGTTCGACGCGGGGCCGGCCACGCTCACCAGGACCTCGTCGCGCTTGGGGTGCTTGAGGTTGTTGAGGTAGACGGGCACGGGCTTGGCAAAGGCGAACACCGGGCCACCGGCTGCGAGCATGAGCAGTGGCAGGATGATGGTGCCGAACGGGTCGATATGGTTGAGCGGGTTGAGCGATACGCGTCCGCGCGAGCGCGCCGTTTTGTCGCCGAGAGCCCAGGCCGCGGCGGCGTGCGCGCTCTCGTGAATGACGATGCCAACGATGACGGCGACGGCACTGGCGAGCAGGTTCATGATGTAGCTGCTGGACATGGCGCTCTCCTAGCGGACGCGGCGCGAGGCGCGCGTGAGCAGGTAGTCAATTACAAACAGGATGACGGCGACGATAGCGTAATCCAGGCGGAAGACGCCGCCAAAGGGAGAGGTGATGACGCCGTAGCCGGCGATGGCGCTCGGCAGCGCGCGCGAAAGCTCAACGACAAAGCCCACGATCTGCAGCTTGGCGGTCAGGCCGCTAAAGCACAGCAGCACGGTCATCGCGCTCATAAAGATGCCGCAGATACGACAGGCGATGGCGATGATGCTCATCGCCACGGCGGTGGCCTTACGAGAGTTCACGCGCGGTCTCCTCTTCAATCTGTGTGGAAAGCTCGAGCCATTCGTCCTCGAGCTTGGGCAGCTCTTGCTTAAGGCCGTTATATTCCCCCAGCGCGGCGTTGAACTTATCCTGATCGGCATAAAGCTCTTCACTTGCCATCAATTCCATAAGCTCGTCATAGCGGGCGCGCTTTTTGTCGAGCTCCGCCTCGATCTTCTTAAGCTGGTTGCGCACGCCCTTGAGCTTTTTGTTGAGCGCAGCGCGGGCCTGGGCCTCGGCGCGCTTTTGCTCCTTGGTCTTTTTGCCCTCGGCAGGTTTAGGCGCCGCGGCGGGGGTGTCGGCCTGGGCGGCGCTGGCTTTGGTGGACTTGGCCGCGGCAGGCGCGCTCTCCCCTGCGGCCTCGGCGGCGGCGCGGGCTGCGAGATCCTCGCGCTTGTAGAGGTAGTAGTCGTAGTCGCCGTCGTAGACCGTGACCTTGCCATCGCGTATGTCGATCACGCGGTTGGCAACGGCGCGTACCAGGTGCTCGTCGTGGCTGATCAGCACGATGGTACCAGGGAAGTTTTGCAGGGCATTCTCGAGCATGTCCACCGAGTCGATGTCCAGGTGGTTGGTGGGCTCGTCCAGGCACAGGAGCGCCTCGGGGGCCACGAGCATCTTTGCCAGGGCCAGACGCGCCTTTTCGCCACCGGAGAGGACGCGGACCTGTTTTTCGATTGCATCGTTGTCGCTAAACAGGAAGGCGCCCAGCAGGCTGCGCTGCTGCGGCACGGTCCACTTGGGCGTGACGGTGTCGATCTCTTGCAGGACGGTGTTGGACTCGGTCATGCCCTCGAGCGCATGCTGGGCATAGTAGGCGACGCCGACGTTGGTTCCCAGGTCGCGGGTGCCGGTGGTGGGCGGCTCCAGACCGGCGAGGATCTTCATGAGGGTGGACTTGCCAGCGCCGTTGGGGCCGACGAGTGCCACGTGCTCACCGCGGTAGAGCTTAAGGTCGATGTCGCTGTAGATGTGCTTATCGCCGTAGGACTTGGAGACGCCCTCTAGGCCCACGACCATGTCGCCGGAGCGTGGCGGATCGGGGAACTTAAAGTCGATGTGCTTGTGGCCCTCGGGCAGGATGACGAGCTCCTTTTTAATCTGCTCGATCTTGCGGATGCGCTCCTGCGCCTGGGCTGCCTTGGTGGGCTTGTAGCGGAACTTGTCGACGAAGACCTGCATGTGGGCGATGTCGCGCTCCTGGGCAGCGCGCTTGGCGCGCATCTGCTCCAGGTTGTCCTCGCGCTGCTTAAGGTAGCTGCTGTAGTTGCCGGTGTAGGTGGTCACGCGGCGGTTCTCGAGGGCGGCCACGTGGTCGACGCAGGCGTCCATGAAGGCGCGGTCATGGCTGACGATGAGGACGGCGCCATCGTAGTTGGCGATAAAGCCGCGCAGCCATTGGACACTCTCGAGGTCCAGGTGGTTGGTGGGCTCGTCCAGCAGCAGCAGGTCGGGGTGGCGCAGGAAGAGCTTTGCCAGCGCGATGCGCATCTGCCAGCCGCCGGAGAACTCGGAGCACAGGTGCTCAAAGTCGGTGACCTTAAAACCCAGGCCGGACAAGATCTTGCGGGCGTTGCTCTCGAGTTCGTAGCCGCCCAGATGCTCAAAGCGGTCCTGGACCTGGCCATACTCGTTGAGGAGGGCGTCGACGTCTTTGCCCTGCTCGGAGAGCTCGGTGATCTGGGCCTGCAGCTCGTTAGCGCGCACGCCCATGCGGCGGATTTCCTTGGCGGCGGCCATGACCTCGGCAAGGATGGTGGTGTCCTTTTGCTCCAGGTTAGTTTCCTGCTCTAGATAGCCTACCTGGCAGTCCTTGGCGTACTGGACCTGGCCAGCGTCTGGGCTGTCGATGCCCATGATGATCTTGAGCATGGTGGTTTTGCCGGCGCCGTTGGGGCCCACGAGCGCAAAACGCTCGCCGGGGTTGATCTGGAATGACGCGCCGCTAAAGAGGACGCGCGCGCCGAAGCTTTTTTCGATCTTGTCGACCAGGAGGATCATGGTGCCGCCTTTGACCTTGTGTGCCTATATGAAAAAAGGCCCCAACTTGCGTTGGAGCCTCATTCAATGCTCGGGTGGAGACGAGGGGGATCGAACCCCTGACCTCTTGACTGCCAGTCAAGCGCTCTCCCAGCTGAGCTACGCCCCCGTGCGAACAAGTACTATACGGGAACACCGGCGGCGATGCAAGGACAATTTTGGAAAAACTTTCCGCGGCTGCGCCCGGCGGCCGGCCCGGGGCGCTGGAAGCAGGCAAGAGGGCCAAAGGCGGCACCATGATCCTCCTGGCGGACAAGATCGTGCGTTGAACGACCAACGCGCGCATGGTAGTATCTTTCATCGTGGTGCGAAACTAATTCAAATGGATAGCCACCATTACTATCGTTGCCACTAACTTCAAGGGCTCTTGGCGCAACGGTTAGCGCAGGGGACTCATAATCCCTGGGTTCTGGGTTCGAATCCCGGAGGGCCCACCAGAATTTACAGAAGGCCAGACACTAAGTCTGGCCTTCTTCTTTTTATATAGCTTAAATATCGGTCGATAGGAGACCTTGTGTTCCAATATGAAAAAAGGCCCCAACTAGCGTTGGAGCCTCATTCAATACTCGGGTGGAGACGAGGGGGATCGAACCCCTGACCTCTTGACTGCCAGTCAAGCGCTCTCCCAGCTGAGCTACGCCCCCGTGCGAAGAAGTACTATACGGGAACACCGGCGGCGATGCAAGGACAATTTTGGAAAACTTTCCGCGGCGCCGCCCGGCCCCCGTCCAACGGCGTCTCGGACAACATGGATTCGATCATGGTGTCGGTTTTTAGTGTCACACTTGGTGTCAAAAAGAAAAAGGCCAGAGGCTTAATACCTCTGACCTTTGCTTTTGATGGTGGGCGATACAAGATTCGAACTTGTGACCCCATCCGTGTGAAGGATATGCTCTACCCCTGAGCCAATCGCCCGTCGCCTTTTGGCAAAAGAGATACTATCATAGCCGCGCGTGGTTTACCAAGAACTTTTTGCCCTCGATTTTAAATTCGTGGGCTTTGGCTGCTCTGGCGCAGTCCAAATAAACAGCAAACCCGCAGCTCAACGAGCCTTTACCGCTTGATCCACGAGGTCTCGGGGCGGCAGATGAGTCGTGCGTTGTTGTAGGCCATATCGAGCGTGAGACAGGTGCGCGCAGCGTAGAAGCCGTCCTCGCGCTGGATGGTCAGCGCCAGCTCGGGCTTGTCGCCGGTCAGGCACAGCGGCAGCAGCAGCTGGATTCGGCCTCCATAGAACTGCGGCACGGCGAGCGTGTAGTTGGCGGCGGCGCGACGGGCGGCCTCGACGACGGCGCCCTCAAAGGCACGGCGCAGCAGCAGCGAGTTGCCCTCCCCCATCAGGCTGGCGGGGATGCGCGTGAGGTTTTCCTCGTCGCCCAGAATGTGGTCGATGTTGGAGCGGATCGGCAAGCGGTAGTCAAAGACCAGCTCGGAGGGGTCCTCGGCAAAGCGCACGCGGCACGGCAGGTACTCAAACGAGACCAGCATGGGGTCGCTCTCCTTAAAGAAGCCCTTCAAAAACCAATGCTGGCGCGCGTCGGGCTTGGAATTGGGCTCAAACAAGCCGTAGATGGTCTCGTAGCGGCGCGTGTACAGGCCGGTGTTGAACAGGCAACGGTCGTCGTCGAACACCAGCGGCAGGTTGGACGGCGCGGTCTGGTCTACGTCGCGCTCGGTCAGAAACACCGCGCGGCTAAACGAGAACGACAGGTAGTTTTTGAGGATACGGTTGTTGGGACCCCAGTCCTAGGGATCGGCGAGGTCTACCAGGCGGTCGTAACAGGGCTCGGGGCAAAACGCAAAGTCGTAGATATTACTGCACAGGGTGCTGGGGATCTCCATGTGGTGTCCAATCCAATTGATAACCTTCGTGCGGATGCTTTGATTCTATACGTATGACACGTCGCCGATACGCGCAACGCGATTGCATCGAGGTTTTTTGGCGAGTCAGGCCATCGCCGGCGCGATGAGGCCGGCCGCGCCGGCAAAGCACCCGCCCAGCAAAACGCATAGGCAGACCAAAGCAGTAAACAGGATGTAGTGTCGGCTGGTGTGGAACGCGGCAGCAAGCATGACCGCTCCGACCTTCGCAAGAGCCAATGGAAACTGCGCCAATAAATTGCCTGGCAGCAGTAGTTATTGGTGTAGCGAGATCAAAATATGCGAGCTTCGCAATCAAAAAGAATGACCTCGATGAGTTCCTCATCCCATTTACGCCGCTTCATAGAGACGCACCTCATCCTTTTCAATGCTCTTGCGGAATGCAGGACGCATATGCTCGGGAGGGTTGGTGACAATCTCAACATCTCGCACAAGCTCTTCTTCGAGCTCAAGGGAGAGTTCGAATAGCGTGCCGAACGTCATTGTTTCACCGCAGACTAGACGCAAATCAATATCGCTATCTGGCGTTTGCTCGCCACGGGCGAAGGAGCCAGATAGGTATGCCTCGCGGACGTCGTAACGAGACAGCGCACGAGAAACAGCAGCGGATATGTCGACAAGAGTAATCAAGTCTTAATTTTACTTACCGATTGAATGGAAGGCAATCGCCATCCGCCCGTTCCGCAGGCCGGTGATTAGAGAGGGGCTGTATCCGGCAGCATGCGGCAAAATCTGAAGATGCCATACGTAAGGGAGATTGGCAAAGTCTCTAACCGCGGTTTTATTGACAAAAATCGGGTTGTGCTCAGGGATTGCTTATTTTTCCTCGCGCTTCCGAAATATAGGCATTTTGGCAGCGATCTGAGGTGCCTTTGAGCGCCATGCTGATGTCGCCGAGCCAAGAGCAATTGGTTAACGGACAAGCTGGGGCACGCGTTCTAGTATTTCAATAGCCAATGCCGAGGGGACACGTTAAGATGTTGTCAGTAAACCCGCCTGGCCTCTGCTTAGCATGCACACTGGCGGGTCTTTTTTAAGTCCTTGGAGCCGAGACGAAGTACGAGAAGCCATTCCTCACCTACGACGAACAGGCGGACCTGCTGATCTCGCGCGGCCTCATGGCAGACCGAGAAGAACCCGTCGGCAAACTCGAGCACGTGGGATAATAGCGGGCACGCTCGGAGTCAGCGCCAAGGTGGCCGAGTTCTGCCTCGTGGCGCTCAACACCGTGAGGAACTACTGCTGCGCCCACCATGGCCGCCTCTGGAACAAGACGCTTGGCACCAAACCCATGATCCCAAGGGATGACACCGCCTGGCACGAGCCCCACGAGGAATGGCGAGCCGTGGGCTTCGGAGAGGGGTTGATTTCCGATCTCAGCCGAACACATTGATCGGATAGGCCGTTTCCGCAGCCAGCCGAACGCCCCCGAGTCCCCTCCCGGGACTCGGGGGCGGCATTTTCCCAGTTGAAGGAACGGTGGAGATGTTTTTCGATGGGTCCGGTGGCCATGCCCCGCCCTCCGCCCGGCACCTCTTCCCAGACTCAGCCGGACGGTCGGCCCGCCTATTACATTTTCCCCTTCAGGCCAGGACAGCGGGGCATCGCCCCTCTATGCGTGCGCCCGCCCTATCAGCCCCGGCGTCAGGTCGAGCTCGCTGAGCGGCACGTCCTCCACGCCGTAGGCCCCCCGGCAGCTCCCGGCCGTCCCGTGGACACTCCAGCCCTTGATGTATTCGTTGATGTACTACAGAATTCGTCCGATGTCTTCAGACATCGGCTGCTCCCTCCTAGTAGCCAGAGTCGTAGCGCTGCGCAGCGATGACCTTCTCGATCTCGGCGAGGCCGAGGAAGCGGTCGCCGAGCATATGCTTGCGCCAGAGGGGCTTGAAGCAGTGAAGCATGCGGCGGTACATCTCGAGGCGGGGACCATGCGAGTTCCCGCCATCCGAGTACTTCCTCAGAGGCTCCGCGAGCTCCTCATAGCGCTTGTCCGCAAAGAGGTGCTTCACGTAGCCGGCGAGACGCCCCTCCTCCATGTCGTTGTAGTCGAAGCCTTGAGGCGAGATGTCGCGCTCGTCCACCTCGGCCTTCTCATCTTCAGGCAGGTCCTCGTATGAGGCCCTGAGGACGCGGAACATGTCGAGGATGTCGTACAGCTCCTCGCAGCGTGAGTTGGGAATCTCCGGTCGAAGCACGGCGAATGCCTCCGGGTACTCGCGCACGTAGCCCTTCTCGAATATCTGTGCATTGCGCTTGTGGTAAGCGGCATCCTCCTCGTCCTCCGAGAGGGCGGCAAGGATGAGCTCCTGGTCGCGGAGGATGAGGCGGTTGACCGGCGCTATGGTCAGCGGGGCCATCTCCTCGGGGTAATCAGTGCGGGGGCTACCCACCATTGATCCGAGGGCTTCGGTGACCACTCCTGAGATGGTGCCACCCGATTCGTGGGCCAATCCCTCGAGTTTGGCCTTGAGGTCATCACTGACTCGGATAGAGATGGTTGCCATTGTCTACCTCCTTAATGGTGTCCTACTGTCATGTATTATTGTATTACACTTACACGGTGACGTCAAATAGTCGGAGCCTGCCGGTTTGTGACCGGCCTGGAGAATGCTCGCAGCGGCAATCGTTGCGGGCATTTATCTTGCCCGCACGGGATGCGGGAGGTTCAGACGTGGAGTCCTCCAATCTCCCGGGGCCGGCTGATCCGGCCCTCAGGGCATCGGATTCCCACATTCATCGGTACACTCACAGATGAATGTGGGAGGTGTTCGGATGAAGTTGATATTCAATGGGCTTCGGAGACAGTTGGGAGAAGTGCCCTGTCTGGTTAAAGTGGCTAATCAACGAAAAGGCCGATGAATGCTTCAACGAAGAGATCCAGCAGAACGAAGGGCAGCAGGACTAGACAAAGGGGCGCGGCCAGCAGCGTGGTCATGCCCAATGGCAGCGCTTGTTGCGGCTGCTCGCGCGTTATGCCAGGATTTCGTGCACGCGCTTCTGCACCGTCGAGTAAAGGCTACGAACGAGCTGGGGCACGCTATGGCTGCCATATCTTGAGCAATTAAAACTGTCCGTTCAACAGTAGGGGTGCGCCGGCGTCAGCCGGTGTGCCCCTACTTTGGGAAACGTAAAACTCGCTTTTTGTCGGTTGCCTCTCCCCTCTTCCAGCCCAAACGGGTGCCTCAGCAGCGGCGTGCGGCACCTAAAAGCGCTGTCCCCAGCAGGAAAAGCGCCACGGAAGCGGCGATCCAGTTGCTGTTGCCGGTCTTGGGGAGTACCACTGTGGTCGCGGTGGCGGACTTGGACTTGGACGGCGTGGACACTGTGGTCTTGGTTACTGTCGTAGTTGTCTTGGTTGTCGCGGCCGCGGGTTTCAGCGTGGGATTTGCCGTGGTTCCTGTGGTGGGCTCTCCGGCAGCGGGGTTAGCATCGGCGGGAGACTTTTCCGCCCCACCGCCCGGTACCTCGCCCCTGTCCGTCTCCCCCGCCGGAGACGTGGCTACATCGGGCTCAATCACCACATGCGGTGCCACCGCACCGGTGGCATCCACCACGCCACCAGCTCCAAATGCCCCACCAGCAGGCGCCATAAACCGCGCGGAAACAAGCGACCCGCCCGTGCACGCAACGCCGCCGTCGGCACCGGCCGCATCGAGCCACGAGGCAGCGACGGAAAGCCGGCAGCCAGCCGCGCCAGCACCAATGCCCAGATCCTGCAGATACACGCCGTAGGCGCGCACGCCCGCTCCGGACCCGGCTCCCGCGGCGACGACGCGCCCGCGGCCGCGCACGGCCATGTCGCCGGCGATCACGCCGGCCACGGCCTCGTCCGTGACGTCGGCCCCGTCCGCCCGGGCATCGACGGCGCAGCCGTCCACCACGAGCGCCCGCGAGACGTGGATCGCGCACTGCGAGCCCGATGCCGCCAGGGACCCGGTGCCGCGAAGCGTCAGGCTGCCCCACACCTCCATGCCGCACTGCGTGATGTCCGCATCGGGCGCATTCGACTCCGTCACCGAGTTTTGCCCGGCGAGCGTCACGACCAGGTCGCCGTCGGCGGCGGTGGCGTCGCCCGCGTAGCCGTCAAGCTCCAGATGGCCGGCATCGGTCCAGGCCCAGCCGGGGCCCGACACGCCCGGCTCGCAGTACGTCGCGCCCGCGATAAACAGGCTCTCCGCGCCCGCGGCACAAGAAGGCCCGCCCAGCAAAACGCATAGGCAGGCCATGGCAGCGATCGCGATGTGATGACGGCCGGTGTGGGACTCGGCGGCAAACATAGCCGCTCCGATCTTCGCAGGAGCCAATAGAATATGCACCAGAAAAATGCCCTGGTAGCAGCACCTATTAGTTTAGCGAGATCGATGCGGGAGCAAAGAGAAATCGCGTGGGCAATGTCCACAATTAGGTGTAAATCGTTTTGCCAGCCGGTGAAAGGGAGAATCAGCTTCCGAATTCGCCCTTCACGTTTCTGATGATGTTGTTTGATAAATGGTTCCGATAGTCCATAAAAGATGGTTCATAATAGATTTAGATGAAAAACCTTCGGATTTGTAAGGCGGGGTCGCTGAGACGGTACCGCCTAGTTTTATCAGCGTGCGCCTAACGATCGAGATCACATTCTCCCTCGCGCGCGAAGAAGTCTTGCCCTGCGAAGACTATGATCGGTTGGACAGGCCCGGCGTATATCGCGTACTTCCGTAGTTTTTCTTCGGAATATCCGTATTAAAAATACGGGCAAATTGACCAATTTGCTAAGCTACTTTATCCTGTGTTTCAAATAGACTCAGAAAGCAGAGGAGCCGTGCCATGCTCAAGAAGTTTTCGGTTTCAAATTTCAAGTGCTTCAATAAGCGAATTACATTTGATCTATCCGATCCCGCCAACTATTCATTCAATCAACAGGTAATTCAGGATGGCATTAAGGCAAAGGGCATCATATATGGTGCGAATGGCAGTGGAAAGTCCAATTTCGCCCTCGCGATATTCGACATTGTTCTGCATCTGACCGACAAGGAAAAGCTGCTCAAAAAATACTCGCCATACCGGTGCCTTAATTCAAAGAGTTCAATTACAGAGTTTCAATACGATTTTGTCTTCGACAATATCGAGGTCGTATACCGCTACGGGAAAACCGACCCACAGACGCTTGTATACGAGAGTCTGTACATTGCTGGCGTGGAGGTCTTGAGCTACAGGTTCGACGCTCAAACGGGCCATGTTGACCTGCCGGGCGCCGAGTCCCTCTCGCTTTCTACCGATCTCCCCACTGAGTCCGACAGGCTGTCGCGTGTCAAATATGTCAAGAGCAATGCAATACTGCGAGATGAGCCGTCTGCCAGGGCGTTTAGAGCCTTCACCTCCTTTGTCGACAACATGCTCATGTTCTACTCGCTCGATGAGCGTGGATATCAGGGGCTTTCGGTTGGCTCGGATATCTTTACCCAGGGCATTATTCGCGAAGGAAAGATGGAGGACTTCCAAGAATTCTTGCGCCAGCAGGGAATCTCCCTGAACCTCGTATCCGTGGACGTGAATGGAGTTCCCGAGCTTTATTGCAGGTTCGAGGGCGGTACCGTTCCGTTTGCGTCGGTCGCCTCGACAGGCACCATGTCACTTGCTCTGTACTACTACTGGTATATCAAGATGAGCAAGGCTTCCTTGGTCTTTATCGATGAATTCGATGCCTTTTATCACTTTGAATTGTCCCGGTCGATCGTGGAGATGCTACGGGACCTTGAGGGTGTCCAGGTTTTCATTACGACGCACAACACGGACCTTTTGACGAACGACCTCATGCGTCCCGATGTCTATTTCATTCTCAAGGAGGGGGAGATTCGCTCGCTGGAAAAGCTAACACCCAAGGAGCTCAGATTGGCGCATAACCTCCAGAAGATGTTTAAGGCCGGTGCTTTCGATGGCTAGCCCGGTCACGCTCTTCATCGTTGAAGGAGAGTCGCGTGACCTGCGCTTTGCGGAGAAGATGAAGGATCTTTTTCTGAAAGGGAGAGATGACCTGAGGGTGATCTGTCTGCCAGCGGCGCAGAACATCTACATGCTTTACGAGCGGCTTGCAGAGGAGGACTTCGATCTGGATGTTGTGGAGGTACTGAGAGAAACGGTGCCTTCTGCTGCAAAATGTCTAGAGGGCGTGGAGAGGGATTCTGTTGATGAGGTCTTTCTCTTCTTTGACTACGACTCTCATCAGAACAATGCGCCTGGATGCGAGTCCGATGCCCTTGTGGAGGCGATGCTCCTCGCATTCGATAACGAGCACGAGAGCGGAAAGCTCTATATAAGCTACCCGATGGTCGAGGCACTGTACGATTATCGCGCAGGGCAGTGCCAGGCGCATTCAGGCTGTTTTGTTGACAACTCGGAAATCGCTCAATATAAAAATAAGTCGGGAGAGGGAAACGTTAACGTGGGGAAGCACATGGAGCTTCCCCAATGGAAAGATGCAATCGCTGCCTTCGTATTGAGATGCAAGTGCCTGCTCGGTCTCGATGAGGTTTCATTTGAGACGTATCGAGAGCTGGTTACGGTCGATGCGATCTTCCGCGAGGAGAAAAGGATGCGGATCGAGGACGGTTCGGTGTTTGTGCTATCGGCTTTTCCAGAGTTTCTGCTCGACTATTTCGGTGATAAGTTCTTTAATTCCATGGCTCCGATGCGCCACCTTAAGTTCGATGATTGCCCCCGAGGAAATGGATGAGACGCAATTAATCTCGCGGGTACAGGTTCTCCTGTCTAAATTGTGAACTCGGCATAAGAGACGTTGTTGGCCATGCCCCGGACAGCATCCAGTCGATGATGTTCTCTTGCCTGATGCCGCCGCGACCTCCCACGTCAACGCGGTCGAGCGTGAGCGGGGTCTTCGGATAGTTGTTCCGAATCGCCTGCAGCGGCGCGAGCTCGGGAAAGTACCTCACTATCAGCTTCCCCCACTCCGACTTCGGGTTCACGCAGGTGATGTGGAACCCGTTAAGCCCAGCTTGGACAAGCTGTTAGGAGACTGGCATTTCGCCTGCGTCGATCTCGAGAGGATCGGCGACAAGGTTGCGAACAAGGACTGGAAAGGTCATTATGAGGGGTAAATAAGATGACAGACAACACGTATTCGGGAACTCTAAAATTCAAAGATGTTGATTTTGTCTTTGTGTTCGATGGCTCTGAGGTTGTTCTCATCCCGCCCAAAGAACGCAAGAATGACATTATGTGGGGTTGGCTAAAAAAAGAAATTTGCCCCGGTGTGTATACATCCGGCGACCCTTTGACTGTTGATGTGCCTTATCTTGACGGCTTCTGCAACGAGACAAGCAAGCGATTGATCTTTTTGACCAGGGAGGAATCGACTGTCGGAAGTCGAAATTCGACTCTGTATATCAACGTTGCTGGGTATCTGGAATGTAGCCCGAATACCAATGGTTTTTGCAGGATGACTCTATCCGGCAGGGCCTTGAATTACATTCATCCGGTTAATAGGGCATTCTCGCAGGTATTTGATTCTGACGACCTTACAGAAAAGGGAATCATCTCTATCAGGACAAATGGATTCGACAGAACTTCGACCGTGAAGAGAGCATTTCGCTTTGAGGGCAGAGATATCGCGGCGTATTTCTCAGTTGGGTGGACATGCAGTATGAAAATTAGTACTCCACCCATCACCCTTAATTCCAGCATGATTTTCGAGTTTGATGAAACGGACGATTACTGGTTTTTCTATCGCCTGTGGCATGCAGCAGAAGACTTCCTCAAATATCTGACATTCAGCAAAAACACACTAATTGAGGATTGCAGCCTGCAGGCTATGTACGACGACTCGCATTACCCCAGCACAGCTGAATTCAAGCTAGCGAGATCCTCAGAGCCATTTGATACCAAGCCTCTTGAAAAAGGTCGATATATTCAGCTGTCTTTGCTGGACCCGTATGAGATTAAAATGTTTGGAGCGATTGCAGACGGAGAAATCTACCTAAGGCATATTCCTGAAACATACGAAAAGGGACATACGCTCGATGCATCGGACTTCGTGCTGACTTCCGCAGCATTTGAATGGGAATTTGACCAAGCGTATCCAAGCGGAGTTGTCAAATCAGAAGCTCGAGTGGCTGCTGAGCAACGAGCATCAGCTCAGATGGATGAATGCATTAACCAAAGCTCCGGAAAAGCTAAAAAGATATTGAAATATGCAAAGAAGAGCATCGGCTTTAGCAATCTGGAATCGAAGATAGTACAGGCTGGTCGAGATTTTCATGAAATGATTGGGGTATTTGGGGAAGGTCTATACAAAAGGAATGATGAGGAATTTTCCTACGAAGTCATTGGAAGCAGGCTGGCTGAGCAAAGAAATGACTTTGCCCATGGAAACATTGACAAGGATTTCAAAGGTGCTGCCATTCTTGATTTGCTGCTTCTACGCTATCTTGTCTATGCAATGCAGCTGAAGCGCATCGGTGTCTCAGCTGCAAATACTCGCAGAGCGATAAATGAGCTATTTGGCTTAATGTATTACCTCCCTGCAGAAGACGGTGACACGGAGACGGTGGCCAAGAACACTGAGATAAATGAGCCGAACAACGAAACCGAAGGCAATGCAGACGAAATCGTAGAGGCGGAATAGAATGGTTCCCGACTGCGGAATGTACGGATTGCTGCCGTATCCTTAGTAATTAAAACTGTCCGTTCAGTAGTAGGGGCGCGCCGGCGTTAGCCGGTGCGCCCCTACTTTGGGAAACATAAAACTCGCTTTTAATCGGTTGCCTGCGTAGCTCAAAGCGGGAACAACCGCCATGACGATGCATGCGATACCGAGCAGCGGTGCGCGGCAGCTATAAGCGCTGCTCCTAGCAGGAATAGCGCTAATGAGGCGGCGATCCAGTTGCTGTCGGCGGTCTTGGGGAGCGTGGCGGTGGCGGCGCCGGCAGCCTTGGCCTTGGATGGCGTGGACACCGTGGTCCTGTTTACTGTCGTTTTGGTTGTCGTGATCGTCTTGGGCGTCGCAGTCGCGGGCTTCAGGGCGGGATCCGTCGCGGACCCGGCACCGGGCTGCCCACCGGCAGGACCGGCGCCACCAGCCGGCTCGCCCGCGCCACCGGGCACCTCGCGCCCGTCGGTCTCCCCCGCCGGCGCCGTCGCGCCCTCGGGCTCAACCACCACATGCGGTGCCACCGCACCGGTGGCATCCACCACGCCACCAGCTCCAAATGCCCCACCAGCAGGCGCCATAAACCGCGCGGAAACAAGCGACCCGCCCAAGCACGCAACACCGCCATCGGCACCGGCCGCATCAAGCCACGAGGCGTCGACGGAAAGCCGACAGCCGGCCGCGCCATCACCAAGACCTAAGTCCTGCAGATACACGCCGTAGGCGTGCACGCCCGCTCCGGACCCGGTGCTCGCGGCAACGACGCGTCCGCCGCCGCGTACGGCCATGTCGCCTGCGATCACGCCGGCGACCGTCTCGTCAGTAATATCGGCCCCGTCCGCCCGGGCATCGACGGTGCATCCGTCCACCACGAGCGCCTGCGAAACGTGGATCCCGCACTGCGAGCCCGTCGCCGTCAGGGTCCCGGTGCCGCGAAGCGTCAGGTTGCCCCACACCTCCATGCCGCACAGCGTGATGTCCGCATCGGGCGCATGCGACTCCGTCACGGAGTTCTGCCCGGCAAGCGTCAGCACCAGGTCGCCCTCGGCGCCGATGGCCTCGCCCGCGTAGCCATTAAGCTCCAGGTGGTCGGCATCGGTCCAGACCCAGCCGGGGCCCGACACGCCCGGCTCGCAGTACGTCGCGCCCGCGATAAACAGGCTCTCCGCGCCCGCGGCACAAGAAGGCCCGCCCAGCAAAACGCATAGGCAGGCCATGGCAGCGATCGCGATGTGATGACGGCCGGTGTGGGACTCGGCGGCAAACATAGCCGCTCCGATCTTCGCAGGAGCCAATAGAATGTGCACCAGAAAATGCCCTGGTAGCAGCAATTAATAGTTTAGCGAGATCAATGCGGGAGCAAAGAGAAATCGTGTGGGCAATGTCCACAATTAGGTGTAAATCGTTTTGCCAGTCGGTGAAAGGAGGGATCAACGGATTAGATATCCATCTTATTAAAGTCGATGGAATATCCCATGGACTTGAGTTCTTTCAAGAGGCCGAACTCCCAACTGTCTGTTCCGGTATAAACGACGCCCTGTAGATCGGAGGGAATCTCGATACCTTTGTCAACAAGAATTGCAACGTTTTCCCTGCCAAGCCGACCAATAAAGTATCCGGCTTCAAATACAACATTTTGTCTAGCCCTGGGCTTTTCCGACTGTTCTGCCTGGGCTCTTCCTTCGTCGTCCGCCGTAAAAAGGCATACCGCTCCTGCTGCATCGCCTTCAATTTCCAGCTTTTCGATGATTGTCTTGCCCTGATTTGACTGCTCGTTTAGGACAACCGCCGTCAGGCCCTGCCTTTCGATGATTCTCGCGACCCTTTCTCTAAGCTCTCCGTTGTGACCATGAACGATAAATACCTTCGAATAATCTCCAACATTTGCAGTCGATCCGGTTTCCCCTTCGTCTGAAAACTCATCAAGGTATGTCTCCAGCACAGCTTTTGCACTGCGCAGGCCGTCCGCACAGGCTTCAACGAAAGCCGAGTCGGGCGTACCGGAGGTGAAGAAAGACAACGAGTAGCTGATTTTGTTAAAGCTTTTAAATTCGTAGCTGTCTTTTCCAAATCGCCTAATTAAAAGCCTGTCCGCCCTTGTCTTCCATGCTTTAAAGTCAGGCGAACTAGAGCTGATGTATTTCTTTGAAAGTTCGTCTGCTGTTTCGCACAACTGCTGCAAAATTTCAAAATCAGACATTAAGCCTTCTTTCTATAACCAATAACGGAGCTAAGAAGCATCTTATTCCAATGAGCGGCCAAATCTCTTTACTGTTTCCTCGGTGCCCCTATCGGAGATGGACTTGCCCAGTGCGAACTCAATAGCGTCCAGCAAAGCCATGACGCGAGCTTTGAAATAGGCATCAAAGTCATCATTAATGAACGCATCCCAGTCAATGAGATTCGATTCGATGACGGAGTTCACAGTGTTCGATGTCAGCTTTCTTAACGAATTTCGCTGAGTAGACGCTGGGGGCAGCGCCTCCAATTTCTGTGCCCGAATAGGAGTACGAGCGCGTCGGTCAAGATGCATTCGGTGGTCAACATGGCGGGATCTATCTGCGAGCGGAAAACAAGGGGCGCTGCTAATGGTAGCGCCGCTCGCATCATCAAAGAAGAATCGTTATCGATTGTCTCTGGGACTTTTCGTTCAAAACCAGAGCATGTCGACTACTGCTTATCGAAGTACATCCACCCTACAGGCTGCATTAGATCGTAATAATCGACGGGCGTTTTGAAGCGAATCCTGCCCAAATAACCACGCTTTTCAGCAACCAACTGCATCTGTCTGCGTCACGGCAAACTCTTTGAATTGGCGTTGCGGCAAGTTTGTCTTAAGAAAATAAGGCTGTTAAGACAAACCCATTTTGACGTTTACGTAACGTCGACCATCGATCAAGCCGTATTATTCGGAGTTAGAATTATCGCCCCACGACGCTGAGCCGGTGACCATCCAATGATTTTTGGCATCGATATAGACATCGCCAATCTGATTGTCCAAGCATTCATCGGACTCGTTACCTTGGTGGCCTTGATTGTCGCATTCTGGCAAGGCAGCCAGAGCAAAAGGAACAGGGAGGACGACATCAAGCGGTATCAGCCATCCCGCATATCGGCATGGTACGAAGGGGGTCGAAACCGTACCGGTCAGCCCGAGGACAATCGATTCGTCTGGCAGTTCGTCGTGCTTCGAAACGAAAGCGAGTCCCCCGTCTACGACGCAATCGTCACCTGCGTCGGGATTAGCGGAGCCGGCCCCTCTTTCAAAGGAGAGGACAACCGCCCCGTTTTTCCCAACCGCGTCTGCGTCGGCACGCTTCCTCCTGGAGCATGGTACATATGGCTCCCGACGGAAGGGCACGGAATGGGAGTACGCACGGCGCCCGAAACGGCTTTCATCGACGCAAACGGAACATCGTGGGTTCGGCGAGGCAACGGAAGGCTCGAGGAGATTCCTATGGAGCCGGCCTCGTTCTACAGGCTGTCCCTCCCCTTGCCCTGGCGCGGATGCGAAAAGCTGACCGAGTAGCCCCTTGGCATCGTCGCTTCAAGCATTGGGTTTTCCGAACTGAGACGCGACCTTCTCCAGCCGTTCCGGATAACGGGAAAGTCAGAAACACTCGGGTCTACGGGGCGGGATCGCGAGGGCGACTCCGCCCTATTTTTCCGATGCACCCATGAATTGATGCGAGATCGGCATCGTTTCCTCGAAGCGCTTACTTACAGATCTATGTTGGACCATTTGCATGACTCCAAGTAGATATTAAAAAACCCGTTGCCGGAACAAGCCGGTAACAGGCTCACTTTGCTACAACGCTATAAAGAGTGCCAATATCGAAAGTCAATTTATAATCCTACAGCGATGTGAATTCACGATCGGACCTCGCATCGATGCACCGGGGCCGCTGTTCGTGACCAAGCCCGACCATGACGGCGAGGCGGTCGACGAGTTCAACGAACCGCGTTCGGGCATAAAGTTCAATTTGGTAATCGGTGAGATCCTGGCATAGGAGGCATGGATGGAAGTGAGGTCGATGTTGAGCGAAGACGGCCGAATCATCAGGGTGGACAACCCGTGGTGGTCGTTTTACATCGATACCAAGCTGGCCCCGGAGCTTGATAAGCACAGGTGCGGGAAATGGATGTTCTTCTTCAATGATATTGAGTTCGTAGAGGAGGTCTGCCGTGAAGCGGCTCTCGGTAAGGTGGTTGCTGAATGCAAGCACAGCTCCTGCGAGACCCTCGCGAAGGGCAGGCGCGGTGTCGCGTGCTTCTATTTGAATATGGACGACGACGAAGCGCATCGCCGCGTGATCGCATTCATGTTGGAACAAGACCTGATTCGGAGAACGAAGTCGGGAAAGCTGTTCAACATCGGCTTCAAGCTTGATGATCAGACGCGAGCGAGAGAATATGAGGCCGCTTTCAAGGCGCAGATCAGACTTGGCGACTTTATCGACCTTGAGTCTGGCGAGTTTCTTTAGCAATCCCGCTGTGATGCTACGTTAATTTACTGGTTATGATTCACAACTATCGGACGTTAAATTTCTGGTTGGGGCCGGTGGTCAAATCGATCCCAACCAATGGTTTTACAAACGATAAAGAGCGGTCTCCAGCCACTTATTTACCATTCTCGACAAGATAATCGAAGTCAATCAGTTGAAGCTGCTCTACGAACTTCTCCAAATACGAGACGACTTCCTCGTCGTTCACGAATAGCGGCCTGTCCTGCGTCAGTCCGCCTGATTTGTCCTGCGGATAGCGGAGACTGATGCCGTTGTCATCGATGTCGGCAATGGCATTTACAAAAGCACCCATGTTCTTGATGGTTCTATTGTTTTCACGGCACTTTTGCTTCGGAAACCTCGAGAGCAAGGAATTCCACAGGTTTCTAAGGCTGTGGTCTTTCTTAGGCTTAGCCCCACATTTTTTTATCGCCCTCTTGATTGAAAGCTCAATACAGTGCCTTGTGAGGAACATCACCGGAATCGCGTAGGAATGCTCCAGGAACACATACATGCCCGGCCTGTCGGTCGCTCTCCTCCCGGCGGCCGCAAGCTCCTTGGCGGCATTGAGGAAGGATTTAATGAATTCATCGTCGAACCTGTCGGCTTTAAGTTCGTCTTTCACTAGGGCAGACGAGTCCAACAGCGTGAAATACCTTAAAGTGGGGTCATCAAGGCCATCCATCTGAGGCTTCATGACCTGCTGATCCTTGTATTTAGGGAAAACATGGTCATTGAACATGCTATCCATCAGAGAATCTCTCCTGTCTTCGCGTCCATCCTCGCCCCCGACCTCGGGTTGGTGAAATCGTATACGGCCTCGCTATCATGGTCGGGCTCGATCACGAACAGCGGCCCGACACGAGCACGTCGGCCAAGATGCGTTCGGTGGTCAACATGACGGGGCCTATCTGCGTACGGAACATAAAAGAAGCGGCGCTGCTAATGGTAGCGCCGCATGCATTATCAAAGAAGAATCGTTATCGATCGTCTCGGGGACTCTTCGTTCAAAACCAGAGCGTGTCGATTACCATTCATCGAAGTCCATCCACTCCACAGGCAGCATCAGACCGTAATAATCGACGGGCGTTTTGAATCGAATCCTGCACAAATGACCGTCACTCTTCCGCACCCAACTGCGTCCGTAGCGATCGGTGAAAGCCACCTCGCAGCCGAAGGTCTTATGCATCGAGCAATCGAGATACCCGATGCGCCTCACGGTTTTGCCCGGAGCAACAGACGAGAGTAGAACTCTGCAGTCACACCCCTCGACGTCCCTCCCGTCTTGAGGCCCGGCACCTTGGACGAGCACGGCAGTGAGGATAACTTGGTAAACGACGTCGTTGCTATTGTTCATCACTTCTAGTCCGAACTGCGGCCCGAAATCAACCCTGCACCTGCCAACCGTGGCCGTCTCCCCCTCGGGCATCCTGACCACACGGGCACAGATGGTCGAGGCCTGGCTCCGCGCGGCCGCCCGGCGGCCCCGTATCAGCGTGACAATCCACTGGAGGAGAGTGAGCGCCAACGAGAGGAAAGCAACAGCCGTGCCGAAATCGATTTGACCGTTGAAACTAATTACAACGCTATCTGGGAACATTTGGTCAACCCATCCGCCAGCGCCGCCGCCTCAAGGAGAGGCTTCCGGTCAACGGGCCCCACTTGGCGAACGCTCGCTGCTCCCGCCGCACATCCCGCATTCTGTCCGCAGACCTCTCGTGAAGCCCGGGGTAAAAGAGCACGCGGTAGAGCTCGTAAAACCCTTCTCCAGGCATATCATCGTCGGAGCGCACGATATCACCGTCTCCTTCCTCTACAGATTCCGCCTTATCGTGACCTTATAAAACCTCGTGTCTGGATTCACCAGGGCTTTTGCAGGATTTGATCTGAAACCATAATTCCAACCAATGGTTTTACAAACGATAAAGAGCGGTCTCCAGCCACTTATTTACCATTCTCGACAAGATAATCGAAGTCAATCAGTTGAAGCTGCTCTACGAACTTCTCCAAATACGAGACGACTTCCTCGTCGTTCACGAATAGCGGCCTGTCCTGCGTCAGTCCGCCTGATTTGTCCTGCGGATAGCGGAGACTGATGCCGTTGTCATCGATGTCGGCAATGGCATTTACAAAAGCACCCATGTTCTTGATGGTTCTATTGTCTTCACGGCACTTTTGCCTCGGAAACCTTGAGAGTAAGGAGTTCCACAGGCTCGTTAGGTTGTGGTCCTTCTTAGGATCAGCCCCACATCTTTTTATCGCCCTCTTGATTGAAAGCTCAATACAGTGCCTTGTGAGGAACATCACCGGAATCGCGTAGGAATGTTCCGGCATCACATACATGCCCGGCCTGTCGGTCGCTCTCCTCCCGGCGGCCGCAAGCTCCTTGGCGGCATTGAGGAAGGATCTAATGAACTCATCGTCGAACCTGTCGGCTTTAAGCTCGTCTTTCACCAGGGCAGACGAGTCCAACAGCATGAAATTCCTCAAAGTGGGGTCATTGAAGCCATGCATCTGAGGCTTCATGACCTGTTGATCCTTGTATTTAGGGAACACATGGTCATTGAACACGCTATCCATCAGAGAATCCCTCCTGTCTTCGCGTCTATCCTCGCCCCCGACTTCGAGTCGATGAACTCGTCCACAGCCTCGCCATAATAGACCAATAGATAGTACATCTGAGCTGATGCGGTGCCCACAGCGATGCCAGAAACTCAGACGCCCATGAATGGCGGGGAAACGTTACGAGATGGATAACGCTCCAGAGCGCATAAGGTCCGGCTACTTTGCTCGACCGGCGACGAAGCCCCATTACAGTCAGAAACGAGCTATTCGATACCCCGTTGATGCATTTCCCGGTGTCGCATACGATGCAAGCAAGCCCGTCTGGGCCGCCGATCGGGCGCCCGCGTACGGCCGTCTTTCCCTGCCCCGAAGAGGGCCCGGGGGGTATTGCCGACGCAGGCGTCGCCGTTTCAGACAACTGATAGGAAACTGCCGGACCTCAGGGAAGATGGCCACGGCCAGGTAATGTGGGTGTCGCGGGAAACGGCTTCCGATCGACCGACGATTGGAGGATACCATGGCCAACAACGCAGCGCCCGCGAGGAGGGCCGTCCTCTAGCTCGATGTCGGGAAGTCCTTCCACTGGGCCCGAATGCTCACCCGGGACGGGCAGGTCGCCGTCAACCGCCCCGTCGCGAACTCCTAGCATGAGCTCGACAGGCTGTTCTCACTTGGTGACCACCGCCGCACTTACCGGCACAGAGCTATACGCCAGGCACAAGAAAAGCCGCCGTTAAAGAACGGCGGCTTTGATTCTCGCATATTTATTAAGAGCGACTAGAGCGTCTTGAGGTACTCCCCCAGCTCTTCCTCCCAGTCGGGCATGTGGAAGCCGACCGACTCGAGCCTGGACAGGTCGAGAGCGGAGTGGACCGGGCGCGGGGCGATGGGGCCCGCGGCGCTCGCGTAGTAGTCGGCGGTCGAAACCGGCAAGACCTTCTCGCCGTTGCCGTTGGCGGCCTCGAAGACGGCGCGGGCGATATCGGCCCAGGACTTGACGGTGCCGGAGCCGGTGCAGTCGTAGGTGCCGTAGGGGGCGTGCGTCCCCAGCACGTGGAAGATGGCCTCGGCCATGTCGCGCGTGAAGGTCAGGCGGCCCAGCTGGTCGTCAACGACCGTGACCTGCGTGAGCTTATCCTCCGGGTCGGCGACGCGGTCGGACAGCCCCTTCATGGTCTTGACGAAGTTGTGCCCCTCGCCGATGACCCAGGAGCTGCGCATGATGTAGTGGCGCGGGCACCCGGCCACGGCGATGTCGCCGGCGGCCTTGGTCTGGCCGTAGACGGAAAGCGGGCTGAGGGGCTCGTCCTCTGTGTGGACCTCGGCCGTGCCGTCGAAGACGTAGTCGCTGGACACGTGGACCAGGGTGATCCCGTGCTCGGAGCAGGTGCGGGCGAGCATGGCGGGGCCGGTGGCGTTGGCCTTCCAGGCGGCCACGCGGCCCTCGGGGGTCTCGGCCCTGTCGACGGCCGTGTAGGCGCCGCAGTTGATCACGGTGCCGTAGAGCGACCAGTCGTACTGCGCGTAGGCGTCCGGGTCTGACATGTCGAAGGTGTCAATGTCGCAGAAGTCGAAGTCCTTGGCGACGCCGCGTTCCTCCGCCAGCGCGCGGACCGCATGGCCCAACTGGCCGTTGCAGCCGGTGACGAGGGTGCGCTTCGGCGCCATGGGGACGACGTCCTTGAGGTACGGGTGGTTGAGGTCGGCCTCGGATACGGTGGCCTCGTCGAGGGGGATCGGCCACTCGATGGCGAGCTCGGGGTCGGCGAGGTTCACGAAGGTGTAGGTCCTCTTGAGCTCGAGCGACCAGTGGGCGTCCACCAGGTAGGTGTAGGCGGTGCCGTCCTCCAGGGCCTGGAAGGAGTTGCCCACGCCGCGCGGGACGTAGATGGCCCTGGACGGGTCGAGCGTGCAGGTGAACACCTTGCCGAAGGTCTCGCTGCCCTCGCGCAGGTCCACCCAGGCGCCGAAGACGCTGCCGCGGGCCACGGAGATGAACTTGTCCCAGGGCTCGGCGTGGATGCCGCGGGTGACGCCGCGGCTGTCGTTGTAGGAGATGTTGTTCTGGACGACCCTGAGGTCCGGGATGCCCAGGGCGGTCATCTTGGCGCGCTGCCAGTTCTCCTTGAACCAGCCGCGCGAGTCGCCGTGGACGGCCAGGTCGACGACCTTGAGGCCCCCGATGCCGGTCTCGGCGACGGAGAGGTCCTTCTCGAATGCGATGTCTGCCATGTCTCTCTCCCCTCCTACTGGCCCTGTGCGCGGTAGCGCGCCTCGGTGGCCTCCTTGGCAGGGCGCCACCAGGACTCGTTGGCGACGTACCAGTCGATGGTCCGCTTGAGCCCCTCGGCGAAGTCGGTGTGCGCCGGCCTCCAGCCGAGCTCGCGCTGCAGCTTGGTCGAGTCGATGGCGTAGCGGCGGTCGTGGCCGGGGCGGTCGGCGACCCAGTCGAAGTCCTCGGGGTCGCGGCCCATGGCCGTGAGGATCATGCGCAGGACGGTGATGTTGTCCCTCTCGCCGTCGGCGCCGATGAGGTAGGTCTCCCCCATGCGGCCCCTGGTGAGGATGTCCCAGACGGCCGAGGAGTGGTCCTCGGTGTGGATCCAGTCGCGGACGTTCTCGCCGCGGCCGTAGAGCTTGGGCTTGACCCCGTCGATGATGTTGGTGATCTGCCTGGGGATGAACTTCTCCACGTGCTGGTAGGGTCCGTAGTTGTTGGAGCAGTTGGAGATCGTGGCGCGAAGGCCGTAGGTGCGCGTCCAGGCGCGCACGAGCATGTCGGAGGACGCCTTGGTGGAGCTGTACGGCGAGCTCGGGCGGTAGGGCGTCTCCTCGGTGAACTTGGCGGGGTCGTCGAGCGCCAGGTCGCCGTATACCTCGTCGGTGGACACGTGGTGGTAGCGGATGCCGTGCTTGCGGACGGCCTCCAGCAGGCGGAAGGTGCCCTCGACGTTGGTGCGCAGGAACGGCTCCGGGTCGGCGATGGAGTTGTCGTTGTGGCTCTCGGCGGCGTAGTGGACGATGGCGTCGTGGCCCGGGACGATCCTGTCCAGCAGCGCGGCGTCGCAGATGTCGCCGACGACGAGCTCCACGCGGTCGGAGGGCAGCCCGGAGATGTTCTCGGGGTTGCCGGCGTAGGTCAGCTTGTCCAGGACGGTCACGTGGACGCCCGGGTGGTTGTCGACCACATAGTGCACGAAGTTGCTGCCGATGAAGCCGCAGCCGCCCGTGACGATGATGTTCTTGGGCTCGAAGAGCTCTTCAGACATGTTTCTATCTCCCATTGAATCGGATTAGTACTCGCGCGGGCTGTTGACGATCTCGCCGGCGGCGACCTTCTTCAGGTGCCGGCCGTAGACCGACTTGCCGTAGGCCTTCGCGGCCTCCTCCAGCTCGGCTGTCGTGATCCAGCCGTTCTCCCAGGCGAT
>NZ_CAXSKI010000018.1:0-43204 GCF_964237925.1 Collinsella aerofaciens ATCC 25986 | reverse complement strand
GTCGCAGCCCCGACCCGCGGCCACGAGCGGGGGCTCCTATCTTTTTAGTGCCCTCGGATTGGGTCATAGTGTCTGTCCGCGCCAAAACATCGGCGTTGCCATGGCCCAGATGCGGCACTTGGGGACGTTCCTTTTGTGCCGGCACTTGGGGACGTTCCTTGCAGCAATCTGTCGATTGAACGTCGTTGTGTGTTCACGCTATCATGTAAGTTTAAAATTGGTTAGCCATGGCAAACGGTTAGCCATGGTGAACATAAATACAACGCCCTGCGGGCGCCGGGGGAGGAACACGGACGTGAAGCTCGATACACTCGAGATTGGAAAGGACGCCGTTGTCGCATCGGTGGCATCGGACGATCAGGCACTCCGACAGCATATTTTGGACATGGGTCTAACGCCGGGCACCGAAGTCACCATGATGAAGTACGCCCCCATGGGTGACCCGCTCGAGATCCGCCTGCGTGGCTACGAGTTGACACTGCGTAAGGACGATGCCGCTCGCATCGAGCTCGTGGGTATTCACGACACCGATACAGGTCCGCGCGCTAACGCCGCAATCGGCACGACGGAGCATCCGGCGCTGGGCGAGGGGACGTATTCGCCCCGTGCGGCAAAGACGGCCGTGCCCGAGGGCGCGCCGCTGCACTTTGCCCTCGCCGGCAACCAAAACTGCGGCAAGACCACGTTATTCAACCAGCTGACGGGCTCCAACCAGCACGTCGGTAACTTTCCTGGCGTGACGGTCGACCGCAAGGACGGCACAATCCGTAACCATCCCGAGGCAAGCGTTACCGACCTGCCCGGCATTTACTCCCTGTCGCCGTACACAGGCGAGGAGGTCGTGAGCCGTCAGTTCATCCTCGACGAGCATCCCGACGCCATCATCGACATCATCGACGCCACCAACATCGAGCGCAATCTGTACCTAACGCTGCAGCTTATGGAGCTCGACCGTCCCATGGTCATTGCGCTCAACATGATGGACGAGGTGACGACCAACGGCGGCGCCATCGATGTCAACCTGCTCGAGAGTCTGTTGGGCGTGCCTGTTGTCCCCATTAGCGCTGCCCGCAACGAGGGTATCGGCGAGCTGGTGGATCATGCCTTGCACGTGGCGCGGTTCCGCGAGCGCCCCGGCCGTCTGGACTTTTGCGCGCCCGACGGTCCGGACGGCGGCGCGCTGCATCGATGCATCCACGGCATTGCCAACCTGATCGAGGACCATGCCGTGACGGCGCACATCCCAGTGCGCTTTGCGGCGACCAAGCTGGTTGAGGGCGACGAGCTGGTGACCGAGGCGCTTCACCTGGACCGCAACGAGCTCGACGCTATCGAGCACATCATCACCCAGATGGAGGGCGAGGCCGGCACCGACCGCCTATCTGCGCTGGCCGATATGCGTTTTAGCTTTATCGGCGACGTGTGCGGGCGTTGCGTCGTCAAGCCGCACGAGAGCCGCGAGCACGTGCGCTCCGTCAAGATTGACCGCATCCTGACAGGTCGTTACACAGCCATTCCGGCGTTTCTGGTGATCATGGGCCTCGTCTTTTGGCTGACGTTTGGCGTGATCGGCGCGGCGTTGCAGGGACTCATGGAGGACGGTATCGCTACCATCATCGCCTCGGCCGATGCAGGCCTCAAGGCGTTCGGTACCAACGACGTGGTGCGCTCGCTGGCTGTCGACGGCGTGCTTACGGGTGTGGGCAGCGTGCTGACCTTTCTGCCGATTATCGTCGTGCTCTTTTTGTTCCTCTCCATTCTGGAAGACTCCGGATACATGGCGCGCGTGGCCTTTGTCATGGATAAGGTGCTGCGTCGCTTTGGCCTGTCGGGCCGCAGCTTCGTGCCCATGCTCGTCGGTTTTGGCTGCACCGTGCCGGCTATCATGTCGACCCGTACGCTCCCATCCGAGCACGACCGCAAGATGACGGTCATGCTCACGCCGTTTATGAGCTGCTCAGCCAAGTTGCCTGTTTACGGCTTGCTGTGCGGGGCGTTTTTCCCGCAGGCGACGGTCCCCGCCATGGTCTCGCTCTATCTGATCGGTATCGTGGTCGGCTGCATCGCGGCTTTGGTGCTCAACCGCACTGCATTTAAGGGCGACCCGGTGCCGTTTATCATGGAGCTTCCCAATTACCGCCTGCCGAGCGTCAAGACGACGGTGATGCTGGCATGGGATAAGGCTAAGGACTTCATCACCAAGGCCTTTACCATTATCTTTGCCGCGACCGTGGTCATCTGGTTCCTTCAGACGTTCGACATCCGCTTTAACGTGGTCGCCGATCAGTCGCAAAGCCTGCTTGCGGGCCTCGGCAGCATCATCGCGCCGGCGCTGGCGCCGCTTGGCTTTGGCGATTGGCGCGCATCCACGGCGCTCGTCACCGGACTTATCGCCAAGGAGAGTGTCATCTCGACCCTCACCGTGCTTTTGGGCGCGACCTCGCCCGCGGCACTGTCGACCATGTTTTCGCCGTTTACCGCTTACGTGTTCCTGGTCTTTACGTTGCTGTACCCGCCCTGCGTGGCGGCCATCGGCGCCGTCAGGAGCGAGTTGGGCGCACGCTATGCCGTTGCCGTGTTCGCGTTTCAAGTGACGGTCGCCTGGATCGTGGCGTTTGTCGTGCATTCGGCGGGCATATTACTGGGGTTGGCTTAGTTATTTATTGACGGCGCAACCTCTGTGTATCGAATTGTTTCGGTCCCGTGTCCGTTACTGACGGATGCGGGACCGTTGCTATATAATCGCCTCCGCTCAAAATGATTGGAGATGTTATATATGAGTCAGGCAAGGCAAGACGGCATCACGCTCAGGCAGTGGCTCCCACTCGTCGGGCTCACCTGCTGTGCGTTCGTGTTCAACACGTCGGAGTTTATGCCCATCGGCCTTTTGACTGATATCGCCGCGTCGTTCTCGCTCACCGAGGCCCAGGCGGGCATCATGATCTCGGTCTATGCCTGGGGCGTCATGCTGCTGTCGTTGCCGCTCATGGTGTTCGCTTCGCGTTTCGAGTTTAAGCGGATGCTGCTGGGCGTGCTTGCCGTGTTCTCGCTCGGTCAGTTCCTGTCCGCTGTGGCGCCGACCTATCCCATCCTGGTCTGCGCGCGCCTGGTGGTCGCTTGCGCACATGCCGTGTTCTGGTCAGTCGCCTCGATTATGGCCTCGCGCCTGGTCGACACTCGCCACGGCGCGCTCGCCATCAGCATGATCGCTACGGGCTCGTCCATCGCGCAAATCTTTGGCCTGCCTCTCGGTCGCGCCATTGGCTTGGCCGTGGGCTGGCGCATGACGTTTGCCGTGGTCGGGGGCCTCTCAGCCATCGCGGCCGTCTACCAGGCAGCGGTGTTCCCGGCCATGCCGGCGGGTGAGCGCTTTACCGTCAGACAGCTGCCCGAGCTGCTCAAGAACCCGCTCCTCATCGCGCTCTACGCAGTCACGGTCTTCATGGCGACCGGCTATTACGCAAGCTACAGCTATATCGAGCCTTTCCTGGCTCAGGTCGCCCATGTCGACGCAAGCGCTATCACCATGACGCTGACGGCGTTCGGCTGCTCCGGTCTGCTCGGAAGCTGGCTGTTCGGCCGCCTGTTCGATGGGCATCGCTTCCCGTTCTTGGCTATCACGCTCTCCGGCGTGCCGGTGGCCCTGCTGCTCATGGGGCCGGCCGCATCGTCGCTCGTGACAGTGCTTGCCGTCTGCGCACTGTGGGGTTGCTGCGCCACGGCCTTTAACGTGGCGTTTCAGGCCGAGCTCATCAAGCACACGCCGGCAGATTCGTCGGCCGTCGCCATGTCGATCTTCTCGGGCCTGTTTAATCTGGGCATTGGCACGGGTACCGCGATCGGCGGAGCCGTGGTTTCGGGTCCCGGTATCGCCTGGATCGGCTTCGCGGGCGGGTCGATTGCCGTCGTGGGCGTCATCCTCGCTATCACGGTGATGTTCCCGGCCATACGCCGCGCAAAGTCTGTCGCCTAATCACGTTTCCTCATCAGTTGCGGTGGAATAGTTCCTGTTTAAGGCCTCTGAAGGTCCAAGCAGGAACTATTTCACCGCAACTTATTTTGGGGAAGAGGATACAAGCTGGGCATACAATGAATGTCGTTGTGTTGAGCTTACCGGGAGGTTGCTATGTGGGCATACGAGACGACGTTCTATCAGATCTATCCGCTGGGCTTTTGCGGAGCTCCGCGCGAAAACGCCGCCCCCGTTGCCGAGGATGAACTATCCCAAGCTGCCGTTGCCGCGCCCAACCCCGATGCTCCCATTATGAAAATCGCCCAATGGGCCGACTACCTGCAAGAGCTCGGCATCGGTGCTGTGCTCATCAATCCGCCGCTCGAGTCTGATAGCCATGGCTACGACACGCGCAGCCTGCGCCATATAGACCGTCGCCTGGGTGGGGATGCCGACTTTGCCGCCGTGTGCGAGACGCTGCATGCCCACGGCATTCGCGTGGTGCTCGATGCCGTCTTTAACCACGTCGGTCGCGGCTTTTGGGCCTTCCGCGATGTGCAGGAGCACAAGTGGGACTCGCCCTACAAGGATTGGTTCCACATCAGCTTTGACGGCGACTCGTGCTATGGCGATGGCTTTTGGTACGAGGGCTGGGAGGGCCATTTTGAGCTTGTGAAGCTCAACCTGCAAAATCCCGCCGTGGTCGATTACCTGCTTGAGTCCGTGCGTCGCTGGGCCGAGGTCTTTGGCGTCGACGGCCTGCGCTTGGACGTTGCCTATATGCTCGACCGCGACTTCATGCGCCGCCTGCACGCCTTTACCCGTGAGCTCAAGCCCGACTTTGTGCTGATCGGCGAGACGCTCCACGGCGACTACAACCAGATCGTCAGCGACGAAATGCTCGACTCCTGCACCAACTACGAGTGCTACAAGGGCCTGTACTCCAGCTTTAATTCGGTCAACATGTTCGAGATCGCGCACTCGCTGCACCGTCAGTTTGGCGGTGACCCGTGGTGCATCTACCGCGGCAAACACCTGCTGTCGTTTGTCGACAACCACGACGTGCCGCGCCTAGCAAGCATCCTCACCGACAAGTCGTGCCTGCGTCCCGCCTATGGCATGCTCTTTGGCATGCCGGGCATCCCGTGCGTCTACTACGGCAGCGAGTGGGGGATTGCCGGCGAAAAGGGCGGTCCCGATGGCGACTGGGCGCTGCGGCCTGCGCTCGATAAGCCTGCGCCCAACGAGCTGACGACCTTCATCAAGCAGCTCGCGCACCTGCGCTCGACCGACGACGCGGCGGCCCGTGCTCTCAACTACGGCGCGTACCGCAACGTGGTGATACAGAACAAGCAGCTGCTGTTCGAGCGCGCCTGCGATGACGCGACGGTACTCGTGGCGGTCAATGCCGTGAACGAGCCCTATACCTTCACCGCCGGCGAGCTCAACGGTTCCTTCGTCGACCTGCTTGCCGACGACGTGCCCACGGTCGAGCTGCCGGGCTCCCTTGAACTTGCGCCCTATGAGGTGCGTTATCTGCTGAGGGTCTAGCTCGTGGCCGCGACGGACGAGGGCTATCAACATATTGAGCATGGGTTTGAGCCCGTGTTTGACGAGCGCTCGCGCGTTTTGGTGCTGGGGTCGTTTCCCTCGGTGCTCTCGCGCGCCAATGCCTTCTACTATGGCAATCCGCAGAACCGCTTTTGGCGCGTGATAGCCGCATGCCTCGGTGTGTCCGTGCCGCCCAACGAGGGCGACCTTTTGGCAGGCAGTGAGCCTGCGACGCTCGATGCCTCGATTGCCGCCAAGCGCTCCATGCTGCTTAACGGCGGCGTGGCCCTGTGGGACGTGATCGGGAGCTGCGACATCAAGGGCTCGAGTGACGCGAGCATTCGCAACGTTGTGCCGGCACATATCGAGCGCATTGCGGGCAATGCGCCTATTGAGCAGGTGGTATGCAACGGAGGTACGGCGGGGCGCCTCTATAAGCGCTATCTACAGGAGCGGACAGGCCTGCCCGCTGTCGTATTGCCGTCAACTAGTCCCGCTAACGCGGCGTGGCGCCTAGAGCGTCTTGTTGGGCGCTGGCGCGAGGCCGTTGACTGGGGCGCTCGCTAATTTAGATATCTGATTGGGCACGGGCGCCGAGGCGTTTGATGATGGCGCGCCAGATTAGTGCGGGCACAGCGGGCCTAGCGCGCACCATGCCGTCGGCATCGACGCTACCGGCATTGCCACCGCCAAGCAGCTGCGCATGCTCAATGGAGCAGCCCATGCGCACAGCGCCCACAAGCTTATCCATCGCTTCTGAAAGTGGTCGACGCAAGAGACCCATACGCGGGGAGTGGCGAAGCGCCGCAATACCGCTGTCGGCACAGACGACAACGCCGCCACACCACAATTGGTCAAGGCGCTCACATGCCTCGTGCAGACGAACGGCGGTCCCGCGCGCCTGCTTAGCGCCCTCTTGTGCGGCTCGAATCGCGGCATAGACGCGCGTTCCCGTACCGCCAAAGCGCTCAAGCGCCTGCTCGATAGCTGTCAACGTCTCATCGTCAGCCACATCTTCAATGGCTAGCACGATGCCATCGACTGCACCGGCATCATCCGCTTCCAAATCGATCGGGCGGGGGAGCGTGGTGCCAGAAAGCTGTGCATAGGCCGCGATGGCATCCTGGAGGTCCCAAAGCAAAAACTCAAGATCGGCGCTATCGGGAATGCTGATATACGCAATGGTCTGCAACGTTTTTGGTACATCGCCGCGCGCGATCGTCTCCATGCCGCCTCCTTTCCGGTTGGTTTCCGTTTAGGTTACACCGTCTGGCGGCGCCTCGCCGCGCTATCCTAGTGCAACCCTTACGAAAGGAACGCCATGCGCCTGCCCATGAATACTTCGCTTGCCACGCTCAAGCCCTCCGGCATCCGTCGGATTAACGCGCTCGCTGCCCAGCACCCAGGGTGCATCGCGCTTGCGCTCGGCGAGCCCGATTTTCCCACGCCCGACGTGATTAGCGCCGAGGTGACCGCCGCGCTGGACCGCGGTGACACGCATTATCCGCCCAACAACGGTCGCCCTGCCCTGCGCGAGGCGCTGTCCGCATATATGGGCGACGCGGGCCTTTCGTTTTCTGCTGACGAGGTCATCCTGACCGATGGTGCGACTGAGGCCCTGTCGGCTACGTTTATGGCTATGCTCAATCCAGGCGACGAGGTCATCATCCCCACGCCGGCCTTTGGCCTGTACGAGAGCATCGTCGTTGCCAACCACGCCAAAGCGGTCTTTTTGGATACGGAGCCCGCGCAATTTCAGATTGACGAGGAAGCGCTTCGCGCCTGCGTGACCCCGGCGACCAAGGCCATCGTTATCTGCTCGCCCAACAATCCCACGGGCTGCATTCTCAACGCGGCATCGCTCGACGCCGTGGCGCGCGTAGCGGAGCAGGCGGGCATCTACGTAGTCTGCGACGACGTATACAACCGTCTGGTCTATGTGGATGGCTACGAGCGATTTGCCCAGCGCCACCAGGAGCTGCGCGAGCAGACGGTCATCATCGAGAGCTTCTCCAAGCCCTGGGCCATGACCGGCTGGCGCTTGGGTTGGCTCGCAGCCGCAGCCCCCGTCATCGCCGAGATTGCCAAGGCTCACCAATACCTAGTATCGAGCGCCGTCTCCTTTGAGATGGACGCCGCAGCGCGAGCCCTGACCGTCGACCCAACCCCCATGCTCAAAGTCTACCGAGCCCGCCGCGAACGCGTGCTCGCAGCCTTAAACGCCATGGGCCTCGACGTGGTAGAGCCGGCAGGCGCCTTCTACGCCTTCCCCAGCATCAAACAGTATGGCCTAACCAGCGAAGACTTCTGCATCAAAGCCATCGAAGAGGCCAACGTAGCCCTAGTCCCCGGAGACTGCTTCGGCACCGAAGGCCACATCCGCTTAAGCTACTGCGTCTCCGACAAAGACCTAGACGAAGGCCTCCACCGCCTATCCACCTTCGTCTCAACCCTATAGTCATCAGGGACGCAACACATCAGTCCACCGACATAAGGGTTATGCGTGGGGCGTGCCGGTCAACGGCAACCCTGGCTGCCCCAAAGTCACCGCAGGCCGCGCCGCCGAAGGCCGGGCGCAAGGTTTTCGTAGATTCCGCACGAGCCGGAAAGCACTTAATGTGCTTTCCGAGCGAGCCCAGGACCTGACCGAGCGAAAACCTTGCGCCCGGCCTTCGGCGGCGCGACCGGATGGTGGAATTGTGTGCAGCCCGGTTTTCCGTTGACCGACGCCGGGGTCCCCGCCATAATACTTTCGGTTCACGCACGAATCCGCTGCCAGAGACAGCCGGTGCAAACGGGCATTGCCCGCGAGCTTAATGGGATATCCCGCCAGCCGAGGTGGTCGAGTAGATATGTCTTCTCGCCCCCGTCGCTCATGCAGCGCGGGGGCTTTCTTTTTGGACATGCCCCCGTCACGTCCTTGTGGCGGACCGTGCCCGGAAAGAATTCGAGGAGGTGTAATTCATGCCCCAGCAGTACAAAATCGACAAGGTTGCAGAGATCGAGTCCCGTATCGCCGAGAACGCCGGTCTGTTCGTCGTCAACTACAACGGTCTGACGGTTAAGCAGGCTCAGGAGCTGCGTCATCAGCTTCGCGAGTGCGGCGCCGAGATGAAGGTCTACAAGAACAACCTGGTCAAGATCGCTCTCAAGAACCAGGAGCAGCCCGAGCTCGACGAGATCCTCGCCGGCCCCGTCGCTTATGTGTTCTACGAGACCGAGCCGGTCGAGGCCGCTAAGACCCTTAAGGACTTCTCCGCTAAGTCCAAGGGCGTCCTTGAGATCAAGGGCGGTATCTCCGACGGCAAGGCCGTTTCCGCTGATGATGTTAAGGCTATCGCCGAGCTGCCCACCAAGGATCAGCTTCTCGGCCAGATTGCCGGTCTCATCTCCGGTTTCGCTCGCGACATCGCTGTCTGCGTCAACGGCGTTTCCTCTGGTCTCGCTCGTTCGATCCAGCAGGTCTCCGAGCAGAAGGCAGCCTAGTTGCTGTTTTCACCCGCGGCGGCAACGCCGCACCCCTGGCGCGTTCGCGCCGTGTTTTAACTGATCTCCGTGCACAGACACGGAAACCGAAAGGACTTAGAAATGGCTAAGCTTACCACCGATGAGATCATCGATGCTCTTAAGGAAATGACCCTTCTCGAGGCTTCCGAGCTCGTTAAGGCTATCGAGGACACCTTCGGCGTTTCCGCCGCTGCTCCTGCCGCCGTTGTCGCCGCTCCCGCTGCTGGCGCTGCTGAGGCCGAGGAGAAGACCGAGTTTGACGTCGTGCTCGAGGGCTTCGGCGACAACAAGATCCAGGTCATCAAGGCCGTCCGTGAGCTCACCAATCTTGGCCTGAAGGAGGCCAAGGAGGTCGTCGAGGGCGCTCCCAAGGCTGTTCTCGAGGGTGCCAAGAAGGAGGACGCCGAGGCTGCCAAGGAGAAGCTCGAGGCTGCTGGCGCTGCTGTCACCCTCAAGTAATCAGGCTTTCTCGCCAGATTTCTTTGCAGACGGGGCTCGCTATGCGAGTCCCGTCTTTTTTGTTTTGGCCCCTCATTCCCATTGCTCGGCACGCAGAACACCGTTGTCTTCGCCGTGCCAATCCCATTACCGCTGGGGCGTAAAATTGCGCCATTCGGGCAATAATTTGCGTTGACCTGCTGAAGAATTGCGTTTGCCTTACGGCGACGTATGTCTCCGGCGGTAAGATACTTCAGTATCGCAATTTGGTCTGCGGCCGCTGTGCCGCACGCACAGGGCGCACTCTGCGCCTGCGAAAGGATCCTTGAATAACATGAAGGCAATCATTCCCGCCGCCGGTCTTGGTACGCGTTTTCTGCCTGGCACTAAGTGCACGCCCAAAGAGATGCTGCCGGTGCTCGACAAGCCGGTCATTCAGTATGTCGTTGAGGAGGCACTCGACCCCGAGGAGGTCGACGACGCCATCATCGTTACCTCTCCCGGTAAGCCCGAGCTGCTGAGCTACTTCCAGCCCGACCGCTCGCTCGAGAACCTGCTGCGCGAGCGCGGCAAGAACGCCTATGCCGATGCCGTCGCCCACGCTGGCGGTATGCCGGTCGACTTCCGCTATCAGTACGAGCCCAAGGGCCTCGGCCATGCTATCCGCTCTGCTGCCGACGCCGTGGCAGGGGAGAACTTCCTGGTTCTTCTGGGCGACTACGTTGTGCCTAACCGTGACATTTGCGACAAGATGCTCGCCGTTTCCAAGGAGCACGGCGGCGCTTCGGTTATCGCCGTTGCTGCTTGCTCGCCCGAGGAGGTCAGCCGCTACGGCGTTATCGCCGGCGATCGCGTTGGCTCGCTCGAGGGCTTCGAGAATGCTGCCGACGACGAGCCCGGTGCCGTTTGGCGCATCGGCGGTCTGGTCGAGAAGCCTGCTCCCGAGGCGGCTCCGTCCAACCTGTACATCGTCGGTCGCTACCTGCTGAGCCCGTTGGTCATGGACCTGCTCGCCGATCAGCAGGCCGGCAAGGGCGGCGAGATCCAGCTTACCGACGCCATGGCCCGCTCGCTCGACCGCGAGGCCATGTACGCCGTCGTCATCGACCCGCTCTCGGGCTACGATACCGGCACCCCGTCTGGCTGGATGGCCACCAATGCCCTCATGGCCGCAAGCGATCCTCGCTTTGCCGGCGCCTTCTGGGACGCCATCGACGAGCGCGGCGGTTTGATGCGCAAGTAAGCCTTCGGGCATCAACATTTACGGGTGCGGACTTCGGTCTGCACCCGTTTTTTATAAGAGCTGCGATTGCCGGCTCCCTGTTCACAGAAAATATATGAACAGGTGTTCGATACATACCTATCTACCTGCACCTTTTCTGTTGAAAAACTTTGCTACTCCAAAAACTTAATCGCGTCAAGGCTTTTCTTGCTCAACGGTCGGTACCTGATAAACTATTAGGTTGCGATAACTGGCGAAGCCATGCCTCGCCAATCCACCGAGCATTTCCGTGAAGGAGGAAAAACCTGGTGACCTACGCATACACTGCCACTGAGCGCAAGCGCGTCAGCTTCGGGAAAATCCCGGAGGCCATGGAGCTCCCCAACCTTATCTCTGTTCAAAGGGAATCCTTTGAGCGTTTTAAGGACGAGGGCCTTCGTGAGGCGTTCAAGGAATCCAGCCCCATCCAGAGCCAGAACCATGTTCTCGAGGTTACCTTCGGCGAGCATCAGTTTGGCGATCCCGCGCACACCGTCGAGGAGTGCCGCGAGAAGGACATGACCTATCAGGCTCCGCTTCTGACCGACGTCCGTCTCACCAACAAGGAGACCGGCGAGATCAAGGAGCAGCTCGTCTTTATGGGCGACTTCCCCATGATGACCGATCAGGGCACCTTTATCATCAACGGTACCGAGCGTATCGTCGTCTCGCAGCTCGTCCGTTCCCCGGGCGTGTACTACAGCTCCGAGATGGATTCGGGCAAGCAGATCTACAAGGCTCAGATCATCCCGTCCCGCGGTGCCTGGCTCGAGTTTGAGGTCGACAAGCGCGACCAGCTCATGGTCTCCATCGACCGTAAGCGCAAGCAGAGCGCCACGATGTTCCTGCGCGCCCTTGGCATCGCCGTCACCAACGACGACATCATCGAGCTGCTCGGCAACTCCGATGTGATCAAGCGCACCCTCGAGCGCGATACCGCCCTCACCCGCGAGGATGCTCTCATCGAGATCTACCGTCGCCTGCGCCCGGGCGAGCCTCCCACCGTGGACGCTTCCCGCAGCCTGCTCGAGGGCCTGCTCTTTAACCCGCAGCGCTACGATCTGGCCCGCGTCGGTCGCTACAAGGTCAACAAGAAGCTCAACCTCACCACCGAGGAAGAGGTCACGGTGCTCACCGACGAGGATATCGTCGCGACGTTGCGCTACCTGCTGTCCCTCGCTGCCGGCGAGCAGGGCTTCAAGGTCGACGACATCGACCACTTTGGCAACCGCCGCATCCGCACCGTCGGCGAGCTCGTCGCCAATCAGTTCCGTATCGGCATGAGCCGTATGGAGCGCGTCGTCCGCGAGCGCATGAGCTCCCAGGACATCGACGAGATCACCCCGCAGTCGCTCATCAACATCCGCCCGATCGTGGCCTCCATCAAGGAGTTCTTCGGTTCCTCGCAGCTCTCGCAGTTCATGGACCAGGCGAACCCCCTGACCGGTCTGACCCACAAGCGCCGTCTGTCCGCACTCGGCCCTGGCGGTCTTGCCGGCCACAAGTCGGGCTCCAGCCGCCGCACCAACGTGCCGACGGCCGTCCGCGACGTTCACAACTCGCACTACAGCCGCATGTGCCCGATCGAGACCCCCGAAGGCCCCAACATCGGCCTGATCGGCTCGCTCGCCCTTTACGCCCGCGTTAACGAGTATGGCTTCATCGAGGCCCCGTTCCGTCGTGTCGAGAACGGCGTTGCTACCGACCAGATCGACTGGATGACCGCTGACGAGGAAGAGAAGCACGTCATCGCGCCGGCCAACACGCCGCTCGATCCCAAGACCAACGAGTTCATCACGACCGATGCCGAGGGCAAAATCGTCCGTCCGCACACCGTGATCGCCCGTACCCGCGACTTCGACGGCTCCTTCGGCGCTCCCGCCGACGTGCCTGTCGAGGACGTCGACTACATGGACGTCTCGCCTCGTCAGATGCTCTCCGTCGCAGCCACGCTGATCCCGTTCCTCGAGCACGACGACGCCAAGCGTACGCTCATGGGCGCTAACATGCAGCGTCAGGCCGTGCCGCTGGTTCACCCCGCCGCTCCCTATGTCGGTACCGGCATGGAGCGTCGCGCCGCCCTGGACTCTGGCGAGGTCACCCTGGCCAAGAACGCCGGCGAGGTCATCTTTGCCGACGCCTCCAAGATTATCGTCAAGCACGCTGGCGGCATGGACGAGTATCACCTGGCCAAGTACCAGCGCTCCAACCAGTCCACCTGCATCAACCACCGTCCGCTCGTGCGCGTCGGTGACACCGTTGAGCAGGGCGAGCCTCTGGCCGACGGTCCTTCGACCGATCATGGCGAGCTCGCACTGGGTCAGAACCTCACCGTGGCATACATGCCGTGGGAAGGCTTTAACTACGAGGACGGTATCGTCGTGTCCGAGCGCCTGGTGGCCGAGGACCTGCTGACGACCATCAACATCACCCGTCACGAGATCGACGCCCGCGACACCAAGCTCGGTCCCGAGGAGATCACCCGCGAGATCCCGAACCTCTCCGAGGACATGCTTGCCAACCTCGACGAGGACGGCATCATCCGCATCGGCGCCGAGGTCGGCCCTGGCGACATCCTGGTCGGCAAGGTCACGCCTAAGGGCGAGAGTGCTCTGACCGCCGAGGAGCGCCTGCTGCGCGCCATCTTCGGTGCCAAGGCTCACGATGTTCGCGACACCTCCCTTAAGATGCCTCACGGCGCTTATGGCCGCGTCATCGACGTCGTCCGCTTTAGCCGCGAGAACGGCGACGACCTGGCCCCCGGCGTCAACGAGCAGGTGCGCGTCTACGTCGCCCAGCGTCGTAAGATCCAGCAGGGCGATAAGATCGCCGGTCGCCACGGCAACAAGGGCGTTATCTGTAACGTTCTGCCGGTCGAGGACATGCCCTACATGGCTGACGGTACTCCGATCGACGTTATCCTCAACCCGCTGGGCGTTCCTTCGCGTATGAACGTCGGCCAGCTGCTCGAGTGCCACCTTGGCTGGGCTGCTGCCTGCGGTTGGGATACCGAGGATGCCGACTCCGACAAGTATGTTCCCGGTCCGTTCTTCGTCTCGACGCCCGTCTTCGACGGCGCCAAGGAGGACGAGATCGCCGAGGTCATCCGTCGTGCCAACAAGAACATGCTCAACAAGGCCACCGCTGCCTTTGGCGATCACATGCGCCCCGAGTTTGTCACCCAGCTTGACGAGCGCGGCAAGACCCGTCTGTTCGACGGCCGCACCGGCGAGGAGTTCCGCGAGCCCATTACCGTGGGTACGTCCTACATCCTCAAGCTCGGCCACATGGTCGACGACAAGATTCATGCCCGTTCGACCGGCCCTTACAGCCTGGTTACCCAGCAGCCGCTGGGCGGCAAGGCTCAGTTCGGCGGCCAGCGCTTCGGCGAGATGGAAGTTTGGGCACTGTACGCATACGGTGCTTCCAACGTCCTGCAGGAGATCCTGACCGTCAAGTCCGACGATACCGTGGGCCGCGTCAAGACCTACGAGTCCATCGTCAAGGGCGAGAACGTCCCGGTTCCGGGTATCCCCGAGTCCTTCAAGGTTCTCGTCAAGGAGATCCGTTCCCTCGCGCTGGACATCGAGCCCATGCACGATGCCGACGAGGACGCCTCCGCCCCTGTGACCGCCGAGGAGACCTCCGCTCTCGACGACCTGGCTGCGCTCGCCGGCGTTGACGCCGACGTCGAGGCCCAGGATTCCGAGACCGCCGAGGCACCCGAGGCTGTCGCCGCCACGACCACTGATAAGGAGTAGTTGACTGTGGCAGATTTCGAAGCTACTGATTTTGACTCGGTAAAGATCTCCCTTGCCTCCGCCGACCAGATCCGTTCCTGGTCGCACGGTGAGGTCAAGAAGCCGGAGACCATCAATTACCGTACCCTCAAGCCCGAGAAGGACGGCCTGTTCTGCGAGAAGATCTTCGGTCCCGCCAAGGACTGGGAGTGCTCCTGCGGCAAGTACAAGGGCATCCGCTTTAAGGGCATCGTCTGCGAGCGCTGCGGCGTCGAGGTCACCTCGGCCAAGGTGCGTCGCGACCGCATGGGTCACATTGAGCTCGCCGCTCCTGTGTCCCACATCTGGTACTTCAAGAGCCCCACGAGCTTCCCGATGAGCCGTATGCTCGACATCAAGTCCAAGGACCTCGAGAAGGTTCTGTACTTTGCCAGCTACATCATCACCGAGGTCGACTACGAGGCTCGCGAGGCCGACGCTGACGACCTGCGCGAGGAGCTCGCCGCCGATCTGGAAGAGATCGATGCTGAGTGCGCCCGCCAGATCGAGTCCCTCAAGGAGCAGGGCAACCCCGAGAACTTTGACGAGTTCTCCGACGAGGAGCCGCTGACCCCCGAGGAGATTGCCTCCGGCATCGTCGACATCGAGGAAGAGTGCAAGGACGAGAAGCAGCTCCGCACGGACGCCTTCAACGCCTTCATGAAGCTCTCCGAGCGCGACCTCATCTCCGATGAGCCGCTGTTCCGCGAGATGACCCGTTACTACTCCATGTACTTCAAGGGTGGCATGGGTGCCGAGGCCGTCCGCGACCTGCTCGCTGCCATCGACCTCCCCTCCGAGGCCGAGAAGCTCAAGGCCATCATCGCCGACGAGGACTCCCAGAAGCAGAAGCGCGAGAAGGCCGTTAAGCGCCTCGAGGTCGTTGACGCCTTCCTGAAGGGCGGCAACAGCCCCGCGAACATGATCCTGGACGTCATTCCGGTCATTCCGCCCGATTTGCGCCCGATGGTCCAGCTTGACGGTGGCCGCTTCGCCGCGTCCGACCTCAACGACCTGTACCGTCGCGTGATCAACCGTAACAACCGACTCAAGCGCCTGCTCGACCTGGACGCCCCTGCGATCATCGTGAATAACGAGAAGCGCATGCTCCAGGAGTCCGTGGACGCCCTGTTCGACAACGGCCGTCGTGGTCGCCCGGTCTCTGGCCGTGGCGGTCGCCCGCTCAAGTCGCTCGCCGAGGCCCTCAAGGGCAAGCAGGGTCGTTTCCGTCAGAACCTGCTGGGCAAGCGTGTCGACTACTCCGGCCGTTCGGTAATCGTTACCGACCCCAAGCTGCTGCTGCACCAGTGCGGTCTGCCCAAGACCATGGCGCTGGAGCTCTTCAAGCCCTTCGTCATGAAGCGCCTGGTCGAGCTTGGCAAGGTCGAGAACATCAAGGGCGCCAAGCGCGCTATCGACCGCGGTGCCACCTTTGTGTGGGATATCCTCGAAGAGGTCATCGACGGCCGCGTCGTGCTGCTCAACCGTGCACCGACCCTGCACCGTCTGTCCATCCAGGCCTTTGAGCCGGTGCTGGTCGAGGGCAAGGCTATCCACCTGCACCCGCTGGTCTGCTCGCCCTTCAACGCCGACTTCGACGGCGACCAGATGTCTGTCCACGTGCCGCTGTCCAGCCAGGCTCAGGCCGAGGCCCGCGTGCTCATGCTCTCTGCGAACAACCTGCGCTCGCCGGCATCCGGCAAGCCGGTCAACATCCCTTCGCAGGACATGATCATCGGTGTGTACTACCTCACCCAGGTTCGCGAGGGTCTGCCGGGCGAGAACCACGTGTTCTCGAGCTTCGACGACGCGCTGCACGCCTATGACTGCCGCTCCGAGGTCGACATGCAGGCCAAGATCCAGGTCCGCGTGTCCGCTGCCGATGCCAATGTCATCAACGAGGACGGCACCCGTATCTTCCGCGTCAAGAACGGCAAGAACGAGTTTGTCGACTACGACGTCACCGGCAACAAGACCGCGCGCTTCGAGACTTCTATCGGCCGCATCATCTTCAACCGCCAGTGCCTGCCCGAAGACTATGAGTTCATGAACTACAAGATGGTCAAGGGCGATGTGGCCAAGCTGGTTGCGGACTGCTGCGATCGTTACCCCGAGGCCAAGGTCGGCCCGATCCTCGACGCCATCAAGTACTCCGGCTTCCACTACGCTACCCGCGCCGGCCTCACCATCTCGGTGTGGGACGCTCTCATCCCTGCCGAGAAGCAGGAGCTGCTCGACCGCGCCCAGGCCAACGTCGACCAGATCAACGAGTACTTCGAGGAGGGCTTCATCAACGAGACGGAGCGCCACATCGAAGTCGTTAACGAGTGGACCGCTTGTACCGATAAGGTTGCAGCGCTCATGCTCGACATGTTCGACGAGGAGAACCCGCTGTACATGATGGCCGACTCCGGCGCCCGTGGTTCTAAGACCCAGCTGCGTCAGCTCGGCGGCATGCGTGGCCTGATGGCAGACATGTCCGGCGAGACGATCGACCTTCCCATTAAGGCGAACTTCCGCGAGGGCCTGCTGCCGCTTGAGTACTTCATTTCGACCTACGGCGCCCGTAAGGGCCTGGTCGATACCGCATCCCACACCTCGGACTCTGGTTACCTGACCCGTCGTCTGGTCGACGTGGCCCAGGACGTCATCGTCCGCGAGGAGGACTGCGGTACGCACGAGGGCGTCACCTACAACCTCATCATCCCCGGCACCACCGACCTCAACACCGACCTTGTCGGCCGTTGCTTCATCGAGGACGTCGTGGCTCCCGATGGCACCGTACTCTTTGAGCAGGACGGCTACATCGAGAAGGTCGCCGACATCCAGAAGATGGTCGATGCCGGCCTTAAGAAGGTCAAGCTCCGCGCGCTGCTCACCTGCCGCTCCAAGTACGGCGTTTGCCAGAAGTGCTACGGCTGGGATCTTTCCACTCGTCGTCCGGTCGCCATCGGTACCGCCGTCGGCATTATTGCCGCCCAGTCCATCGGCGAGCCCGGTACGCAGCTTACGATGCGTACCATTCACTCCGGCGGCGTCGCTGGCGTCGACGATATTACGCAGGGTCTGCCTACGGTCAGCCGTATGTTCGATATCGTCGGCAACGTCAACGAGAAGATTCTGGGTCGCGAGGCCGAGCTGGCTCCGTACTCCGGTCACCTCTCGATTAAGCCCGAGAAGTCCGAGTACGTGCTGACGCTCACCGACTCCGAGGATCACACCCGTGTCCTCGACGAGCGTCGCGTCCCCGCTTCGGTGCGCTTCATGCCTGAGATCGAGGACGGCTGCGAGGTTCGCGCCGGCGACCAGATCACCAAGGGCTTCGTCAACTTCCGCAACCTGCGCAAGCTGACCGACATCGAGTCGACGATGCACACCTTCGTCGAGAGCGTCAAGGACGTCTACACCAGCCAGGGCGTCGACCTGAACGACAAGCACATCGAGGTGCTCGCACGTCAGATGCTGCGTCGCGTTCAGATCACCAACCCCGGCGACTCCAAGTACCTGCTTGGTCAGTACGTCGACCGCTACGAGTTTGCCGACGAGGTCGAGCGCGTTGCCCGTCTAGGCGGTCAGGCTCCCGTGGCTGAGCCCGTCATCCTGGGTACGCTCAAGGTCGCGTCCAACATCGACTCCTGGCTGTCGAGCGCTTCGTTCATCCGTACCGCTGGCGTCCTTACCGAGGCTGCCATCGAGGGCAAGGTCGACCACCTGCTCGACCTTAAGTCCAACGTCATCGTCGGTAAGAAGATCCCGGCCGGTACCGGCCTCAAGCCGTACGCCAACGCCAAGCTGACGTATCGCACGGCCGACGGCTACGTGGACATCGACGGCCCGGCTTCGCCCAACGCCAAGTCGCTGCCCGAGTGGGCTCCGGTTGAGCTCAAGGACCTGGACGAGCAGCTCCCGCAGCAGCTCGACTGGGCCGGCTACGACGAGTTTGGTGGTGCTGACGGTTCGTTCACCCGCAACGGCCACACCATCTCCGCCGAGAAGGCTCGCCTGTACCTGTTCGACGACCTGGGCGTGTCGCAGCGCTGGACCAACAAGTTCAGCGAGGTCGGCATCGAGACGGTCGGCGACCTGGTCGGCAAGTCCGAGGAGGATCTGCTGCGCATCGATGGCATCGGTGCCAAGGCGATCGAGGAGCTCCGTGATGGCCTGGAGGCCCACGACCTGCTCTACATCCTCGAGAACAACGACGACGTTGCCGACGAGGAAGACCTCTCGCAGCTGCTGCAGATGGTCTTTAGCCCCGACGGTCCGGACGACATCCTGCTGGGTACCTCCGCTCCGACGCATCACGCTGACGCCGACGAGGAGCTCCTGGGCGCCCCGATCGACGACAAGAAGGCTCCCGCCAACGGTGCGATCAACGAGGACATGGCTTCCCTCGACGAGCTGCTCAACCAGCTCGTGGACACCGACGACGCCGAAGAGGCCAAGGACAACGACGAGGAGTAACTAGTTCCGCCGTTCTAACGAACGGCGGCGACCTCCGTCGCTGCGCAGCCCCCAGAGCTACAATCTGTCATTCAAAAGGCAGGGCATGACCAAAAGGTCAATGCCCTGCCTTTTTCATGCCACCTTGTACGCTCTGGGGGCCGCTCGCTTATGCGCGCTCAACCTGTTGCGTTTCGTTAACCCCTTGGGGACGGAGGAAAACGGATCATTTTGAGGTGCGATTTCGGAAGTATGCGTCAAAATCTTGATGGGTCGACCACACCGCATATGCTCAAGCGCTCTACCTGCAGGTTTGTTATCGCAAAACCCCTGTGCGCTCAGCAAGATCAAAATTTGCCGCATACTTCCGAAGACGCCGCCGATTTCCATGCGACAGATGAGAGCAGATCAACGCTGGAGCGCGACGTTTCCCCAGATAAAACCGACCAAAATAAACCTGTTCCTATTTGGAAGGGAACGTTGCCCCGACAAGCACGTCGGATTCCCGGCCCGGTCCGGGAATCCGCCCACGCGCACAGCAGAAGGGATTCCTTTTGTGTAGGCTTTGCGGAAATGTGCCAATTTTGGGATACGCCCGGCGGCGTGGTCTGTTGACGGCACAGCTAACGCCACGTATCCTATCGAACTGCGTGTTTCGTAGGGGGATGCTGACCCCTCGATTCAAGCCGTTGCACTTTACAGAAAGCTGGAATCATTCGAGAAGGAGTACGCTTTGCCTACTATTAACCAGCTGGTTCGCCAGGGCCGTCGTTCCGTGCCCAAGAAGTCCAAGAACGCTGCTCTGCAGCACAACTCCCAGAAGCGCGGCGTGTGCACCCGCGTCTTCACCACGAGCCCCAAGAAGCCGAACTCGGCTCTTCGTAAGGTTGCCCGTGTTCGCCTTGTCAACGGCATCGAAGTTACTGCTTACATCCCGGGTGAGGGCCACAACCTGCAGGAGCACTCCATCGTGCTCGTCCGCGGCGGTCGTGTCCGTGACCTCCCTGGTGTCCGTTATCACGTCATCCGTGGCGCCTACGACGCTGCTCCGGTCCAGAACCGTATGCAGGCCCGTTCCAAGTACGGTGCTAAGCGCCCCAAGGCCAAATAAGCCAGATAACGTTTTGATACTTTCGCCGTGTGCCGCCTAAGCGCCGCACGGTAGACACTTAAGGAGATTTCACATGCCGCGTCGTGCAGCAGCTAATCGTCGTGAGGTTCAGCCTGACGCCGTTTACAACAACCGCCTGGTGACTCAGCTCATCAACAAGGTCCTTCTTGACGGCAAGAAGGCCACCGCTGAGCGCATCGTTTACACCGCTTTCGAGATCGTTGCCGAGAAGTCCGAGGGTGGCGACGCTCTCGCTACCTTCAAGAAGGCTATGGACAACGTCAAGCCCACGCTCGAGGTTAAGCCCAAGCGTGTCGGTGGCGCTACCTATCAGGTCCCGATGGAGGTCAACTCCCGTCGTTCCACCGCTCTGGGTATCCGCTGGATCGTCAACTTCTCCCGCGCTCGCAAGGAGAAGACCATGGCCGAGCGTCTCGCCAACGAGATCCTCGACGCTTCCAACGGCCTGGGCGCTTCCGTCAAGAAGCGTGAGGACGTCTTCAAGATGGCCGAGGCCAACCGCGCGTTCTCTCACTATCGTTGGTAAGTTAAGGTAAGGAACTAACATGGCTAAGCCTAAGTACAAGCTTTCCGATACCCGTAACATCGGCATCATGGCCCACATCGATGCCGGTAAGACCACCACGACCGAGCGTATTCTTTACTACACCGGTAAGACCCACAAGATCGGTGAGGTCCATGAGGGCGCTGCCACCATGGACTGGATGGTTCAGGAGCAGGAGCGCGGCGTAACCATTACCTCCGCTGCTACCACGTGCTTCTGGAACAAGGACGGTAAGGACTACCGCATCCAGATCATCGACACCCCGGGCCACGTTGACTTCACCGCCGAGGTCGAGCGCTGCCTGCGCGTCCTCGATGGCGCTGTCGCCGTCTTCGACGCCGTTGCCGGCGTTCAGCCCCAGTCTGAGACCGTTTGGCGTCAGGCTTCTACCTTCAACGTCCCCCGCATCGCCTTCATCAACAAGTATGACCGCGTGGGCGCTGACTTCTTCAACGCTATCGAGACCATGAAGGATCGTCTCGACGCTAACGCCGTGGCCGCTCAGGTCCCGATGGGCGCCGAGGACAACTTCTGGGGCGTCATCGACCTGGTCACCATGACTGCATGGGACTTCAAGGCCGACGAGAAGGGCATGACCTACCCCGAGCCGATGGACGAGATCCCGGCTGAGTTTGCCGACATCGCTGCCACCAAGCGCGAGGAGCTCCTCGACGCTGCTGCCAGCTTTGACGACGAGCTCATGGAGAAGATTCTCATGGAGGAGGACTTCACCGTCGAGGAGCTCAAGGCTGCTCTGCGCAAGGGCGTTCTGGCCAACGAGCTCAACCTCGTCTTCGTGGGTTCCGCCTACAAGAACAAGGGCGTTCAGGAGCTGCTCGACGCTGTCGTCGACTACCTGCCCAGCCCGCTCGACGTCGAGGCCGTCACCGGTACCGATCCGGACACCGGCGAGGAGATTCAGCGTCATCCTTCCTTCGACGAGCCCTTCTCCGGCCTGGTCTTCAAGATCATGACCGACCCGTTCGTCGGTAAGCTCACCTATGTCCGCGTTTACTCCGGCCGCGCCGAGTCCGGCTCCTACGTGGTCAACGCTTCCAACGGTCAGCGCGAGCGCCTCGGCCGCATCCTCGAGATGAACGCCGCCGAGCGTATCGACCGTGACGACGCTGCCGCTGGCGACATCGTCGCTTGCGTCGGCTTCAAGAACTCCACCACCGGTGACACCCTGTGCGCCGAGGGCAAGGAGATCGTCCTCGAGAAGATCGAGTTCGCTAAGCCCGTTATCGACGTTGCCATCGAGCCCAAGACCAAGGCCGAGCAGGACAAGATGTCCCTGGCTCTGACCAAGCTCGCCGAAGAGGACCCGACCTTCCAGGTGTCCACCAACCACGAGACCGGCCAGACCATCATCGCCGGCATGGGCGAGCTGCACCTCGAGATCATCGTCGACCGTCTGCTCCGCGAGTTCAAGGTTGACGCTAACGTTGGTAAGCCCCAGGTTGCCTACCGCGAGACCGCTGGTCACGACGTCGAGAAGGCTGAGGGCAAGTTCGTCCGTCAGTCCGGCGGTCGCGGTCAGTACGGCCACGCCGTCATCAAGCTCGAGAAGATGGAGGAGGGCTTCGGCTACGAGTTCGTCAACGCTATCGTCGGCGGCGTCGTGCCCAAGGAGTACATCCCGTCCATCGACAAGGGCATCCAGGAGGCCCTGAACACCGGTGTTATCGCCGGCTTCCCGGTCCTCGACGTTAAGGTCACCCTGTTCGACGGTTCTTACCACGAGGTCGACTCCTCCGAGGCCGCCTTCAAGATCGCCGGTTCCATGGCTATCAAGGACGCCCTCAAGAAGTCCGATCCGCAGCTGCTCGAGCCGATCATGGCTGTCGAGGTCGAGACCCCTGAGCAGTACATGGGCGACGTTATGGGCAACCTCTCCGGTCGCCGCGGCAAGATCGAGGGCATGGAGGATCGCAAGAACAGCAAGCTCATCCGTGCCAAGGTGCCGCTGGGCGAGATGTTCGGTTACGCTACCGACCTTCGCTCCCAGACCCAGGGCCGTGCATCCTACACGATGCAGTTCGACTCTTATGAGCCCGCGCCCAAGTCCATCGTGGACGAGGTCATGAGCAAGAACGCCTAAGTTCGAGCTCCCTGTTACGTAATCCGCGAGAACATCTCTCGCACTCTTTGGAGGTTTAAGTTGGCTACCCAGAAGATCCGCATTCGCCTCAAGGGCTATGATCACGAGGTCGTCGATCAGTCCGCGAAGCTCATCGTCGAGACCGCTCAGAAGACCGGCGCTCGCGTTTCCGGTCCTGTCCCCCTGCCCACCGAGCGCAACCTGTACACGGTTATCCGCTCGCCGCACGTGAACAAGGACTCCCGTGAGCAGTTCGAGATGCGCACCCACAAGCGCCTCATCGACATCCTCGACCCCACCTCGGGCACCGTTGATTCGCTCATGCGTCTCGACCTCCCCGCTGGCGTCGACATCGACATCAAGCTCTAAGCGATATCGCTCATAGCTTATAGAGCCCCGCTGCCATCTTGGTAGCGGGGCTCTTTTGTTTTGAGTTTAGATTTTGGGATAGCGAATTCGTCTGCCGAGCTGATGGCTGCGGCGCCCTATTCGCTCAGGGGGCGCAAGGACGCTTCTTCGAAGTGGAAGACGCACAAGCCGCTCTCGGTCTCAATGCTTGCGCGGCCGCAATCGTCGACCGTTCTAAATATGCCGCGTGCCAGCTCGTCTCCAGCGGGGGAGCGGGCGATAACGTGCTCCCCAATCCAATTGAGGTGTGCGACATATTCGTCGTGGACGGGCGCGAGCGGTCCGGCGTTTTCTTCCATGGCGTTGAGGCGCTCTGCCCAGGTATCTACAGCGTCTATAACTGCGTGATAGACCTCATCGAGGAGCATGTCGACGGCGGGAACGCTCTCGTTGAGGTCCGAGAGGCCAATTGCCGCCAGGCCGCCATCGGGCACCTCTTGGGGCGTGTAGTTTACGTTGACACCAATGCCGCAGACGGCGAAAGGTTTGCCTTCGTTATCGCGTGCGGCCTCGACCAGAATGCCGCCGAGCTTGCGTCCTCGCGCGACCAGGTCGTTGGGCCACTTGAGGGCTATTTCGCTTGCAAGGCCTTGCTTTTCGAGTGCTTCGAGCACCGCTAGGCCGCTGACGGCGGCAAGACCAGAGTACTTTGCGGGATTAACGCATGGACGCAGGACAATCGAAAGCAATAGGTTGCCGGCGGTTGAATCCCACTTGTGGCCGCGCCGGCCGCGTCCTGCCGTTTGCGCGCGGGCGGCAAGTCCTGTGCCGTGCGGCGCACCCTGTTTTCCTGCCTCGAGCAGGTCATCGTTGGTCGATCCGGTTACATCGACAATCGTTAATTGGGCATCCATAGCGGCTGCTACCTCCTTATTGAATAAGTGAATGACGCAATGGTGTCGAGAGATAGACACAATGTGAAGCCTTTGTCGCATTTGGACAATTTAATGTTAACACGTCAACAAAGACTGAAATGCGTTATCCTCTCTTGGTCGATGTAAACACGTCAACAACTCAAAGGAGGTTAGTGATGGGTTTCACGATTCTTGGAACAGGTTCGGCACTTCCTGAGCGCAGTGTTTCCAATGACGAGCTGTCTGAGTTCCTCGATACCTCGGATGAGTGGATTTTTACTCGCACAGGTATCAAGAGCCGCCACGTCTGCACCACCGAGTCACTTGACGACCTTGCCGTAGCAGCGAGCGAGCGGGCACTCCAGGTGTCCGGAATCGACGCGAGCCAGCTGGATCTGATCGTCTGCTCGACGACGACGGGTGACCACCTTGTTCCCGCCGAGGCGTGTGCCGTTGCTGAGCGACTAGGCGCGACGTGCCCTGCCTTCGATGTCTCGGCGGCTTGTGCCGGCTTCGTATTTGCGCTCGATGTCGCCGAGGGCTATATCGCCCGCAGCCGTGCCGAGCGCGTGCTTGTTGTTGCTGCCGAGCAGATGACGCGCGCGCTCGAGTGGACCGACCGTGCCACCTGCGTGCTATTTGGCGATGGGGCAGGCGCCGCAGTGATTGAAGCTGGGGGAGACAACCCCCTTGCCGTTGAGCTTTCGACGGCGCCCGACGTCGAGACGTTGCGCGTTCCCGGTCTGGTCGGTACCTCGCCGTTTAAGGCTTCCGCAGATAGCGCGAGCGTGCTGTCCATGAATGGCCGCCGCGTGTTCAAGTTCGGCGTCAACGCCATCTGTGACACGGTCCATAAGCTTGCGATCGATGCGAGCATTTTGGTCGAAGACATCGATCATTTTGTATTCCATCAGGCTAACGAACGAATCCTGAGCCAGGCGGTCAAGCGTCTGGGCGTGCCGGACGAGCGTGTGGTTCGCACGTTGCGCGAGACCGGCAACATTTCGAGCGCATGCATTCCGCTTGCCCTCGACCGGCTGGCAAACGCCGGTGCACTTCACACGGGCGACACGATCGCCTTGGTTGGATTTGGCGCCGGTCTGGATATAGGTGGCTATCTGCTTCGTTGGAAGTAGTCGCACATAGGAAATAAAAACGCCCTAGGGCACAACCAAAGGAGAACTACCATGGCAGATCAGAAGACCTTCGAGCGCGTTTGCGACGTTATCCGCGAGACCGCTGGTCTTGACGACGTTGAGATGAAGCCCGAGTCCACGCTCGAGGAGATTGGTCTCGACAGCCTGGGCACCGTCGAGATCCTCGTCGCCGTCGAGGACGAGTTTGGCATCCAGCTCGATACCGAGGAGAACCCCAAGACGGTCGGCGAGTTCGCCGATACGGTCGAGGCGGCATTGGAGAAGTAGAGATGCTCAAGACTCCTCTCTGCGATCTGCTCGGCATCGAAAAGCCCGTGTTCCAGGGCGGTATGGCCTGGATTGCCGATGCCTCGCTGGCGTCCGCAGTGTCCGAGGCGGGTGGCTTAGGCATCATTGCGGCCATGAACGCCGACGCCAACTGGCTGCGCGACCAGATTCACGAGCTGCGCGCCAGGACGGATAAGCCCTTTGGCGTCAACGTCATGCTCATGAGCCCGTTCGCCGACGAGGTTGCACAGGTCGTGATTGACGAGCGAGTGCCGGTCGTCGTGACGGGCGCCGGCAATCCCGCCAAGTACATGAAGGCGTGGAACGAGGCGGGCATCAAGGTCATCCCGGTCGTTGCCTCGGTGGCGCTGGCGCGCCTCGTGGCACGTCGTGGAGCCACGGCGGTTGTTGCCGAGGGTACCGAATCGGGCGGCCATATTGGCGAGACCTCGACGATGGCACTGGTGCCGCAGGTCGTCGATGCGGTTGACATTCCCGTCGTGGCCGCCGGCGGTATTGCCGACGGCCGCGGCGTGGCGGCCGCCTTTATGCTGGGCGCCGAAGGCGTGCAAGTGGGTACGCGCTTTCTGGTCGCAGACGAGTGCACCGTCTCGGAGCAGTACAAAGAGATGGTCCTGAAGGCCAACGACACTTCAACGCGTGCGACCGGTCGCTCGACGGGACATCCAGTGCGCGCCCTCAAGAGCCCCTTCACCAACGCCTATGCCAAGAGCGAGGGTTCCGGCGCGAGTGCCGAGGAGCTCGGTGCTATGGGAACCGGTGCGCTGCGTAAGGCCGCCAAGGACGGCAACTACGAAGAGGGTTCGTTTTTGTGTGGACAGATTGCCGGCATGGTTAGCGAGCGCCAGAGCGCACGCGAAATCGTTGACGATCTGGTCGATGGCGCCGAGCGCGTCCTGAAGGGTGCGTCCGCATGGGTAGCGTAGCGTTTCTGTTTGCCGGCCAGGGTGCCCAACACCCCGCGATGGGCGTCGACCTGATCGAGACATCGCCGGCGGCCGCCGAGGTGTTCACCATTGCCGACGAGGTGCGCCCGGGGACGAGCGAGCAGTGCCGGAGCGCCTCCAAGGAGGAGCTCTCGCAGACCGAGAACACGCAGCCGTGCGTGTTCGTTCACGACCTGGCAGCGGCTGCCGCCCTGCGTGAGCGCGGCGTGGTACCTGCCGCCTGTGCGGGATTCTCGCTGGGCGAGGTCGCCGCGCTCACCTTTGCGGGGGCGTTCGATACGCGAGCGGGCTTTGAGCTCGTGTGCGAGCGCGCGGCGCTGATGGCCGCGGCTGCCGAGCGCCATCCGGGCGGCATGCGCGCCGTCATCAAGCTCGATGCGGCGCAAGTCGAGGGCCTGGCAAAACAGGCCGGCGAGGACTGCTGGCCAGTCAACTACAACAGCCCACAGCAGACGGTTGTGGCCGGAGCGCCCGATGCGCTGCAGACCCTCGACGTCCTAGTAAAAGAGGCTGGCGGCCGCGCCATGAAGGTCGCGGTGTCGGGTGCATTTCATAGCCCCTATATGGCCGAGGCGACCTGTGGCCTTGCCGCATATATTGAGGCCGGTCACGCGCCGTCCCCGTTGCTCATTCCTGTTTTGGCAAATATGACAGCGGCGCCCTATCCGGCGGATCCCCAGACGGCATCGGATGTCTTGGCCAATCAGGTGAGCCATGCCGTACGCTGGGTCGATACGCTGCATGCTCTGCAGGATCAAGGCATCGACACATTTATTGAGGTCGGCCCCGGCAAAACGCTGTCCGGCCTGGTCAAGCGTACGCTGAGCGACGTTCGTGTGTATTCGTGCGAGACGGCCGAGCAGGTCGCAGCTATTGCCGACGAGCTCGCATAGTCCACAGGGCTGTAACCCGAAAGGAATGACATGGGCAACTTGAACAATGGCGCGCTCGAGCGCAACGACTCACGTCGCGTGGCACTGGTCACGGGCGGCTCGCGGGGTATCGGCCGCGCCTGCGCTATCGGTCTGGCGGAGGATGGCTACGATATCGCCGTCGTCTATGCCGGCAGCGTCGATGCGGCGCGCGAGACGTGCGACGCCTGCGAGGCGGCTGGCGCCACGGCGCGCTCATATCAATGCGACGTGGCCGACCCCGCTGCCGTCAACGCGTGCGTGGAAGCGGTCCTCAACGACTTTGGCTCCATTTGGGCGCTCGTCAACAACGCTGGCATCACCCGCGATGGCCTGCTCATGCGCATGGGCGATGACGCCTTCGATCGCGTGCTCGATGTCAATCTTAAAGGAACGTTTAACACGACGCGCGCGCTCACCAAGACCTTTATGCGCCAGCGCGGCGGCTGCGTCGTCAACATGAGCTCGGTCGTGGGCCTGATGGGCAATGCCGGGCAAGCCAACTACGCTGCCTCCAAGGCGGGCGTGATCGGCCTGACCAAGGCGGTGGCGCGCGAGCTTGCGCCCCGCGGCGTACGAGTGAACGCGGTTGCCCCCGGGTTTGTCGAGACGGATATGACGGCAAAGCTCTCGGAGAAGGTGCGTACGGTAACCGAGGAGCAGATTCCCCTTAAGCGTATGGCGCGCCCTGAGGAGGTGGCCGGCGTAGTGCGCTTTCTGGCGAGTGATGCGGCTGCCTACATTACGGGTGAGGTCGTGCGCGTCGACGGCGGAATGGCGATGTAGAAACCAGGGCCGAAGAACGGCTTGGATGAGGAGACCATGATGGAACAGAGAGTTGCAATCACCGGTATCGGTGCCGTGTCGCCGCTCGGCAACACCGCGCTTGCCACCTGGGCGGCCATGTGCGCCGGCACGTGCGGCATCGGCCCGATCACGCACTTCGATACCGATGCGTTTGCCGTCAAGGTGGCAGCCGAGGTCAAGGGCTTTGACGGCAACGAGTACTTTGGCAAGCGTGACGCCAAGCACCTGGACCCCTGCGTCCAGTTTGCCCTGGCGGCGTCAGACGAGGCCATGCACGATGCGGGCTTTGATATCGAAGGCGCCATCGATCGCGAGCGCCTGGGCGTCTACGTGGGCTCGGGCGTGGGCGGCATGACGACGCTCGTCGACAACGTCCATACGATTGCCGAACGTGGGCCCCGCCGCGCATCGCCCTATATGATCGCGATGATGATCCCCAACATGGCATCGGGCAATATCGCAATCCGCCACAAGGCAAAGGGCCCGACCCTGCCCGTGGTGACCGCGTGCGCAACCTCGGCCCATGCGGTGGGCGAGGCGTTCCGCGCCATAAAGCACGGCTATGCCGACGCGATCCTCGCGGGCGGCGCCGAGGCCGCAATTATCCCCGATGCCGTTGCGGGCTTTACGTCCTGCCGCGCATTGACCACCAACCCTGATCCCGCGACGGCTTGCCGCCCGTTCGATGCAGACCGCGATGGCTTTGTGATGGGCGAGGGCGCCTGCGTGCTCGTGCTCGAGAGCATGGAACATGCGCAGGCGCGCGGTGCGCACATTTATGCCGAGGTCGTGGGCTACGGCAACACCGATGATGCCTATCACATCACGAGCCCTGATCCCGAGGCTGCCGGCATTGCCCGCGCGATATCGCTGGCGGTGACCGAGGGCGACGTCAGGCCTTCCGAGGGCCTCTACATCAATGCCCACGGCACATCGACCAAGCTCAACGATTCGTCCGAGACGGCGGGCATTAAGCGTGCGCTCGGCGAGGACGCGGCGCGCGCCGCGCACGTCTCGTCGACTAAGTCGATGACCGGCCACATGATCGGTGCCACGGGCGCCATCGAGGTCATGGCCTGCGCCATGGCGCTCGAGCAGGGCGTGGTGCCGCCGACCATTAACTACCACACGCCCGATCCCGCCTGCGATCTTGACTACACGCCCAATCGCGCGGTTCGCGCCGACCTTACCTGGGCGCTTTCGACCAACCTGGGCTTTGGCGGGCACAACGCCGCCATCGCGCTGCGTAGATATACGAGGAGCTAGAGCATGGATTCCAAAAGACTTGCCGAGATAGCCGATGTTATGGAGGACCGCGGCCTCACGCGCGTACGCGTTGAGGAGCCCGATGGCACCGCGGTCGAACTCGAGCGCGCGAGCGCCGCACAGCCGGTTGCCGTGCCCATGCCCATGCCGAGCGCTATGGCCGCTCCAGTTGCAGCTCCCACAGTCGCGCCTGCCGCACCGGAGCCCGCCGCGCAGACACCTGCCGCCGCACCGGAGCCCAAGGGCACCGAGGTGACCGCTCCCATGGTCGGCGTTTTCTATGCTGCCCCGGCGCCGGGCGACGAGCCGTTTGTGCACGTGGGCTCTAAGGTCAAGGCCGGCGAGACGCTCTGCATCATCGAGGCCATGAAGGTTCTCAACGAGGTAACGGCAGAGGCGGATGGCGAGGTGCTCGAGATCTGCGTGGCCGACGGCGACCTCGTGGAGTTCGGCAGCTGCCTCATGAGGATCGGATAGGTGATATCCATGAACAAAGAAGAGCTTAAAGAACTGTTACCGCATCGCGAGCCGATGCTTTTGCTCGACGAAGCCGAGCTGGTGGGCGACGAGGCCCACGGCAAGATCACGATTACGGGCGACGAATACTTTTTGCAGGGGCATTTTCCGGGAAACCCGGTGGTCCCCGGCGTGATTCAGTGCGAGATGCTCGCCCAAAACTGTTGCGTGCTGCTGATGGGCGATGAGGAGGCGCGCGGCGCGACGCCGTTCTACACGAGTCTGGACAAGGTGCGCTTTAAGCGTCCGGTGCGCCCGGGCGACACGGTTGATCTGGTGTGCACCATCACGCGTGCGCGCGGGCCGTTCCGCTTTGCGACGGGTACTGCGAGCGTCAACGGTGAGGTTTGCTGCCGCGCCGATATGTCTTTTGCACTCATGCACGAAAGTTAAGGAAGGCTTCATGTTCGACAAAGTGCTCATCGCCAACCGCGGAGAAGTCGCGGTCCGTGTTATCCGCGCGTGCCGCGATATGGGCATCAAGACCGTCGCCGTTTATTCCACGGCCGATGCGGACGCGCTGCACGTGCAGCTTGCCGACGAGGCGTATTGCATCGGCGGCCCGCGTCTTGCCGAGAGCTACCTCAACGACGATGCTGTGCTCACCTGTGCCGTGAAGTCGGGAGCAAAGGCGATCCATCCCGGCTATGGCTTCTTTTCCGAGAAGGCGAGCTTCGTGCGCGACTGCGACAAGTATGGCCTGACGTTTGTCGGTCCTTCGGCCGAGGTGATCGACAGCATGGGCGACAAAGATGCCGCACGTCGAACGGCTGCCGCGGCGGGCGTGCCCATCGTACCGGGCTGCGATTTGCTCAAAAGCCCCGAGGAGGCGACGGCCGAGGCCGAGCGCATTGGCTGCCCCGTGCTTATTAAGGCGCGTGCAGGTGGCGGCGGTCGCGGCATTCGCAAGGTCGAGCGCGTGGAAGATGCGGCAAAGGCGTTCATCGAGGCGCGTGCCGAGGGCGAGGCCGTTTTTGGCGACGGCGAGTGCTACATGGAGAAGTTCGTCGCGCCGGCGCATCACGTTGAGGTGCAGATTATGGCCGATAAGCAGGGTCATGTGTTTTCGCTCGGCGAGCGCGAGTGCTCGGTGCAGCGGCGCAACCAAAAGCTGATCGAGGAGAGCCCCGCGCCGTGCCTCGACGGACACGACGACATTCGTGCTCGCATGCACAAGGCAGCGCGTGACCTGGCTCGTGCCGTCGGCTACGAAGGAGCCGGTACCATCGAGTTCCTGTATTCGGACGACGGCAATTTCTACTTTATGGAAATGAACACGCGCTTGCAGGTGGAGCATCCGGTTACGGAGTTTGTGACCGATACCGACTTGGTCAAGTGGCAGCTGCGCGTGGCAGCCGGCCAGCCTCTGCCCTTTGAGCAGGAGGACATGCCGGTCCGCAACCACGCCATGGAGTGCCGCATCAATGCCGAAACGCCGGACTTTCTGCCGTCATGCGGAACGGTCACCGCGTTGCGTGTGCCGGGTGGTCCGCGCGTGCGCTGGGATTCCGCCATGTTTACCGGTGCAAAAGTTCCGCCGTACTACGACTCCATGCTTGGCAAGCTCATCGTGTGTGCGCCCACGCGTGACGGCGCCATTCGCAAGATGCGCTCGGCCCTGGGCGAGCTCGTGATTGAGGGCGTGAGCGAAAACAGCGAGCTTCAGCTCGACGTGCTGGCAAACGACGAGTTCTTGTCGGGCATGTATCACACCGATCTGATGGGGCATCTCTATGCTGATGAATAGAAAAGCGAAGACGGTCAACGTCCTCGAGGGGCCGATGACCGAGTCGTGCGCCGAGTTTCCCGCGCGCCATGTGTTTATCAAGTGCCCGGAGTGCCGCCGCGTGATCGATGAGGCGCGCCTGCACGACAACCTCGAGGTCTGCCCTCGTTGCGGAAAACACTTTCGCGTGAGTGGTCGCGCGCGCATGCGCATGACGGTCGACGAGGGCACGTTTGAGGAATGGGATGCCAATCTGGCGTCGGAGGACTTTCTCTCGTTTCCCGGCTATGCCGACAAGCTCAAGAGCGTGAGCGAGCGTTCGGGCGAGCGTGATGCCGTCGTGTGCGGTAGGGGTAAAATCTGCGGCTTCGATACCGCGCTCTTCTTTATGGACGCCAACTTTATGATGGGCTCGATGGGTTCCGTGGTGGGCGAGAAGATCTGTCGCACATTTGAGCATGCGACCGAGTTGGGATTGCCGGTCGTTGGCTTTACCGTATCGGGTGGCGCCCGCATGCAGGAGGGCGTGACCTCGCTCATGCAGATGGCCAAAATCTCTGCGGCGGTTAGGCGTCATAGCGAGGCGGGCGGCCTGTACATCACGGTGCTCACCGATCCGACGACCGGTGGCGTGACTGCGAGCTTTGCCATGGAAGGCGACATCATCTTGGCCGAGCCCGATGCCCTGACGGCGTTTGCCGGCCCGCGCGTGATCGAGCAGAACATGCACAAGCGCTTGCCCAAGGGATTCCAGCGCTCCGAGTTTTTGCTGGAGCACGGCTTTTGCGATGCCGTTGTTCCGCGTGGCGAGATTGCGCTCACGGTAGGCGAGCTGCTGGCGCTGCACGAAGGGCGCGCACCCGGCCTGGGGGCACCACATGAGATCGTGCATACGGGCCGCCGCGGCAAAAAGCTGGGACATTTGTTCAAGCGCTCGGCCGCGCCAAAAGCCGCACTCGAAATTGTCAAACAGACGCGCTCGGCAGATCGTGCCACGGCGGGCGAGATGATCTCGCTGGGCCTGGATGGATTTGTGGAGCTGCACGGCGACCGCTACTTTGGCGACGATGCCGCTGTGGTGGCTGGCATTGGCTGGAAAGACGGACGTCCCGTAACGGTCATCGCCATCGAGCGCGGCACCACGACCAAAGAGCGTATGCGCCGCAACTTTGGCATGGCGCATCCCGAAGGCTACCGCAAAGCGCGTCGCCTTATGCGCCAGGCCGAAAAGTTTGGTCGACCGGTTCTGTGCCTGGTCGATACTTCGGGCGCGTTTTGCGGCATCGGTGCCGAGGAGCGCGGTCAGGGCGAGGCGATTGCCCAGAATCTCATGGAGATGAGCGGCCTTAAGACACCGATTGTCTCGGTGGTGACAGGCGAGGGCGGCTCTGGTGGCGCGCTGGCGCTGTCCGTGGCCGACCGCATCCTGATGCTCTCGAGCTCGGCCTATTCAGTCGTGAGCCCCGAGGCCTGTGCGTCGATCCTGTGGAAGGATACCGAGCGTGCGGATGAGGCCGCCGAGGCGCTTAAGCTCACGGCCCCCGATCTGCTGGCGCTCGGCATCATCGACGGCATTGTTGACGATAAGGGCCTGTCGCATGAGGAGATCGCCGGTGCCGTCATGTCCTCGGCATTTGATGCCTTCGATACGCTTGGGCAGCTCGACGACGCGACCCTCACAAACCTCCGCTACGAAAAGTACCGCGCAATCGGTCGATACCGCACGATGTGACAAAGGGACAGCCCGCATGTCATATTGGGAAAGGCGTTCCATGCTACAAGTTTCTAACACCTCGTTTACAACGTCGGTTTCATCAAACGCCATGGCCGTGGTGGACTATCTGTCCAAAAGCATGATGTCGGCGCTGCCGTTTATTGTCTGCGCGGCGTTGTTCCGCACCGTCGCTGTCATTATGGGCGAAGGCATGCTGGGCCTGTGGTCTGCCGATTCCGATATCTATCGCCTGTTCTACAGTTGGCTCTATAACGCCGGCTACTACTTTTTGCCCATTTATCTTGGTTGGGCGGCCGCCCGCCAGCTCGGTTGCTCGGAGCAGCTGGGCATGATGCTGGGCGGCGTATTGATTGCACCCGATTTACTCAAGCTTGTCGATGCCGCATCGACGACGGGGGCATCGATGACTTCCGTGTATGGTCTGCTTCCTGCGCCGGTCAACGATTACACGACGACTGTTATTCCGGTTCTCATCTCGGTGCCCGTGCTATGGCGAGTGGAGTGTTTCTTTAAGCGCGTTATCCCTAAGGCCGTGGCGTTTTCGTTCGTTCCGTTTGCGACCATGCTTGTCATGGTTCCGGTTTCGCTGTGTATTACGGCGCCGGCGGGCAGCTATCTGGGCATGCTGTTGGGCCAGCTTATGTTTATGCTTGGCAATTCCGGTGGCATCGTGTCGCTGCTCACGCTCATGGGGCTTGCTGCGGGCTGGGAGTTCCTAAAGATCGCCGGCGTCAGCAACGTTGTCCTATCGCTCGCCTATGCGCAGTTTATGAGTGTGGGAACGGATTCGTGCATCCTGATCGCCGCGACGATGGCAACGTTCGCCGTTTGGGGCATGCCCTTTGGCGCGTCGCTTCGCGTTGCGGATAAGGACGAGAAGGCGCTCATGCTGGGCTATTCAATCTCGGGTGTTCTTGGCGGCGTAAGCGAGCCGGCGCTGTACGGTTGCGGCTTTAAATATGGCAGGTGCCTGACGTGCATGGCCATTGGCGGCGCCGTCGGAGGCCTTGTTGCGGCCGTGGGCCACGTTACGGCCTATACCATCGGCATGACGAATGTCCTTATGGTCATTGGCTTTGCCACGGGCGGCATCTCGAACCTGCTGTGGTGCTGCGCTGCCGGCGGTGTGGCATTTGCGGTGTCTGCGGCGCTGAGCTACTGCTTTGGCGTGGTGCCGGCGAAGGGACAGACGACGGGGGACGGAGCCGATTCACCCGAAACCTCGAAGAGCGTGGCCGAAGTAAGCGCGTAAACCTGTGCGACACAAGGACGATTCCTTTGCCATATTCCAAGGCCGTGGCCCGTGTGGGTTGCGGCCTTTTTTGTATCTGGGGGACAAAGTGGCTACACTACAATCCGTTTGAGCAATAGATATATAGGTAGTACCGTGGGGGCGGATGTAGATGGTCGAGTGGATTGTTAAGCGTGCGCAGGGTGACCGTGCGCGCGTGGGCACGTTGACGGGCGTGGTGTGTATTCTCGCCAATGTGGCACTATGCGCTGCGAAGGGCGTAATTGGCGTGCTGTCGGGATCGGTTTCGATTGTGGCGGATGCCATGAACAACCTGTCCGATGCAAGCTCGAATATCGTGAGCGTGCTGGGCTTTAAGCTGGCGAGCAAGCCGGCCGACCCCGAGCATCCTTACGGCCACGGTCGCTACGAGTATCTCTCGGGTCTGGTCGTAGCAGCACTCGTGCTGCTGATTGGCGTTGAGCTGGTGAAGTCCTCGGTTGAGCGCGTCATTCACCCCGAGCCTGTCGAGTTCTCGCTTGCCCTGGTGGCGGTCCTTGTGCTTTCGATGGCCGTAAAGCTGTGGATGGCGGCCCTCAACCAAAAGCTCGGCGATCGCATTGAGTCCGAGACGCTGCATGCGACCGCGCAGGATTCCAAGAACGATGTCCTTGCCACAGGCGCCGTGTTAGCGTGCGCAATTGTTTCGCAGGCGACGCACATCAATCTTGACGCATGGGTCGGCCTTGCCGTTGGCGCCTATATTGGCTGGAGCGGTTTTGAACTCATCCAGGATACGGTGAGCCCGCTTTTGGGCCAGGCGCCCGATCCCAAGCTGGTCAAGCACATTCGAGACAAGATCATGAGCTACCCCGGCGTTTTGGGCGTTCACGATTTGATGGTTCACGACTACGGCCCGGGCAGGAAGTTCGCAAGCGCTCACGCCGAGATGGCGGCCGAGGCCAGCCCGCTGGAAAGTCACGACACGCTCGACAACATCGAGCAGGCGTTTAGGAACGAAGACGGCATGATCGTCACGCTTCACTACGATCCCATCGTGACCGATGACCCCAAGGTGGCGAGCATGCGCTTGCGCATTCACGCCATGGCCCAACAGATCGATAGCCGCCTCTCGATTCATGATCTGCGCTGTGTGCCGGGTCCCACGCACACCAACGTGATCTTTGACTGCGTGCGTCCCTCGGATCTGCAGATGAGTGCCGAAGACGTAAAGCACGCGCTGGCAAAACGGGTCGAATCGGAATATCCCAAGTCGATTGCCAAGATTACGATCGACGAGGACTACGTCGGCCATACCCACGAGTAGAGCTGTGCCGGCAAAGCAAATTATGCAGAAGGGGAGAGCATGAAGCGCCTATACCTACTCCGTCACGGCCAGACGGAATTCAACGTCAAAAAGCTGGTCCAGGGCCGCTGCGATTCACCGTTGACCGACCTGGGCCGCAAACAAGCGGGAATGGCAGCCGCATGGCTCAAGGCCCACGACGTTGTCCCCGACAAAGTGGTCTCTTCGCCTTTGGGTCGAGCCATGGACACAGCTCAGCTCGTCGCAACCGAACTCCTCGGCCCGGACGCTGCCGTCGAGCCCTGCGAAGGCATCATCGAGCGCTGCTACGGCACCTTCGAAGAAGGCCCCCACGACGCGCTACCCACCGACGTCTGGGATCCGGGCGAGGACCTGGTCCCCTTCGGAGGAGAAGGAAGCCGCGCGCTGCAAGAACGCATGGTAGGCACCCTCACCAATCTCATGGGCTCCGAGGGCATCGAGACCCTTCTAGCGGTAAGCCACGGCAGCGCCAGCCGCCAATTTATCAAGGCCGCAGCCCCAGAGGGCTTCGAGCTCCCAACAAAACTCCCCAACTGCGCCATCATGATCTTCAATTTTGATGAGGCAAAGCCACAAGCAGAAGGCGAGCCAATGCAATGCAAGTTCACCCTCCAGCAAATAGTGGACCCCCAACAAAGTCATTAGCCTGAACGAGCAGAGTTACGCAGACATCAACGTGTCGTCTCCCGAGCACGGCGGAGGGCCGGAGAAATATATTAAGGTCATCGCGAGTTCCGCACGCAAAGAAGGCCACTTAATGTGGCCTTCGTCTTGCGCAGGACTGTAGAGCAGGGACCTTAATATATTTCTCCGGCCCTCCGCCGTGCTCGGGAGACGTGCCACGCACTTTACCTGCGTAAACAATGTGAGTGAAATATGAATCTCGATGGATACGCCCGCAGCCGTGTATACTAAACAGCTGTGTGTAACCAAGGGAGTATTCTGGCTGGACAAAATGCCTGCTTAATAGGGTTGTCAGGTAGTCCGGACGCAATACAAGGCTGGGGAGCACGTCGTGTAAGTAGTGGTCCTCTAGGGGCGTACGCTCGGTGGTGTACGCATTGTCCCAAGACCACGCGAGAGTTGGGATCATATCTTGATCAGCATGATTCTCGGCCGCAAGATTGGCATGACCCAGGTTTGGGACGAGGACGACAACGTCGTTCCCGTCACGGTCATCCAGGCTGGCCCCTGCGCTGTCTCGCAGGTTAAAACTCAGGCAACCGACGGCTATGACGCCGTCCAGATCGGTTTCGGCGACATCAAGGCCAAGAACGTGAACAAGCCCATGGCTGGTCACTTCGCCAAGGCTGGCGTCGAGCCTGTCCGCTTCCTTCGTGAGGTCCGCGTCGAGAACGGCGAGGAGCACAAGGTCGGCGAGGTCGTTACCGTCGCTGATTTCGCTGATGTCGAGAAGGTCGACGTCATCGGTACCTCCAAGGGTAAGGGCTTCCAGGGTCGCATCAAGCGCTGGGGTCAGCGCCGCGGTCCTATGACGCATGGTTCTCACTTCCAGCGTCACCCCGGTTCTATCGGTCAGTGTGCCTATCCTGCGCGCGTCCTCAAGGGCGTCAAGATGGCCGGTCACATGGGTAACGAGCGCGTTACCGTCAAGAACCTTTCCGTTGTCCGCATCGATGCCGAGCAGAACCTCATCTTGGTCAAGGGCGCTGTCCCGGGTGCCAAGAATGGTCTCGTCGCCATCCGTATGGCCTAAGGGCCCAGCCCATTTAGCCCAGCGTCATACCAAGGAGAACACTTAAATGGCAAAGTTTGAAGTAAAGAACAGCGAGGGCAAGAAGGTCGCCGAGGCCGAGCTCGCCGCTGAGGTGTACGGCATCGAGCCGAACATCCACGTTATGCACCACATCGTCAAGTGCCAGATGGCCTCTTGGCGTCAGGGCACCCAGTCTGCTAAGGGTCGCTCTGAGGTTTCCGGTGGCGGCAAGAAGCCTTGGCGTCAGAAGGGCACCGGCCGTGCCCGCCAGGGTTCCATCCGTGCTGCCCAGTGGCGTCACGGTGGCGTTGTCTTCGCCCCCAAGCCCCGTTCCTACGCTAAGCGTATGAACAACAAGGAGGTCAAGCTGGCTATGCGCTCCGCGCTGTCCGCCAAGCTGGCCGATGGCGAGCTCGTGCTCGTCGACGACTACGGCTTCGAGAAGCCTTCCACCAAGGCTGCCGTCGCCATGCTCAAGGCTCTCGGTCTTGAGGGCAAGCGTCTGACCATCATCGTTCGCGATGAGGACGTCAACGCCTACCTGTCGTTCCGCAACATTCCCAAGACGTTCATCATCACCGCTGACGAGGCCAACACCTACGATCTCGTCAACAACAACGCTGTGCTGATGCCCGCCGACATCGCCGCTCACTTCGGGGAGGTGCTTGCATAAATGACCGCCCACGAGATCATCATCCGTCCGATCGTGTCCGAGCGTTCCTTCTCCGGCATGGAGCTGAACAAGTACACGTTCGAGGTCGCCAAGGATGCTAACAAGTATCAGATCAAGGACGCTGTCGAGGAGATCTTCGGCGTCAAGGTCGTTCGCGTGAACACCCTGACGGTCAAGCCCAAGACCAAGCGCGTGCGCTATGTCGCCGGCAAGACCCGTTCTTGGAAGAAGGCCATCGTCACGCTGGCCGAGGGCGACACCATCGAGGTCTTTGGCAACCAGGCCTAAGACTCGCTGCTGTTGAGTGAGCTCATGCCTCCCAAATAGGGGAGGCGAGAGCTCAAGGTTTTGGGCGTATAAAATGGACACGCCCGGAACCGTGTATACGTCCGGTGTCATCGCACCCGAGGCAGAACCTCGAATCCCTGTCTGCGATGGCTAACGGATTCCTATTGAAAGGGATTGTAATGGCTGTAAAGCACCTTAAGCCGACCTCCGCTGGTAGGCGTTGGCAGACGATCTCCGATTTCTCCGAGATCACCTGCACCAAGCCCGAGAAGTCTCTTCTCGAGCCCCTGCCCAAGAAGGCCGGTCGTAACAACAACGGCCGCATCACCACCCGCCACCAGGGCGGCGGCGTGAAGCGTCGTTACCGCGTGATCGACTTCAAGCGCAACAAGGACGGCGTGCCCGCCAAGGTTGCCACGATCGAGTACGATCCGAACCGTTCCGCTCGCATCGCTCTGCTGCACTACGCTGACGGTGAGAAGCGCTACATCCTGGCCCCCAAGGGCCTCGAGGTCGGTCAGACCATCATGTCCGGTTCTGACGCCGACATCAAGCCGGGCAACGCTCTGCCCCTCGCCGACATTCCCGTCGGTACGCTCATCCACGCCGTCGAGTTCCAGCCGGGCAAGGGCGCTGCTATCGCCCGTTCCGCCGGTAACTCCTGCCAGCTGATGGGTAAGGAGGGCAAGTACGCTATCGTCCGTATGCCTTCCTCCGAGATGCGCCGCATCCTCGTTACCTGCCGCGCCACCGTCGGTGAGGTCGGCAACGCCGATCACTCCAACATCGTCATCGGCAAGGCCGGCCGTAAGCGTCACATGAACGTGCGCCCGACCGTCCGCGGTACCGTCATGAACCCTGTCGACCACCCGCACGGCGGTGGCGAGGGCAAGAACCACACCTCTGGTCGTCCCTCCGTTACCCCCTGGGGTAAGCCGACGAAGGGCCTTCGTACGCGCAAGAAGAAGAAGGTCTCGAACCAGCACATCATTCGTCGCCGTAAGAAGTAATTTCGGATACCGAGTTTTAGGAGAAAGCACTTATGAGCAGAAGTCTCAAAAAGGGCCCGTTCGTGGAGACTCGCCTTCTCTCGCGTATCACCGCGATGAACGAGGCTGGCAAGAAGGACGTCGTGAAGACCTGGTCCCGCGCGTCCACCATCTTCCCCGAGATGGTTGGTCACACCATCGCCGTCCACGACGGCCGCAAGCATGTGCCCGTGTATGTTACCGAGTCCATGGTTGGTCACAAGCTCGGCGAGTTCGCGCCGACTCGTACGTTCCGTGGCCACAAGGCCAAATAGGGGGTTAACCGTAAATGGCAACTAAGTCTATTGAAACTGAGGCCACCGAGGTTCGCGCCGTCGCTAAGTACGTGCGTGTTTCCCCCAGCAAGGCCCGCCTGGTGGTCGATCTGATCCGCCGCAAGCCTGTCGCTCAGGCCTTCGACATCCTCCACTTCTGCGACCGCGCCGTCGCCGTGGATGTCGAGAAGGTTCTCCGTTCCGCCGTTGCGAACGCCGAGAACAACAACGGTCTGCGTGCCGACAACCTGGTTGTCGCCGCTGCCTATGTTGACGAGGGTCCGACGCTTAAGCGCATCCGTCCCCGCGCCAAGGGTTCCGCTTCTCGCATTCTGAAGCGTACTTCCCACATCACCGTCGTCGTTGCTCCTCGAAAGGAGGCGTAAAGCTGTATGGGTCAGAAAGTCTACCCCACCGGCTTCCGTCTTGGCATCACCGAGAACTGGCGCTCCCGCTGGTTCGCAGAGAAGGATTACGCTAAGACCCTCGGTAACGATCTCGAGATCCGCAAGTACCTCGAGAAGCGTCTTTCCCGCGCAGCTGTCTCCCGCGTCGAGATCGAGCGCGCTGGCGACAAGGTGAAGGTCATCATCCTCACCGCTCGCCCCGGCGTTGTCATCGGTAAGAAGGGTGCCGAGATCGATACCCTCCGCACCGAGCTCGAGAAGGTTGCTGGCGTCTCCAAGGGCCAGCTCTCCGTCGACGTTGTCGAGATCAAGCGCCCCGAGCTCGACGCCAACCTCGTTGCTCAGTCTATCGCCGAGCAGCTCGAGGGCCGCGTTGCCTTCCGTCGCGCTATGCGCAAGGCTGTCCAGTCCGCCCGCAAGGCCGGCGCTAAGGGCATCCGTATCCAGTGCTCCGGTCGTCTCGGCGGTGCCGAGATGGGCCGTCGTGAGTGGTACCGCGAGGGTCGCGTGCCTCTGCACACCCTCCGTGCCAAGATCGACTACGGCACGGCTGTCGCCAGCACCACCATGGGCGCTTGCGGCGTGAAGGTCTGGATCTACCTGGGCGAGAAGCTCCCGGGCCAGCCTGTTCCCAACCCTGCACTCGAGGGCTCTTCCCGTCCTCGTCGTCGTAACTCCGAGAGGAGGGGTCAGTAGTGCTTGCCCCTAAGCGTATTCTTCACCGCAAGGTGCAGCGTGGCTCCATGAAGGGCCAGGCCAAGGGTAATACCGAGCTGCATTTCGGCGAGTTTGGTATCCAGGCTCTCGAGGCCCATTGGATCACCAACCGTCAGATCGAGGCCGCTCGTATTGCCATGACCCGCTACATGAAGCGTGGCGGTCGTGTGTACATCACGATCTTCCCCGATAAGCCCATCACCAAGAAGCCTGCTGAGACTCGCATGGGTTCTGGTAAGGGTAACCCCGAGGAGTGGGTGGCCGTCGTCAAGCCCGGCCGCATCATGTTCGAGGTCAAGGGCGTGCCCGAGGAGGTCGCTCGCGAGGCTCTGCGTCTTGCACAGCACAAGCTTCCCATCAAGACCAAGATTGTTGCTGCTAAGAACGCTGAGCAGCGCATCGAGAAGGAGATGGCTGAGGAGGCCGCTCTCGAGGCCAAGTGGGCTGCTGAGGACGCCGCCGCCGCCAAGGAGGAGAACTAATGAAGCCCGCAGAGATTCGTGAGCTCTCGGACGCTCAGCTCGTTGAGAAGCTGAAGGAAATGCGCGCCGAGCTCTTTAACCTTCGTTTCCAGATGGCCACCAGCCAGCTGGACAACACCGCTCGCGTCAACACCGTGAAGAAGGACATCGCTCGCGTCCTCACGGAGCAGCGCGCCCGCGAGATCGCAGCGGAGAAGTCCGCTGTCGCCGAGTAGGACCTAAGGAGAGAACATGACTGATTCGCGTAACTCGCGTAAGGTCCGTACGGGTGTCGTTACCTCCGTCTCCGGTGCCAAGACCATTGTTGTCACCATCACCGAGCGCAAGCGTCACCCCAAGTACGGCAAGATGATGACCAGCTCCAAGAAGCTGCACGCTCACGACGAGGAGTGCACGGCTGGCGTGGGCGATACCGTCCGCGTTATGGAGACCCGTCCTATGTCCAAGATGAAGCGTTGGCGCCTCATCGAGGTCGTCGAGCGCGCTAAATAAGCAGTCGCTCTTACGACTTGTACGTTTCCGAAGATGTGCGTATGCCTGGCTTGCATACCACGGGCCGTATAAAGGCTGCGCACCTCTCTTCGGTTCTTAGTTCGGAGGAACATCTACCATGATTCAGATGCAAACCATGCTGAACGTCGCCGACAACTCCGGCGCTCGCAAGATTCGCTGCATCAAGGTGCTTGGCGGTTCCAAGCGTCGTTATGCAGGCATCGGCGATGTGTTCATCGGTGCTGTCCAGGAGGCTACCCCTGGCGCCAACGTCAAGAAGAAGGACGTTGTCCGTTGCGTCGTCGTTCGCACCGTTAAGGAGATCCGCCGCAAGGATGGCTCCTACATTCGCTTTGATGAGAACGCCTGCGTTGTCATCAACAACGATGGTTCGCCCGTCGGCACCCGTATCTTCGGGCCCGTCGCTCGCGAGCTTCGTGACAAGAAGTACATGAAGATCGTCTCGCTCGCTCCCGAGACCCTGTAGTTAGGGGAGATATATGTATATCAAGAAGGGCGATAAGGTCCAGGTTCTCTCTGGTAAGGATCGCGGCAAGCAGGGCGTTATCCTGCGTGCTCTCCCCGCAGAGAACAAGGTCGTTGTCGAGGGCGTTTCGGTCGTCAAGAAGGCCGTCAAGCCCAACGCTGCCAACCAGCAGGGCGGCATCGTTTCGCAGGAGGCTCCCATCGATGCCTCCAACGTCAATCTCGTTTGCCCCGAGTGCGGTAAGGTTACCCGCGTCGGTCACGAGAAGGACGGCAAGAACAAGCTGCGCGTCTGCAAGAAGTGCGGCCACAAGTTCTAAGCTGCCCGCAACATCAAGTTGCTAGCAATGGCCCGGATGCCACGGCACCCGGGCCTTTTTCTATCCCCACTCATTTGGTATCCCTACTCATTGGGGACAGACTTAAATGAGTACCCTAACTGGGTAAGCATACACTCATTGGGGACAGACTTACATGACTGGTCGTTTGGGACGTTCTTAAACGACTAGCCTATGAGGACAGTCTTTAGATTAATATATCTGGCCATCTGGGATGGGCTTCAACGAAAGCGGTACTTAGGGACAGTCCTCAGGTGCCGGCAATTTGGGACGGTCCTTTGATGTCTGATGCCCCCAGAGGGGTGAAGTAATACAGCCTTCTCTCATATGACCCAATCCGCTGTCAAGAGCCACAATGGCCCCGCCGACCGCTTGCAATCGGTCGGCGGGGCCTGCCGT
>NZ_CAXSKI010000017.1:0-55794 GCF_964237925.1 Collinsella aerofaciens ATCC 25986 | reverse complement strand
TATTGCCCGGCGCCGTCAGGAGCGCCGGGCAATACGGGGCCCGCTCCATTTGTCAATTCCTTCAAGCGAATGTGTCGGGAATGTTTCAATGCATGAATATGCAAGCCATTTACGTGTTAATGCATCTTTTGGTGCTAAAGTTTCAACCCACTTCATAACGACCGCTGCGAAATGCGCATCGGTGCATAAATCGCAGACAAGGAGTCTGATATGTCTTTGAAGGTTGGAATCGTCGGCGCGGCTGGATATGCCGGAGCCGAGCTCATTCGCCTCGTGCTCGGCCATCCCGAGTTTGAACTTGTTGCCATTACGTCCAACGCCGATGCCGGCCAACCGTTGTCTGCGGTGTACCCGAGCTTCACCGGCGTAAGCGATCTTGTCTTCACGACGCATGACGCGCCTGAGCTTAAATCCTGCGACGTCGTCTTCTTGGCCGTGCCGCACACGGCTGCCATGGCACAGGTGCCCGCGCTCCTTGCCGCGGGCGTTTCCTGTTTCGATCTTTCGGCCGATTATCGTCTGAGCGACGCGTCCGTCTTTGAGGCATGGTATGCCGCCGAGCACACGAGCCCCGAGTTGCTCAAGACCCGCGCTTTCGGCCTGCCCGAGCTGTTCTGCCAGGACTTGGAGACCGCTGCATCCGACTACGCTGACGGCAAGTCCGTGCTGGTCGCCTGCGCCGGTTGCTATCCCACCGCAACGAGCCTTGCCGCCGCGCCCGCCGTGCGCGCCGGCTGGGTTGCCCAGAGCGGCCCCGTGATCGTTGACGCTATCAGCGGTGTAACGGGTGCCGGTAAGTCCTGCAACGCCCGTACGCATTTTTGCAGCGCCGACGAGAACTTGGAGGCCTACGGCGTGGGCAAGCATCGCCACACGCCCGAGATTGAGCAAATCCTTGGCCTGACCGATCGTGTCGTCTTTACCCCGCATCTGGCACCGCTCAAGCGCGGTCTGCTCTCCACGGTGACGATGCCGCTTACGCCGCAGGCTATCGATACCTTGACCCTTGAGGACGTCGTCGACCATTACAAGAAGTTTTACGCCGGCCGCACCTTTGTGCGCGTGCTCGATGCCGGCCAGCAGCCCAAGACGGCTTCGGTCGTCGGCACCAACGCCGCCCAGATCGGCCTCGCGCTCAACAAGCGCGCGGGCGTGCTGGTGGCGACGGGCGCCATCGACAATCTGTGCAAGGGCGCTGCGGGCCAAGCGGTCCAGTGCGCCAATATCGTCTTTGGCTTTGACGAGCGACGAGGCTTGCCCACAGTGGCGTGCCCGGTGTAGCACATTCGATTGTTAACGATTTGGTAGTCGGGCATCGAGTGGGGCGCCACTCTTAAGCCGGTCTCATGATCACGACTGGCATGGCGCACCAACCGATGTCCGTTTTTTTGTTTGACATAAGGAGTCATAAAGACGATGAATACCGAGCTGTTTGATATCAAGATTCGCGCCGTCGAGGGTGGCGTCACGGCTGCGGCTGGTTTTAAGGCTGCAGGCATCCACGCTGGGTTCCGCAAGAACCCCGAGCGCCTGGATTACGCGCTTGTCGTGCCCGATAAACCCTGTCCCGGTGCCGGCGTGTTTACCACCAATCGCTTTTGCGCGGCGCCCGTGCAAGTGAGCCGTGCCAACCTGGGTGGTGCCGACAAGGGCTACGGTATCATCGCCGGCGTTTCGGTCAACTCTGGCAATGCCAACGCCGCCACGGGTGAGACCGGCCTTGCATGCGCGCGCGAGACGTGCAGCATCGCATCGCAGGTCATCGGCTGCGAGCCCCAGCAGATTCTGGTTGCCTCCACGGGTGTGATTGGCCAGATTCTGCCGATCGACACGTTTGAGACCGCCATCCCTGCTGCCTACGAGGCGCTCTCCGCCCACGGTGGCGCCGATGCCGCTCGCGCCATCATGACGACCGACACGCACTCCAAGGAGTACGCGGTGTCCTACGTCAGTGAGGCTGCGGGTCATGCAGACAATGTCTATACGGTAGGCGGAATGTGCAAGGGTTCGGGCATGATCATGCCCAACATGGCCACCATGATCGCAGTTATCACCACCGATGCCCCCGTCGACCCGGCGGCACTTCATGCCCTGCTGCTCTCGACCGTCAAGCAGACCTTTAACAAGGTAACGGTCGATTCCGACACCTCGACCAACGACACCTGCATCATGCTTGCCTCCGGCGCCGCTGCCGCAGATGCCGAGTCTATCGTCGAGGGCTCCGATGCCTTTGACGAGTTGGCATTTGCCGTGCACGAGGTGTGCGAGAGCCTGGCGCGCAATATCGCCGCCGATGGCGAGGGCGCATCCAAGCTTGTTACGGTCAACGTTACCGGCGCCGCCAACGACGAGGAGGCCGATATCGCCGCCCGTGCCGTTGCCAACTCGCCACTCGTTAAGACCTGCATCGCCGGCCACGACTGCAACTGGGGCCGTGTTGCCATGGCGCTCGGTAAGTGCGGCGTGAAGTTTAATCAGGAAGACGTTTCCATCGACATGATGGGCATGCCCGTCTGTCGCGACGGTCTGACTGTTCCCTTTGACGAGGACGAGGCTCTACGACGTTTCGAGGCGCCCGAGATCGTGATCTCGGCCGACCTGGGCGCAGGCGACGCGGCAACGACCGTGTGGACCTGCGACCTCACGCATGAGTACATCTCCATCAACGGCGACTACCGTTCCTAGATTCCAGGCACGCTGCGCATCTTGCCGCGATTGCGGACAGCGGAGCACGGCGCGATAACGATACGAAAGACGAGGCAGATTATGAAATTCGCACGCGATTGTCGTTCGAGCGAATCCAACGAAGCAACCGCGCAGCTGCTGTTCGAAGCGCTGCCGTGGATTAAGAACCTGACCGGCAAGACGGTTGTTATCAAATATGGTGGAGCCGCCATGGTTGATGAGCAGCTGCGCCGCGACGTGATGAGCGACATCGTTTTGCTCAAGATCATCGGTATGCGCCCCGTCATCGTGCACGGCGGCGGCAAGGCTATCAACGAGGCGCTGAGCCATTACGATATTCCCGTTGAGTTTAAGAACGGCCAGCGCGTGACCACGCCGGCGACTATGGATATCGTGCGCGAGGTGCTGGGCGGCAAGGTTAACCAGGAGCTGGTTGCTGCCATCAACCACCACGGCAACCTGGCCGTGGGCGTGTCGGGCAGCGATGCCGGCACGCTCATCGCCGAGCCGCTCGACCCCGAGCTCGGTCGCGTGGGCAAAGTGACGCACGTCAACACCGACTATATCGAGCGCTTACTCGATAGCGAGTACATCCCCGTCATCGCTACCGTCGCGGCGGGGGAGGACGGCGGTTTCTTCAACATCAACGCCGACACCGCCGCCGGTGCCGTTGCCGCGGCGCTCCACGCGCATAAGGCGATCTTTTTGACCGATGTCGATGGCCTGTACAAGGACTTTAGCGACAAGGACTCGCTTATCTCCAACCTAACGCTCGACGAGGTCAACGAAATGCTCTACGGCGGCGAGGTCGATAAGGGCATGATTCCCAAACTGCGCGCGGCCGTCGATGCGCTTGCCGGCGGCGTATTTCGTGCTCACATCATCAACGGCACCACGCCGCATTCGCTGCTGCTGGAGCTGCTGACCGATGCCGGCGTCGGTACCGTGATCCATTCCACCGAGACGGCTTACGAGTTCGATACGCATCCGCATCCGCTTTCGACGTTTGCTGCGCGTCTGACCGAAAACCTTGACGAGGTCGAGAAGCTTCAGACGGTCTAGCTGACCCGCAGCCGCCCAATTCCTGCACCCATAGCCCCGCGCCGTCTGGCGCCCAACGAAAGGCATCCCATGTCACTTGCAGCTCAGCAATCGCTTGAATCCCATTACGTTATGCATACCTTTGGCCGCTCTCCGGTCGAGTTTGTCGAGGGTCACGGCATGAAGCTCACCGGCGACGATGGCCGTGAGTACCTCGACTTTCTTGCCGGCATCGGCGTGTGCAGTCTAGGTCATGGCGACCCGGCTGTGCTCTCGGCGCTCGAGGCACAGACCAAAAAGCTCATGCATGTCTCCAATTACTTCTACATCGAGCAGCGTGGACAGGTCGCGGCGCTGCTGTCCAAGCTTGCTAACGACGACGTAGATGGTGCGCGCGTGCTTGCCGATGCCATTGTCGCCGGCGATGAGACCACGGCAGCTGCTCTTGGTGCCCCGGCTGCGGATGAGCAGGTTTGGGAGACCTTCTTTGCCAACTCTGGCGCCGAGGCCAACGAAGGCTCGATGAAGCTCGCGCGCCTGTACGCCAAGCGTGCCGGTAATGGCGGCAACACCATCGTGTGCATGCGCGGCGGCTTCCACGGCCGTACGCTCGAGACCATTGCCGCCACCATGCAGGATTGGCTGCAGGACAGCTTCCGCCCGCTGCCGGGTGGCTTTGTGGCCTGCACGCCCAACGATGTGGACGAGCTGCGTGCGATCTTTAAGCAGCTGGGGAGCGAGATTTGTGCCGTGATGCTCGAGCCGATCCAGGGTGAGAGTGGCGTGCACCCCATGACCGAGGAGTTTATGGCGGCAGCGCGCGACCTGGCGCACGAAGTGGGCGCCGTGCTTATCGCCGACGAGGTCCAGTGCGGCATCTTCCGCTCCGGCAAGCCGTTTGCATTCCAAACCTATGGCGTGGAGCCCGACATCATGAGCCTTGCCAAGGGCATTGCCGATGGCGTGCCCATGGGTGCCGTAGTGGCAAAGAAGGAGATTGCCGACGTGTTTAAGCCGGGGGACCACGGCTCGACCTTTGGCGGTAGCTGCTTGGCCGTCGCGGCGTGCGCCGCGACGCTCTCCGCGCTCGTGCGCGGCGATTATGCCGACCATGCTGCCAAGGTGGGTGCCTATATGGAGCAGGTGCTGGCTAAGCTTCCGCATGTGGTAGAGGTTCGTGGCCGTGGCTTGATGCTCGGCTGCGATCTGGACGATACTGCGGGTGATGCTCACGACGTTGTGGCCCGTGCATTGGGGGCTGGTGCCGTGATTAACGCTACGGGTGCCCATACGCTGCGTTTCCTGCCGCCGCTCGTCTGCGAGGAAGCCGACGTGGACAACCTGATCGAGATTTTGTCGGACGTTTTGGCGTAGCGAGAGTAAAACATAGCCAGTTTGAACGGGTTCCAGATCGTCGGTGCGTCATTTGATGCATGGTTGGACGGTCTGGAACCCTTTTTGCCATAAATCTGCAATGGCCAGGAGAGCCTTTGGACAAAAATGCCAAATATGAGTACTGTCACCAGTTGAATGTCATATTTGGCATTTTTGGCCACGGCCTTCGTGGCAGACGTGTTGGTGGGTCGAATCCCATGCGCCGGGCCAAACAAAAACGGTCCCCTTTCGAGGACCGTTTCCAATTCAATGGTGGGCGATGAGGGATTCGAACCCCCAGCCTTGTGCGTGTAAAGCACCTGCGCTAACCGTTGCGCCAATCGCCCGTGCGGAGAGAGTATAGCAAAACAATCGCCCCATTCACCTCATATCCATTAAAGGTAACCGGCGCGTGTCGGCGCGGAGCTGATTCAGTTGAGATTGCCTGAACATTCCGTCCCTCTTTACGCCCTCGGGTATACTCAAAAGCTACTGATTCGATTTGATGCCCAGCAACAGCAGAGGGGATAGTATATGTGCGGTTTTGTCGGTTTTGTCGGTGGGACGGATAACCAATCCGAGGTGCTCACCAAGATGATGGACCGCATCGTCCATCGCGGTCCCGACATGGGCGGTCAGTTTATCGACGGCCGCGTTGCCCTCGGCTTCCGCCGCCTGTCGATCCTCGACCTGACCGAGGCTGGCGCCCAACCCATGGCCAACGAGGACGGTAGCGTCGTCATTGTCTTCAACGGCGAGATCTACAACTTCCAAGAACTCCGTTCCGAGCTCGAGGCCAAGGGCTACAAGTTCCACTGCGGCGCCGACACCGAGAGCCTCCTGCACGGCTACGAGGAGTGGGGCGAGGCCGTCCTCGATCGCCTGCGCGGTATGTACGCCTTCGTCATCTGGGACAAAAAGAAGAATAAGCTTTTTGGCGCCCGCGACATCTTTGGCATCAAGCCGCTCTATTACTATCCCATGGCCGATGCGGGCGACGGCGCTCCGGGCGTGCTCTTTGGTTCCGAGATCAAGAGCTTCCTGGACTACCCGCACTTCCACAAGGCGGTCAACAAAAAGGCTCTGCGTCCGTACATGACGCTGCAGTATTCGGCGACTGAGGAGACTTTCTTCGAGGGTGTCTACAAGCTGCCGCCGGCGCACTACTTTACTGTCGATATCCCGACCGGCAAGATGAACATCGAGCGCTACTGGGATTGCGATTACTCTGCCGTCGAGAAGCCGTTCGAAGAGTATGTCGATGAGCTGGACGAGGTCGTGCACGAGAGTGTCGAGGCCCATCGCATCGCCGACGTCAAGGTCGCGTCGTTCCTCTCCGGTGGCGTCGACTCCAGCTACATCGCCGCTTGCCTCATGCCCGACAAGACCTTCTCGGTGGGCTTTGACTACAAGAACTTTAACGAGACCAACTACGCCAAGGAGCTTTCCGATAAGCTCGGCGTCGAGAACGTTCGCAAGATGATTACTGCCGACGAGTTCTTCGGTGCGCTCGAGGACATCCAGTATCACATGGACGAGCCGCAGTCCAACCTGTCTTCCGTGCCGCTGTGGTTCTTGGCCGAGATGGCCCGCAAGGACGTCACCGTCGTGCTTTCGGGTGAAGGCGCCGACGAGCTCTTTGGCGGCTACGCCTACTACGAGGACACGGTCCCGGTGCGCAAGTACAAAAAGATGGTGCCGCTGCCCATCCGTCGCGCGCTCGGTAACCTGGCGCTGCATATGCCGTACTTCAAGGGACATAACTTCCTGGTCAAGGGTGCCGAGATCCCCGAGAAGTCGTTCCTGGGACAGGCTCTGGTATGGCCGGAGCGCGAGGTCGACGGCGTGCTCAAGCCCGAGTACAACACCGGCGACGGCGCCTTCGAGCTTGCCGCTCCCATCTATGCGCGCGTGAAGGGTCAGCCCGAGCTGGTCAAGAAGCAGTACCTGGACATGAACATGTGGCTCCCGGGCGACATTCTGCTCAAGGCCGACAAGATGTGCATGGCACACTCACTGGAGCTGCGCGTGCCCTTCCTGGACCGCAAAGTCATGGAGTTCGCCGAGCACATTCCCGACCGCTACCGCATCAACGAGAACGGCAACAAACAGGTACTCCGCCACGCTGCCAACAAGTCGCTGCCCGATGAGTGGGCCACCCGTCCCAAGGTGGGCTTCCCGGTGCCGATTGTCTACTGGCTGCGCGAGCAAAAGTGGTACGACTATGTCAAGGAGTACTTCACCGCGCCGTGGGCAAGCGAGTTCTTCAATACCGACGAGCTCATGCACCTGCTCGATCTGCACTTTGCGGGCAAGGGCGATTTCCAGCGCAAGATCTATACGCCGCTCGTGTTCCTAGTGTGGTACAAGCGCTTCTTTATCGACGAGGGCCAGCCTTCTGTTCAGGCTGCCTAGTCTCGGCCTACGAATGCCTGCGCGTAACGGCTCCTCCGGGAGCCGTTTTTGCGTGGGTGCGTTTCAGTTACTATAAAACCGTCCCTGCCAAATGGCTGAGAAAGGTGAAAGATGCACCATTCGGATTCCGCGACCGTGACCACGGTCGATACGCTTGCCAAGCTTCTCGATGTGTGCGGCGAGCTGCGCGCATCAGAGCAGGTTGACGAGCGTGCCGTGACCGGCTGCTCGTTTGATTCGCGCGCGGTCTCGGCAGGTGACGTATTCTTTTGCAAAGGTGCTGCCTTTAAGCCCGCGTTTTTGAGCATGGCGCTCGATGCGGGCGCCGTCGCATTTGTGTGCGAGGAGTCGCTGGTCGAGTCTCTGGAGCCGCTGGCGAAGGAGAGCGGTGCTGCGATGCTGGTTGTTGATAGTGTTCGCACGGCCATGGCCCTGTTGCCGCCGGAGGTCTACGACCGTCCCGACCACGACGTCAAGATCGTGGGCATCACCGGCACCAAGGGAAAGACCACGGCCGCTTTTATGCTCCAGTCCATCATCAAAGCGGCGGGCGAGTCCTGCGGCATGATCGGCTCGGTGAGTACCGACGATGGCATCGAGTGCTACGAGAGCACCAATACTACGCCCGAGGCCCCCGAGGTCTGGCGCCATATCGCCAACTGCCGCATGTCCGGTCGCCAGTCCATGGTCATGGAGGTCTCGAGCCAGGCGCTCAAGTACCAACGCGTCGAGAATCTGCCGTTTGACGTGGCGTGCTTCCTCAACATCGGCCGCGACCACATCTCGCCGATCGAACACCCCACGTTTGAGGATTATTTTGAGAGCAAACTCAGGATCTTTGACCAGGCAAAGACCGCCGTGGTGAATCTGGGCACCGATGAGGTTGACCGTGTGCTAGAGGCAGCGTCGACGGCCGAGCGCTTGGTGACCGTTGGCGTCGAGCATCCCGAGGCAAGCCTGTGGGCGAGCGATGTCCGCATGCTCGGCTTTAACATCGAGTTCAACTTGCACGGCATGAGCGCCGACGAGCCCGAGGCGGGGGAGAAGGTCCTGCTGGGTATCGCGGGCGACTTTAACGTGGAAAACGCGCTGGTCGCTATCGCCGCTGCGCGCGAGATCGGCATCGGTATCGAGGCTATCAAGAAGGGCCTCTCCAAACTGCGTGTGCCGGGCCGCATGGAGGTCGTGGAGTCGAAGGACGGCCGCGTGATTTGTGTCGTCGACTACGCGCACAACCAGCTTTCGTTCCGTTCGCTTTTCTCGTCGGTCAAGCGCGCGTTTCCCGCTAGCCCCGTCATTGCGCTGTTTGGCGCCGCCGGCGGCAAGGCGCAGGAGCGCCGCGAGCAATTGCCACGCGAGGCCGCACCGTATTCCGACCTGATGATCTTTACGAACGAGGATCCAGCTCACGAGGACCCGATGAAGGTCTGTCGCGAGCTTGCCGAGCATGTTCCCGACGATACGCCGAACAAGATCATCCTCGACCGCGAAGCCGCTGTGCATGCGGCGTTCAAGGCGGCGCGCGAGGAGTACGTCAACCCCGATGCTCCCACCATTGTCTTGCTGCTGGCAAAGGGTGACGAGGAGCTCATGCACGTGGGTGACGAGTTCGTGCCCATCGAGAGCGACCTTTCGTTGGCCAATCGCCTGATCGATGTTACCCAGTTTGACTAATGAACCATGATGGCGGCGGCGCCCTGAGTGCGCTGTCGCCATAAGCGTGTTCCCTCAATCAAAACATGCCGTCCAAGTCCAAACCCTTCTACGTAAACGGAGTAACCATGTCCCACAATACCCTGCCGACCGTCGCTGAGCTTTCGGGCGAGATGCGCGAGCGCTTGGCCAAGGTCAAGTACGTCTTTACCGACCTGGATGCCACGATGCTCGCACCCGGCTCGTGCGTGCTGCGCGACAACGACGGCAACCCCTCGACCAAACTCGTCGAGGCCGTCGTGGCGCTCGCTCGCGCTGGTATTCAGGTGGTTCCCACCTCGGGCCGCAACCGTACCATGATCCACGAGGACGCGCGCGTGCTCGGCCTCAACTCCTACATTGGCGAGATGGGCGGCCTGGTCATGTATGACCTCAAAGCCAACGATTGGGAGTATCTGACCGGCGACATGCCCTACGACCCCTCTTGCGGCCTCACGCCGCACCAGGTGATCGAGCAGACCGGCGTGTGCGAGAAGATCCTCGCCCGCTGGCCGCACAAGATCGAGTATCACAACGACATGTCGACCGGCTACAAATACCGCGAGGTCACCGTCGGCATGCGCGGCGATGTGCCCGACGATGAGGTTCAGGCCATCCTGGACGAGGCCGGCTGCGGTCTGGTGTGGGCCTGTAACGGTCACCTGACGCATCTGTCCAAGCCGACGACGCTCGAGCTCGATCGCGTCGAGGACGGTCGCGCATTCAACATCAATCCGGCGGGTCTCAACAAGGGCGTCGCCATTGCGCGCTTCTGCGAGCACCTGGGGATCGAGCGCGAGGAGACGTTGGCGCTCGGCGACTCCGAGTCCGACTTCTACATGGCCGATCACGTGGGCACGTTCTGCCTGGTCGAGAATGGCCTGACGAGCGCCGGCGCGCCCGAGTTCCTGGCTGCTTGCGAGAACGCTTTCGTTACGCGCGGCAAAATTGTCGACGGTTGGGCGGCGACGGCAGAGCTGCTGGTCGCGGCGCGTTCGTAGCGCGCCGCCGCCGCACTTGGACATGTCTTTTCGAGAGAGACTGGTGAGGTAATGTCCGATATCGAGAATCCGGCAGGCGACACGCGCCCGATTGGCGTGTTCGATTCTGGTTTGGGCGGTCTGACGGTTGCGCGCGCCATCGCGACGGCGCTGCCGCACGAGTCCGTCTACTACTTTGGCGACACCAAGCGCTGCCCCTACGGCACCCGCACCGAGGATGAAGTGCGCTCGTTTGCGTTGCAGGCGGGTCGTTGGCTTTCGAAGCACGACGTCAAGATTATGGTCATCGCCTGCAACACGGCGACCGCTGCGGCCTTGCGTCTGGCCCAGCAGGTGCTCGACGTTCCCGTGATCGGTGTGATCGCGCCGGGTGCCCGTGCAGCAATCAACAGCACGCGTACGCGTCGCGTGGGCGTGCTCGCCACCAACCTCACCATTCGCTCGGGCGCTTACACGCGCGCCATTCAGGATCTAGATGCCGGCGTCGATGTATACGGCTGTCCTGCCTCGAGCTTTGTCGAGGTTGTCGAACACGAGCTCGCCTCGGGTGCACATCTGCAGGAACAGTGGCTTGAGAACGAGGACATCTTCGATACGCCTGCCGTGCGTGCGCTGGTGGGTGCCACGGTTGAGCCGCTGCGCGACCACGGTATCGATACCGTGGTGCTCGGCTGTACGCATTTTCCGCTGTTGGTGGGACCTATCCGGCATGCGCTGGGGCCTGGGGTGCGCGTCGTGAGTTCCGCCGAGGAAACCACGCGCGAGCTGACCGATATCCTCACGCGCCGCGAGCAGCTGGCGGGCGACGCCGCCGAGCCGCAGCATCGTTTTGCCACGACGGCCGATAACATTGCCGAGTTTGCGGTGGCGGGCAGCTTTATCTTTGGTCAGCCGCTCAAGAGCATCGAACATATCGATATCGATGAGCTGAAATAGATGTGAGGCAGCCGCCAAAGCCTTCGCCACATATTTTGCCGAAAGGATATTTCTATGGAGTACATGCAGGTCAACCGCGCCAACGGTCGCGCCGCCAACGAGTTGCGCCCCGTTAAGCTCACCCGTGGCGTCATGAAGCACGCCCACGGCTCGTGTTTGGCCGAGTTCGGCGACACGCGCGTGCTGTGCGCCGCCACTATCGAGGAGGGCGTGCCGGGCTGGCGAAAGGGAGCTAAGGCCGGCTGGGTGACCGCGGAATACGCCATGCTGCCGGCGTCGACCGGCAAGCGCTGCAAGCGCGAGCACGCCAACCGCAAGGGCCGCTCCATGGAGATCGAGCGCCTCATTGGCCGCAGCCTGCGTACCGTCGTCAACATGAAGGCGCTCGGCGAGTACACCGTCACCGTCGACTGCGATGTGATTCAGGCCGATGGCGGCACGCGTACAGCGAGCATCACCGGCGCCTGGGTGGCGCTGCACGACGCCCTCGCCATGTGGGTCGAGGCGGGCAAGATCGAGCGCATCCCGCTTATCGGCCAGGTGGCTGCCATCTCCATGGGCGTTGTCGACGGCAATACGCTGCTTGACCTCGATTATTCCGAGGACAGCCATGCCGAGGTCGACATGAACCTCGTCGCCACCGACACCGGCGAGATGATCGAGCTCCAGGGCACCGGCGAGCAGGCGCCCTTTGACCGCAAACGCCTCAACGCCCTGCTCGACCTGGGCGACAAGGGTATCGCCGAGCTCATCGAGCTTCAGCGCCAAGCCATCGCCTAACCTGCCAAAAGGGACAGGTTTATTTTGGTAGGTTTTATCTGCTGAAATGCTGCGTTGAAAGGTCCGATCGCCTGAGAGGGGAGAGGTCAAGTGCCCAAACGCCCCTCACGCGGCTTGCTATAGAGACAAGGAGGCCAGTCATGGCACTTGAGAAGATTGACATCGACACCCTCGACCCGGCGGCGACCATCGTCGTGGCAACGGGCAACGCCCATAAGCTCACCGAGATCGAGGCCATTTTGGGCAAGGTCATGCCCGAGGTGCGCTTTGTGGCGCTCGGCCAGCTGGGTGATTTTGAGGATCCCGAGGAAAACGGCACGACGTTTTTGGAGAACGCCATCATCAAGGCCCAAGCCGCGGTTGAGGAGACGGGCCTTATGGCCATTGCCGACGATTCGGGCTTGGTCGTCGACGCGCTGGACGGTGAGCCCGGTGTGTATAGCGCGCGCTATGCGGGCGTGCACGGCGACGATGCCGCCAACAACGCCAAGCTTCTCGTTAACCTGGAAGGCGTGGCAGATGAGGACCGCACCGCGCGCTTTATGAGCGTCGTCGCGCTCATCGACACGGACGGTCTGGTTACCTATGGCGAGGGCGCCTGCGAGGGCGTTATCGCGCACGAGGGCCGCGGCGACCATGGTTTTGGCTATGACCCGCTGTTCCTGCCGGTCGACACGCCGGGCAAGACCATGGCCGAGCTGACGGCTGACGAGAAGAACGCCATCAGCCATCGTTTCCACGCGCTCGAGCATCTGTCCGCCAAGCTGACGGGCGAGGAGTAGGCCATGCGTGCGGTGGTGCAGCGCGTGCTCAACGCCGGCGTGACGGTCGACGGCGAGTGCGTGGGCCGCATTGGACGCGGCTACCTGGTGCTGCTGGGTGTGGGCCATGGCGATACGCGTGCCGAGGCCGACAAGCTGTGGGGCAAGCTTCGCGGGCTGCGTATCAACGAGGACGAGAACGGCAAGACCAATCTGGCACTTGCCGATGTCGACGGCGAGGTGCTCGTGGTGTCGCAGTTCACGCTGTTCGCCGACTGCCGCCACGGTCGCCGTCCGTCGTTTACGGATGCCGGCGCACCCGATGTTGCCAACGAGCTCTACGAGTACTTCCTGACGCTTGTGCACGAGGACGTTGAGCATGTGGCGCACGGTATCTTTGGCGCCGATATGAAAGTCGATCTCGTCAACGACGGCCCATTCACCATCGTCTTGGACACCGATACTCTGTAAGTAGCTAATTAGCTACTTGCGTATGGCAACAGCAGGGTGCTATAGTATTAGAGTTTTGTCTATCTTAGGGGTATTATCCCCTTTTTGAATTGCACCTTCTGGAGGCCCTGTTCATGGAAGAGATGGAAGTCAATCACGTCGACGACATTCACGAGAAGCTGACCGATATGGTGGGCGATCGCGTCAAGGTTAAGGCCAACATGGGCCGCACCCGCGTTGTCGAGCGCATGGGCACCATCAAGAGCGTCCACCCCGCCGTCTTCATTGTCGAGGTCGACGAGCGCCGTGGCCGTAAGTCGCGTCAGTCTTACCAGTATATCGATGTCCTCACCGGTCAGGTCGAGCTGTTCGACCCCGAGAGCGGCGAGCATATCTTTACCCCGCTCGGCAATCAGCTCGAGGAGCATTAACGGTGACCGATCGGTCCCTGACTCTTTCCGCGCCGGCAAAGATTAACCTCTACCTGGGGGTTCATACCGAGCGCGATGACCGCGGCTACCACAGGGTCGATTCCCTGATGGCAGCCGTCGGTCTTTCCGATACCGTGACGGTCACGCCGGCGCAGGCGCTGACTGTCCAGACGGTTCCGGCATCAAATTTTCCCATGCAAAAGAATACGGCGTATCGGGCTGCGGTTGCTATGGCCGAGCATTATGGGCGCGAGGCAAACATCTGCGTGACGATTGAGAAGCGCATTCCATTGTGCGCCGGCTTGGGCGGCCCCTCGACGGATGCGGCCGCGGTCATTGTCGCCTTGGCGGAGCTCTGGGGAATTGATCGCACCGACCCCGCACTCGATGACATCGCGCGCGGCATTGGTGCTGACGTCCCGTTCTTTTTGCACGCGAGCCCTGCGTTCTACGTAGGTGGGGGAGACGTGCTGGCAACTGAGTACCCCGCGCTGCCCGCGACGCCCGTCGTGTTGGTCAAGCCGCGCGAGGCGAGCGTTTCGACAATTGAAGCCTATCGACGTTTTGACGAGGCCCCGGTGCCTGCGGACAAGCCCGGCGCGATGGCTTCTGCCTTGCGTGCTGGTGATGCTGAGACGGCATATGCGCTCATCCATAACAACTTGGGTGTCATTTCCGCACAGATGGAGCCGCAGATTAAAACGGTCCTCGACTGGCTGCATAAACAGGATGGCACCGTTGCTGTAGATGTGTGCGGATCGGGTGCCTGCTCGTTTGCCATTTGCGACACCACCGTCACGGCCGAAAGGCTTGCCGACGCTGCCCAGCAAAACGGCTGGTGGTCCTGCGCGACTGAGTTTATTCCCAACACGGTTCAAATCGACGCGCCAAAGAAATAAAAATTTCTCTAGCACGCGGCGAAAATCTTTGTTACTATAGTCGAGCTAACGGGTTGTGGCTCAGTTTGGTAGAGCACTGCGTTCGGGACGCAGGGGTCGCTGGTTCAAATCCAGTCAACCCGACCAGAGCATGAGGAGGGACCGCTTCTTGCGGTCCCTTTTTTTAGCTATTGTTGTGATACCGCGATACCCGCGGTATACTCATTCGAGCTTGTCTCGCTGTATTGTGGAGGTCTACATGTTTGGACTGAGGGCTCCTGAGCTCATCATTATTCTCGTCGTTGTCCTGATTATCTTCGGGCCCAAGAACCTGCCGAAGCTCGGCAAGTCCCTCGGCTCTACCGTCAAGAATATCCGCGAGGGTATGGAGGGCGACGATAAGGCCGAGACCAAGCAGGCCGAGGAGGTCGTGGTCGAGCAGTCCGAGGAGGACAAGGAGATCGCTGAGCTCGAGGCCAAGCTCGCTGCTGCCAAGAAGAAGCAGGCAGAGGACAGCGACGCGGACGCAGAGTAGTCCCATCCCTTTGGGGTGAGCACCTGACCGGCTTGCCCGCAGGCTAGCCGGTCTTTTTCGTTTTGTTGACAGTTGATTGTTTGATCAGAGTTGGGGAGATATCCGTATGGACGCAAGCCAGATCGTACTGACCGCTGAGGGCCGCCAGAAGCTCGTCGAGGAGCTCGCTTGGCGTGAGGGCGATTACGCCAAGGAGATCGTCGAGGACATCAAGGAAGCCCGCGCGTTCGGCGACCTTTCGGAGAACTCCGAGTACGATGCCGCCAAGGACAAGCAGGCCCAGAACGCCGCTCGTATTGCCGAGATCCAGGCCATCCTCGCCAACGCTCAGGTTGCTGCCACCACGGGCGATCTGACCGTCTCCATCGGTTCCACCGTTTCTCTGATTGATCCCAACGGTGAGGTCATGGAAGTCACGCTCGTTGGTACCACCGAGACCAACTCGCTCGAGCACAAGATCTCCAACGAGTCTCCGGTCGGCCACGCCATCATCGGTCACGGCGAGGGCGACTCCGTCGAGGTCGTTACGCCTTCCGGCAAGACTCGCGTCTACACCATCGCCAAGATTGCACGCTAGACCACGGTCCCGCGTAAAGGTATGTTTTCGCTCCCTGGGACCGAATCCTGGGGAGCGTTTTAGTTTGAGGAGCTAACTTATGGCAGAGAACCAGAACGCCGCAGATCAGGCATCGACGCTCAACGACGAGCGCGCCACCCGCCTGGCCAAGCGCGCCGCCCTGTTCGAGGCGGGCCAGAACCCCTATCCCGAGCACTCTGAGCTTGAGGACTACGTTGCCGATATCGAGGCTAAGTACGCCGAGCTTGCCGATGGCGAGGACACCGAGGACGTCGTGAAGATCGCCGGCCGTGTGGTCGCCAAGCGCGGTCAGGGCAAGATCATGTTCATCGTCGTGCGCGATGCGACTGCCGAGATTCAGCTGTTCTGCCGCATCAACGACATGGACGAGGCTGCCTGGAATACGCTCAAGGCCCTCGACCTGGGCGACATCCTGGGCGTGACCGGCGTGGTCGTGCGCACCCAGCGCGGCCAGCTTTCCGTTGCCCCTAAGAGTGCGACCCTGCTTTCTAAGGCCGTTCGTCCGCTGCCCGAGAAGTTCCACGGTCTTTCCGACAAGGAGACCCGCTATCGCCAGCGCTATGTCGACCTGATCGCCAATGATGACGTTCGCGAGACCTTCCGTAAGCGTTCGCAGATTCTCTCCACCTTCCGTCGCTTTATGGAGTCCGACGGCTACATGGAGGTCGAGACCCCTATCCTGCAGACAATCCAGGGCGGCGCTACTGCCAAGCCGTTCATTACCCACTTCAACGCGCTCGATCAGGAGTGCTACCTGCGTATTGCCACCGAGCTGCACCTCAAGCGCTGCATCGTCGGTGGTTTTGAGCGCGTGTTCGAGATCGGCCGCATCTTCCGTAACGAGGGCATGGACCTTACCCACAACCCCGAGTTCACCACGATGGAGGCCTACCGTGCCTTCTCCGACCTCGAGGGCATGAAGGCGCTTGCCCAGGGCGTCATTAAGGCGGCTAACAAGGCCATCGGCAACCCCGAGGTCATCGAGTACCAGGGCCAGACCATCGACCTTTCTGGTGAGTGGGCCAGCCGTCCCATGACCGACATCGTCTCCGACGTGCTCGGCAAGCAGGTCACCATCGACACGCCGGTCGAGGAGCTTGCTGCCGCCGCGCGCGAGAAGGGCCTGGAGATTAAGCCCGAGTGGACCGCCGGCAAGATTATCGCCGAGATCTACGATGAGCTGGGCGAGGACACCATCGTCAACCCCACGTTCGTGTGCGATTACCCCATCGAGGTCAGCCCGCTTGCCAAGCGCTTTGAGGACGACCCGCGCCTGACGCACCGCTTTGAGCTGGTTATTGCCGGTCACGAGTACGCCAACGCGTTCTCTGAGCTCAACGACCCGGTCGACCAGGCCGAGCGCTTTGCCGCTCAGATGGCCGAGAAGGCCGGCGGTGACGACGAGGCCATGGAGTACGACGAGGACTACGTGCGCGCCCTCGAGTACGGTATGCCTCCTGCGGGCGGCATCGGCATCGGCATCGACCGCGTGGTCATGCTGCTCACCAACCAGGCTTCTATCCGCGACGTGCTGCTGTTCCCGCACATGAAGCCCGAGAAGGGTTTCCAGTCCGGTGCCGCTGCCGCCAAGGCTGCCGAGGCCGGCAACGCCGCGAGCCCGTTCGTTAAGTCGCTTAAGCCCACGCTCGATTACTCCAAGATCGCCGTTGAGCCGCTGTTTGAGGAGTTCGTCGACTTTGATACCTTCTCCAAGAGCGACTTCCGCGCTGTGAAGGTCAAGGCATGCGAGGCCGTCAAGAAGTCCAAGAAGCTGCTGAACTTTACGCTCGACGACGGCACCGGCACCGACCGCACCATCCTCTCCGGTATTCACGCTTATTACGAGCCCGAGGACCTGGTTGGCAAGACCTTGCTTGCCATCACCAACCTGCCTCCGCGCAAGATGATGGGTATTCCCAGCTGCGGCATGCTGATCAGCGCTGTCCACGAGGAGGAGGGCGAGGAGCGCCTCAACCTGATCCAGCTCGACGCCTCCATCCCCGCCGGCGCAAAGATGTACTAACTTGTTACGCGGTTCTACGAACCGCGTAACGGCTCGACGCTGCGCGGGCCGCATTTGGACAATCTGACGTTCAACTTCAAGGGCGCGACCTAGGTGGTTACGCGGGTTTACCAACCCGCGTAACCAGTTGACGCTGCGCGCCGCCCAGGGCGACAATTTGTCATTCAAAAGGCAAGGCATGACCAGAAGGTCTATGCCTTGCCTTTTTCATGCCAACTTGTTCGCCCTGGACGGCGCTCGCTGGCGTTGCCAAAACATCGGCGTTGCCGGAGTAGTCATTGGGGACGTTCTTGTTTGACTGGTCATTTAAGAACGTCCCCAATGACTAGGGGGTCTACCGACGCATTGGGGGTTTGCGCCTTCCATGCATGACAGCCGTCTCTTTTATGTTTCCTTTAGCCGTTGCCGCCTAGGATGGGGGTTAGTCGGTAGGAAGGGAGCGCCCGTATGGACGATGTGAGCGAGCGTGCAATCGAAGAGGACATGCTCGATCAGTTCAATTACTTTGATGATGAGGACGAGGAGCTGATCGACCGTCGCGAGCCAGCGCCGCTTGACTCATTTGATCTGGTCGATGAGGAGCCCGGCGAGGACGAGGGCGAATCAACGGAGCCCCCACAGCCTTCGCGCCTTGACTCGCTGCTTTCGAGAGCCCCCCTACACCATGGCGTTCGTGCCGGCGCGCTCCATATGAAAACTGACTGGCACCAGATCGTGACGGCAGGCGATGAACTTGCCGTCGATGCGCCGCTCACCGATAAATCATCCATCATTTGCCGCACCGGCATGCTTATGCTGGCAAGCGGAACGGGTGCCTGGCGCGTGCGCGATACCATGAATCGTGTTGCCGCTGTACTCGGCGTCACGATTCACGTCGACCTGAGTCTTCTGTCGTTTGAGTGCACCTGCATCGAAGATGGTCACTGCTTTAACGAGGTCGTCAGCCTGCCCACAACGGGAGTCAATACCCATCGCATTTGGATGATGGAGAGCTTCTTAAAGGAAATCGAGACGTATGGGCGCCGGTTTACCGTGCACGAATACCACGAGATGCTCAAGACCGTTGAGAGCTCAAAGCCCGATTACGCTCCCTGGCAACAGGGCCTTGCGGCAGCCTGTGCTTGCGGCGCCTTCGTCTTTTTGCTCGGCGGCGGCCCTATCGAGATGGCATGCGCGTTCGTGGGCGCGGGTGTCGGCAACTTTGCCCGCTCCCATATTCTCAAGCAAGGCCTTGGTCAGTTCAGCGCGCTGACGACCGGCGTTGCGCTCGCTTGCGTTTCGTATCTGCTGGCATTGCTCGGCCTTGGCCAGGTCATACCGGGGGCAATGTCGCACCAAGAAGGCTATATCGGCGCCATGCTCTTTGTGATTCCCGGCTTTCCGCTCATTACGGCGGGCCTCGACATCGCCAAGCTCGACATGCGAAGCGGTATCGAGCGCCTTTCATATGCCGTATCGATTATTGTGATGGCGACGCTCGTAGGTTGGATGGTTGCCGAGTGTGTTGGCCTGGCGCCGGACGACTTTGCCCCACTGGGCCTTTCGCCGCTTGCCCTTACGCTCCTGCGCGTGGTGATGAGCTTCGTTGGCGTATTCGGCTTCTCGGTGATGTTCAACAGCCCGGTAAAGATGGCCGCGGCAGCTGGGTTGATCGGCGCCGTGTCCAATACCCTGCGTCTGACCCTTGTCGATGCGCCGACGATGATTCCCTTCCTGGGCCTCAACACGGGAATGCCTCCCGAGGCAGCAGCGTTTATCGGCGCGCTGGTATCGGGTCTGCTGGCAAGCTTGGCCGAAGTCAAGCTCACCTACCCGCGTATCGCTCTCACGGTGCCTTCGATTGTCATTATGGTGCCCGGTCTGTATCTCTATCGCTCTATGTATTACATGTGCACCTTCGACACGGTCAACATGCTCGGCTGGTTTGTGCGCGCAGTGCTCATCGTGGCGTTTCTGCCCGTTGGCTTGGGCGTGGCGAGAACCCTCACCGACCCTCGCTGGCGCCATACCAGCTAATTGGTGCAAGGGGGACAGGTTACTTTGCACCAAATGAGTTGCGGTGAAATAGGGACTGAATTGCTGCTTAAAGGGTCAAAACAGTCCGTATTCCACCGCAACTTATGGGGTCGGGGGATTATCGGTGCCCTGCATCTTCATAAACTCAACGCTTACGAAGCGCAGGCCTTTCATGCTAGGCTGGTTTCACCACATAAGTAGTCGCAGACGCACGTACCACGGGCGGGCGAGATGAAGTCCCAACAGCTCCATCTTGCCCGCCCGTTTTTGTTGCGTGGTGCCGCGGCGTAACACAGAAAGGATTTTGCCCTTTATGCCTATCAACAAACGAGAGAGCCTGCTGTTCACCTTTATCATGTGCTTTTGCATGGTGCTCTGGATGAGCATCTACAACGTTGCCCTGCAGCATGGGGCCATCAACGGCGAGGTTGTTGCCGCCGCGTGGCTCGGCTTCCCCGTTGCCTACATTTTTGCCATGTGCTGCGACTGGTTCGTCGCCAGCCCGCTCGCCAAGGGTTTCGCCTTTAGGTACTTGGTCACGCCGGGCAAGAGCTCGCCGCTTGCCATGACGCTCGCCGTCAGCTCCTGCATGGTCGTTCCCATGGTTATCATCATGTCGCTGTACGGTGCCTGCGAGGGTCTGACGCACATGCCCGGCGGCATCCTTGCGAACCTGTATTCCGTGCCCGCGATCTGGATGATCAACATCCCGCATAATTTTGTGATGGCGCTGCCGTGGAACCTTTTGGTAGCCGGTCCGATTTCCCACTTCGTCTTCCGTCGCGCCTTCCCTGTGGGGACGGTTTTCGAGGAGGAGCATGCCGAGCTCCTGGAGCAGGCTATGGCTCCTGAGTGCGAGTAGCTCGCTTAGGGATCTGCTGAGCGCGGGCGACTTGCTTGGTTGGAGCCCTAAGCGTGGATAGCTCTCTCGGCGACATCGCGGGCGCGAGCGGTGCGCATGACCGGAGGGCCCGTGCTGCTCCGTTGCCCGACGTGCTAGCGCGCAGAACAATCTGTTGGTGCATTCGGCGGCTGCTGAAGCGTTTCGGCAGCCGCTTTTTATACGGAGTTTAAATACAACAGTCTGTTGTATTACGTAGAGTGGTATATCTCTAGCGGGAAAAATGCGAGAGACGGAGCATTATGGCGTTGCTAGTAGGACTGGACGTAGGGTCGACGACGACCAAAGTTTACGCGATGCACGAGGATATGACCGAGGCGTGGTGGGGATATCGCCGCCACGGGGCGTGTCAGACAGCGAGCGTGCGCGCCATGCTCGGCGAGCTCGCCGAGCGCTTTCCCCATGAGTCGCTGCGCGTTGCGGTGACCGGCTCGGGTGCGCGCGATATCGCGACCGCGCTGGGCGCCTCGTACGTTCAGGAGGTGGTCGCCAACGCGCTCGCGATCAGCAGGTTCTATCCGCAGACGCGCTGCGCCATCGAGCTGGGCGGCCAAGACGCCAAGATGATCTTCTTCCGCACCAACGATAAGGGAGACATCGAGGTTGCCGACATGCGCATGAACGGCTCGTGCGCAGGCGGTACCGGTGCATTTATCGACGAGATGGCAAAGCTCATGGGGGTCGGCACCGAATCGGGCGAGTTCGAGCAGCTCGCAAGCCGGGGAACGACCGTCCACGAGGTCTCGGGCCGCTGCGGCGTGTACGCAAAGACCGATATCCAGCCGCTGCTCAACGAGGGCATTCCTACCACCGACCTGGCGCTTTCGGCGCTTCACGCGGTCGCCCGCCAAACGATCGGCGGTCTGGCCCAGGGTATCGACATCGAGCCGCCGGTAATCTTCGAGGGCGGTACGCTCGCCTACAACCCCACACTGGTCCGCGTGTTCCGGGAGCAACTGAATCTATCGGACGATCAGGTTATCGTCCCGCGCGATCCGCAGATCATGGTCGCGCGCGGTGCCGCCCTGTCGCTGACCGACATGTTCGCATCGTCCCAACCGATCGACCTTCCCGACGCTTTTGTCCGGCTGGATAAGCTCGAGACGGTCGCGCCCGCAAGCGGGGAGGGACGTCTTGCCCAGCCCTTTTTTGCCACACCTGCCGAGCAGGCGGATTTTACGGCACGCCATGGCAAAGAGACGCCGGCAAAGGGTCCGGATGCGTATGCGCCCGGAGAGACGGTGCGTGTGGCGCTCGGTATCGATTCGGGGAGCACGACGACCAAGTTCGCCCTGGTCGATGAGGCGGGTGAGCTTGTCGATTCGTTCTACGCGTCTAATAACGGCAGACCGCTCGACGTCGCCCAACAGGGTCTTGTCAGCTTGAAGAACCGCTGGGAGACAGCGGGAGTCACGCTTGCGATCGATGCCGTGGGCACCACGGGATACGGCGAGGAGCTTTTCGCGCGCGCGTTCCACGCCGACTACCATACGGTCGAGACGGTCGCGCACGCCCGCGCCGCGTGCGCATGCGTTCCCGATGCGACCTTCGTGCTCGACATCGGCGGACAGGATATGAAGGCCATCTGGCTCAACCACGGCGTGCTGACCGATATCGTCGTCAACGAGGCGTGCTCTGCGGGCTGCGGCTCGTTCCTCGAGGGTTTTGCCAAAAACCTCGGAATAGCCGTTGAGGATATCGCGACCGAGGCATTTTCGTCCAAAGCCCCCGCCGTTCTCGGCAGCCGCTGCACGGTGTTCATGAACAGCAGCGTCGTTTCCGAGCAGCGGCGCGGTAAGGGTCCGGGCGACATCATGGCCGGTCTCTGCCGTTCGATTATCGAGAACGTGTTCACCAAGGTCATTCGCGTTTCAAATCTCAACCGTCTGGGCGACAAAGTCGTCGTCCAGGGCGGCACGTTCCGAAACGACGCGGTGCTGCGCGCATTCGAGCAGTATCTGGGCAAACCCGTCACGCGTGCGCCCCACCCGGGGCTGATGGGCGCTATCGGTATCGCCCTGCTCGCGCGCGAGGAATGCCGCAAGGGCGACGCCGGCACGTCGTTTATCGGGCTCGATGCCGTGGAGCGCTTCGAGCATCGCGAGTTCGGCGGCGTTACCTGCCGTCGGTGCAACAACCGCTGCCAGCGCGCGGTCGTGGCATTTGGCGACGGCTCGCTTTACGTCACGGGCAATCGCTGCCCGCGCGGCGGCGCCATCTCATGGGATGAGCTCGTGCGCGAGGTTCCCGCGGCGGAGGAGCTGCGTCCGCAGGGTGCTTGCGAGGCACAGGCACCCGGCACGGGGCGCGACCGGACCGCGGCTGCCCCCAATCTCTTTGTCGACCGCGAGAAGCTGCTGTTCGAGTCGTACCCCACGGTTCCCGTCAGCGGGGGGCGCGATGTCACGATCGGCATTCCCCGTGTGCTCGAGTTCTGGGACACCATGCCGTTCTGGTCGACGTTCTTCAGCACGCTCGGCTTTAAGGTGCGCGTCTCGGGACGCAGCACCAAGGCGATGTACGAGCGCGGTCTGGCGCACGTCACATCCGACACCGTGTGCTTCCCGGCCAAGCTCGTCCACGGGCACATCCGCAATCTCGTCGACGCCGGCGTCGACCGCATCTTCATGCCCATCATCACGACGGTGCCCACCGAAAACACCGCCTCTACCAGCGAGTGGATGTGCGCCGTCGTAAAGGGATACCCCTACGTGATGCGCAATTCCGATAACCCGGAGGAGCGTTTCGGCGTTCCGTTCGATACGCCGCTGTTCCACTGGTACGACGAGGGCGACCGAAACCGCCAGCTCAAGGCGTGGTGCAAGGAGACCTTCGATATCGATGCCGACCTGGTTGCCAAGGCGACCGAGCAGGCGGACCGCGCGCAGGAGACGTTTGAGAACCAGCTGCAGCTGCGCGGCAGGCAGGTGCTCGAGAACGTGCACGAGGACGGCGGCTACGCGGTGGTGATCGCTTCGCGCCCGTACCACAACGACCCGCTGGTCAACCACGGGCTGCCCAAGCTCTTCTCTGAGCGCGGCATCCCCGTGCTGACGCCCGATGCGGTGCCGGGGGTCTGCAACGTCGATCTTTCCAACAGCCGCATCGACATCGTGAACAACTACCATGCGCGCATGCTGTCGTGCGCGGTCATCGTCGCATCGACGCCCGAGCTCGAGCTCGTGCAGATGGGCAGCTTCGGCTGCGGCCACGATGCGTATCTCACCGACGAGATCGCGCGCATGATGGGCGAGATGGGCTCCAAGGTTCCGATGATGATCAAGCTCGATGAGAGCGACGTCGCCGGTCCCATGGGCATTCGCGTGCGTTCGTTTATCGAGTCGGTCAACCGTCGTCGCGCGGAGGAGCGTGCCGAGGGCGCCCGGGTGCACGCGGTCCATCCGCTCGACGACCCGTATAAGGTCAAGTACACCAAGCGCGACCGGCACGACAAGATCGCGCTGGTCCCCAACACCTCCCATGCGTTCTGCAGGCTCATGACCGCGGCGATGCGCAATCAGGGCGTGCGCGCCGAGGCCCTTGATATCGGGCGCGAGGATGCCATCCGCCTGGGCAAACGCTATGTGCACAACGACATCTGCTTCCCCGCGCAAATCGTGATCGGCGAGGCGCTCGCGGCACTCGAGAGCGGTAAGTACGACCCGCACGACGTCGCCGTGGTGACTGGCAAGTATATCGGCGACTGCCGCCTGACGCACTACATGCCCCTGCTGCGCCGCGCGCTCGACGACGCGGGATACGACTATGTCCCGGTGCTCACCAACGACGACGTCGATGCCCACAATGCGCATCCGGGCTTCAAGCTCGGCCTTGGCCCGAGCATCCAGATCGCCTACGGTCTTCCCATGATCGATGCCCTCGAGGCCATGCTTAGGCGCATCCGTCCCTACGAGCTCGAGAAGGGCGCGGCGGACGCTGCGTTCGACCGCGCGCTCGATGAGGTTATCGAGGGCATGGAGCGCTCCGGGCTGAGAGGCCAGGCGACGGGCTTCAAACGCGCGCTTGCGATCATGGACGCCGTTCCGTACGACCGCTCGAACCCGCATCCGACCGTTCTCATCGTGGGCGAGTACCTGCTCAATTTCCATCTCGGCGCCAACCACGAGATCGAGCGCTACCTCGAGGACAACGGGCTCGAGGTCATCGAGGCGCGCATGACCGACGTGATCCGCAAGACCTATTTCTACAAGCATGCGCAGTCGCGCGAGTTCCACGTCGACCTGTCGCTGCCCGAAAAGGCCTGGTATGCCACGGCGGACAACCTGTTCGAGCTCGCGCACGACCGTTGCGACCGCCTGGGCGCGGCGAGCCCGCTCTACGAGCCGCCGACGCGCATGCCCGAGCTCGTGCGCGCGAGCGATAAGATCCTGCACCATACGTTCGATGCGGGCGAGGGCGTGCTGATTCCGGCGGAGATTCTCGAGCACGCCAAGCGCGGCTGCCGCAACTTCGTGATCCTGCAGCCGTTCGGGTGTCTGCCCAACCATGTCGTGGGGCGCGGGCTCATCCATGCGCTCAAGGAGCAGTATCCCACGGCGCAGTTCCTGCCGCTCGACTACGATCCCGACGTGAGCTTCGCCAACGTGGAGAACCGTCTTCAGATGCTCATCATGAACGCCAAGGCGCAGGGGTGCGGTGAGGCGCATGGCGAGACCGCGTAAGGACGCCGATGCGCCCGATGCACGCACCCGTATCATCGAGGCGTTTTGGGAGCTCATCGAGAACAACAGCATCTTCGAGCTGTCGGTTGGCGAGGTGACCCGCGCCGCCCAGTGCAATCGCGGAACGTTTTACTACTATTTTCACGATTTCGATGAACTCGTCGCCATCGCCATAGCCCAGCTGCTGCAGGATAACGAGCTCATCACCGATGCCCTCTGGCATTTTTCGAGCGAGGGCGACCTTTCGGCGTTCGACCGGCGCGACGTCCGCTGCCTGCTGCGGCGCATCGTCATCACCATGAGGGCGGGTGCCGCCGAGCAGGTCGTGCAGGGCATCCATACGATCATCATCGACCACGTGAGAGAGATCGTCCACCCCGACGGAGAAGAGCTCAAGGCAGATTCGAGCTTTGCGGTGGGCTTTCTGGTCTCGGGCATCATGAGCTTTGTGATGGCGGTCGGCTTTGCCCGGGAGGGCGGCGAGGAGATAGACCTCGAGCAGCTGGGGGACAGCGCGTGCGCGTACCTGAGGGCGGTCGCCATGCAGACGGTGGAAACGGTCGCGCAAGTCGAGGGCGTCGATACATCCGAGCTGCTCGAACGCGTCTCCAAGGAGGCCGATGCCTATCGCGCATCGCGTGCGACGAGTCCCGACGTGGTGAAAGACGCCTAGGGTTTCTCTTGCGGGGCGCCTGTCGCGCATCGCGCGGTGAGTCCCGCGATGCGGTCATAACCTGCATTCATGTGAGTCAGGTTTATAGATATTCCTCCAGCTGTTAACATAGACAACCTGTGGGTAAAGAGACAAAAGCGCCGCCGACGGGCGGGCGTTTTGATTTCGATGAACTCATGTAAGGAAACGAGCATGTTAGATAGATTTACCGATCGCGCGCGCAAGGTCATGTCCATGGCCAAGCAGGAGGCGCTCGATCTTCATTCAAATAAGGTGGGCACCGAGCACCTGCTGCTCGCGCTTGCCAAGGAGGACGAGGGCATTGCCGCCGAGGCACTGCGTTCACTCGACATCTCCTACGATGACATCATGGATACTCTCAAAGAGGTCCAGACCACGGTCCCCGAGCCCAGCGAGGAGACCGAGGCGGCCAAGCTCGCCTTTACGCCGCTCGTCATCAGCGTGATGGAGCGCTCCTTCCGCGTGGCACGTGAGAACAACCAGACCTACGTGTCGACCGAGCACTTGCTGATTGGCATCGTCGAAGAGGGTAACGGCATGGCCATGGACATCCTCATGCGCCTGGGTGTGTCGTCCGCCTCCATCAAAAAGGCTATCGAGAAACTCACCGCCAAGGACCAGGACAAGAAGCGTCCGCTCGCCGGCGCCGGTGCTGGTCGTCCCGGTGCGGGCCTGCCGTTCTTTAGCGGCTCGGATGCCTCTCAGCAAAAGGGGAGTGGCACCGATACGCTTAAGCAGTTCGCGACCAACCTCACGCAGAAGGCGCGCGACGGCGAGCTCGACCCTGTAATCGGTCGCGAAAAGGAAGTCCAGCGTATGATGGAAATTCTTTCGCGCCGCACCAAGAACAACCCGCTCATCCTGGGTGACCCCGGCGTGGGCAAGACGGCCATCGTCGAGGGCTTGGCTCAACAGATTGCAGCCGGCAACGTGCCCGAGAACCTTATGAACCAGAACATCTGGACGCTCGACCTGCCGGGCCTCGTTGCGGGCGCCAAGTATCGCGGTGAGTTTGAGGAGCGCCTCAAGAACGTGATCCAGGAGGCCACCGAAGCCGACGACGTCATCCTGTTTATCGACGAGATGCACACTATCATCGGTGCCGGTTCTGCCGAGGGCTCCATCGACGCGAGCTCCATGCTCAAGCCCGTGCTCGCGCGCGGTGCCTTCCAGATTATCGGCGCCACCACGGCCGAGGAATTCCGCAAGTACCTCACCAAGGACCCGGCCTTCGAGCGTCGCTTCCAGACCATCGATGTCGAGGAGCCGAGCGTCGAGGACACGGTCAAGATCCTGACCGCGCTCAAGTCGCGCTACGAGGAACACCACCATGTGCGCTATACGCAGGGTGCTATCGAGGCTGCCGCGAACCTTTCCAACCGCTACATCCAGGATCGCTTCCTGCCCGATAAGGCCATCGACCTCATTGACGAGGCCGGTGCCCGCGCTCGCATCGCCGCGAATCGCGCGCCCGAGCCGGTGCGTGAGGCCGAGCATCGCGTGGAGGAGCTTAAGGCCGCCGCGCAGGAGGCCACCGAGAGCGACGACATGAACAAGGCCGCCGAGATCACCGAGCAGCAGAAGGCCGCCGAGATTGAGCTCGCCGAGGCCAAGGCCGCCTGGACCGCCGAGCTCGACGCCAGCCCGCTCACCATCGATGTCTCTCAGATCGCCGACATCGTGTCCGTGACTTCGGGCGTGCCGGTGTCCTCGCTCACCGAGAGCGAGAGCCGTCGCCTGCTGCAAGCCGAAAGCGTGCTCAAGACGCGCATCATCGGTCAGGATGAGGCTGTCGAGGCAGTTGCCAAGGCCGTGCGCCGCAGCCGTTCGCCGCTCAAGGACCCGCGTCGCCCCGGCGGCAGCTTTATCTTCCTGGGTCCCACCGGCACGGGCAAGACCGAGCTCGCCAAGACGCTCGCCGAGTACCTCTTTGGCAGCAAGGACGCGCTCATCAGCTTCGACATGTCGGAGTTCGGCAGCGAGTTCGAGGTCTCCAAGCTCATCGGTAGCCCTCCGGGTTACGTGGGCCACGACGAGGGCGGTCAGCTCACCAAGGCCGTTCGCCGTCATCCGTACTCGGTCGTGCTGTTCGACGAGATCGAGAAGGCGCACCCCGACATCTTCAACATTTTGTTGCAGGTGCTGGAGGAGGGCCGCCTGACCGATAGCCAGGGCAAGACGGTCGACTTCCGCAATACCGTGATCATCATGACGTCCAACGTGGGCGCCCGCGAGATCGCGCAGGATGCGAGCGTCGGTTTTGGCACCACCGGTGAGCAGAGTCTCACGTCGAGCGAGATCCGCGGCCGTGCGATGGGCGAGCTCAAGCGCCTGTTCCGCCCCGAGCTGCTCAATCGTATCGACGATATTGTGGTGTTCCAGAAGCTCTCGGGCGAGAATCTCACCAAGATTGCGCACCTGCTGGTGGACGATCTGCGCCAGCGCCTGATCGCAAACGGCATGAACATCAAGCTTACCGATGCGGCCTACGACAAGATTGTGGCGGAGGGTACCGACCTCACCAACGGCGCGCGTCCGCTGCGTCGTGCCATCCAAAAGCTCATCGAGGATCCGCTGTCCGAGGAACTGCTGGCTGGCGAGTGGGGCGAGGGCGATACCGTCCTGTGCGACGTGGCCGACGGCAAGTTTGTCTTTAGCCACGGCACGGGTGAGATCCCGGCGCCGCGTCCGGCGGGTGCGCTCGGGGGCGATACCGCTCCGGCGGCGCCGCACACCGGAAACGCCGCGCCTGTGAGCAGCGGCGTGAGCTCGGGCCCCGGTGGCATGATGCAAGCCGGCTCTGGCGCGCTGTAGGGCGTGGCGACAATTTGATACGCGCAATCGAGGCGCTCCGGAAAGGGCGCCTCGATTTGTAGAGCTGCGGAAGTTGTGACCGTTACGCTATACGGTCCACCGTTAGCCGATGATGCGAGGGCGCTCGGCGTTTTCGACTGGTTTATGCACGCAAAGTCTGGGAATATACAAGTCGCATGTCTTACTGTCTAACCAGTTGCGCCAAGGAGGCACCATGGACTACAAGATTACCGGCTACGAGCCCGCCCAGCTGTTCCATTTCTTTGAGGAGGTCAGCGCGATCCCCCGTGGGTCTGGCAACGAGAAAGGCATCAGCGATTTCCTGGTCGCGTTTGCCAAGGAGCGCGGTCTCGATGTGTATCAGGACGAGGTCTACAACGTCATCATTCGCAAGCCCGCATCTGCCGGCGCCGAGAATGCCCCGACCGTAATGCTGCAGGGCCACATCGATATGGTGTGCGACAAGTTGGGCTCCGTTGAGCACGACTTTACGACCGATGGTATCGACCTGGTCGTCAAGGACGGCGTCCTCACCGCTAACGGCACCACTCTGGGCGCCGACAACGGTATCGCCGTCGCGCTTATGCTTACCGTGCTCAACGACGATTCGATTGCCCATCCGGCCCTCGAGTGCGTATTCACCACCGACGAGGAGACTGGCCTGGTCGGTGCCGAGACGCTCGACAAGTCCCAGATTAGCGCCCGCACTATGATCAACCTTGACTCCGAGGAAGAGGGCGTTGCCACCGTCAGCTGCGCCGGCGGCGTCGTCGTTACCTACACCTGCCCCATCGTGCGCGAGCACAAGACCGGTAGTACCCTCACGCTCGACATCTCCGGCCTGCTGGGCGGTCACTCCGGCAGCGATATCAACCTGGAGCGCGGCAACGGCAACCTCATCATGGCCCGCATCATCGACCGCCTGATGGTCGCTGGCGAGCCCGCCATCGTCAGCTTTAACGGCGGCACTAAGGACAACGCCATCAACCGTGAGTGCAAGGCTGTTCTGGTCTACGCCGACCACGCTGCCGCCGAGGCCGCGGCCCAGATTGCAAAGGGCATCATCGCCGACGTCACTGCCGAGCTCGAGGTCTTCGACCCCGGCTTTACCTGCACCGTCGAGATTGCCGACAACGCCGAGGTCGAGGCCATGGACCAGAAGTCCGCGCTTGCCCTCATCCGCGCCCTGCGTCTTGCCCCCAACGGTGTGATCCGCCGCAACGTCGCCACCGACGGCTCCGTCGAGGTTTCCTCCAACATCGGTGTGGTTGCCACTTCTGACGACGAGGTCAAGATCATGCTGTCCCCGCGCTCTTCGATCACCTCGCTGCAGAACGAGTTCAAGGACCGTCTGCAGACGCTGGCCGATGTCCTGGGCTTCGACGCCAAGTTCGAGTTTGAGTATCCCGGCTGGAGCTATGCCGAGCATTCGCCGGTCCGCGAAGTCTTTGTCGAGAGCTATCGAGAGCTCTTTGGCTCCGAGCTGCGCATCGAGTCCATTCACGCCGGCCTTGAGTGCGGCCTGTTTGCCGAGGCTCTGCACGGCCTGGACGCCATCGCCGTGGGCCCGACGCTCTCCGATGTCCATACCCCGGACGAGAGCATGGAGCTCGCTTCTGCCGAGCGCTTCTACGAGCTGCTCATCGACGTCCTCAAGCGCCTCGCTGCGTAAAGGTCGCCTTAGTTAAGCCGCTCTAAAACGGCTGGCTATGAAAACGGCCGCTTGGCGTAATGCCGGGCGGCCGTTATTCGTTACAGTGCGAGAATCCCCAGATGCTCAAGCAAGATCTTAAGCCCGATGAGGATGAGCACGACGCCACCCACGATGGTGGCGGGTTTTTCGTAGCGCGCGCCAAAGGTGTGGCCGATCGCTACGCCGGCAACGGAGAAGACAAAGGTCGTGATGCCGATGAGCGATACAGCTGGAACGATGTCGACGGAAAGCGCGGCGAACGAGATGCCCACGGCCAGGGCGTCAATCGAGGTGGCGATGGCGAGGATCAGGTACTCGCCCAGGTCAATCTTTTCGGCATCCTTGCCGTCGCCTTCATCCTCGTCTTCGGTAAAGGCCTCCCACAACATTTTGCCGCCGATAAAGGCGAGCAGGATAAAGGCGATCCAATGGTCGATGGGTCCGATGATGCCCATGAATTGACTGCCGAGCGCCCATCCGATTACGGGCATGCCGGCCTGAAAGCCGCCAAAGAACAAGCCGAGCACCACGGCAACTTTAAGGTTGATCTTCTTCATGCCAAGGCCCTTGCAGATGGAAACGGCAAAGGCGTCCATCGAAAGGCCAACGGCGAGCAATACGAGCTCTGCGAGTCCCATAGTCTGGCTCCCTCTCTGCGGGCGGGCCCGCGTGTACCTCTTGGGGGAGTAACAAAAAAGACCCGTGGCGTACGCGTTGCGCGCACAGCCACGAGTCTCGTTCATTAAGGCAAGCCAGGCCGCATCGGCCAGTGTGTTGACTTGCCGCGCCACCGGAGGCGAACCCGATCACGCGACTACTCCCTCATTTATGCGAATCCCGATGCTACCACATAAGCAGCTCATTTGGATTGGGGCTCTCAGCTGTGTTCGCTCATTCTGTAAGCATCGGATTTTGCGGGCGTCACAGGGGCAAACCGTGAGAAACTTATTGACGTTTATGGAGCGTATACGATGGGAGCGATGCCTTGGATAAGAACGAGCTGCAAAAGCGTATGGAACAGGCCATTCGCCTGACGGCACCTGGCCAGCCGATCCGCACCGCCCTCGACATGATCATTGCTGGTCACCTGGGCGCCCTTATCTGTGTCGGCGACACCGAAAACGTGCTCGCCGCCGGTAACGACGGCTTCCCGCTCAACATTTCGTTTACCTCGAACCGCCTGTTCGAGCTTTCCAAGATGGACGGCGCCATCGTTATCGATGGCGACCTCACCCAGATCCTGCGCGCCAACTTCCACCTCAATCCCGATCCCTCGCTCGCCACGAGTGAGACGGGCATGCGTCACCGTACTGCCGCTCGCATGTCGGTGCTCACCGATGCCATCGTGATCTCGGTTTCGGCTCGCCGTGCCGTCGTTAACGTGTACGTTCACGGCAAGAGCTACGAGATTCAGCCCGTCACCACCATCATGAGCTCGGTCAACCAGCTCGTCGCCACGCTTCAGACCACCCGTCAGTCGCTCGATCGCTCCTTGCTGCGCCTGACGGCCCTTGAGCTCGACGACTACGTTACGCTCGCCGACATCACCGGCATCTTCTCGAGTTTCGAGATCATGCAGCAGGCAAAGACCGAGCTTAAGGATTGCATCGTCAAGCTGGGTAACCAGGGCAAGCTCGTGCAGATGCAGCTCGAGCAGCTCGCGGGCTCCAGCATGGATACCGAATACGACCTGATGATCCGCGACTACGCAAGCGATTCCTCCGAGGCAAACGCCGAGAAGATTCGCGCCGAGCTCGCTCGCATGACGCCTAAGGACCTGTCCGACCCGCAGCATGTGGCGGCGGTTCTGGGTTACGACGACCTGGACGAGGACTCCGTCATGACACCGCTGGGCCTGCGCACGCTTTCGCGCGTGTCCGTCGTGCGCGACGGCGTGGCCGAGAAGATCGTCGACGAGTATGGCTCGCTGCAGGAGCTCATGGACGACATCAGCGAGGATCCGGAGCGCTTGGGCGACTTTGGCGTCAACAACCCTGCCATTCTTGCGGACTCGCTGTACCGCATGAAGGGCACCAAACAGGGGAACGCATAATGGCGCCCGTATGCGCCGTGGTCGTTGCCGGCGGCAGCGGCCAGCGCTTTGGAAATCCCGGCGGCAAGCAGCTCGTTAACGTGGCGGGCCGTCCGCTCATGAGCTGGTCCATCCGCGCGTTCGATCGTAGCGACAAGGTCGGCCATATCGTCGTGGTTTGCCCTGCCGAGCGCCGTGCCGAGATGCGCCGCTTGGCTATCGACCCGTTTGACTATGACACGCCCATCAGCTTTGCCGATGCCGGCGATACTCGTCAGGATTCCACCCGCGCCGGCGTGCACGCGGTGCCGGCGGGTTTCGAATATGTCGCTATCCACGACGGCGCCCGTCCGCTCATTACGACCGAGGCCATCGACCACGCTATCGACGTGCTCGTGAGCGACCGCTCGCTCGACGGTGTCGTGTGCGGCCAGCCCGCGATCGACACGCTCAAGATCGTCGATGGCGACAATATCGTCGAGACGCCGCCGCGTGAGCTCTACTGGGCAGCGCAGACGCCGCAGATCTTTAGCGTCGATGCTATGAAGCGCGCCCATGCTGCAGCCATTGCCGAGGGCTTTATCGGCACCGATGATTCGTCGCTGGTCGAGCGCATGGGTGGGCGCGTCCGCTGCGTCCAGAGCCCGCGCGATAACCTTAAGGTGACGGTGCCCGAGGACCTGCGTCCCGTAACCGCGATTCTGCTTGGCCTCATGGCCGAGGGAGAGGACCTTCCCCATGTTCAGTAACCTGCGCATTGGCCATGGCTACGACGTCCACCGTCTGGTGGAGGGGCGTCGATGTATCATCGGCGGTGTCGACATTCCCTACGAGCGCGGCCTGCTGGGCCACTCGGATGCCGATGTGCTCGCGCACGCCTTGGCCGACGCCATTCTGGGCGCCTGCCGCGGGGGAGACATCGGCAAGCTATTCCCCGATACCGACCCCGCCTATGAGGGTGCCGATTCGATGGTGCTGCTCGCTCGCGTGATGGACTATGCGCGCGAGCTGGGCTTTGAGTTTGTCGATGCCGATTGCACCATTGCCTGCCAGCAGCCTAAGATCACCCCACACCGCGATGCCATGCGTGCCAACCTTGCCCATGCCTTGGGCGTTGACGTCGAAAACGTGGGCGTCGCCGCCACTACGACCGAAAAGCTCGGTTGGGAAGGCCAGGGCGAGGGAATCGGCGCCTGGGCCGTCTGCCTGCTACAGAAAACCGTTAAGGAGTAACGAATGCGTATCTACAACAGCGCTACCCATAAAAAGGAAGAGTTCCAGCCCATCGAGTCCGACAAGGTCCGCATGTACGTGTGCGGCCCCACGGTCTACGACAACATCCACATCGGCAACGCCCGTACGTTCATCAGCTTTGACGTGATTCGCCGCTGGCTCATCGCGAGCGGTTACGAGGTCACGTTCGCCCAGAACCTCACCGATGTCGACGACAAGATCATCAAGCGCGCCAACGAGCAGGGCCGTACGGCCGCCGAGGTCGCGACGGAGTTCTCCGACAAGTTCATCGGCGTCATGCGCGCCGCCAACGTGCTCGATCCCGATGTGCGCCCCCGCGCCACCAAGGAGATCGGCCCCATGATCGCCATGATCAAGACGCTTATCGAGCAGGGCCACGCTTACGCAGCCGATAACGGCGATGTGTACTTTGCCGTGCGCAGCGATCCCAGCTATGGTCAGGTCTCGGGCCGCAACATCGACGACCTTATGGTTGGCGCACGCATCGAGGAGAACGAGGACAAGAACGACCCGCTCGACTTTGCCCTGTGGAAGGCCGCCAAGCCCGGCGAGCCCAGCTGGCCGAGCCCCTGGGGCGAGGGCCGTCCCGGTTGGCACACCGAGTGCGCCGCCATGGTGCATCGCTACCTGGGCACTCCGATCGACATCCACGGCGGCGGCTCCGACCTTGCCTTCCCGCATCACGAGAACGAGTGCGCTCAGGCCACCTGCGCCTGGCACCAGGGCTTCTCCAACACCTGGATGCACACGGGCATGCTGCTGGTAGACGGCGAGAAGATGTCCAAGTCGCTCGGCAACTTCTTTACGCTGGCCGAGGTCCTCGAGCAGCACTCCGCCGCCGCCCTGCGCCTGCTGATGCTGCAGACGAGCTATCGCTCGCCGCTCGACTTTTCTTGGGAGCGCCTGGAGGGTGCCGAGAACTCGCTCACGCGTATCGCCGGTACGGTCGAGAACCTGCGCTGGGCCGCGAACCATGCGACGGCCGATGCCGATGAGGCAGCATCCGAGGCGTTTGCCGCCAAGGCCGCCGAGACCCGTGCCACCTTTAAGGAGTGCATGGACGACGACTTTAACACCGCCGGTGCCATGGGTGCTGTCTTTGGCTTTGTGACCGAGTGCAACCAGTACCTGGAGCAGGCGGGCGATGCTGCCGACAAGGCCGCAGTCCTGGCTGCCGCCGATACGCTGGCCGAGCTGCTCGATACGTTTGGCGTTGAGCTTCCCGAGCCCAAGGTCGAGCTGCCGCTGGGTCTGCTGGGCGTTGCCGCCGGTTTGGTTGCCTATACGGGCGACGACGTGGACGAGGCTGCTGCCAAGATTCTCGAGGCCCGCGCCGAGGCCCGTGCCGCCAAGAACTGGGATCTGGCCGACGCCATCCGCGACCAGCTCAAGGACCTGGGCCTCACCATTGAGGATACGGCCGCGGGCACTCGTATTAAGAGTCTCTAGTATTTGTCGACCGTTCGAGGTGCGGCAGATTGCCTTGAAAGAGGAGGGCATAGACCTGGTGGTCATGCCCGACGATTGAAAGGCAAGGTTCCGTGGCTCGGACGGTCGATTCTTGTTCGTTATCTATTTAAGGAGGCCGTCCTATGGCCGACAATCGCAAGCGTGCGCCTCGTGGCGGCAAGCAGGCTGCTTCTGGCTCGCGTCCGATTCGCCGCAATGATCGCGCTGCCGCTCCCAAGGGCCAGCGCGATCGCACCCAGGCCGCACGTCCGCAGCGCGATCGCAACCGCGACGCTGTCCAGGCTCCCAAGGGCGAGTTTATCGAAGGTCGTCGTGCTGCCGCCGAGGCGCTACGCACTGGTTTTCCCATCAAGTGCGCGCTCATTGCCGAGGGCGGGGAGCGCGATGCCGCCTTGTCGCGCCTGGTCGATGACCTCAACGCCGCGGGCGTCCGCATTAAGTTCGTTCCACGCGCGCAGCTCGATGCGCTGTCGAGCCATGGCGCTCACCAGGGCATTGCGCTCGAGGTTGGCAACTTCCCCTATGCCGATGTCGCCGACATCCTCGACCGCGCGGGCGACGGTCCGGCGCTCGTCATCGTGCTCGACCATGTGACCGACGATGGCAACTTTGGTGCGATCGTGCGCTCTGCCGAGGTCGTGGGCGCGGCAGGCGCCATCATTGCCAACAAGCGCGCCGCCGGTGTGACCGTCGGCAGCTATAAGACTTCTGCCGGCGCCGTCATGCATCTGCCTATCGCGCAGGTGCCCAACATCGCCCGTGCGCTCGACGATCTTAAGGCCGCTGGCTTTTGGGTGGGCGGTGCCTCCGAGCACGCCGAAGGCAGTTGCTGGGATGCTCCCTTCGAGGGCCGCGTGGCGCTCGTCATGGGCTCCGAGGGCGACGGCATCTCGCGCCTGGTGCTCGAGAAATGCGACTTTTTGACCAAGCTTCCCCAGCGCGGCATGACCGAGAGCCTCAATGTTGCCCAGGCGACCACGGCGCTGTGCTTTGAGTGGCTGCGCCGCAACGCTGGCGAGCTCATGGGGGAGGAGTAGCGCATGTCCAAAAAGAACCGTGCCAAGTCCAAGGCCAAGCGCTTTGGCGAGGGCTCGGCCAAGCCGATTGTTTCGGCCGCGACCTATGGCGTGGGCGGCAATGCGTTTGCGCAGGCCATCGCCGACCCGGTCTCGACGGTGCACTCCAACAAGCCCGAGCTGCTGGTGGTCGACGGCTACAACGTGATCCACTGCACGCCGCGCTACGAAAAGCTCGTGTACGACCATTCCGACGATCCGTATTCCAGCGACGTTCACGATATGGCGCGCACCGCCCTCATCAACGACGTCGCCGCCTTTGCCCAGGGCCGTTACGAGGCCGTAATCGTGTTTGACGGCGCGGGCAATATCTCCAGCGAGCGCCCCAACCTACCGGCCCGCGGCGTGCGCATTGAGTTTTCGCCGACGGGTGTTTCGGCCGATACCGTGGTGCAGAAGCTCTGCATCGAGGCACGTGAGGAAGGTCGCGCGTGCTCCGTGGTATCGAGCGACGGCACGATCCAGGCCGTCGTCATGGGCAAGGGCGTTACGCGCATCTCGAGCCGTATGCTGGTAGACGAGATTAAACAGATCGATAACGACGTTCACGAGGCAGAGGAAGCTCCGCAGATCAAGATGACTCTGGGCAGTCGCCTGAGCCCCGATGCCCTGGCCAAGCTCAAGGCGTTGCGCGGACGGTAGGGGAGCATCTATAGAGACCGGTTACTCGATTGGTCAATCCGCTGGCCTGTAGTCAATGGGTTGTGGACTTGCCGCCGCCAAAACGAATAGTTTTTTGTTTTGGCGAACGGATAAAACTATTCGTTCTGGCGAATAGTTTTGAGATGTGGTCGGGTGAAGGGCCTGTTGCGCCTCGTCCGCAATTCCTTTATTCTTAACTGGCTTCGCGCGAAAGCGCCAAGTGTGCCAGTGTGGCGCAACGGTAGCGCAACTGATTTGTAATCAGTGGGTTGCAGGTTCGATTCCTGTCACTGGCTCCATGAGAGTTTCGGGCTCTGTCCCCCTGAGGGACAGGGCCCGTTTCTATTAATGTCGATAAGTCAGCGTGTTTGGCGCCAACCAAGCTTCAGGTTTGTCTCGATTTGTAACACGAAGAAGCTGAAAACCGTTCTTACTGTTACAGAATGAGACGTAAGCGGAGGTCTCTGCGTAATATCTCGACCTGTAACAGATAGGGGAGAAAATGTTCTCTAAATGTTACAGATTGAGACAAAGGCGGGAACGAACCCAGCCGTTCACCTTGGGCGTGGATTATCGGACGTACGAGCGTGGAAAATCTCCCGCTTAGTGAATGAGCGTGGATAATCTGCCACTTTGGATTCGATGACGCGGCAAAGTGGGGGATTACCCACGCTCGATTTCAAACGGGAGAAAATCCACGCTCGAATCTGCCACGGGAGCCCGATCTCGACCTATATATAGGTGCAAATAGGCTGTTATCGAAGTTCGATCCTGAAGGTGTACTCCACTACACCAAAGTGTTACCTTGGGAAACGTCACCTCAGTATCCAAAACCACCGTCCTTCATATCCAAACTCAACAAAACCGCAGGTCACGGCTATATAGATACGCCCGGCACCGTGTATCTAGAGGTTTTCGTTGACAGCCCCCAAGGTGGCATCGTATTATCTTCTTCGTTCGCGGGGGCGGCGGTCCAAAAGACCAAAGGACCTGCGGATACTTGAACGATTGGGAGTTTGCCCGAGTGGTTAATGGGGACGGGCTGTAAACCCGTTGGCTCTGCCTACATAGGTTCGAATCCTATAGCTCCCACCCGTCAAGTGCCTGTATAGCTCAGTCGGTAGAGCACTTCGTTGGTAACGAAGAGGTCACCAGTTCAAGTCTGGTTGCAGGCTCCATCCGGCGGTGTAGCTCAGTTGGTTAGAGCACACGGTTCATACCCGTGGCGTCACTGGTTCGAATCCAGTCACCGCTACCATAGGTAACACGGTGGCTTCTCAATAGTATGTTGAGAGGCCACTATGGTATAAAGGCAAAGTCCCGTCCGGGGACGACCTGTTAAGAGGAGGGCTTTATGGCCAAAGAGAAGTTTGAGCGCACTAAGCCGCATGTTAACATCGGCACCATTGGTCACGTCGACCACGGCAAGACCACGCTGACCGCTGCCATCACCAAGGTTCTCTCCGAGACCGAGGGCTGCAAGGCTGACTTCACTGCGTTCGAGAACATCGACAAGGCTCCCGAGGAGCGCGAGCGCGGCATTACGATTTCCGTCTCCCACGTTGAGTACGAGACCGCTGCCCGTCACTACGCTCACGTTGACTGCCCGGGCCACGCTGACTACGTCAAGAACATGATCTCCGGCGCTGCTCAGATGGACGGCGCTATCCTGGTCATCGCTGCTACCGACGGCCCCATGGCTCAGACCCGCGAGCACATCCTGCTCGCCCGTCAGGTCGGCGTTCCCTACATCGTCGTCTTCCTGAACAAGTGCGACATGGTCGACGATGACGAGCTCATCGACCTCGTCGAGATGGAGACCCGTGAGCTCCTCTCCGAGTACGATTTCCCCGGCGACGACATCCCCGTCATCCGTGGCTCCGCTCTGGGCGCTCTTGAGGGCGACGCCAAGTGGATGGACGCCATTCGCGAGCTCATGAAGGCCGTCGACGAGTACATCCCGACGCCTGCTCGTAACAACGACCTCCCGTTCCTGATGGCCGTTGAGGACGTTATGACCATCTCCGGCCGTGGTACCGTTGCTACTGGCCGTGTCGAGCGCGGTGAGCTCAAGCTCAACGAGCCCGTCGAGATCGTCGGCATCAAGGATACCCAGAACACCGTCGTTACCGGTATCGAGATGTTCCGTAAGTCCATGGACTTCTGCGAGGCTGGCGACAACGTCGGTCTGCTGCTCCGCGGCATCAAGCGTGAGGACATCGAGCGCGGCCAGGTTCTCTGCAAGCCCGGTTCGGTTACCCCGCACACCAAGTTCACCGGCGAGATCTACGTTCTGACCAAGGAGGAGGGCGGCCGTCACACCCCGTTCTTCGATGGTTATCGTCCTCAGTTCTACTTCCGTACCACCGACGTTACCGGTACGGTCAAGCTCCCCGAGGGCACCGAGATGGCTATGCCTGGTGACCACATCACCATCGAGGGCGACCTCATCCACCCGATCGCCATGGAGGAGGGCCTGCGCTTCGCTATCCGCGAGGGTGGCCACACCGTCGGTTCGGGCATCGTCTCCACGATCATTGAGTAAATTAGCTCTTTGATATAGCTGACTTAGAGAACCCGGCACTTATATGGGTGCCGGGTTCTTTTCTGCAATGGATATTGAGCCGTTGCTGGTGTCGAGAGGATCGATAATGGTCCTGGATGCACCGTCGATTAGCTCTCGATGGCTTCATTGATGTGTTCCAAATATGAATGGATCCACCGAGAACCAATTGACTCGAGGTTTTCATTGACAGCACTTACGTGGAGCTGATAAAGTAACAACTCGTGCCCGTACGGGGCGGAAATGAAAGGTTCAGGATACATGCGTACTCTAGTTACTCTTGCGTGCACTGAGTGCAAGCGCCGCAACTATACGACCACCAAGAACAAGTCGACCATGCCTGATCGTATGGAGATCAAGAAGTATTGCCCCTGGTGCCGTCACCACACGCTGCACAAAGAGACTCGCTAGTCTCTAGTCACATACGCCAGTAGTTCAATTGGTAGAGCATCGGTCTCCAAAACCGAGTGTTGAGGGTTCGAGTCCTTCCTGGCGTGCCAGTCATTATTCCGTAAGCTCCCACTTGGGGGCTTACGGTTTACTCATGTATAAGCGCATTGCGCGGAGGTAACCCAAATGGCCAACAAGAAGAACAAGAAGAAGGCTCAGCAGCCGGCACCTGCCAACAAAGCTGCCGCCAACTCCAAGGTTGAGGCCAAGAAGGCCGTTGCCAAGAAGAACGAGAAGGCTGCGAAGTCCAAGAAGAACGAGAAGCCTGGTTTCTTCGCGCGCACCAAGAAGTATTTCGCTTCGGTCAAGTCCGAGATGAAGCGTGTCACGTGGCCCGATAAGAAGGAGCTCGTGAACTACTCGGTTGTCGTTTGCGCTTCTCTGATCGTCGTCGGCGTCGTCATCGCTCTGCTCGATGCTGGCTTTGGCGAGGCTCTTGCTCTGTTCTCTGGATTGAGGGGCTAAACCATGTCTAAGCGTTGGTACGTCGTTCACACTTACTCTGGATACGAGAACCGCGTTAAGTCCGATCTCGAGCATCGCATCGAGACTATGGGCATGCAGGACCGTATCTTTGATATCGAGATTCCTATGGAGCGCGTCACCGAGATTAAAGAGGGTGGCAAGCGTGAGACCAAGGATTCCAAGATCTTCCCGGGTTATGTCTTGGTCCGCATGGAGATGGATGACGATGCTTGGACGTGTGTTCGTAACACGCCTGGCGTCACCGGTTTCCTAGGCGGCAACGGCAAGCCCGCTCCGCTTTCCCGCGACGAGTACAACAAGATGACTCGTCGTCCCGGTAAGGGCGATTCGCCCAAGCGCACCTCGGTTGATATTGAGGTCGGTACGTCCGTCCGCGTCACCGATGGCCCGCTTACCGACTTTGATGGCAAGGTCTCCGAGGTTAACACCGAGGCTGGCAAGCTTAAGGTCACGCTGATGATCTTTGGCCGCGAGACGCCGGTCGAGCTCGACTTTAACCAGGTCGCTGTCATCGCTTAAGTTTTCGTCCGTTCGCGCGAGCGTGCTTCTTCTGTGACTGCTCATCTCAGGAGTGCTTCTAACACGTGCGTGCTTACGATATAGCAAGTACTTCACACTCGTGATTCGAAAGGAATGACCATGGCTGAGAAGAAGGTTGCCAACGTCATTAAGCTCCAGATTCCTGCTGGTGCAGCAAACCCCGCTCCTCCCGTCGGTCCCGCCCTGGGCGCTGCTGGCGTGAACATCATGCAGTTCTGCCAGGCCTTTAACGCCGAGACGCAGGACAAGAAGGGTGACATCATCCCCGTTGAGATCTCTGTCTACGAGGACAAGTCCTTCTCCTTCATCACCAAGACCCCGCCGGCGGCTCACCTTATCAAGAAGGAGCTGAACCTTAAGTCTGGTTCCGCTAAGCCCCAGGCTGACAAGGTTGGTCAGCTCTCCCAGGAGCAGCTCACCAAGATCGCCGAGATCAAGATGCCGGACCTCAATGCCAACGACATTGACGCCGCCAAGAAGATCATCGCCGGTACCGCCCGTTCCATGGGCGTCACCATCGCTGAGTAGCGATTTCTTATGGTAACGACGGGTGCTCCGACCGGGGCGCCCGTTAAATGTGTGCAATAGGGCACACGATACGATGTGGGAGGGCTCACGCCCGTTTAACCACAGGAGGTAATGCACATGGCTAAGCATGGTAAGAGCTATAACGCCGCTGCTGAGAAGATCGACCGCGCCACGCTCTACACCCCCCTTCAGGCTGCCAAGCTCATCAAGGAGCTCGACACCGCCAAGTTCGACGAGACCGTCGAGGCTCACTTCCGTCTGGGCATCGATACTCGTAAGGCTGACCAGAACATCCGTGGTTCCATCTCCCTGCCCCACGGCACCGGCAAGACCGTTCGTGTTGCCGTCTTCGCCGAGGGCGAGAAGGCCCGTGAGGCTGAGGCTGCCGGCGCCGACATCATCGGTTCCGACGAGCTCATCGCCCAGATTCAGAAGGGCGAGATCAACTTCGACGCCGCTATCGCTACGCCGAACATGATGGCCAAGGTTGGCCGCATCGGTAAGATCCTTGGTCCCCGTGGCCTCATGCCGAACCCCAAGCTCGGCACCGTGACCATGGACGTCGCCAAGATGGTCTCTGAGCTCAAGGCTGGCCGCGTTGAGTACCGCGCCGACCGCTACGGCATCTGCCATGTGCCCCTGGGCAAGAAGTCCTTCTCTGAGCAGCAGCTCGTCGAGAACTACGCTGCCCTGTACACCGAGATCCTGCGCGTCAAGCCCTCTTCTGCTAAGGGCAAGTACGTCAAGTCCATCTCCGTGTCTTCCACCATGGGCCCTGGCGTCAAGGTCGATCCCGCTGTCCAGCGTGACTTCCTGGCTGAGTAACTGCTAGTTACTGCCTGAGCAAAGCAAGCATTGCTAAAGAAACCCGATTCCGCCTCGTGTGGGACCGGGTTTCTTGCTATCGCGTCAAAAGCACCATAAAGGGGACAGTGTCCCCTTTATGGTGGTTACCAGGGTGTTCTGGCTGTTGAGGACTCGATGGCATCGTGGCGTTTGAGCTCGCGGCGCATGGTTTGCGAATTGAGCCAGGCTGCCTGCCAGCCACGGATGGGGTAGCGCGTCTGGTCGAGCTCAAACTGCGTATAGCCGCAGGCGTTGATGATCGTCGTTCCACACACATGCTGCCGCTCGCGCTGAAAATCGTAACCGTAGCTTTGGTGTACATGCCCATGCACCATGTAGTCGGCCCCCCAGGATTCAAGCGCCGTGTTAAAGCACTCAAACCCTCGATGCGGCAGATCGTCCAGATCACCCATACCGGCGGCGGGTGCATGGGTAAGCAGAATGTCGCACCCGCCGACCATCCTAACCTTACGCGACAGCTTACGCATGCGCTTGGACATCTCGCGTTCGGTGTACATGTTGGCGCCGTCGCGATAACGCATGGACCCGCCAAGGCCCGCAATGCGAATCCCTCGGTACGTGTACACGCTGTCTTCTACGCAGATACATCCGCCCGGTGCATGACGTGCGTAGCGGTCATCGTGATTGCCACGCACGTAGATGAGCGGTTTGTTGATGACCGTAACCAAAAACTCAAGATAGTCCGGGTCCAGATCGCCGGCGGACAAAATCAGGTCGACGCCCTCAAAGCGTTCCTTGCGAAAGCACTCCCAAAGGCATCGTTCTTCGGTATCGGCTATGGCAAGGATTTTCATAGGGCAGGGACTTTCGGCTCATCGTCGAGCTGCGGAATGGTGCCTACCACGTTATCCGCCAGCCAATTCATCTCGACAATCTGCGTGCTCGGCAGCGGAGGGAAGCCTTCGATCTGTACCACGCCGTTCTGGCTGTGGAGCTCGCCGCCAAAGGGGTTGATGGATCCCTCAACAATGCCGTTACGGAGCAACTGCACGAGTTTGCGCGTCTGGTAGGGTAGGCCCGGAGCGTAACGGATGTCGATAACGCCAGAGCTCATGCCGTACCAGTAGTTGACGGCGCGCACTTGGTTGTCATCGCTGGTCTCGTCCCACGTGCCGTGCAGAAGGCTGCGAACGATGAGCTCGTAGTAGCGCCCCCAGTTCCAGACGGGCATGGCGATGCCGGTAACCTTGCCATCGACCAAGCGGTGAAGCCCGTAGGCAGTGGAATCTTCCAGCGACTTTGACATATCGGCGCCGGTCATGACGCTTACGCCTTCGCGGTACATGGCTTCGGCAAGACCACCGGCGGGAACATCGCCCCAGGTGAGGATGACCTGCGCGCGCGGGTCGAGCAGCGAGGCGCCAATCGCAAAGGCGTTGATCTCGCTGAGTGCGCCCGAGGCGAAGACCGACGCGTGGTAACCGATGCGGTGGTTGTCCGCCATGCTGGCCGCAAGGGCGCCCAGGAGGAACTTGGCCTCGTACATCTTGCCAAAGTACGAACGGACGCTTTGATGGGGAAGGCCGATAGAGCAGTTGAGGAACCGAACCCGGGGATACTCAACGGCAGCCCTGAGCGTGTATTCCATCAGGCGGTGCGAGGTCGAGAAGATGACGTTTGCTCCATGTTTGACAGCCGTTTCCACGGCGGCGTAGAACACATCCGGATCGTGACAGTCCTCGAACGCCTCGGTGCGCACGATACCGCCAAAGTGCTCATCGAGATACTGACGCCCTTGGTCGTGCAGGCTGTCCCAGCTCGACGTCGCACAGGGGAACTCATGGATAAAGGCGATGCGCAGGGGGTTGGCCGTCGAGTAGACGGTCTTGCCCATAAAGAAGTTGAGCACGCCAGCGGTGGACTTGGCGGGCGTTTCTTCCTCGTCGACGCTCGGTGCTTCGACAAGATCGACCTTGTCCTCGTCATTTTTGCCGGCAATGACCAGCTCGCGCCAAATCTTGCACAGGCGGTTTACGACGATATCCGTCGGCGTATCCAGCAGGCGGTCCTGGTTGTACACATTGAGGTACACGAGCATGGCGTCGGCAGGCGTAATGTCCAGGTGGTCGCCGCCTGCGCGAAGGTAGGCGCGCTTAAAGAGCAGGAAGGTGTGGCGCAGGTAGTCGACCTTTTTCTGCGGCCATTTTTCGATAAGGTTCTGACCGAGCATCTTGGCGAGCGTTTCGTAGCTTCCCTCACGCGAGAACTCGATCTCGTATAGGGGGCAGACGCGCCAAAACGCGCAGAATTCACCGTACAGGCGGCTTTCGACGGAATCCCATTTGCCGGGGTAGAGACGGGTGACCTTGGCCGAAACCGTCGGGGCGTCTAGGAATTTGAGGACACTGACGCGTTTGTTGCCTTCTTGGACATAGAACCGATGCATGAACTCGGTGACGATGACGGGGTCGCGATAGCCCTCGGTCACCTGGATGTCGTAGAGGTTGGACCACTTGCGGGCGAACTCGGTGCTAAACGGAAGCAGGGGCATAAAGTTACACGAAAAGGCGGACTGACGGCCCTTGGTGACCGTGCCGACGACCATTTCGAGCGGAATATCCCGCAGGCCGACATTCTCTCGCTGACCTAAGGGGAGCTGAGCAACCAAGCTATCGAGGTCCGTAAGGTATGGATGCTCGCTTTGGCTAATGGCGCGTCGACGTCCTTGCTCGCCGCGCTTGCGTGCTTGACGATAGGCCTCTTCCATGATGTTGCTCCCTTAGTCGTTTAAACAACTATATGAACCATGGTACCACGAATGAAAACCACTACAAAGATGCCTGTCTCTTTTTGGCGGGTTAGGCGATGATGGGGGCGATGGCGCGGATGCAAGCGTCGGCTGCCGTGAAAGTAGTGCTGTCGTCGCTGACGATAAAGATGATCTTGCCCTTGATGCCAAAGTCGCCGATTTCGCTAAAGAGTACGTAGGGCTCCTTGTCAAAGCCCGAGATGGGAAGCACGGCGGCCTTGGTGGCGCTGGTCAGCTCGTCTGCCAGTGCGTCGAGCGAGGCCCACTTGGACGTGTCCTTTACGGCAACGGGCACAGCCACACGCCCAAAGGGCATGAGGTGCACGAGCGTGTTCTTGGAGATGTTGGAGTTGGGCACAATGATGGTCTGTCCACAGGCATCCTCAATCGTTGTGTGGCGCCAAGTGATGTCTTGGACCACGCCGGATACGCCGCCGACCTCGATATTGTCGCCGGGTTTGATGATGCCCATAAAGGTCACCTGCATGCCGCCGATAAGGTTTGACAGCGTGTCCTGAAAGCCGAGCGAGATGGCGATGCCGCCGACGCCAAGAGCGGCGACGAGGGCGTTTGCATTAATGCCAAAACAGTTGTCGAGGATAAAGCTGCCGCCGATCATCCAGATGACGGCGCGCGCGATGTTGATGAAGATACTCGATGCCGGTAGCGGGTTATCGTCTCGGTTAAGCAGATGGTTCAGGGTCTTGGATACGACCTTGGCGGCGACGGCGGTGCCTATCGCCAAGATGACGGCCCAGATGATGTTGTGGACCCACCGTTGCTCAAAGAAATGAAGAATCGGCTCAAACAATTCCATGTAGGGAAAACCTCCTAATGATCGTCCAACCATGATACCCACCAAGAAGCCCATCCGATCAAATTCGGACGGGCTTCTGTGCTCGACATAAGGTTTACGCGGTGGGGCTGCAAGGCCCGGCGGTGTAGCTTAGCGTCGACGCTTCCAGATAATGCCGAGCATGATGACGATGATGCCGCCGATAAGGCACGCGCCAACTACTGCCAGCGTGCGGTCTCCCGTTGCGGCGAGCTTACCGGTCGTCTTCTTGGTGATGACCTTCGTGGTCGTCGTGTCCGTCTTAGGCGAGGGCTTAGGCGTCGGGGCCGGTGTGGGCGTGGGGTCCACGGCAGCGGAGCCAAAGCTGATGGTGCCGGCGAGCCCGGCCATCTTGCTCTCCCAGCCGTTCTGCCCAATCAGTGCCCTCAGCGCCGCCTCGCACGTGCCCCACTCGGTGTACTTGGTGGCGTGTGCAAAGGTGGGAAAATCGGTCGTGTTGGTAATGATGTAGTTGTTGGTGGCGACGGTATAGGTCTTGGCGGGGTCGAGCGTGCTGCCGTCTTTGGTGAGTGTGGCACTCACAATGCGCTTGCCTTCGGGCTGCGTCCAATCAATCGTCACGTTGATGCCGCCAAAGGAGAGAACGCTGCCAGAGTCATCGCGCCACTTGTACTTGTCTTGCGCCTCCTGCTCGGTATGGCCGGCTGCCACGTAGGCTTGCTGAAGCTCGTAGCTGTGATTGCACTCGTCGCTGATTTGTAGCGAGTGCTCGAGCGCTGCGAGGAAGTCCGCGCCGGTCATGGTCCAGGTCTCCACGGTGTTGCCGTAGGGCGAGATGGCGATGACGTTGCCGGCGGTCACGTTGCCCGCCGCGATGCCGCCGCGGATGCCGCCAGCGTTTTCGATAGCGAGGTCTGCGCCCGTCAAGGCAAGATAGGAGCCGCAAATCACGTGGCCGATGGTCTGGGCTTTGGTGGTGTCGTCCTCCTTGCTGGGGCGGAAATCGGTGGTGCGCACCATTTCCCAACCATGCGTGCCTGTGGCGTCCTCGCCGTAGAAATAGTTGGTGGTGGATGTGCCGAGCACCTTGTTCGATTCGTTTTCAAAGGCCTCGTCGAGCGGCTTGATCTTGTTGCGGACGGCTTCAAGGCAGCTTTGGTAGTCGGAGCCCTTGTCGGGGTCTGCCAAAAGGTCGTTGACGTTCTTGGCGGTGTAGAGCTTCTCGTCGCTGCCGTCTGCAGGGACCGTGACCGTGTCATCGTCGGTCGTCTCGGTGCCATTGGTGTCGTACTTGTACGGAATGGAAAGCAGCCCCACCTCGGCAAAGGCGCTGCCTGCCTCGACAACGTGGATCGTCTTGCCGTCGGCTCCCGTCACCTTCTCGTTAAGGTTGATGTGCTCGTGGCCTGCGATAAGGGCATCGATGCCACGGAGCCGTGTGGCAAAGGTCTTGGCGTTGAGCGTATGCGCGATACAGACGACAACGTTGCAGCCCTCCTTGCGCAGCTGCTCTGCCTCGGTATTGATGGCGTTCGTGGCACTCGAGAACGACGTGCCCGCGACCAGGTCCGCGCGCAGCGAGGATCCCAGCGACTCATCCATGGCACCCACGACGCCGACCTTGATTTTGTAGTCGAATGTGGAGTGATCCTCGCTATCCTCCCAGGTGCGATCGAGCGTCTTCGTGATGCTCGAGCTCCATACGCCGCTCGTAGACTTCGCGTTCGCGCAGAGCATGGCGAAGGGCGTGCCGGTGGTGCTGTAGCCGGTCATGGTGCGGAGCTTGTCCGCGCCGTAGCTCCAGTCGTGGTTGCCCGGCGTGGTCGCGTCGTAGCCGTCTACATAGAAGGTGTCCATGAGCTCGGCGATGCTCTTGCCCTCGCTCATGGTGGCGAAGGACTGCCCGTGGAAGGTGTCGCCCGCATCGAGCAAAAGATCGGGGGCGCTGTTTTGGGCGCTATAGAGAACCGCCAGTCCGTCGAAGCCGACGGTGCCGGTGCCCTTGCTTGCGTTGTAGCTGTACTTGTAGCTGCCGTGGATATCGTTGGTGTGCATGACGGCCACGGAGCCGTCAATAGCGACGGGCAGGTTCCCCGCGAAAGCGAGGCTTGGGATGCTTGCGAGCGCGCCGGCAAACAACGCGGCGGCTAACGCAAGGCGGGGGAGTCTTTTCATGGCAGTTTCCTTAGTCCTTAGCCAGAATGTCTGGTTGAATATCGGATTATCGACATAATATGCGAAAACCGCCGCAAGGGCGCTTGTCCCTTAGCGGCGGTTTTGACGTTTGCGCAGATAGAACCTGCCAAAATAAACCTGTCCCTTTTTGGCAGGTTTTAGCTCAGCAGCATGCGGTCGTTGGCAAGCTCGCCGCCCGAGACCTCCTCGAACTTCTGCAGTAGGTCGGCGACGGTGAGCGACTTCTTCTCATCGCCCGCCACGTCGTAGATCACATGGCCCTCGTGCATCATGATCAGACGGTTGCCCAGACGGATGGCGTCGTTCATGTTATGCGTGACCATGAGCGTGGTCAGGTGGTTCTCGTCGACGATCTCCTCGGTCAGGTTGAGCACCTTAGAGGCCGTCTTGGGGTCGAGGGCCGCCGTGTGCTCGTCGAGCAGCAGCAGGCGCGGCCTGGTGAGCGTGGCCATCAGCAGGGTGAGTGCCTGGCGCTGGCCACCCGAGAGCAGGCCGACCTTGGCGTTGAGACGCGTGTCCAGACCAAGGTCCAGGCGCTTGAGCAGCTCAACGTACTCATCTTTCTCGGCCTTGGTGACGCCCCACGAAAGGCCGCGACGCTGGCCGCGACGCTTGGCGAGGGCCAAGTTCTCGGCAATCTGCATGTCGGCAGCGGTACCGCGCATGGGGTCCTGGAACACGCGGCCCAGGTACTTGGTGCGCTGCGACTCGCTCAGGCGCGAGATGTCGGTGCCGTCGAGCTCGATAACGCCCGAATCGAGCGGGTACACGCCGGCGATCATGTTGAGCAGCGTGGACTTGCCGGCGCCGTTGCCGCCGATCACGGTTACAAAGTCGCCGTCATTCAGGGTGAGGTCGACGCCGGTGAGCGCGCGCTTCTCGGTGACGGTGCCCTTGTTAAAGGTCTTCTTGACATGCGAGAGCTTAAGCATCTGCCTCATCTCCCTTCGTGTAGGAGCTGCGGAGCTTATAGCGCTCCCAAACCACGGGCACGCACAGGGCCACAGCGACAATTACGGCGGAGAGCAGCTTCATGTCGTTGGCGTCCATGCCCAACTGCAGCACGATGGCGCGGATAAGGAAGTACACCACGGAGCCAAAGACGGCGGAGGCAAGACGGACGCTAAACTGCGTGAGGCCGCCGGGCAGCAGACGGCCGAGCACCTCACCGATAACAATGGCGGCAAGACCGATAACGATGGCACCGGTGCCCATACCAATGTCGGCATACTTTTGGCTCTGGCAGATGAGCGCGCCCGAAAGGCCGATGAGGGCGTTGGAGAGCACGAGGGCGATCATCTTGGTGGAGTTGGTGTTGACGCCCAGAGCGCGGATCATGTACTCGTTGTTGCCGGTGGCGCGCAGCGCCGAGCCGATCTCGGTGCCAAAGAACCAATACAGGATGGCAACGATAGCCACGGCGAGCAGGATGCCCAAGATGATGGCAACGGTGGACTGCGGCAGACCGGTCATATTGCTGACGGCCGAGAACACGGTGCCCTTGGCAAGAATGGGCGTATTGGACTTGCCCATGATACGCAGGTTAATGGACCACAGGCTGATCTGGGTGAGGATTCCGGCGAGGATCGCGGGAATCTCAAAGACGGTGGTCAAAATGCCCGTGACGGCACCCGCGATGGCGCCGGCGCACATGCCGGCCAGCACGGCGAGCAGCGGGTCGACGTTGTTATTGACGATGAGCACAGCGCAGACGCAGCCGCCGAGGGCAAAGCTGCCGTCGCAGGTCATATCGGGAATGTCGAGCAGGCGGAACGTGATAAACACGCCAAGCACCATAATGCCCCAGAGGACGCCCTGCGAAACGGCGCCCTGCAATGCAATAAGCATGCTTCATACCTCCTAGGATAGGGTGGACACGTGAGTCACCATGATAGCGGTAACAATGTATAAAAGAGCTGCGGACAGACGTTTTGTTTTACCTGAAACAAGCAGGGCGGACGCCGGTCTACAGCGCCCGCCCCTGTGGCTCAGATATTGAATAACGCGGCTAAAGCGCGAGCACGGGCTCTAGACGCATGCCGCGTATGGCATTACGCGTCCAGGGCGGAAAGGTCGATGCCCAGGGCCTCGGCCATTTCGTCGTTCTTGACGACGACCAGGTCCTTGCTCGAGAGGTGCTTGATCGGCATATCCTCGGGCTTGGCCTCGCCCTTCAGGATCTTAACGGCCATCTCGCCCGCGGCGTAGCCCAGGTCCTCATAGTTGATGGAGAGGGTGAACAGGCCGCCGGCCATGCACATACCCTCCTCGCCAGTCACGAAGGGAAGCTTGTTTTCCTTGCAGATCTGGCCGACCTGCGAGGCACCCGCGGCGATGGTGTTGTCGGTGGGGGAGTACAGCGCGTCGACCTTGCCCACGGCAGACTCGACGACGGACTGAATCTCGTTGGAGCTCGAGACGGTGAAGTCAGTGTACTCGAGGCCCAGCTTGTCGAGCTCCTTCTTGGCGGCCTTGATCTGGACGTCGGAGTTGGACTCGGCGGTGCAGTAGAGCAGGCCGACCTTTTTAACGTCGGGCAGGACCTTCTGCATCATCTCGAGCTGCTCGGCGACCGGGGTGAGGTCGGAAGCGCCCGTGACGTTGGTGCCGGGCTTGTCGTTGTCCTGGACCAGGCCGGAGGCGGCGTAGTCGGTGATGGCGCAGCCCACGATGGGGATATCGGCCGTGGCGCCGGCGGCAGCCTGCGCGGCGGGCGTGGCGATGGCATAAATCAGGTTGACGTTGTCGCCCACAAACTTGTCGGCAATGGACTTACACGTGGACTGGTCGTTCTGGGCGTTCTTCTGGTCGATCTTGACCTTAAGGCCGCTCTCCTTGATGGCCTTGACAAAGCCGTCGTTGGCGGCATCGAGTGCGGAGTGCTCGGTGAGCTGCAGAACGCCGATGGTGTAGTCGGAACCGGCGGCAGCAGAGCCGGAACCAGAGTTGCCGCCGCATCCGGCGAGCGGGGCGAGCGCGAGCAGGCCAGCAGAGACCAGAAGGCTCCTGCGGCTGATGGTGATGTCCTTCATATCATTACCCCCAGTATAAAAATGGCTGGAAACACTGCACTGGGACAAAGTGCAAGTGGAACTATAGTAGCGCTGATGTCCATTTTTACAACAGCCTGGCGGGTTTTTTAATACAGAATCGGATGGGCGGTACGGGTAGTCGAATGGGCGGCGGAGGGTCTTATGCGGCGGAGGAGGTGTCGTCCTCGTCTAGGGCGGCGAAGAGCTTCTTGCCGTCGAGGAGACGTGTGGTGACGTTTCTCATTCGGCCAATCTCTACGGTACGCAACGTGTCATCGGCGCCTCGGGCGTCATAGACCGTTCCCAGCAAATAAGAGATGCCGTCTCGTTGCTTGATGGCAAAGGGACGGAGTGTCATCCGTGCTGCTTCGGTTTCGCCACGCGTCGTGACGCTCGAAATATCAAAACTCACCGTGGTTCCGTGGTCGATGGCCTGCTCGACGAGCTCGCACGTGTCGATACGCTTGATGGGCGTGCGTGTTGCCTTGGTAGCCTTGCTGCCTGCGCTCGGAACGGGTTCGGGTGTATCGAGGTAGCCGCGAACGTCGGCACTCGCCATGGCAACTAAGTGCTGCGCCATGCTCTTGCGGATAGCGATAGGCGTGGAGCGGTTGCGCATGACCATACCGTGGAGCCGGATGATCTCTTCGTCGGCGAGCGGACGGGTAAGAAGTTTGTAGCCCACGCCGCGTTTGTACTCAATTTCGTATCCGGCATGGCGAAGCGCGGAGATGGCGGTGTAGATGCTGCGCCGCGCCGCCGAGATGGGCATGCGGGCGGGGTCGTCGGGATGGGCGAGGCGCCGGATCAGCTCATCGGAAAGTATGGCCTTGTCTTCGCCGGTGTTTTCGCTCAAGAGCTGCAGGATGCGAACGGCGCGATAGGCTGCCATCGAGGCGGCGCCTCTCGTCGTGGTGTCGTAGGTTTCAACAGCGGCTTCGGTCATCGTGCCCACGTCCTTTCCGTTTTGGGTGGCGACGGTATGGAGCCTAGGACGTGGGGCTTTCCCAGGGGCGCAGGGCGCTCTGGGCGGTCGGTAGTCGTCGGCAAACGGCGGGTCGAGTTTTCAACAGCCCTGCTCAACTGACCAAAACCTTGCCAAAAGCTTGACGGATGCTGTTGAAAAAAGCGTCTCTCGACCGATGTCGAGAGACGCTTGTACGATGAGCGTTGGCGTGTGGCGACGCGAGCTAGTGTCCGACGATTAGAAGTCGGCGTTGCCCACGGTGCGCGGGTGCGGCAGGACGTCGCGGATGTTGCCCACGCCGGTCAGATACATGACCAAGCGCTCGAAGCCCAGACCGTAGCCGGCGTGCTTGCAGGAACCGTAGCGGCGCAGGTCAAGGTAGTACTTGTACTGCTCGGGATTCATACCCAGGTCCTTGATGCGGGCCTCGAGCAGATCCAGGCGCTCCTCGCGCTGGGAGCCACCGATGATCTCGCCGATGCCCGGCACCAGGCAGTCGGCGGCGGCGACGGTCTTGCCGTCCTCGTTCATGCGCATGTAGAACGCCTTGATCTCGGCCGGGTAGTCGGTCACGAAGGTCGGGCGCTTAAAGTGCTCCTCGGTCAGGAAGCGCTCGTGCTCGGTCTGCAGGTCGATGCCCCAGCTGACGGGGTAATCAAACTGGTGGCCAGCAGCGACTGCCTGCTCCAGGATCTCGACGGCCTCGGTGTAGGTAACGCGGGCAAAGTCGGAGTTGGCGACATGGTCCAGGCGCTCGAGCAGACCCTTGTCCACAAACTTGTTGAGCATATTGAGCTCGTCGGGGCAGGTCGCCATAACGTCCTTGAGGACGTACTTGAGCATGGCCTCGGCGTTATCCATGTAGTCGTTCAGGTCGGCAAAGGCCATCTCGGGCTCGATCATCCAAAACTCGGCGGCGTGGCGCGTGGTGTTGGAGTTCTCGGCACGGAAGGTGGGGCCAAAGGTGTACACGTCGCCAAAGGCCATGGCAAAGTTCTCGGCATTGAGCTGGCCGGACACGGTGAGGCTTGCATGCTTGCCAAAGAAGTCCTGGCTCCAGTCGACCTCGCCGGACTCGGTGAGGGGCGGATTTTTGGGGTCGAGCGTGGTCACGCGGAACATCTCGCCGGCGCCCTCGCAGTCACTCGTGGTGATGATGGGGGTGTTGACGTAGACAAAGCCCTGCTCCTGGAAGAAGCGGTGGATGGCGGCAGCCGCGACAGAGCGGATGCGGAACACGGCGCGGAACAGGTTGGTGCGCGGGCGCAGGTGCTGCTGGGTGCGCAGGAACTCGACGGTTGCGCGCTTCTTCTGCAGCGGGTAATCCGGGGCGCTCGTGCCCTCGACCTCGATGGAGGTGGCAGAAAGCTCGAAAGGCTGGGGCGCATCGGGGGTCAGCTTGACGGTGCCGGTGCAAATGAGTGCGGCCGAGACGTTTTGATGGGCGATCTCGTCGTAGTTGTCGAGTGCCTCGCGGTTCATGACGACCTGCAGGTCGCGGAAGCAGCTGCCGTCGTTGAGCGTAACAAAGCCAAAGTTCTTCATGTCGCGGACGGACTTGACCCAGCCGGCGACGGTGACGGTCTGGCCGCCGAGCGACTCGGCATCGGCATAGAGCTGCGCGATTTTGGTGCGGTTCACGTATCCTCCCATAACGGTTGAATGATAGTTATCCATACAGTTCGATATTCTAGCAGCTCGGCTCATTTGAGCTATACAGATAAAGCATTGGCGGGATGGTTTTTCAAACGAAAAGTGCCCGCGGCCAAATGGTCGCGGGCGCTTGACGAGGTGCCTTTTGGCTGTGTGGCGTGGGGCCTGGCTACTTGGTCTTGGCAACCAGCAGCGGGTCGCCAAGCTTGACGAGCGGGTTGCCGCCGATAAGCGTTCCAGACTCGCCGACATGGTCGATGCTCTTAAGACGATCGAGCTCGGAGACGATGACGGTCACGATGTCCTCGTGACCAGCGGCCTTAATGGCCTCGCGGTCGAAGCTGATGAGCGGCTGGCCTGCCTTGACCACATCGCCCATCTCGACAAAGCGGGCAAAACCCTTGCCGTTCATTTCCACGGTGCCCAGGCCAACATGGATGAACACGCGCAGGCCGTCCTCGGTGATCATGCCGATGGAGTGGTTGGTGACAGTGGTGGCACCGATGCGGCCGTTGGCGGGCGCATAGATGGTGCCGGTAATGGGCTCGATGCCATAGCCCTGGCCAAGCATGCCCGAGGCGATCGTCTCGTCGGGAACCTCGTCCAGGTTGACGAGCACGCCGTTGACGGGGGCATAGATGACGCCTTCGCGGGTGGCGAAGCTTGCTGCGGGCGGAACGGACGCCTCGCCGGTCGAGGTGAAGGTGGACTTAAGCGAATCGAGCAGACCCATAGTTGCCTCCAACTTAAATAGGCGCATATCGCGCGTTTGGTTTGCCGGAAACGTTTCACATGTGTTTCGCGGCTTGGTCAACGCCCCTATTCTACGCTGCTCAACGATACCTCTGAACTGGGATTATGTGATATATCAGTTGAAGGGAAACTTATTGCCGGAGTGTTTCTGCGCCACGGGTTCAAGTGGGGTACGCTTGAAGGCGAAAAACAAGGGCGCATAATTTGCGCGAAGGGAGCACATATGATTGTCGAGAGCCATGCGCTGTGGGGCGAGGAGCCGACCGAGGAATATCCGGCGACATTTACGTATTTGGGTGCCGAGCCGCTGCCCGATAAACCGAATGGCCGCCGCCCTGCCGTGATTATCTGTGGCGGAGGTGCGTTTACGCATATCGCTCCGCATGAGCAGGATCCTGTGGCGTTTGCGTTTTTGGATCACGGTTACCAGGCCTTTGTGCTCAACTATGTCACGAGCTCTACGGGTGACGTGAGCTTTCCGCACCCCCAGGCAGATCTTGCCAAGATGGTCGCCACGGTGCGCGCCAACGCCGACGAGTGGCATGTCGATCCTAAGCGCGTGTGCGTCGTGGGATTCTCGGCGGGCGGCATGATCTGTGCCTCGCTGGCAACGCAGTGGAAGACCGGCCCCTTCGCGGCACTTGCCGGGGCACGTCCGGACGACATTCGTCCCGATGCCGTGGTGCTGGGCTATCCGCTGCTCGACTTTGCCTATGTGCGCGACATGCAGACGCGCGATCCGCGCATTGACTTGCGCGTGCCCAAGACGGGCGGCAAGACGGGGCGCGATTTGCTCAACGACTACCTGTCGATGGTGACGGGTGGCGAGGCAACTGACGAGCATTTGGCCGATATCTGCCCCACCACGCATGTTTCGCGTCAGATGCCGCCGACCTTTGTGTGGGGCGTGTCCGACGACAAGACGGCGCCGATCGCGCAGGTCTACCCGTTTGCGCAGCGCATGGCCGAGGAGGGCGTTGCATGCGAGATGCACGTCTTCGACCAGGGTGGTCACGGCCTTTCGCTCGGCAACGCCAACACCGCGGTCGACAACGAGGACAAGCAGGTGGCGGTCCGTCCCTGGATCTGCCTAGCCTTCCGCTTCCTGGAGCGCCACGGGTTTTAGTTCCGGCGTTTTACCAAACGCCGTAACCACTTGACGCTGCAAGCCCGCCAGGGCGGCAATCTGCCTTTCAACTTCGGCGGTATGACCAGAAGGTCAATGCCGCCTCGCTTCAAGGCACCTTGCTCGCTCTGGCGGGCTTTCGCTCATATGACCCAATCCGCTGTCAAGAGCCACAATGGCCCCGCCGACCGCTTGCAATCGGTCGGCGGGGCCT
>NZ_CAXSKI010000016.1:0-58109 GCF_964237925.1 Collinsella aerofaciens ATCC 25986 | reverse complement strand
GGTGCACGCTCTGCGGCTGATCCGGTTCGACCGGGCCGCGCGGCAAGGAGATATATTGCCAGACCGGAGGGGCCCCGCGGGCGGGAATCTGGGCGTACACATTTCCTACACATTTTGTGATCCGACTAACGTTTGCCAGCCGTTACCTACCGCTCGCCGAGCATCTCTTCTATATAAGGCAGACTCATGGTTAAAGCGGATACGTCCCCCTAGCTAAAGCACAGCCAGCATCGAGCAACTCATCACGCTCTTCCACCGAGAACCCCTCGGCGTAGACGCGCACCACTGGTTCGGTCCCGCTAGGACGGACCAGCAGCCACGTGTCATCCTCGAATGCCAAACGCAAGCCATCCATATGACTAACGTTTTGCGGCACCTTGCCACAAATCGACTTGGGGTTTACGCCCGGCAGCAGGGTTCGCAACGTTTCGGCATCTTCGGCCTCAAGGCGTAAATCGCGTCGACCGTAACTCGTCTTACCAAAACTGTCCTCGAGTTGGTCGACCAGAACGCCCAAAGGCGCGTCCGTCTTTGCCATAAGCTCACACAGAATCAGACAGGCGAGGATTCCATCGCGCTCGGGCATATGCGCGGCGATGCCGATACCACCGGCTTCTTCGCCGCCTATGAGGACGCCGCCCTTCTTCATCTCCGCCGCTATATATTTGAAACCGACTGGTTTGACGGTCACGCGGCAGCCAAGCGCCTCGGCAATGCGACGCACGAGCGTCGAGCATGAAAGATTGACGACGACGCGCCCCTCCAAATTACGAAATTGAACCAAGTCGCCCAAAACGAGCGCCATGATCTGATGCGGATGTATATATCTGCCGCGCTCGTCAACCGCGCCGATACGATCGGCGTCGCCGTCGGTCACCAGGCCGGCGCAAGCTCCGTCCTCGATAACCGCGCGCTCGCAAGTGTCCACCCAAGGCTCAACGGGGTCGGGGCAGATATCTTCTTGGTCAGACGCCTGCCCGGCGTGAATCTCGTGCACCTCAACGCCAAGCTCGCGCAGCAAGTCGGCTAGATAACCCTGGGCTGCGCCGCCCATGGGATCGACAACCACGCGCAGGTGCGCGTCGCGGATGGCTTCGGCATCGACAAACGATGCCACCGCCTGCATATAGTCAGGAATGATATCCGCGGTGCGATATTGCCCCTCGATCCCCATTGGCTCGGGAGCCATGGTCTCTTCGAGCTCTTCGATGACATCCTGGTTGGCGGTCGAGCCGTCACCCATGCGAATCTTGAGGCACAGATAACCCTGCGGATGATGGGACCCCGTCACCATGAGCGCGCCGCACGCCCCACCGTCATAAGCCGCCGCCCACGTAAGGGCAGGGGTCGGAACAGGTCGCGAAGCGAGCACGGCGTCCAGCCCGTGCGCTGCTAGCACGCCCGCCGCAAGCTCAGCGAACTCGCTCGCCAGGGGCCGGGTGTCGAACCCTATATATACCGTTTTGCCCGGATTGGTCTTTTGCCACAACTCGCCGACGGCATCGGCGATACGGGCAACGTTATCGGCAGTGAAGTCCTCATCGACGCGAGCGCGCCAACCGTCAGTTCCAAAATGAATTATCGCGCACACGCGCAGACACCTCACAGTGTTTGGATCATGGTACGCGTGAGGTATACCCGCAACACGCACTCAGCAACCTGCCGGCACCAGCATTCACCATTTGGGCAAATGCTGCCGAGGACATGCAAGCAATAAAAAAAACCGCCCCGTATGGAGCGGTTTTGCCCTTTATATATCGAGCGCCTCGGCCATCGCTGCCGTAGTGATTGCCGTGGTTCCACAGCAACTGCCCACCATTGCGGCGCCGGCATGTCTCCATTCGATGCATGCGCGCGCGAAAGCTTCGGGATTCTCGTGCCATACGGGGCCATCCTGAGTCTGGACCGGATCGCCTACGTTGGGACGCACCGTAACGGGAGTAGTCGCCGATGCAACCATCCTGGGCACCGCCGCATTCGCGGCCGCAAGCGAACAGCAATTAACACCAACCGAGTTTGCGCCGTGTTTTTCGGCGTACAAAACGGCTGCCTCGATGTTGAGGCCATCGCCCAGCAGGTCGCCTTTATCGTCAACGACAAAACTCACCAGAACAGGCATGCCGTCGGCGGCATCTCGGGCGCCGGCAAGCATGGGCTGCAGATTACGGATAGACGTCACCGTCTCGATCAGCAGACCGTCAACACCAGCATTGAGCAAGGCGTGCGCCTGTTCGCGCGCAATGCCGCGGATTTCACGATACTCGACAGAGTCCTCGGCAAACCACTCAATACCGATCGGGCCCATCGAGCCCAGCAGTAGCTGAGGGTGCGCCTGGCGGGCATCGTCGACGGCCCCGCGATTGACCTCCGCCAAGGACGGCGCAATCTGGTCGTGCTTGAGGGCATAGCTCGATGCCTGAAAGGTATTGGTAATGAGCACCTGCGCGCCGGCGGCGACATACAAGCGATGGATACGAGAAACGGTCTGCGACTCTGCCAGATTCCAAAACGCCGGTGGAATGTCGGCGGCATCGTACTCACTCAACAAAACACTGCCCATGGGGCCCTGCGCCAACAAGGTCTCGCTCGACAAGCGGCGCGTAAGTTCCTCGGCACCAAAGCGGTTGTAATAACTCGTATCCATATATATCCCGCTATTCCTCGACGCTGATTCCCTGCTTTTCGAGATAGGCGAGCCAGCGGCTCATCGTGTCCTCGGATAGCGCATGCTCCATCATGCAGGCCTCGGAATCGGCTCGCTCAAATTCGACACCGAGCTCCTGAACCAAAAACGTGCGGATGAGGCGATGACGGTACCAGATAGCCGCGCCAACCTCGCGGCCGCGATCGGTCAGGATCACCTTGCCGTAGTGCGATTGCTCGACAAGCTCGGATGCCTTGAGAGCCGAAACCGCTTTATTGACCGATGCCTTGGAGACGCCAAGGCGCTGCGCGATGTCGACCGATCGAACGCCGTTGGTTTCCCCCTCTTCGCTTTCAATGCGAACCATGCACTCCAAGTAGTCTTCGTTCGCCACCGTCAGATGTAGTTCGCGCGAGCTATTTGTCGTATCCATGATCTTCCGTCCCTTCTGCATTCAATGGCTGATTCTACCCCATCCAAGCGTCGCGGTATGCCGTGGCATACCGTGCTAGAGTTCTTGTTGCACACGACGACCAAGATTGGAGCGGTCTTTATGGAAAACACCACCACGAACCCCGATGTCCTCGAGCGCTTTTTGCGCTACGTCCAGATCAACACGCAGTCCGAGGATGCAAACTGCGACCAGGTACCCTCGAGCGCCGTTCAGTTTGACCTTGCCAACGTGCTGGCTGAAGAGCTGCGCGAGCTTGGTGCGGAAGATGCCCACGTGACCGAGCACGCCTATGTCTGCGCGCATATCCCCGCAAGTGCGGGCGCTGAGGACAAGCCCGCCCTGGGCCTGATCGCCCATCTCGACACCACCGAAGTTGCACCGGGTGCCGGCGTGAAACCGCACATCGTACACTACGAAGGCGGCGACCTGGTCTGCGGCACGGTTGACGGTAAGCCCGTTGCCATGAGTACCGCCAAGCTTCCCGCCCTGAACGACCTCGCAGGTGAGGACCTGGTCTGCAGCGATGGCACCACGCTGCTGGGCGCGGACGACAAGGCAGGCGTCGCCGAGATCATGTCGCTTGTCGCGCGTATCGCTCAGGACCCTTCTCTGCCCCATCCCGCACTCGGCATTTGCTTCTGCCCTGACGAGGAGATCGGCCACGGAGCCGAGCTGTTGGATATCGATACCTTTGGCTGCAAGTACGCCTACACGGTCGACGGCGGCCCCATCGGCGAGCTGGAGTGGGAGTGCTTTAACGCCGCCGAGGCGACCGTCCGCTTTGAGGGCCAGTCCATCCACCCGGGCGACGCCAAGGGCCGTATGGTCAACGCAGGCAATCTGTTCTGCGACTTCAACGCGTTGCTCCCCTACGCGCAGCGCCCGGAGTATACGGAAGGCTACGAGGGCTTTTATCACCTTGAGGGTGTATCTGCGACCGTCGATCACGCCACAGCGCGCTATATCGTCCGCGACCATGACGCCGCCAAGTTCCAGCAGAAACTCGACCTTATTGATGCCGCCGCCTCGATGCTCAACCAGCGTCTGGGTGAGGAGCGCGTGACGGTCGAGATTAAGCAGCAGTATCGAAATATGGCCGAGATCGTTCGTGACTATCCCGAGCTTATTGATGTTGCCAAGGAAGCCTACCTTGCCTGCGGCGTTGAGCCCCAAGTGCTGTCAATTCGTGGCGGCACCGACGGCGCCCAGCTGTCGTTCCGCGGTCTGCCCTGCCCCAACCTTTCCACCGGCGGCTATTGCTACCACGGCGTCAACGAGTTCGTCCCGGTCAGTTCGCTCGTCAAGATGACCGACGTCCTGCAGGAACTCGTCGCCCGCTTTGCATAGGGAACTCGAACAATCTAGGTAAGCAAAACCGCCCCGTCCTCAAAACCGAGAACGGGGCGGTTTTTGGTGCAAGGGGAGTAGTCAGCACCGCAGGTTGAGCCAACGTCAGCGAGCGATGTCCAAGGCGAACAAGTTGGCATGAAAAAGGCAGGGCATTGACCTTCTGGTCATGCCCTGCCTTTTGAATGACAAATTGTCGCCTTGGGCGGCGCGCAGCGTCAAGCCGTTACGGCGTTTGGTAAAACGCCGTAACTTAGTAGTTGGCCTCGTAGCCGTTGCCGTCGCCGGTGGGCTCTTCGTAGTAGTCCGAATCGCTCGAATCGCTTGAGTCATCGGAATCGTCAGAGCTGACCGATGAGGTTGCGGTACCGTTTGCGTAGTCGTCAGACGTGTTGTTGTTCAGGTCGCCGATCGTAGAGCTGGAACCGTCGGAAAGACCCATGGTGTTGGGACCCTTGGGATCCTTGCCGGCATCGACGCGCTCCATCATTTCCTTGAGCTCGTCCTCGTAGACAAAGACGTAGCTCACACCGTCGATCATGGTGCTGTCGTCGGCGTACGAGGGCAGGTTGGCCGAGTAGATACCGTCGACATCCATACCGCGCATGGCGTTGACCGTAGCCACGATATCCTGAACGCTCATATCGGTTACGAGCATATCGGACAGCGAATTAACCAGGCCAAAAATCTTCGTGGCATCGAAGTTATTGAGAATCTGGTTGGCAAGGGCGCCAAGCACCTGACGCTGGTGGCGCATGCGCGTGTAATCGCCGTCGGCATAGGTGTAGCGGCAGCGGGCATAGGTAAGGGCGGTGGCACCGTCCATATGCTGCTGGCCAGCGGTAATCTTAATATCCAGGTGCTCGGGGTCGTCAACATCATCGGTTGCGTTAATGTCGATACCGCCAACCGAATCAATCAGTGCCTGCATACCGTCGAAGCTGACCTCGGCATAGTGGGAAATCTGAACACCGCACAGCTCGTTGACCGCCTCGACCATGGCCTCGGCGCCGCCAACGGTATGGCAGGCGTTGATCTTCATGGTCTCGCCCTTGTACTCGACCTTGGTGTCGCGCGGAACGGAAATGAGCGTCGCCTGCTTTTGCGTGGGGTCGATGCGTGCCAGGATAATCGAGTCGGCACGATACGTATCCTCGCCCGGACGGCCGTCGGTGCCAAGAAGCAGCACGTAGAACGGATCCTTTGCCTCATCGGTGTCAACCAGAACCCGACGCAGATTGTCGGTAATGACATTAGAATCGCCGAGCTTGCCCATAATGGTGGCAAACCACAGGCCGGCAGCGGTAGTGGCACTCAGCAGCACGCCAAGCACGACAATGAGCGCGACGTGACGAATCGTGTGGCTACGACGACGTTGGCGAGCGCGCTCGGAATAGCGAGCCACGTTATCGCGACTGTAGATCTTGGCCTGCGCACCAGTTGAGGGTCTTCGGGCGGTGGTATCCGCGAGGGGTTTTTTATTAAACATAGGCAACCTGTATTAGTAGATGACGGGATCGGGGACGGTAGCATGCTCGACATGCGCGCCGAGCGCCTGCAGCTTTTCGACAAACCGCTCGTAGCCGCGCTTGATGTGATGGATGGCCGAAACCTCGGTCGTCCCGTCGGCGATCAAGCCCGCTACGACGAGGGCCGCTCCGCCACGCAGATCGGGCGAGGTAACCTGTGCACCCGAGAAGCCCTTGACGCCATGAATCATGGCATGATGGCTCTCGATACGAATGTCGGCACCCATGCGCACCAGCTCAGAGGCAAACATAAAGCGATTCTCGAAGATGTTCTCGGTGATAACGGAGCTACCATCGGCAAGGGCGGAGAGCACCATAATCTGCGCCTGCATGTCCGTCGGGAAGCCGGGGAACGGAAGCGTCTGGATGTCGACCGGCTTGATACGCTCGGCACGGTTTACATGGACGCCATCCTCGACGCGCTCGCAGTCGATACCCATGAGCTCCATCTTCTTGAGCACCATGCCCAAGTGAATGGGGCAAAAACCCGTGACGTCGACACCGCGATCGTCGGCCATCAACGCACCGGCGACGATAAAGGTGCCGGCCTCGATGCGGTCGCCCACTACGCGATGGGTAACGGGATGCAGCTCTTCCACGCCCTCGATGGTCACGACAGGCGTACCGGCGCCGACAATCTTGGCGCCCATCTCGTTGAGCATGTTGGCGAGATCGACGATCTCGGGCTCGCGGGCGGCATTGTCGATAACCGTGGTACCCTTCGCGCGCACGGATGCCATGATGAGGTTCTCGGTCGCACCGACACTGGCGAACTCGAGCGTGACGGTGGTACCGCGCAGACCTTGGGGCGCATTAGCGTTGATGTAACCGTGGGCGGTATCGAACTCAACGCCCAGGGCCTCGAGACCAAGAATGTGCATATCGATCTTGCGAGCACCCAGGTTGCAGCCGCCCGGCATGGCGATCTTGGCGCGATGGAAGCGACCCAGCAGGGGTCCCATCACGGCTGTGGAAGCACGCATCTTGGCAACGAGCTCGTAGGGGGCCTCCCAAGAATCGACCTGAGAGGTATCAATCTCGAGCGTGTGCTCGTCGAGAACATCGATCGTAGCGCCCATGCCCTTGAGCACCTTGCCCATCACGTGGACATCGGAAATATCGGGCACGTTCTGCAGCGTCGTCTTGCCCGGCGCCAGAAGCGTTGCCGCCATGAGTTTGAGTGCGGAGTTCTTGGCACCCGAGACGGGCACGGAGCCTCCGATGGCGTGGCCACCCTCAACGCGGATAATATCCAAGGTCTACCCTTTCAAAAAGCATGCCCGGGATGGCTGGGCCATCCCGGGCATGATGTGTTCGCAAATGGTCGAACGCTAAATCGTTTGACTATTGGGCAAGCTTGAGCTTACACCATGCGATTTCATTATAGAGGTAGGCGCGGCGTGCATCATCCTCCGACAAATTACCCAGCTTCTCTTCAAAACCTTGAATATCAGCTTTAAGCTTGTCGGCATCGACGGTCGCCAAATCGCAAGCGCGCTCGGCGAGAACGGTCACGACATCGTCCGCAACCTGGGCATAGCCGCCGGCCACGGCAAACGTGTGGTCGACAGTGCCCATGGCCTTATCGGAAACGCGAACGTAACCGCGGTCGATCGTGCAGATCTCGCTGGAGTGAGCAGGCAGAACGCCAAACTCGCCATCCGTGGACGGAATCGACACAAACGCAGCGTCGCCCTCATAGGCGCAGCTCACGGGGCACACGATGCGGATACGCATAACCTACTTCTCCCCCATCTTGCGGGCGCGCTCGCGCACGTCCTCAATCGTGGAAGCATAGCGGAAAGCCTGCTCGGGCAGGTCATCGGCCTTGCCGTCGACAATCTCGGCGAAAGAGCGGACGGTATCCTCGACGCGGACGTAGACACCGGGGTTGCCGGTGAACTTCTCGGCGACGTGGAAGGACTGCGAGAGGAACTGCTGAATCTTACGGGCACGGTTGACCGTAAGGCGCTGCTCCTCGGACAGCTCGTCCATACCCAGAATGGCGATGATGTCCTGAAGGTCGGAGTACTCCTGCAGGAGCTCCTGGACCTTGACGGCGACACGGTAGTGCTCCTCGCCGACGATCGAGGGATCGAGAGCGTCGGAGGAAGATGCGAGCGGGTCGATAGCCGGGAACAGGCCGAGCGACGAAATGCTACGCGAAAGAACCGTGGTGGCGTCGAGGTGCGTAAACGTTGTGGCAGGCGCCGGGTCGGTCAGGTCGTCTGCGGGGACGTAGACAGCCTGGACGGAGGTAATGGAGCCCGTCTTGGTCGAGGTAATGCGCTCCTGGAGGTCGCCCATCTCGGTTGCCAGCGTGGGCTGGTAACCAACGGCGGACGGCATACGGCCCAGCAGTGCGGAAACCTCGGAACCTGCCTGGGAGAAGCGGAAGATGTTGTCGATGAACAGCAGAACGTCCTGGCCACGATCACGGAAATACTCAGCGGTAGTAAGGCCGGCCAGACCGATGCGCAGACGCGCTCCGGGCGGCTCGTTCATCTGACCATAGACCAAGCAGGTCTTGTCGATAACGCCAGACTCGCTCATCTCGAGGAACAGGTCGGTGCCCTCGCGGGTACGCTCGCCGACGCCGGTGAACACCGAGGTGCCGCCGTGCTCCTGGGCGAGGTTGTTGATGAGCTCCTGAATCAGAACGGTCTTGCCGACGCCGGCGCCGCCGAACAGGCCCGTCTTGCCGCCACGGATGTAGGGCTCGAGCAGGTCGACAGCCTTGATGCCGGTCTCGAAGATCTCGGTCTTGGTGGTGAGCTCGTCGAAACGGGGCGCTGCATGGTGGATGGGGTAGAACTCCTCCACCTCGGGCATGGGCTTGCCGTCGACGGGCTTGCCCATGACGTTCCAAATGCGGCCGAGCGTCTTGGGACCAACGGGCATCTTCATGGGCTCACCGGTATCGGTGGCGATGAGGCCGCGCTGCAGGCCGTCGGTCGAGGACATGGCGACCGTGCGGACGACGCCGCCCGGAAGCTGGCTCTCGACCTCGAGGATCGTGCTCAGGTGACCGATCGGGGTCTCGGCCTCGACCGTGAGCGCGTTGTAGATCGGGGGCACCGCGCCGTCAAACTTGACGTCGACGACAGGGCCGATGATTCGCACGATGCGACCATCACCGGCAGTCGTCTTCTTGGTGGCTTCCTCGACCGCAAGCTTTACGGTGTTATTAGCCATTACTGTTCCTCCAATGCTGAGGCTCCGCCGACGATCTCGTTAATCTCGGTCGTGATCGAAGCCTGGCGCACGCGACTATACGTGCGGGTAAGGGTCGAGATGATCGCGGTGGCGTTTTCCGTCGCGGAGTGCATGGCCTTGCGGCGTGCACCCTGCTCGGCAGCCGCCGAATCGATCAGGGCCTGGTAGATGACCGTCAGGATATAAGACGGCACAAGCTTGCCGAGAACATGCTCGGGAGAGGGCACGAACTCGAACGTGGACGAGATGCGCTTAGGGGCGTCGGTCTCGTTCTTACGCGGACCGTGGGCCATAGCGATCATCTCGGGGTCGAGCGGCAACAGATGCTCGACGCGAAGCTCCTGATCCACGCGGTTCTTGGCGTGGTGGTAGACAAGCTCGACACGGTCAAGCTCACCGGCACGATACGCATCGCAGATATGAGAGGAGATCATGCGGGCCTGATTGAAATCGGGCTCAGAGGAGTTGCCCTCAAAGTGCATGACGACGTTTTCGCGGTCACGGAAATACGTGGCCGGTTTGCGCCCACACGCGATGATCTCGCACTCGATGCCGTCGTTCGCCCAAGAAGCGGCGAGCTTTTCGGCCGTGCGCTCCACCGTCGTATTGAAACCGCCGGCAAGGCCGCGGTCCGAGGCAATAACGACAATCAGGCCATGCTTGACGCTCTCATGCTTCTGCAGCATGGGATCGGTGCCCGAACAGGAGGCGTCGCCGGCGACCGTCAACATGACGTCGGTCAGCGCCTCCTTATAGGGCTCGGCCTGCTTGGAGCGATCGAGAGCACGACGGATCTTGGCCGTAGAGACCATCTCCATCGTGCGCGTGATCTGCTTGGTCGTGGTAACCGAGGAGATTCGCTTCTTAATGTCGCGAAGGTTGGCCATGGGGCTTAGTTCTCCTCTGATCCAGAAACATCCGAATGGTGCTTGGCCATGAACTGCTGCTTGAAGTCGCCGATGACGCGCAAGAGCTCAGCCTTGGTGTCGTCGTCGATCTTCTTGGCGCGAACCTTGTCGAGCAGCGAGCCAAAGCCATTGTCCATATACTCGATAAGCTCGGCACGGAAAGGCAGCACGTCGGCGATCTCCAGGTCATCCAGGAAGCCCTCGTTGCCAGCAAACAGCGTAACGATCTGCTCGCCAACCTCAAACGGTTTATAACGCGGCTGCTTCAGGAGCTCGGTCATGCGAGCGCCGTGGGTAAGCTGCTTTTGCGTGGCCTCGTCGAGGTCGGAGCCGAACTGCGTAAAGCCGGCGAGCTCCTGGTACGAAGCAAGGTCCAGACGGAGGTTGCCGGCGACCTGCTTCATGGCCTTGGTCTGTGCATCGCCACCGACGCGGGACACGGAGATACCCACGTCGACTGCCGGGCGCTGACCCTGGAAGAAGAGCTCGGACTGCAGGTAGATCTGACCATCGGTAATGGAAATAACGTTGGTCGGAATGTAGGCCGAGACGTCGCCGTCCTGGGTCTCGATGATCGGCAGAGCCGTCATGGAGCCGTAACCGTTCTTCTTGGACATCTTGACGGCACGCTCGAGCAGACGAGAGTGCAGGTAGAAGATGTCGCCAGGATAGGCCTCGCGTCCGGGCGGACGATGCAGCGTCAGCGACATCTGACGGTAGGCCACGGCCTGCTTGGACAGGTCGTCGTAGATGACGAGCACGTGACCGCCGGGGTTGGTCTCGCTGGCAGGCTTGCCGTCCTCGCCGTTGTACATAAAGAACTCGCCGATAGCGGCACCGGCCATAGGCGCGATGTACTGCATAGGGGCGGAATCGGCAGCGGTGGCCGAAACGATGATGGTGTAGTCGAGCGCACCGTGCTGAGCGAGGGTCTCGCGGATGTTGGCAACCGTGGAGGCCTTCTGGCCGATGGCGACATAGATGCAGACCATGCCCTTGCCGCGCTGATTGAGGATAGCGTCGATGGCGATGGCGGTCTTACCGGTCTTACGGTCGCCGATGATGAGCTCACGCTGACCACGGCCGATAGGCACCATGGAGTCGATGGCCAACAGGCCGGTCTGAACCGGCTCGCACACCGGGGTACGGTCGATGACACCGGGGGCCTTGAACTCGATGGGGCGACGATGCGTGGCGACGATGTCGCCCAGACCGTCGATGGGCTGGCCGAGCGGATTGACGACGCGGCCGAGCATGGCACGGCTCACGGGGATATCCATAATGCGGCCAGTGGTGCGGCACTCGTCGCCTTCCTTGATGGAGTCGACGGCACCGAACAGAACGGCGCCGACCTCGTCACGGTCAAGGTTCTGGGCAAGGCCGAAGACGGTCTCACCGGTATCGGAGCTCTTGAACTCCAGAAGCTCGCCTGCCATGGCGCTCTTGAGGCCGGAGACACGCGCGATGCCGTCGCCTACCTCGTCGACCGTTGAAACCTCATGCGTATCGACCGTCGCGGAGAGGCTCGTGAGCTGCTCCTGCAGTTTCTTGGCGATATCCTGGGCATTGAGGGTTTCGGACATTAGGCTTCACCTCCGTACGAATTAGCAGAGTTTGCGAGGGTCTCCTGCGCGACGCGCAGCTGCGTCTTGACGGAAATGTCACGACGCTCGCCGCGGGCCTCGAGCACCAGGCCGCCCACGATAGACGGGTCGACCTGCTCGATAAGGAATACCTTGCGGCCGAAGTCCTGCTCGCATTTCTTAGTGATGGTTTGACGCAGCTCGTCGTCGAGCGGGATCGCCGTGGTGACGGTCACGCCCACTACATCCTCGTCTTCCTCGGCAACATACTTAAAGGCAGCTGCCACCTTGGGAAGAAGGTCGAGCTGGTCGCGCTTGGACATGGTGTCGAGCACGGCGATGATCTCGGGGCTGGCGCTAGCCAGGCGCTCGATCATCTCGAGGTCCTCGAACACATAGTTCTCGGCCTTGGCGGCTTCCAAAAGGGAGCGCGCGTAGGTCTCGAGTACCTTGTCCTGATAGCGGCTAGTCGGCATTCAGGCTACCTGCTTCCTGGATGTAGCGCTCGATGAGCTTCTTCTGCTCGGACTCGTCCTCGAGTGCCTCGCCCACGATCTTGGTGGCGACGGCAACGGACAGGTCGGCGATGGAGCTCGCGGCACCGGCGTAGATGGACTTGCGCTCGTCCTCGACGGTCGTATGGGCCTTGGCGATGATCTCCTCGGCCTCCTTGTGAGCAGCCTCGATGATACGGGCGCGCTCGGACTCGGCGTCCTTACGGGCCTCGAGAACGATGTCGGCAGCCTGACGACGGGCGTCGGTGACGATCGAGTCGGACTCAGCGCGCTTGGCGATGGCCTCCTGCTTGGTCTTCTCGGCCTCGTCGAGGCTCTCCTCGATCTTCTTGCCGCGCTCCTCCATGGTTTTCATGATGCCCGGCAGGGCGACCTTGGCCAGCACGATCCAGATAATCAGGAAGGCGATAAGCGCCGGGATGAACTCCGCCATCTTAGGGATGAGGATGTCCGCACCGGCAGCGCCGTCCTCGGCGAACGCGGAAACCGGCATGAGCAGCGCGGCCGCGGACGCGGAGAGTGCGATCGCGCTCTTCTGGGATGAAAGATTCATACTTGACGCTCCGTGCTATTTAACGATCAGCGCGACAACGAAGCCGATCAGAGCCAGAGCCTCGCCGAAGGCGGAGCCCATGATGAAGACGGTGAACACGCGGCCCTGGACCTCAGGCTGACGGGCCATAGCACCCGTAGCACCCAGAGCAGACAGGCCGATAGCAAGACCAGCGCCGATAACACCGAGACCGTAACCGATAACTCCCACGATTCCTCCTTTGTCGTGCGTGTCTTATTTCACGCAGGATAACCTTTTTATAACTGCCGGGCTCCATGGGTACGGGCACCGGCGGTTTAACGAATTGCCTTACCTTTAAGGCGCGAACGGAAGATTACTCCTCCTCCGCGACCTCCTCTGCTTCGGAGACATACACGGCGGTAAGGACCGTGAAAACGTAAGCCTGGATGGCGCCGACCACAAGCTCGATCGCGTAGATCAGGATGAGGATGGCAAGCCAGGCAAGCGAAGGCAGGGCGCCGACGGCGTGGGCCGCGGAAACCTGCTGAAGCAGCGGCTGCATGAACATGCTCGCCATGATGGCGAACGAACCCATGACCACGTGTCCTGCGAACATGTTGCAGAACAGACGGACGGCAAGCGTGATGAGGCGCAGGAAGGTCGAGAAAAGCTCGACGACCCACACGAGCACGTTCATCGGGAAGCTCACGCCCTGCGGGGCGAGGCTCTTGATGTAGCCGATCACGCCGTGAGCCTTGCATCCGTAGTAGATGAAGTACACGAAGGCGAAAATGGCGAGTGCGGCGGTGGAGCCGATTGCGCCGGTGCCGGGCTTCATTCCCGGGATCAGGCCGATCATGTTATTGATCAGGATGAACAGGAAAAGCGAGCACAGGAATGGGAAGTGCTTCTTCCAGTTCTCACCCACGACACCCTTGCCGATATCGTTCTCGACGTACTCGATGATGTACTCGAAACCGTTGACGAAGAAGCCCTTGGGAACCAGGGTCTGCTTCTTCTTGAACACGGCTAGGACGATCAGGAGCACGATCGTGGAGACGATCAGCCAAAACGAGTACTGCGTGATGCCGCAGCTCAGATCGCCCACGACAGGGGTGGAGCTGAACTCGCTGACCAGATGATTAATCTCATCAGGCAGCTTTTCAAAAATTTCCACGACTTACCTTTCGACCTCATGAGGATCTCGCAGCGCCTTGGCGACGCGAACCGCGCAGGCGGCCATAAAGGCCACGAAGCCGATTGCCTCGCCCAGGAGGAACATGCGAAATGCCTCTCCGAACAACACAAACACAATCAAGGTAAAGACAAGCAACGCGATTGCCGAGACCGCGAGACTCACCATACCCTTGAGCATGTCCGCATTCTGCTTATCGTCAAGAACCGGCTTGAGCGTAAAGACAAAGGGAAGGAAGGCAATCGCGCCCGCGATGGCACCTGCAACGATAGCGAGCAGATCGGCTATCTGAAACACTGGCGTCCTCACTTTCCTTTTTTATCGCCTCACAGGACAGTTCCCGCCAAACATTGGTGACTATTGTACGAGCCAATCGCTAAAGTACAACCGTAAAACAAACGGTTAATACGCACCTGTACGTTTTCTTAAGGCCTTCTTTATGCCGCAGGTACGGTAATACGTTTTTTCGAACCCCTCAGCTCAAAACGTCCGTTAACAGGAGTGCGCGCGGTCGTCTTTTGCTCGCCCGCGCGCACCATTTCTTCGTATTTTCGACGTTAGCCGGTATGGCCCAGAGATTACAGCGTGCCGTAGATGCGGTCGCCGGCGTCGCCCAGGCCGGGAACGATGTAGGCAGCCTCGTTGAGATGGTCGTCGATAGCGCAGGTATAGATATGCACATCTGGGTCCTTCTCGGTCAGCGACTTGAGGCCCTCGGGGGCAGCGACGATGCACAGCATGCGGATGTCCTTGACACCGCGCTCGCGCAGGTAGCTGATGGCCATCTCGGCCGAACCGCCCGTGGCGAGCATGGGGTCGACGACCAGGCAGATGCGCTGGTCGATATCCTTGGGCATCTTGCAGTAATACTCATGCGGCTCATGGGTAACCTCGTCGCGTTCCATACCGATGTGGCCTACGCGAGCGGAGGGCACCAGGTCGAGAATGCCGTCGACCATGCCAAGGCCCGCACGCAGGATGGGCACGATGGCGAGTTTCTTGCCGGCGAGCTGTTTGAACGTGTCGGTAGTGATGGGGGTCTCGACTTCGACGTCTTCCATAGGCAGGTCGCGCATGGCCTCGTAGCCGTCAAAAAGCGCGAGTTCGCGCACGAGCTGGCGGAACTGGTTGGTGCCGGTGTTTTTGTCGCGCAGGATCGACAGCTTGTGCTGGACAAGCGGATGGTCGACAAGGGTCACGCGGGACGTATCGTAGGTGACGGTCATGGGTTGATTGCCCCTTTCGTTGCGGCCGAGAAACGGCTTTGCTAACACGGCGCACGGCGATGTTGTTGCCGCGCGCCGTGCATAAGTTTAGCGGTTTGTTGTATCGATCGGCTCGTCGCAGCCCTACTGTGCGGTACTGAGCGAGCGCTTGACTGCATCACGCCAGCCCGCAAGGTTTTGCTCGCGACGCTCGGCGGACATATGGGGAAGGAAGGTCCTAACGATCTGGGCATTTTGCTCCAGCTCTTCAAGGTCTTCCCAATAGCCGACGGCAAGACCCGCCAAGTACGCGGCACCGATTGCCGTGGTCTCCACCGTCTCGCATTGCAGCACGGGGATATCCAGCAGGTCGGCCTGGAATTGCATGATGAACTCGTTGCGTGAGGCGCCGCCATCGACGGACAGGCGCTCAATCGAAAGTCCCACGTCCTGCTCCATGGCGCGCAGCACGTCATAACTCTGGTAGGCCATGGACTCGCAGGCCGCACGCACAATGGTCGCGCGACTCGAGGCACCGGTCAGGCCGCACACGATACCGCGGGCATGCGGATCCCACCAGGGAGCGCCCAAACCCGCAAAGGCGGGAACGAAGTAGCAGCCCTCGTTGTCGTTGATTGAAACGGCGAGTTGCGCGGACTCGCTCACGCTCGAGATGATGCCCATGTTGTTGCGAAGCCAGTTCATCGTTGAGCCGGCGGCAAAAATAGAGCCCTCGAGCGCATAGCTGACTTTGCCGTCCGCAGCGATACCGATGGTGGAGACCAGGCCATTCTTGGATTCGACGATCTCGTCGCCGGTGTTCATGAGCATAAAGCAGCCCGTGCCATAGGTGTTTTTGGTCTGGCCGGGACGGAAACAGCAGTGGCCGAACAGCGACGCCTGTTGGTCACCCGCCACGCCCATGATGGGCGGCATGTTGGTCATGATGTCGCTCGCGACGCGGCCGTAGTCGCCCGAGCTCCAGCGAACCTCGGGCATCATGGAACGTGGAACGTCAAAGAGCGCCAGCAGGTCGTCGTCCCAATCGAGCGTATGGATATTAAAGAGTGCCGTGCGGCTGGCATTGGTGTAGTCGGTGGCAAAGACCTGGCCGCCGGTGAGGTTGTAGATGAGCCAGGTGTCGATGGTGCCAAACATGAGGTCGCCCGCCGCCGCGCTCTCGCGTGCGCCGTCGACGTTGTCGAGAATCCACTGCACCTTGGAGGCCGAGAAATACGGGTCAAGCGTGAGTCCCGTGCGGGAGCGCACCAGCTCCTCGCAACCCTGTTCAACCAACGCGTCGATCGCCGGCGCGGTACGACGGCACTGCCATACGATGGCGTTATAGATGGGCTGGCCGCTCACGCGGTCCCAGACCACCGTGGTCTCGCGCTGGTTGGAGATGCCGATGGCGGCGATGCGGTCAGAATGGATGCCGCTCTTAAACTGAACCTCCATCATGACGGCAATCTGGCTGGCAAGGACCGTCATGGGGTCTTGCTCTACCCAACCGGGACGCGGAAAACTCGTTTTGACGCTGCGACGTGCCTGCGCGACGATGCATCCATACTCGTCGACGATGGTCGCAAGTACCGAGGTGGTGCCGCAGTCGAGCGCCATGATGTAGGAACCGCCAAAGTTAAACGAGGCATCTTCCATGCCCAGGCTGCCCAGATTCAACGACATCGCTTACACCTTTCTATTGCATCGGGTCGGACAGGACCCGTTCGATCTCTGATGCGGGAAGTGCGCCTTGGCGCAGGATCTGGAGCCCGCCGCGCTGGAACGACACGATGGTCGAGGCGTCGCGACACGGGGTCTCGCCGGCGTCGACGGCAACATCGACCCCCTCCAGGATGCGACCTTCGACGGCGGCAAAGCTTGCCGGCGAGGGCGCGCCGTGTGTGTTGGCGCTCGTGCAGGCAAGGGGACTGCCGCAGGCGCGGATGAGCGCTTGGACCACGGGAGAGGCCGAAGCGCGCAGGGCCACGGTGTCGTCGGCAGCACGCATAAAGGTCGGCACGCAGGGAGCCGCCTTGACCACGATAGTCAGGGCTCCCGGCCAGCATCGTCGCGCAAGTACGCGGGCATCTTCCGGGATATCCACGCCATAGCGGTCGAGCGCCTCGACGCCATCGACCAGCCAGGCGACCGTTTGGGTGAGTTCACGTTGCTTGAGAGTGAAGATGCGTCGATAGCCGGTGCCGAGCGCAGGGACTGCGGCACCGTTGACGGCAGCCTGCGGATCGCGCGGCCACGATGGGAATTCGCTTGTATCTTGGGGCACGGCGTCCGAGAAGGCGTTGACTGCCACGGCGACACCGTAGACGGTCTCGGTCGGAATCAAGGCCAGGCCGCCGCGGCCGAGCACCTCGGCTGTGCGCTCGGCGGCAAGCCGATGCGGCTCGCGCGTTCCCTCGTATACCCGATAGACCGTCTGCATGTGTATGCCAGCCCCTTACGCTCTGGTGAAAGTTTGTTTACTGAGGGGCATTCTCGCACGAAACGTTCAACCTATTTGGCCAGAGTGCATGTTGGTTTGGTGAGCGGCTCTAGTAGTCGGTGAAAGTGAGGGGGTTAATTGAAGATTTTTAGCGCGCAAGCGTAACGGTACGATCGGGAAACTCGATGCTTGCAACCAGTTTTCCGCCGAGGCTCTCTGCGTACCTGCTCAGCGTGTCGAGCCTCATCGAACCCAACTCCCCACGCTCGAGCTCGGATACACGTTTTTGAGAAACGCCCATCGACTGGGCGACCGACGCCTGTGTTAGATCTTTTAACCTGCGAATCTGAGCAAGCTTATAGGCTTCGATACGATCGCGAGTCCTCTCCTGCTCGGCGGTAATGGAGTCGCGTGTTATCCCGCGAGATTCCATATACTCATGCAGTTCCATCTCGATCGAGCCTCCTTACGTGGCGACGGTATATTTGCTCGGCCCTTGGAATGTTGATCGCATACCAACCGTTCCATTTTGCCCTTGACGATCCCGCTCGCGACTTATCACCCGCCAATAGCAATACCGCCTGGCGCTTGGGGTCAAAGGCGAAGAGGATGCGAATCACCTGCCCACCACACGACGTCACTCTCAGCTCCTTTAAATGATGAAGCTTCGAGCCCTTTACGCGGTCAACCAGCGGACGACCAAGGCTGGGACCTTCCTTCTCGAGCACCAAAAGGTCTGCATAAATCTGCTTCAGCGTAGCTTCATCCTGCTCATCAAGCCAAGGTTCAATGTAATCAAGCACGATACGGTACCGATGCAGCTGATTTGACATACCTTTCTCCTTCTATAGTAGAAGTTTTACGGTATATTGCAAGGACAAACTTGCGCAAATGTCTATTAATTCAGCTTAAATACGCTGTTTGGGCTCGGTGACGATGGCTCGGACGATGCGGGGGCGATCGGTGAGGTCATGGACGATACGCACGTCCGAAAGGCCTGCCTGGCGACAGAGCTCGGCCGCGGCATCGAGGGCACCCTCGTAGAGCTCGCAGGCAAACAGGCCGCCGGCGCGCAGCATGTAAGGCGCCGCATTGAGCAGGCGGCGGAAAATATCGAGGCCGTCGGCGCCGCCCTCGAGCGCCAGGTCGGGCTCAAAGTCCTTGACCTCGTGCGGCAGCGAGCGCATGACGTCGGTCGGGATGTAAGGCGGGTTGGAGACGAGCACATCAAAGGTGCCCCACTCTTCGCGGGGAATGGAACTCACCAGGTTGGTGAGGCTAAAGGCAACCTCATCTGCCGTGAGGCCGAGGGCGTCGCGGTTTTTGGTGGCCAGATCGATGGCGCGCGGCTCGATATCGGTGGCGGTGCAGGTAACGTGGCCGCGGCGCTCCCAGGCAAGGGAGAGCGAAATGCAGCCCGTGCCGCAGCCGACCTCGAGAACGCGGGCAGTGCAGGGCTCGGTTGGGGCAGGCGCAGCGGCATCCTGAGCTGAAGCCGTCTCCTGGCCGGCACCCTCGATGGCGATGCCGTATTCGTCGAGCTCGGGCTCGGCGGCTTCCGCGGCGTCGGCTTCTGCTGCCTGCGCGGCAGCTTCCTCGGCCTCGCGGTCGGCCAGCTCCTCGGCATAGGCACGGCTGCCCAGCACGTCGCTGCCTAGCGCCGCCTCATCGGCGGCCGTCAGGTTAGCGGCACGGCGCTCGACAGTCGCGCGCTCGTCGGCCAGCGCCGCCTCGGATTTGCGGGCCTCTTCGACCTCATCGTTCCAAGGCAGCTCAACACGCTGACGGGCAGCAGCCTCGGGGCTCAGCACCTCGGCATCCAGATAATTGAGGACTTCCTCGACGAGCATCTCGGTCTCGGGGCGCGGAATGAGCACACCGGGGGCGCACGCGACGTCGATCATGCGAAACTGCGTGCTGCCGGTGATGTATTGCAGCGGCTCGCCCTTAGCACGGCGGACAACGGCCGCATGCATGGTCTCGAGCTGGGCCGCGTTAAGCGTCTCGTCCATACGCATATATAGGTCAATGCGCGCCAGGCCCGTGGCGGCGCACAGCAGCCACTCGGCAGAAAGACGGGGGTGCTCCTCGCCGCGCTCGGCCAGGTACTCCTTGGTCCACTCGAGACAACGCTTGATGGTCCAAATCTCGTTTGCCATGGGGCCCTCCCCTCTTAAGCGCCGGACGGCGCGCGAATGTCGGAGCAGATTGTACGCGAGGCCAGCGCTTGGCAAGGGACGATTGAAGGCGATTATCGAGAATCAGCCCAGAATTTTGCACCGGGCTTGCTCAAAGTGCTCATTCGTCGACGTCTAAATCTGCATTCGTCAAGCTTTTGGCAAGGTTGACCCAAAACTGGCCAATATCTAACCAAGAACTTGCCACATCGCTTGACGCACGACCCATCAAAAATCGCCCCGCGACTTCTCGGACGCTTTTTCGAGCAATATTTTCGATAGCAGATATATGCCGTCAATTACCTTAAGCAGGTAAGCAGCTCAAATGACATCACAGCCGACTGAATAAAATATCAAGGCAATGTCACCAATGACTGCCCTACGGATCATTTGACAACCAAGGAAACGCCGATGTTTTGGCAATGCCAGCGAGCGACGTCCAGAGCGAACAAGTTGGCATCAGAACCACCCTTAAAAAGGGTGGTTTGCTCTTAGGGTATAACCCACGGGCCCCGGGCTCGCGTCTAAAGGCGCGGGCCCGGACTTCGTCCAGGCCTAGTGCATCTTGACCCGTGGCGCGCCGGTCGAACCGGCAGCATCACCCCCTCTTGAAGGGGTCCTCGTACTCCTTCACGCTCAGCTTGTCCAGCGCGATGTCGTGGGACTCCTGCTCCCTGATGTACTTGGCGATCGTCGCCTCGTTCAGGCCGACGGTGGACACGTAGTAGCCCTCCGCCCAGAACTTCCTGTTGCCGAACTTGTACTTGAGGTTGGCGTGCCTGTCGAATATCATCAGCGAGCTCTTCCCCTTCAGGTAGCCCATGACGCTCGCGACGCTGTACTTCGGCGGGATCGCCAGCAGCACGTGCACGTGGTCGGGCATCAGGTGCCCCTCGATTATCTCGATCCCCTTGTACTCGCACAGCTTCCTGAGGATCTCCCCTATGTCGCTCCTGATTTGGTTGTAGATCACTTTGCGCCTATACTTCGGCGTGAACACGATGTGGTACTTGCACATCCACTTCGTGTGGAAAAGGCTGTAGGCCTTCTGGGCCATGGCGACCACCCCTTCGACTCGAATTCTTGACGGCCTGAACAATCGTCAATATCGGTCGGAGGGGTGGCTTTGTAAAGCCGTTTGTCTCCACCCGCGTAGCGGGTGGTTTAAAGCTGGCCGCTGCGCGGCCAGCGGACTAAAGTCTTGAATGAAAAAGGCAAGGCATAGACCTTCTGGTCATGCCTTGCCTTTTGAATGACAAATTGTCGCTCTGGGCGGCGCGCAGCGTCGGCCGGTCCGCCGTTCGGTAGAACGGCGGAACCTACTACACGGCCTGCGCCAGCTTCTCGGCTCGCTCGGCGGCGGCGAGCGCCTCGATGACGGTGCCGAGCTGATCGCCCAGAAGGACGCCGTTGTAGGTGGAGTTGAAACCGATGCGGTGATCGGTCACGCGGTCCTGGGGCTGGTTGTAGGTACGGATCTTCTCGGAACGGTTGCCGTGGCCGATCTGGCTCTGGCGCTCAGCACCAAGCTCTGCCTGCTGCTTCTCGAGCTCCATCTCGTACAGACGAGCACGCAGCATCTGCATGCAGACCTCGCGGTTCTGAATCTGGGAGCGCTGCTCCTGCGACTGCACCACGGTGTTGGTGGGCAAGTGGGTGATGCGCACGGCGGAGTAGGTAGTGTTAACGCACTGACCGCCAGGGCCGGAGGCGCAGTAGGTGTCGATGCGCAGGTCGGACTGGTTGATCTGGACGTCAATTTCCTCGGCCTCGGGAAGTACGGCGACGGTAGCCGTGGAGGTCTGAATGCGGCCCTGGGACTCGGTCTTGGGAACGCGCTGGACGCGATGCACGCCGGACTCGAACTTCATGACGGAGTAGACGCGGTCGCCCTCGACCTTGAACTCGATGGACTTAAAGCCGCCGGCCTCGCTGGGGCTGGAATCGAGCACGGTGGTCTTCCAGCCGCGCGATTCGCAGAAGCGCTGGTACATCTTGTACAAGTCGCCGGCGAAGATGGCTGCCTCGTCGCCACCGGCGGCGGAGCGAATCTCGACGATGGTGTTCTTGTCGTCGTTGGGGTCGCTCGGGATGAGCATGTACTTGATGTCTTCCTCGAGCTGGGGAAGCTTTTCCTCGTTCTCGGAGATGTCCATCTGGAGCATCTCCTTCTCGTCCGCATCGCTGGTGTCGCGGAGCATCTCCTTGGCGGCCTCGATGTCATCGAGCGCGCCGATGTACTCGCGCGAGGCAGCGATGAGGTCGGACTGGTGTGCGTACTCCTTGTTGAGACGCGTGAACTCCTTGATGTCGGAGGCGACGGCCGGGTCGGAAAGCTTCTTCTCGAGCTCCTCGTAGGCCTTAATGATCTTTTCGAGCTTGTCGCGCATGGCGGGACTCCTTTATGTGCGTGAAGGCGAAAATCGGCAGAGTTGATGGGGCGCGCGGCGCCACTGCGGGGGTAAGCCCAGCTAGAACATGTCGATCTTCAGATACATGCGCATCCCTTCGCGTATGAGGTACATAGTTGCGGTCTAACCCATACATGATAGCGTGCGCAGGCATACCTGCATATAACCCGCACGGAATGCGACAAAGGGTCAGTCTCTTTCCTTGAATACAACTTCATCCGAACGCCTCCCGCATTCATCCGCACATATACGGATAAATTTGGGAATCCGATACCCTGAGGGCCGGATCGGCCGGCCCCGGGAGATCGGAGGACGCCATGTCCGGAAAGGGCGGGAAGGGCGCCGCGAGGGCGGTCCCGAGGACCCACGGCAGGCTCACCGGGTACGAGCGGGACACGGTCCAGAGGATGCTGAAGCGCAGGGTTCGCTCGGCCACTTCCTCGAGAGGTTCAAGGGCGTATCGACCCGCAGGCTCCACAGCTGCCTGATGTGGTTCAGATGGCTGCGCGAGGCCGCACGCGTCGGGGACAGGACGTCGCTCATGCGCGAGCAGCTCGACGACGGGCGCTACGAAAAGATCCGGAAGAAGATGATGGAGCCGGAGTACGAGTTCCATCTGGAGCCGGACGTGCAAACGGCGGGTTAACATAGCCTTTCACCAAAAAGGGCGAGCGGCCGCGCCCTGCGACCACCCGCCCTCAATCAAAGCCCTTCTCGGCCGCCGTAGCTACCGGTTCCGGCGCCGCAGGATAACGCCTGCGGCGATCAGCACCACCGCGCCGCCCGCGATGCCACCCAGGGCCATCGGCGACAAGCTGGTATCGCCCGTATACGGCAGACCCGGCTTCTCCTCCTTCGGCACCGGTGACTTGCTCGGCGGATTGGTGGGCGGCTCCGTCGGCGGGGTGGTCGGCGGCGTGTACGTGTTCTTGAACACCGGCGCCACGGCGCCGTCATAGGTTACCGTCGCCACCAGATGGCCCGCACCGTCGTCCGTCACCGTCACCGTTACCCGGTGCTCGGCCGCGTCGTACGTCACGTTCTTCTGACCGTCGTCCACCTCGGAGATGCTGTAGGCGTACGTTCCGGGCTTGTCGTACGAGATCGCCTCGAAGCCCACCGTGCCGTCCGCCGCGTTCTTTGCGGTCTGCAGCACCTTGCCGTCGGCATCCTTCAGCTGGAAGGAGAACTGCCCTTCCTTCAGGTCCTCGCCGCTCAGCACCTTGGAGGCCCCCAGCTTCACCTCAGTCGCGGCCGGCGCGTAACTGTTGCTGAACGCCACCGCATCCGCAGCCTTGCCGCCCTTGCTGTAGGCAACCTGCGCCTCCAGCGCGTGCGTCTCCGCATTCTCCGTCACCGTCACCGTCGCGGTAAAGACCGTCGTGTCGTAGGTGACGCCGTTCGCCGTCGCCCCTGCCCGCTCGGACACGGTGTAGACGTACGTCCCCACCTTGTCCAGCTGCAGCGGCGCGAAGCCGAACGTGCCGTCGGCGCCGTTCTGCACCGTCTGCACCACGTTACCGTCGGCGTCCTTCAGGTCGAAGAAGAACTCACCCTCGGCCAGGTCGCGGCCGGTCAGGGCCTTCGTTCCGGTAATCGTCGCCGTCGTTGCCGTCGGCGTGTAGGTGTTGGTGAAGGTCAGATCCGCGGCCGTCTTGTTCGCCGTCGCGGTCAGCTGGCCGCTGCCGTCATCGGTCACGTTCACCGTTACGTCCAGCACCGCATCGCTGTAAATGATGGTGCCATCTTGGCCCGCAACCTCCTTCACCTGGTACGCATGCGAACCAGTTGCGGTGTACGAGATGGCCTTGAAGGTAAACGCTTTACCCACGTTCGTGGTCCGGTCAATCTCCTGCCCGGTGGCCACGTCAGTCAGCGCGAATGTGAACTCGCCATCGGCGGGCGTCCGCGTGGTGGCCGGGTCGGCATTCTCAAGCACCTTGGTGCCAGAGATCTGGTAGGAGGTCTGACCCGGCTGGTAGCTGTTCGCAAACGTCATGGTATTGGGGGTGACGCCGTTCTCGGTGCCCTCGCTCGGTTTCACCGTAGAGCTCTCTACCACCAGCTTGCCGTCGTTGTTGTCCTTCACCACGTAGGTCAGGGTGTACGTCTTGCCGGTGTAGGTCACGCCCGGCACGCCCGGCGCGCCGTCCGTCGGCTGCACCTCGCGGACCGTGTAGGTAAAGGTGCCCGCATGGTCGAAGATCAGTTTGTCGAAGGCAACATTGCCGTCAGCATCGTTCTTCCGGGTCTGGATCACCGAGCCGTCAGACCCCATCAGCTCGAAGACGAAGTCTCCCGCCTTTAGCTGATAGCTGCCGTCGTGCACGTTAACGCTCTTGGTGAGGGCGATCGCACCGGAGTCCGTCGCCCGTGCCTCGTAAGTGTTGGTGAAGGTGGGCTTCGTGGCGTCCGTACCGTCGTAGGCGACGCTCGCCTGCAGCGTGCCGGCATTGTCCGCAACCGTCACCACGGCATGGTGCACCGCGGCGTCGTAGGTCACGTAGGCCAGATCACCCTTCCGCTCCACGATGGTGTACTCGTGCGTGCCCGGCTTCGCGTAGGAGAAGGCGTCGAAGTTAACACTTCCGTCCGCGCCGTTGGTCGCGGTCCGGACGGGCTTGGCCCCGGCAAGCTGCTCAGCCGTCAGGTTGCCCTCGTACACATCGAAGGTGAACTCGCCGCACTTGGGGACGATCGGCGTGTTGTCGTCCTTCTTCACATAGCTCTTCTGCGCACCGAGGGCCAGGCCGGTCGCGGCCGGCTGGTAGGTGTTAGTGAAGGTATCCGAGCCGGATGCGCTCGTCACGATCGCCTTCGCATTCAGTGCTCCGTTCCCGCCGTCCGTGACCGTCACCGTATAGGTGAGGGGATGGCTGTCATAGACCATGCCCGGCTCCGCGCCCGGCTGCTCCACGATGGTGTAGGTGAAGTCCTTGCTCGCGGCGCCGTCCAAGTCGGAGGGCTGGAACTCGCGCGTGAAGCTGACCTTGCCGTTTGCATCGTTCTTCGCGGTGTCGAGCACGTTGCCGGCAGCGTCCTTCAGGTCGAAGGTGAACTCGCCGTCCGCGGGCTTCGTCGTGTGGTCGAAGCCGTCCGCAACCTTGATGGTCTTGGTCGCCGTCAGGATTACGGAACCCTTTGCGTCGTAGGTGTTGTTGAAGGTGGGAGCCGTAGCGGCACCGTCATAGGTGACGGTCACCTTCGTCTTGTTGTTGTCGCCCTGGTTCTGCTCTACCTTGACGTGGACCTTGACTTCCTTGGCGTCGTAGGCCACGCCGTCGACGGTCTGGCCGGCTTTCTCCTCCTTGAGCGTGTAGTCGTACTCGCCCAGGTTCAGGTTCTTGACGGCCAGCTCGACCTTGCCGCCCCGGTCGTTGGTGCCCTTGGCGACCTCGTTGCCGGCCTGGTCGTACAGGCCGAAGGTGAACGCGTCGGCCGTCAGGTCCTTGCCCGTGAGGATCTTCGTCGCCTCGACGGTAACGTCCGTCGTCGGCTTCGAGTTGGTGAAGGTCGGAACGTCGGCCTCGCCGTCGTAGGTGGCGGTCGCCTTTAGCTCGCCCTTCTCATCGGAGACCTTGATGTGGACCTTCACGTCCTTCGTGTCGTACACGACGGTCGGGTCGTTGCCGGCAACCTCCTTGATGGTGTAGTCGTGATCGCCCGGCGTGTCGTAGCTGATTGCCTGGAAGGCGACCTTGCCGTCCTTGTCATTCTGGACGGTCTGGATCACGTTGCCATCCTTGTCGAGCAGCTGGAACGTGAAGTCGCCCCCTGCGAGCTCGCCACCCGTGAAGCGCTTCGTCGCCTTGAGCGTTACCGAGGTCTCCTTCGGGTGGTACGTGTTCGTGAAGGTCTTGTCTCCACTCGTTACCTGCGGTGTGGCCGTCAGCGAGCCGGTGCCATCGTCCGCGACCGTCACCTTGTAGATGAGCGCATGGGTGTCGTAGACCATGCCCGGCTCCGTGCCCGGCTTCTCCGCGATGGTGTAGGTGAAGTCCTTGCTCGCAGCGCCGCCCAGGTTGGAGAGCGTGAACTTGCGCGTGAACTTCACCGTGCCATCGGCCTTGTTCGTCGTGGTGCCGAGCACCTTGCCGTCGGCGTCCTTCAGCTCGAACGTGTATTCGCCGCCCTTCAGCTTGGTGTCGTGCGTGAAGCCCGGCGCGACCGCAACGATCTTGGTCGCCGTCAGCTCCACGGATCCCTTTGCGGTGTAGGTGTTCGTGAAGGTGGGGGCATTGGCCTTGTCACCATCGTAGGTAACAGCGGCGTCCAGCTTGCCGGCATTGTCCATGACCTTCACCACGGCATGGTGCACCGTAGCGTCGTAGGTCACGTGGGACAGGTCGCCCTCCTGTTCCGCGACGGTGTATTTGTACTCGCCGGCCTTGGTGTAGTCGATGGCCGGGAAGGTGACGGTGCCGTCCTCGCTGTTCTTGGCGCTCCGGATGGGTTGCTTGCCCTTCAGCTGCTCAGCCGTCAGGTCGCCCTCGTACAGGTCGAAGGTGAACTCGCCGCCCTTGAGCGTGGCCGGCGTGTTGTCGGGCTTCACATAGGCCTTCTTCGCCGTGAGCGCCACCGAGGTCTCGGCGGGCTGGTACTTGTTAGTGAAGGTCGGGGCATCGTTCTTGCCGTCATAGGTGACGGTCGCCTTCGCCTTGTCGCCCTCCGCCTTCACCGAGACGTGAACCGTCACCGCCTTGGTGTCGTAGGTGATAGTCGGATCGGCACCGACGTTCTCCTCCTTGAGTTTGTAGTCGTACTCGCCGATGGTCAGACCGGTGAGGGCAAGATTGATCTTGCCCTCCTTGTCGTTCTGGACGATCTTGACGGGATTACCCGTGGACGTGTCGCCTTGGTACAGGCCGAAGGCGAACGCGCCGTCCGTCAGCGCCTTGCCCGCGAGAACTTTCGTGGCCTCGACGGTAACGTCCGTCGTCGGCTTCACGTTGGTGAAGGTCGGCACGGCCTTATCGCCGCCGTAGGTGACGGTCGCGTCCAGCGTGCCGTTCTTGTTATCGGTAACGCTGACCTTGACCTTCACTTTCTGACAGTCGTAGACGATGGTCTGGTCGTTACCGGTAACTTCCTTGATGGTGTACTCGTAGTCACCTGCCTCGGTGTAGTTGATGGGCTGGAAGGTAATGTTGCCCTTCTCGTCGTTCGTGACGGTCTCAATGGGCGTGCCTTCCGCCTTGTCACCCTTGTACAGAGCGAACGAGAAGTCGTTCCCCGCGAGCGCACCGCCCCTAAAGCGTTTCTTCGCCGCCAAGGTCACGGAACCCTTCGCAGCATAGCTGTTGATAAAGGTGGCGAGGTTCACCTTGCCGTCCTTGACCTCAGCCTTGATGGGCTTGGCCTCAGCGTCACCATCCTTCTTCACCGTCACGCCCGTGACGGTCAGCTTGGCGTCCTTATCCTCGACCCTTACCGTGACGGCATAGGTCGAGGCGTCCATCGTCCAGCCGGCGTTCTGCACGCCGTCCGCTGCGGGATCATCATCAGCGTTGTGCACCTCGGTGAGCGTGAACGTGTACTCGCCCGCCTTGTTGAACGTCATATTCGAGAAGTCGACCGTCTGGCCCTTGTCCTTGATAATCTTGTCCTTCGTGGCCTTGGACTCCGCGTGCGCGTCGCCCGCCAGGTCGTCCGACACACCCAAGTCGCCGGCGGCGATCTTCTGCTGTGTCTCTTCCGTGGCGGTCAGCGTGAACGAGAACGCCTTCTCCGTGCTCTCAACACCGGAGATCTTCTTCGTCACCTGCGGGGTCAGCTCGTCGCTGGCGTCTGATTTGTAACTGTTCTTGAACGGGACGGTAGGCGTAGCGGGCTTCGCATTGCGACTCGAGACCGTCTTCACGTAGTTGGTCGTGGTATCGAGGCCCTTAATCGCCTCGGCCGTCAGCGCATCAACGTTGCCGCCCCCGCCAACAAGCGCCGTCACGCCCGGGCCCTTCGCGATGGTCGTCTCGGTGTAGAGCTGGCCTTTGTTGTCCGGATTCGGCTTCACCGCAATGAGCACGTAGGCGTCACCGGGGTACTCGGTGTCATACGTGTATCCACCAGCGTTGGCGCCATGCGCCTCAGACACCTTGTACACATACACCTTGTTGTAGCTCAGCTGCGTGAAGTTCATCTTCAGCTTGCCGGACATCGTGGCGGTCTGCGTATCGTCACCGTCATCCTTGCCCACGGTGTTCATGAACGACTTATCGGTATCAGCCGGCTCCGGGGCTGTCGTACCGTTATACGTCATCGCCTCGATGGTGAACGGGAACATGCCATTCTTCAGCGGGGTACCAACCAGAGTCTTGGTCACATCGATGCCCGCGTAGGCACCGGAGGCCGTATAGGTATTGGTAAACGCGGCAGCACCCGTCACCTGCCGGTCGGCATCCGTCGTCGCCTGCTTGTTGTCGTACGCAACCGACGCGGTCAGCCTACCGGTATGCGTGCCGTTCTCGATATCGGTCACTGTGTACGTCACTGTGGACGTATGGCCGTCATAGCTGATGCCTGTCTTGTCCGCGTCGGTCGGCCTCGTCTCGTTCACTTTGAACGTATACACGCCCGGCTTGGTAAACACAAGGTCGCCCGTGCCGAACGGGGTGGTGCGCATCGCGTCGCCGGGACCTGCGATCTCGACCTTAGTCGTCAAATCGCCAGTCTCATCGGAGTCGGCAGCCTTCTTCTGAGTAACGGCCTCGTTTTTAACTGCTTTCATCGTGGCGTCATCCGCCGGCGTCAGCGTGAAATCGAACTTGTCATCCTGCTCCCACGCACGCCCAGCCAGCGTCTTCTGCACAGTAACCGGTGCCGACGTCGTCTGCGTCACCGTGTAGGTGTTCTTGAACGGGATATATCCACCCGTGTCCGTCAGCTGCGTGCCGTCGGCCTTCCAATACGTGGCCGTGGAGGACAGGCACTTACCCGTCCCAGACTCGTTATCAACCTGCTGGTTCTTCACCAGCACGTAGTACACCGTATCGTCGTAGCCTATGCCACTGGACGTCGATGTATCGGAATCCTTGACCTCGGTCACCTTGTACACGTAGGTGAGGTTCTCGCTCTCCATCGTATAGGTGATCTGCGGGAACGCAGCGATACCGTCGTCATCGTTCTTCGCCGTGGTCGTGGTGGACGTGCACCCCTTAGGCATGGGGACCTTGCTGGCACCGACGCTGTAGGAGGTGGCGAGCTTGCCGAAATCGATGGCTCCACTCGGCACGGCATCATTCTTCATCCCGCCGAGTGCCTCGAGCTGGAACGTGAACTTATCCTTCACAAGCGGATTTGCACCGGACTGGTCGGCATACGTCTTCTGCACGTTGAAGGAGATGGTCTCCTCATCGGTGTTATAGGCGTTCGTGATCTTGGCGATTTTGTCAGCGACCTCGATCGGGCTGTCCTCATGGCTCACGCCGTCGTCGGTGTAGGTCTGCTCCATCTTGACTGCCGGCTGCGACAGCGTGCCGTCGCCGCTATCCTTCACCGTCACCGTGACGCGGTAGGAAGCGCTTGAATACCCGAACCCGGGCAGCCAGCTAGCGTCGTTTTGAGACGGCGTGGCCTCGGCAATGAGATAGGTGTAGGTGCCGGGCTTGGCGTACTCAATATTGCCGAAGTCGAACTTGTCCCCGTTCTTGACGGTCTTCACAACCTGCTTCATACCACTCACGGGCGCATCCTTGGCACCGGCGGGCATCGGCGTTCCCTTGTCCGCGCGCAGGTAAATCTTGAAGCTATCGCCATCCTTCCAGTCACGGCCCCGGAGCACCTTCTGCGCCCAGAACGCATTGGTGAGCGTCACCGGCGGCTTTACGCTGTAGGTATTCGTGAATACCAGCTTGTTGGCGGCGGCCAACGTGCCGTCGGTATTCTGTTTCGCGATCGTGCCAGAGATGCTGTCGCCCTCGCCGCCCAGGGCGTTGCCGCCCTGCTCGCGCTTGGTCAGCGTGAAGCCGGCCGGCATCTTGCCCGCGCGGGTCAGCTCCTGAACCGTATACTTGTCACCCTCGGCGAGACCGTACACGCGGATCGTCTGGCCGGCCGTGATGGTCTGCCCGCGTCCGTTCGTCAGGTCGAACATATCGCCGACCTGCTTCTCATCGGCCGCGCCCGCCTTCTCGAAGACTGCAGCCTTATACGTCTTCCCCTTGGGCACGGTGAACTTGAAGGTGAACTCCGCATCCTTATTGCCCGTCAGTCCATCGGGCACGTCAACCTTCTTCGTCACCTCGAGGCTCGCCTCGCGCTTGTTAGCCACGCGCACGCAGGCGGCGCCCGTAAACAGGGCATTCAGGTTGTTCATGTCGCGCAGATCGGCACGGGCACCTTTCGACTTGGTCCCCTTGGGCTGCTCGTCCTGGGTGATACCCATACGTATCCAGCCCGTCTCGGTCTCCAGGCGGTAGGGTTTGCCATCCTCGGTGGGCCCATACTGGTAGACACGTCCGTTGGCACCGTACTTGAGGTGCACCGTGTCGCCGGCACCGGCGGGATCGACATTGCTCCACGACAGATTACCGTCAGTATCGGTCACACCATTCGAGGTCTGCCGCACACCCTTGATCCACGTGAGCGTGTTGTCGATGTCGCCCTCTGCGCCAAACTGGCTCAGGCTCTTCATCAGCGCGCCCGGGCCCACAAACGTCGAAACGCCGTCATCGCGCGTACCGGCATCGGCATGGACGCCGTAATCGTCCACAATCACTTTGGTGAGCGTGTCGTTGAGCAGGAAACCGCTCGGCGCTGAGATTTCCTTCAGGTAGTAGGTGCGTTTCGTAAGCGGCTTGTGCTCCTTGCTCGTATTCGGGAATATGCCCGCACCTTCGAGCGGGACCGGGTTGCCGACCGACCCCGTCGTCAGGGTGTCGTAGGGGGTCTGCTCGCCCTTGAGCACGACCTTGCCGTTTGCGTCTGTTGTCACCTGATCGGCCGTGTACAGGCCGAACTTCGCCCCCTCAACGGGCTTACCCGCGGTATCGGTCTTCTGCACGAACAGGCGATTCTGGATGTTCGAGACGAGCAGGCGCGTGGCGAACTGCCGCCGGAAATTCTCCTTGCCGTCGGGGAGGTCATCGCTGAACACGTGGACCGTGTTGTCCATATCCGCCTCGGCGATGGAGCTCGCCGCTGTGTAGTAGATGGCCACCGTGTACTCGGCATCCTTGCGGGCATCACCGCTCAGCAGGTAGTAGTACTTGGAGATGTCACCGGGCAGATTTTGAATCTCTACCTGGTACTGGCCGCTCGTGTTGAGCGTGAAGGCGTGCAGGTCCTTCTTCGCCGCCTCGATAGCGCCGGCCTTACTCGGCTTCCCGGCGAGGGTGTACCCCATTCCCGTCGATGGGTCGCCCGACACGGCGTACCAATTGTTCTGATCTTTGATATCTGCGTTTGCGCTTTTATCGCGCTTGAGCACCACAGCGAACAGTATGCCGGAGTCTAGGCTGACCTTCGTCAGGTCATTATTCGCCTGGTACACGGTCGACGGCGCGGTGATGGTCTCCTTCGCGCCGGCGAACGCGCCGGTCTTCCACACGACGCTGTCCGCGTCCATACCGCCGCGGTTGATGATGACGCCGCCCGCGCCGTTCCCGGCGCTCGCGGGCACGTACTCGAGCTGCATGCTGCCACCCGTCGCCGTGAAACTCGAGCGGTATCCCTCGGGCACGCCTGTCTCCTTCAGGAGGTAGTACTTGTTGCTGTGATCCTTGTTGTAGAGATCGTCGAAGTTGATGACGCCGTTGTCATCGTCGTTCGTGAGCGTTAGGTGGCCGGCCTCGTCCGTGGTGCCGGATCCGAGGGGCTCAAGCTCGTTCTTGAAGTCCTTGTCGGTCTTATAGAGCTGGAACTCGGCACCCTGTACGAACTTGCCGTCCTGGTCGAACTTGATGATGTCGGACTCGGGAACCGTCACGAGGTTGTACTTGAGCTTCATGTTGGAGTCGGTGGCGCCACGCTCCAAGTAGAAGAACTTGAGCGTGTGGTTGGTGCCGTCAGCGAAGGTGTCGCCTTTGAAGCCCTTAGTAGTATCCTGCTTTGCTTCCTGGAACTTGCTTAACAGCGTGCCGTCTGGGGAATCGTTAACCTTAATCTTGCCCGTTTGGAAGTCGATGGTCAGATCAGCACTGGTGTGGATGCCGCCAATGTCGCCCACGAGGACATCGTCAATGAACACCCAGACGTCGTCGTCTCCGGCGAACTCGAAGGTCATGGGCTTGCCAGCGTTCGTTTTGCCATCCTTCGGCTGCACGAATCGCGTGGACATTGAGAGGCCGAAATAATGGTTGAGGGGTTTGTTACCGTTATATTGAGGGTCAGCGACGTTCTGCGACGTAATGCCGTTCGGGACGAGTTTGCCGTCCTCTTCCTTGAATACCTCATCGGCCGCATCGAAGGGGAAGAACTGGCCTACTGTCTGAGGCCCAGACCCCGCTTGCTTAACGCCGGCAGCATTGTAGACATCAAATGCATTCTTATTGGCGTTGTACGCCGCGTAGTTCTGCGAGCTGTCATACTCGTAGTAGCCGCCCTTGACCCGCAACAAACCCGTCACACCCATATGGGATATCTTGCCCGTATGGACGGAGGAATCAAACAGGTAGCCGAGGGATTCTCCCTCCCAGCGGTTGGTGAGTTTCGGGTAACCACCGGCAAGAACGTTGTTCACGATGCCGGTGCGGACCTGGGAGCCACCCGTATACTTGTTAAGATCCTCGCTGGCTCCTTGATCCTTGAACTGGAACAGGTGGTTTGCGTTGATGCCGCCGTTGCCGGAAACCGACAGATGGTCATCGGGATTCACCCAGTAATCAAACAGGTTGATCGTCGTCCCCGAGGGCGAAGTCGTCGTGACCGTGTTGCCCGCAAGCGCTGCTTCCGCACGGGTCGGCAGGAAGAAACCCACCGTCAGCGCGACGGCGAGGGCCAGAACAATCGCATATGGCGAGACCGGGCACAGCCCGCGACGACGGCCATAAGACATGACGGACCACCGCTCGCGCGGCCGGTGTCTACCAGGATGTTCCCTGCTGGGACCCCCCCCCGATAACATTATTCACGAGTAGAGACGTCGTCTCTCTGAGCTCCTGCATAATTTCCTCCCCAGTCACACGGCGACCTGCCCGGGCGCTCCCCGGGGGCCGAGGCAGTCTGGCACATGCCCGCAGTCGTTCATGGAATACCAACCCCAGCATATGTCTCTTAAGATATCTTAGTCTTTTTTCTATGACAGTTTTTATCTCATTACCGATGAAACCGGTTGCCAGTTGCCGGCTCAGTCCCTTTGTCACATTCTAGAGCGTGTGGAGCAGGGCGATGAGGAAGCGGATGCCTTGGAGGTAGGCGCGACGGGTGATGCGCTCGTTGGTGCCGTGGACGCCGCGGTCGCATTCGTCATCGTCGACCACGAAGGCGGAGAAACGGATACACTCGTGGCAAATGCGCTGGTAGTTGGCGGCATCGGTTGCACCAATCACGGTCGAGGGCACGATGCTCATCGGCTCTTGGCCCACCGCAGACGATCCGTTTTCCTCCGTCCCCTTGGGATCACGGAAATAGCGGGCGGCGATGGCGCGGACGGCCTCGAGCCCCGGACCGCCCACGCGCGGGGATGGCGAGGGCTCGGAGCTGCCGGGGCCCAGCTCGATCTCGACTCGGCCAGCGAGCCCAGCGGCGGCAACGGCCTTGCGGCAGCAGGCCACAACATCGGCCACGCTCGTACCCTCGAGCATGCGGAAGTTGATATTGGCCCACATATCCTGCGGCATTACGTTGGCACCGGTACTGCCGCCTTCGATTTGCGTGGGCGCGCAGGTGGTGGTCACAAGCGGGTACAGCTTTTTGCTGGCGAGGCAGTCGCGCACGATGGCATCCTTGCTGGCAGCAATCTCGTCTGCGGTATAAAGCCCCAGCTCGACGAGCTGCGCGGCAAGCAAATCGGTCACACGCGCCGGCCACTCGATATCGCAGATTGCGGTGATTGCACGGCTGAGCACCTCGAGCGATGTGCCGCCGTAGGGGTTGGACGAATGCCCGCCCTCACTCTTCGTCTTGAGCACGATATCGGCATAGCCCTTCTCCGCGAGGTCGGCATGCATAAGCCAGCCCTCGCCCGCGCCATACTCGGCAGCCGAAACGATGCGGTAGTCGCCCTCGTCGATCAGGTACTCAAGCTCAATGCCACGCTCCTCGAGCACACGACCGATCGCCCCCGCGCCGTACTGCGTGGTTTCCTCGTCCTGGCCAAAGGCCAGGAGCAGCGTGCGCTCGTGCTGCCAACCGTGCGCCAGCGCATACTCGACCGCCTCGAGAATGCCTGCGACCTGGTCTTTCATATCGATGGCGCCGCGACCCCAAATGTAGGTGTCGTCCACATGTCCGCTAAAGGGGGCATGCGTCCAGTCAGCCTCGGTGCCCGGCACCACGGGAACCACGTCCATGTGGCCCATGAGCATGACCGGCTTGAGGGCGGGGTCGGTGCCGGCAAGCGTCACGAGCAGCGAATGGTCGATAAGCTCGACCTTACCCGCCGTAAATACGTGCGGCCAGGCCTGCTGCATGTACGCGCGCAGGTCGTCGAACGGCTGCCAGTCCACCGCCTCGGTATCCATACTCGAGATGGTCGGAAACGACAGCACACGGCCCAGGCGCTCGCATGCGCCAGCCTCGTCTATATCGGCAAAATCATCCTCATGCGCAAAAAAGCGCCAAACCTCGGCCATGACATCCTTTCGATTGTGATGACGAGGGCCGCCCCACCGGAGCGGCCCTGCCACATAAGCGTTTGCGGTCGGCTACTTGTCCTCGAGATAACGCGAGAGGAACTCGCGGGTACGTTGGTGTTTGGGGTTGCCGAAGAGCTCGGCCGGCGCGGCATCCTCGAGCACTACGCCCTTGTCCATAAAGACCACGCGGTCGGACACCGTGCGGGCAAAGGCCATCTCGTGTGTGACGACCACCATGGTCATGCCGTCGGCAGCGAGCTTGCGCATGACCTCAAGCACCTCTCCCACGATCTCGGGGTCGAGTGCGGAAGTCGGCTCGTCAAACAGCATGATCTGTGGATTCATGCATAGGGCACGAGCGATGGCAACGCGCTGCTTTTGGCCGCCGGACAGGCGACCCACGGCGGCGTGCGCGAACTTCTCGAGCCCCACGCTCGTCAGATGCTCCATCGCGACCTTCTCGGCCTCGGCCTTGCTCATCTTTTTGAGCGTGACGGGCGCGAGCGTGCAGTTGTCGAGCACGTCCATGTTGTTGAACAGGTTAAAGCCCTGGAACACCATGCCGATGTCCTCGCGCAGCTTGTTGATGTTGCAGCGCTCGGCCGTGAGGTCCTGGCCGTGGAACCAGATGTGGCCCGCGTCCGGGGTCTCGAGCAGGTTGAGGCAGCGCAGAAAGGTCGATTTGCCCGATCCTGAGGCGCCAATAATAGTGACGACCTCGCCGGGGTTAACGGACAGGTCGATGCCCTTGAGCACCTCGAGCGAGCCGAAGCTCTTGCGCAGGCCCTCGACGCGGATGAGCGGCTCATTGGTCTGTGCGGCGGCCGCAACGCCGGTAGTAGCGGTATCTGCCATGATGATTCTCCTCGTCTTGAGCCTAGTTGGAGCTGGGCAGCGTGGCCGGAGCCTCGGCACCGAGTTTTTTGCCAAAGGCTTCGAGCAGGCGGCTCGCCACGAGCGTCAGGATTAGGTAGACCACGAGCGCCACGCAGTAGACCTCCATCTGGCGGTAGTACACGCCGGCGACCGTGGTAGTAGCGTACATAAGGTCGAACACGCCGATGACCGAGAGCACCGACGAATCCTTGATGTTGATGATGAGCTCGTTGGTGAGTGCCGGAATAGCGTTTTTAATGCCCTGGGGGAACACGACCTTGCGCATAGCCTGCCACTGCGACAGGCCCAGCGAGCGCGCTGCCTCGGCCTGGCCGGGATCGATGGATTCGATGCCGCCGCGCAGGACCTCCATCATGTAGGCGGTGGAGTTGAGCGAGATGGTGACAAGGCCGGCGGTGAAGGTACTCCAAATCTGGTTGGCCTGGGCGGTCTCGAAGCCCATGCCACGCAAAACGGTGAAGCCCGCGTAATAGATGAGCAAGCCCTGGACCATCATGGGCGTGCCGCGCACGATGGTGGAGTAGATGGTCGCAAAGCCGCGGCCGATACTCTTAAAGAAGCGCACCAGGTCGTTGTCCACGCGATCGAAGGTCTGAATTCGCAAGAACACAAAGAGCAGCGCCAGGAAGAATGCGATGACGGTGCCGAAGGTCGCAAGCGCGATGGTGATCTCGATACCGCGAATGAAGAAGTCCCCGCTCTTGTAGGTCATGTAGACCAGGCTCGACAAAAAGTCGCTGGGGTTGGAATCCGAGACAATGCTCACCTGCACCAGGTCGATAAACGACATGACGCAGCGGTCCACGAAAAAGATCGCCGCGATGGCGACCACGACGTAGCTGCCCAGGCATGCTCCACGACGGAAACGCTCGGATGCGAACGGCGACTTTTCGCGATAGTCGCTCCAGTGCATAAGCTTGGTGACCAGCGCCGCCGCCGACACGACGAGCCACGCCCACAGGATCGCCCAAAGGCAATCTTGGAACACGCCCGTGGGGGCCAAGAAGCTCAGCGGCGTGGGGTTGCGCTGGCTAAACGCCAGGCCGAGCGCCGCGATAACGCTCGTGCCCAGGTATACATAACGGTGGTCGGCCTTGATAAAGGAGGCCAGGCGATTGATGGTTTTCATGCTGCCTCCCTATGCCGGCTGACGGTCGAAGCACGCGTCCCACATTTGGTCGCGCTCCTCTTGGCTAATGCCCTTGAGTGCCTTGTCGATGAGCTTAAGCAGCTTGTCCGAGCCCTTGCGGCAGCCGACGTTTGCCGTGACCTCCTGCTTAAAGCCCTCGCCCTCGGCAAATTGAATCGGCACGATACCCGGGTTTTGGGCCATATAGCCCTTCTCGTTCTCAGTGTTGTAGGTCACGGCGTCGCAGGTGCCCTGCAGCAGGTTCGAAAACACCGTGGGGACCGAATCGACCGGGTTCTTGTGAACGACGCCCGGGATCTCGTCGATGACGGTATCGAGCATGGTGTCCTTTTGGCCGAGCACCGTGGCGCCGCTAAAGTCGCTGAGCTTGGTGGCGTTTTGGTAGGGCGAACCCTCTTTTACGAACAGGCCAAAGTAGCCAATGAAGTACGGGTCGGAAAAGCCGACGGACTCCTCGCGCTCGGGCGTGGCGCTCATGCCGGCGATGATGAGGTCGATTTGGCCGTTGTTGAGCGAATCGATAAGACCCGAGAAGCTCTGCTTGACGGCAACGGGCTCGCCGCCGAGGGCCTTGCAGACGATCTTGGCGATCTGCACGTCGTAACCATCGGCATAGGCGCCCTGCACGTTGTCGATGGGGATGGTGTACTCGCTGGCTTCGGAAACCTGCCAGTTGTACGGGGCGTAGGCCGCCTCCATGCCAATGCGGATCTTATCCTTGCCGATCACGGAATCGGACAGGTCGTCGCGACCGCCGCCCGTCGTGGGCTGAACTACTTCCAGCGTGGAGGGGCGCTGGCAACCGGCAAGTGCGCCGGCGACGACAGAAGCGCTCGCAGCGAGAGCGCTACCCAAAAAGATGCGACGGCTGCACACCGGCTGTGGATGCGCGTCGCGTTGATGGGGAGAATGCATAATCTGCCTTCCCTGTTGAATCGTATGCTGACGACTTAACAGGATATACGCCAGCAACTAGCAGCGCAGCACAAGCTCGAAAAATTAATAGACACGCGGTAGTCATTGGGGACGCCGATGTTTTGGCAATGACAACTTGTCGCTCTGGACGACGCGCAGCATCGACCGAGCGGCGGAACCTCTAGAGCAAGGTAACGCTAAAACTGCGCTTGTCCGTCTCGCCCGGGGCCAGGGTGATGGTGTTGACCTTGTGCTCAAAGACATCGTCCTCGGTGTCCATGGTGGTATGACCGGTCCAGGGCTCGAGCGCCACAAACGGAGCGTCGTTGGCGGCAGACCACACGCCGATGTACTTAAAGCCCTCAAAGTCGATCTTGACGCCGTGGCCCGACTTGCGGCCGCGCAGTGTGAGCGTGGAGCCCGGGGTATCGGTGAACATGATGGCATCGTTATCGAAGCTGCGGTGCGTGATGGGCAGCACGTCCGAGTTATCGGGAGCCTTGTAGCTACCCTCGAACGTCATGAGGCCATCGGGCGTGATGATGGGGGCCTCGTTGGTCCAAGCCTCGGTAAATGCCAGCTCGTAGTCCTCGAATGCCTCGCCCTCGGCACCGGGAGCCGGTACGTTAAACGCGGGGTGGCCGCCCACCGAGAACGGCAGGTCCACGTCGCCGGTGTTCGTAACGGCAAAGGTCTGGGTAAGCGTGGCGTCACCAGTCAGGGCATAGGTCATGTTGAGCTTAAAGTGGTACGGAAAGGCCTTGAGCGACTCGGGCGTGTCGGTGATCTCGTACGTTACCGAGGAGCCGTCCTCCGAAACCTCGACCAGCTTGTGCTCGACGATGCGCGCGAGTCCGTGGCGCGGCATCTCGCAGGTACCGGCCGCAGACGTTGCCGTGTTGTTGCGCAGCGAACCCACAATGGGGAACAGGATGGGCGCATGCTTGCCCCAAAAGGCGGGGTCGCCCTGCCACAGATACTCGTTGCCGTTGAGGGCAAGGCTCGTGAGCTGGGCACCCATGGAATCGATGGCCGCGGTAAGACTGCCGCGCTTGATGGTAGTGACGGTGGACATGCTGCTTCCTCCAAAAGTTAACAATAGTGTCGAGGGCTATTGTCCCACTCTTGGCGGCGGGGTTGAGCGACAGGCGCAGTTATTGAGCAATAGCGTAAAGGTCAAACCCGCCCTGCGGAGTGCTATCGACCGTATCGGGCGCCTGCGAGTTAAAGCTCACGGGAACCATGCGCTTTGAGGCGCTGAAGCGCGTGCCGTCGGTGGCGACGGGCGGTTCGTCGACGGTGAGCTCGTAGTCGCCGGGCTTGAGCTCGATGCCGTCACCAGCGGAATTGACGTATTGATACTCGTCAATCGTCTGCCCTTTGAGCGTACGCCCCACGATGTGGATGAGCATTTGGCTGTCGCCACGCGCGGTGTCCCACATCGCGCCGTCCTTGACCTCGACCGACACATGTACCGAGCGCGTGCGGCTGAGCGATTGCTCGACAGACATCTCGACCTTGGCGGCGTCTTGACGCTGCTGCTCGACATGGCTCCAAACGCTACCGATTGCCGAGCAGGCGATAACGCCGGCCATGAAGGCGATGAGGATGGGGCCGAGCGGAGAACGGCGGCCCGCGTCTTCCTCACGAGCCAGGTCGGGGCGATGTGTGGGCGCAGGCGCCTGGGCGCCTTGCGCGGGCACGTCGAGAATGCTGAAGGATGCCGTGCTGTCGGGGTCGATGGTGTGACGCGGCTGCGGGATCTTTGCCGGCGAGATGGACATGTCCGCCGGCTCACCGAGTGTGGCCGTGGCATCGGCCTTAGCCTCATCGGCCTCGGCTTGGGCCCAAGCCTGCTCAAAGGTCAGGGGCTCGGCGGCATCGGAGGCGGCATCAGGCTCGACAGCGGCATCGTTGCCGGTCTCGTCCTCGTCGCTCGACACGTCACGCGACGCGGGCTCGTCCCACTCCTCGTCCGGAGCCTCGCCCTCGCTATACCACCATTCAAAGTTATCGATATCCATACGGGGCGCCCCTTAGGCCTCGCAAATAAACACTCGCTAGTCTTATACCCCCAGACGGCACCGAAGCTCACCCGCGCCGGACACGAAAACCGTCACAACATTCGACGTTTTTCCTCGTTTTCGAGATTTTCGCCGAATGTTGTGACGGTTTGGATGTGACAAAGGGACTGTCCCTTTGTCACATAGCGAGGGCCGTACGGATGGATGGGTCGCTGAGAGCCTCGCGGAGCCAGGGGGCCAGCTGCTCGGGGTGACCCTGCAGGTAGCCGTCGAGCTCGGACGGGGCCACCGGACGCACTTCCGAGATCTCCTCCCGGTTGATATGCAGCTCGCCGGGCTCAACATGGGCGAGGTAGACCTCGCACCATTCGCACTCGCAGCGACCGTCACCGTGGTCCTCGCGGTACACCACGTGACCGAGGTGCTTGAGCTGATCGGGCTCGCGCGTAATGCCGAGCTCTTCGTTGATGCGGCGCGCCGTGGCGGCCGCGACGTCTTCCCCGGAGAGCGGATGGCCGGCACAGCTATCGGCCAGCACCCCGCCCCACAGTCGCTTGAGCGGACTGCGGCGACAGAGCAGCAGGCGCGCGTCTTCGCCCTGGCCCTCGACCAAAAGCGTCAGAAATGCTTGATGCAAAATGCCCTCGCCGGTATGGGCCTCGATGCGGTCGACGGGACCAAGCGCCTCGCCGGTCGCGGCATCGACCGCCACGACCTCGGCGCCCGCGCCGCCCTCATCCCAGCCGGCGCGCAGAATGCGGGCTGCGGCCTCCTCAAGCGCAAACTTGCCCTCGCCCACTGCAACCTTTGTCGTGTGCATACCCATGGGATCTCCTGTCGCCCGCAATGTACCTGAGACCATCTTCACCTGTATTGCGACTATACAGGCAAGCTTTCCATGTGACAAAGGGACTGCCCCTTCGTCACATTCTGTTAGAGTTGCAGGGATTGAATCCCGCTTATTCATGCGACATTGGAGTGACAACCTTGACCGCCGCAACCACGCCTAAAAGTAAGTCAACCGCCGCCGCGCTCTCCCCCGCGCGCACCAAGCTCTGCCTGGCGCTGCTCGTGCTGTTGGGATTCTCGCTCGGCTGCTCCGAGTTCGTGGTCATCGGCATCGAAAGTGACTTGGCAACGGAACTCGGCGTATCGCTTGCCACCGCAGGCCAACTTATTAGCGTGTTCGCACTGGTCTACGCTATCGCGACGCCGGTGCTCGCGCTCAGCACGGGGCGTTTTCGCCGCTACCAGCTGCTCGTGTGCTACAGCATCGTCTTTGTGCTCGGCAACCTGGTCATGGCGTTGACGCCCAACTTCCAGGTGCTGTTCATCTCGCGCATCATCCTGGGCTCCGTCTCGGGCGCACTGCTCGCCGTGGGCGTGACGTACATCCCCGAGCTGCTGTCCCCGCAGCAAACTTCGCTTGCCATCTCGGTGGTATATGGTGCGTTTTCCGTGGCGATGGTCTTTGTGACTTCGATCGGCAAGTTTGTGGCCGACACGCTCGATTGGCACGTGGCCATGTACGGCACGCTGACCTTTGCCGTTTTGATCTGCGGAGCGCTCGTGGCGTTTATGCCGCGCGCCGGGCAAACCGACGAGCCTGCCACCTTTCGCGAGCAGGCGGGTCTGCTACGCGAGCCGAGCATCATCACCGGCATGCTCATCTTTTTGTTTGGCGTGGGCTCGGTCTATGTGTTCTACGGCTACGTGACGCCTTATCTTGAGCAGGTGCTGGGCATGGGCACGGTCGAAGCCAGCACCACGCTCATGGCCTACGGCGTGTTCTGCCTGATCTCGAACATCCTGGGCGGGTGGATCGATGCGCGCTTTGGCATGAAGGCGCTGCTTGTGACGTTTGTGCTGCAGGCTGCGGCGTTACTCGGGCTGTTTGCTTTGGGCGGCACCATGCCGCTCGCGCTGGTCTTTGTCTTTAGCTTGGCGCTGCTCATGTACCTGTTCTCGGTGTCGTGCATCACACACTTTATGGATGTGGCACGCAGCCGCCACCCCAAGTCGATGGTACTCGCAAGTTCGGTTGAGCCCATGGCGTTTAACGTCGGCATCTCGTTTGGCACCGCAGTGGGCGGCGCCGTGGTAAGCGGAGTTGGCATTGCATATGTAGGCGCGGTCGGTGCCGTGTTCTCGCTTGTGGCCTGGGCGCTCACGCTGGTGACGATTAAGTTGGCTCGCTGGGAGCGCCGTCGTCAATCAGCACAGCCCCGGATGCAGGCATAGGGGCGAACATAGCCCAAGGTGGCGAGCAACCGGTGAAAACCGTCCCATACGAGTAGTGTTTATCCGCCTGCAAGCTCCAGTAGTGCAATTTCGGGTACTTCAGATACACACTTTTCTACTATTTCGTGTATTCCAAGTACATGAAATCGTACTAAACTATGTATCTGAAGTACACGAAATTGGAAAGGCGGCCCCATGCGCAGATCAATCGAATCCGTTATCGAATCATGGGCGACAAAGGACGCGTCGCGCCCCCTCCTCATCCGTGGTGCGCGACGCGTAGGCAAAACGTACGTTGCCGAGGAAATCGGCAGACGGATCGCCGGCGATGCGTTTGTCAAACTCGACTTTCAGACCGATCTTGAGCTGATCGCTCCGCTGTTCGACTGTCCCACCGACGACGTTGACGCCATCGTGGCGCGAATCTCAGACTATAAACGCACCCCCATTCGCAAAGAAACCGCCTTCATCCTGTTTGACGAGGTGCAGCTCTGCGAACGGGCGCTCAACTCGCTTCGCTTTTTTTCGGGTTCGGGCTGGCGCATATGCGCGACCGGCAGTCAGCTCGGCGTCGCCACGCGCAAGCGCAAGTTGCCTTTTCCCAGCGGCGTTCGTCAAGAGACCATGCATCCTATGTCGTTCGAGGAGTTTCTCTGGGCGCTCGACGAGGAGCAGATGGTCAATGCCATTCGTACCCACGCCGGCACGCTCGAGACCTACGCCGTGCACCAAGCCGCGCTCAGCCTGTTTCATCGATACCAGATCGTGGGCGGCATGCCCGCCGCCGTCAACGCATATCGCAAGACGTTATCCATCGAGGATGCGCGCGTCGAGCAGCGCGAAATCGACGAGACCTATACCGCTGATATGACCGACCCCGAAAACGGGATCAGCGGCGTGGCGGCGCGCAAGGTCTGGCGCTCCATTCCGTCCCAGCTGCTGAGATCGTCCACAAAAAAATTCAAGTACTCCGAGGTCGAACGCGGAGGCCGTCGCGCCAAGCTTATCGAGCCGCTCGACTGGCTCGAAGGCGCCGGCATCATATCGGTCAACAACCTGACCGAAGGCATCGAGCCTCCCCTCGTTCCCTTCGACGACGAAGATGGAAGTTTCTTTAAGGTCTATCTTCTCGATACCGGCCTCATGTTCTACAAACTCGGCATCAACCCGCGGCTCTGGCTCGACCTCAAAGAGGATTCCGCCATAGCGCTATCTTCCGATTTCCGAGGCGCCCTGGCGGAAAACTCGGTCATGCAAGCGTTTTCGGGCAATAGCTTGCAGACGTATTACTGGGTGCCGCCGTCGTCTTGGAAGACGACCGGCGAGCTCGATTTTTTACTTCAGACCGACCGTATGGAAATTGTGCCCGTCGAAGTAAAGTCCGCACGTAACGTGCGCGCGAGAACCCTCGGGTCGTTTATGGACAAAGCCCGATCGCCATATGCCTACATTTTGTCCGAGAACAATTTTTCCCGCAGCGAAACCGATGACGGGCGCGAGCTGCGCCACCTCCCCTTGTACGCAGCGGGCTTTATTGGAGCAAACTGCCTCAAGAGCAGTCTGTAAGCCCTGCGCGACCGCCTAGAAAGGAAGCCGCTCATGCAACGCATTCTTTTTATCTGCCATGGGAACATCTGTCGCTCGACGATGGCTGAGTCCGTGTTTACCGAGCTAGTGCGGCGCGCCGGGCGCGCGGGCGAGTTTGTCATTGATTCCGCTGCGACCTCGACCGAGGAGATCGGCAACCCGCCACACCACGGCACCATTGCCAAGCTACGCGAGGTCGGGATTCCCGTCGTCGCACATCGCGCACGTCAGGTGCGTCGCGCGGAGTATGGCGACTGGGACCACATTGTCTATATGGACGACGAGAACGCCCGCGCCCTGTACCGAATTTTTGGGAAGGACCCCGATGGCAAGATCTCGCGCCTGCTCGATTGGACCGATCGCCCCGGCGACGTGGCCGACCCCTGGTACACCGGCAATTTCGACGCCACCTACCGCGATGTACTCGCCGGTTGCACCGCCATGCTCGAGCAGCTGTAGGCGCTCGGGCGGCGCGGGCACACGGGCCACGCCATCGGCATAAAACGAGCGTGGATTTTCTCCCACTTTGAGCGTTCGAGTGCGCTCTAAACGGGAGAAAATCCACGCTCGTTATCTCGGTGGGAGAAAATCCACGCTCATGAATGTGACAAAGGGACTACCCCTTTGCCACATCCGGGACTGGCCCTAGACCGGCTTGACCTCCAGCTTTATCCCTTCGGCGCAGGAGTCGCCCAAAACATCCGAAAGGGCCCAGGTCGCATATAGCGGCAAATAGAGAACCGCTCCGTTGCGCTCAACGTTGCCTCTCGAGAAAACAATCCCGAGCCTTACGCCATATTCAGCCGTATCAAGCACATGACCGAGCGCAGCGTGCGCGTGGTAATAGGAGCCCGATTTAACCTCGATCGGAACAGCCGTCCCATCCGGTCCATCGACCACAAAGTCCACTTCGCCGCGCTTTTTTGTCTGATAGTAGTAAAGCTGGCGATTTTGGGCAGCTAGCTGCTGGGCCACCACGTTTTCGTAAATGCCGCCCAGATTGGGCTCTTTGCTATCAAGATACGCCGCTTGGGCGACTCCAACGGGGTAGCGCGCCATCAACATGCCCGTATCCGATTGATATAGCTTGAACTGCGATGGCCGTGCCGTCTTGAGCAGGGGCGATTTTGGCTCGGTTACGATATCGGCTTTGAGAGCAACGCCGGCATCGACAAGCCATACAAAATCTCGCTGATACTTCTCGTAGTGAGCCTTGGGGTCAATGGAATTGAGCACGAAGCGCTTGTTTTCGCCCTCGAGCATAATAGGGAGCTGATCGTAGATGCTCTGCACCTGCAGGGCTCGCCCGCTTGCATACTTGGAGATATCCCGCCGGTACTGTTCGTTGAGCTCTGACTGCAGCTGACGAACAGAGGCAAGGTCGCCCTGCGTGTCAAGGAAACGCTGCACGACCTCCGGCATTCCGCCGACAACGGTATAGGTCCTGAAGTTTGCCATCATCGCGTCATGAATGTAATCAGGAATGGGCCTCTCGCTGATACACGCGTCACGTATCGTTTGGCGAGCCCCCTCGCTCACCCCGGTTGCCCAGCAAAACTCCTCAAAATCGAGCGGGAACATCCTAAGCTCGTGGACATACCCCACGGGATAGGACCTGACGCCCTTGAACTGGGTCCCGAGCATTGACCCCGAAAACGCCCAGCGGCACCTCCCGTCCTCTACAAGGAACTTTGCCATCGTCATGATGTCGGGGGCCTCTTGGACCTCATCGATAAACACGAGCGTTTTGCCTGGTGCAATCGACTTTCCCGAAAGAAGCGTCACCCTGCTGATGAAATCATCGGCATTCCGCGCCTCGAGAAGAGCATCTTTTGCCTGGCGATTTTCCATGAGATTGAGCTCGATGTAGGTTGCATGGCTGGCTTTGCCAAATGCGCGAATCGAATAGCTTTTGCCGATCTGGCGAGAACCCGTGATGAATAAGGCCTTTTGCTCGGCAGACTTCAGCCAACGCTCCAGCTCTGCCGCTATTTTCCTGCGCAGCATAGGCTCTCCCCTCAGTGTCATCAAATGAAATGCAAAGTTTTATGCGCTTAATTATCGATGAAATGTAGGATTTTTAGAACCTAAAATCGGATGAAATGCAGAGATTTAGGATTATAAGCAAAAAGAAGGGGCAGCCCCGGCGAATGTGACAAAGGGACTGTCCCTTTGTCACATTGCGCTCGACTACTCGTCGACGATCTCGGCAAGCCAGACGTTCAGCGTATCGACCTCGGGGCAGCAGAACTTTGCCGTACCGGGCTCGTTGCCAGGCACGGTTCCGCCATAGCGCAGGATATCGATATAGGGAAAGCCCACATGGCAGGCCATGGCACACATCTTGCCGCGGTCTCGGTCGAAGTCAAAAACGTCGCCCGGCTTGTGACCATGGTGGCAGCGGCACGCACCCAGCTGGTCCACGCAGCTCACGCGGATGCGCGGACGCTTGCCCCGCGGCGCGCCGAGCGGCTTGTTCTCGCCCGCAGGCTTGGCGCCGCCCTCGCCAGCATTACTCATGGTCAATCACATCCAGGCAGGCCTCGATGGGAAGGCCAGCCGACTTGTCCTCTTGGTCGGCATTGCGCTCGATAAGCTCAGCCACCACGCGCATGGCATCGGACGTCGCGCGTTGCAAACTCCAACCTGCCATAACGCGGCCGACGAGCACCGCCGAGAACGTGTCACCCGTGCCCGGGAAATAGACCGGGATCAGGTCGAAGGGAATCGTGAAGTACTCCCCCGCCACATGGTCGTAACCGATGACGACATTCGCACCGTCGACCACAGCGCTCGTAATGACCACCGACTTGGCGCCCAGGGCACGCACGGCATCCACAAGAGTGCGGCCCTCATCGGGCGTGATTTGCTCGGCAATGGGCGTATCGGTGAGCAGGCACGCCTCGGTGTAGTTTGGCACCGCATAGTCGGCGCACTCGAGCAGGCTGCGCATGAGACCGATCGTGGACTCGGGCACGCCGGCGTAGAGCTTGCCGTTGTCGCCCATGATGGGGTCGACGAACACCTTGGTACCCTTTTGCGCGCGACGGTGGCAGAAGTCCGAAATGATGCGCGTCTCTTCCTCGGTCACGATAAAGCCGGTAGAGATGGCGTCGAACTCAAAGCCGAGCTCCTCCCAGATGGCGAGGCTCTGGCGCACGTACTCGGTGGTGTCGTGGATGTAGAACTTGGGATAGTTGAGCGTATCGGACACAAGTGCCGTCGGCAGGTTGTGGATGCGGTAGCCCATGTGCGACAGCACCGGCAGCATGGCGGAAAGCGCGACCTTGCCGTAGCCGCACATATCGTTGATCAGCAGCAGCTGAGTGTTCTTCATGAGGGTCTCCCTTGGTTCGGGCACGGCGCAGCAGCGCCACAGTGCGACTAAGTGTAGCGCAGGGGACGTTGTGAGCGGAGTCGAGCAGCGCGAAGGGTAAATTGTTGCGGAAAGGTTACGGAAAATGATCCCTTTTCCTCCGTCCCCAAGGGATTGCATGCACCGAAACGGACCGTGGCGGAATCACAGGTTGAGGACGGACAGCAAAAACGTTCCTAAGCGAGCAAGGTGGCGTGAAAGAGGAGGGCATAGGCCTTGTGGCCATGCACGACGATTGAACGCCAGATTGCCGCTTAGGAGCGTTTGCAGCGTCGGCCGGTTACGGCGTTTGGTAAAACGCCGTAACTATAAGGTCATGCCGCCGAAGTTGAAAGGCAGATTGCCGCTCTGGCGGGTTTGCAGCGTCGAGCCGTTACGCGGTTTGGTAAAACCGCGTAACCACTACTTTGGTACCTTGACATTCATTTCTCATGCTCCTAGATTGGTTAGGCACAAAACAATTCCACTACCTAACTAAAGAAAGGAGCAACACTAATTCATGTGCAATGAACCTCTTAACCTTTGTTCGCACGAGCCCGACGGCGACCCGTCACAGCCGGCGGATGCACCCGAAGCGGTTAGCTCAGAAGACAAGCTTGCCAAGCGCATCCTCAATGGCCTGGGCTTTTGCGGCCATTACATGCATTTTCATGGCGGAGGCGTGTCCGGCAAGGCGCCCATCATCTGCCTGCTGGCCAAGCAACCCGGCGGCGAGATGTCGCAGCAGGAACTCGGCATGCACTTTGACCTCAAGCCGGGGTCGCTTTCCGAGATCCTGTCCAAACTCGAGCTCAACGGCCTCATCGAGCGCAGCCGTAACCCCAAGGATCGACGGCAGCTCACCATTCGCCTGACCGAAACCGGCCGGGAAAACGCCCGCATCGACCAGGCAGCCCGCATTCGCTTTAGAGAGCAGGCCTTTGGTGCCCTCACCCACGACGAGCGCGAGCAGCTCGCCGAAATGCTCGAGAAAATCCGTGTAACCTGGGAGGAACTGGATGATTAAAACCCTCATGGGCAGCATCCGCGACTATATAAAAGTCACCGTTGCCACGCCGTTGCTCGTGCTTGGCGAGGTGCTCTGCGAGATGCTGATTCCATTTATCACCGCCAACCTGATCGACGCCATCAAAGATGGCACCACCGTAGCCGAGATGCTTCCCACCGCGGGCTTTTTGGTGCTCATCGCGCTGACGTCGCTTGCTTTTGGCGCCGCTGCCGGCGTCACCTGCAGCCATGCGAGTTGCGGCTTCGCTAAGAACCTGCGTCACGACCTGTTCTACAAGATCCAGACGTTCAGCTTTGCCAACATCGATGAGTTCTCGAGCTCCTCGCTCGTCACGCGCCTGACCACCGATATCAACAACGTGCAGCAGGCCTTTATGATGATCATCCGTATCGCCGTGCGCGCGCCGCTGGTATTGATCTTCGCCTTTACCATGGCATTTATCATGGGCGGCAGCGTCGCCATGGTCTACCTGGTCATCATTCCGCTGCTGGGCTTTGGGCTGTTCTTTATCATCTTTAAGGTGCGTCCCATCTTCTCGCGCGTGTTCCACAAGTACGACGCCCTTAACGAGTCCGTCGAGGAAAACGTCACCGGCATGCGCGTGGTCAAGAGCTACGTGCGCGAAGACTTTGAGAAGGAGAAGTTCGCGACCGCCGCACGCGACGTCCAGATGGACTTCACCCGCGCCGAGAAGCTGCTTGCCTTTAACAACCCCATGATGAACATCTGCGTCAACGGCGCGTTTGTCGTCATCATCTACCTGGGCTCCAAGCTCATCATCACGAGCCAGGGCACGCTGTTCGACGTGGGCCAGCTCTCCTCGATCTTTACCTATGGCTTCCAAATCCTCATGAGCCTGATGCAGCTATCGATGATCTTTGTCATGGTGACCATGGCCGACGAATCGGCGCACCGCATCACCGAGGTGCTGGCCGCCGAGCCCACGATCGCCGATCCCGCCGAGCCCGTGCTCGAGGTCGCCGATGGCTCCATCGACTTTGACCACGTGAGCTTTAAGTATTCCGCGCATGCGAAGCGCCAGGCGCTCGACGATATCGACCTGCACATTAAGAGCGGCGAGACCATCGGCATCATCGGCGGCACCGGCTCGGCCAAGTCCACGCTCGTAAACCTCATCGCCCGCCTGTACGACGCCACCGAGGGTACCGTGCGCGTGGGCGGCGTGGATGTACGCGACTACGACTTGGACGCCCTGCGCCACCAGGTGGCCATGGTGCTGCAGAAAAACGTGCTGTTTAGCGGCACGATTGCCGAGAACCTGCGTTGGGGCGACCCGAACGCCACCGACGAAGAGGTCCGCGAGGCCGCGCATCTGGCCTGCGCCGACGAGTTTGTCGACGGCTTCCCCAAGGGCTATGACACCTGGATCGAACAGGGCGGCTCCAATGTTTCCGGCGGTCAGAAGCAGCGCCTGTGCATTGCGCGTGCCCTGCTGCGTCGCCCCAAGATCTTGATCCTGGACGACTCCACGAGCGCCGTCGACACCAAGACCGACGCCAAGATTCGCGCAGGGCTGGCAAGCTATCTGCCCAACACGACCAAGCTCATCATCGCCCAGCGCATTAGCTCCGTGCAGGACGCAGACCGCATCATCGTCATGGAGGGCGGCCGCATCGCGCAGATCGGTAACCACGACGAGCTGCTCAAGACGAGCGAGATCTACCGCGAGACCTTTACCTCGCAGAACAAGATGTCTGCCGAGGGCGAAGAGGCCGTCGAGGCCGACACCGAGGCATCCGTAACGCAAGCTCAGACCCAGGAAGGAGGCGAGGCACATGAGTAAGGCAACGACCGCCGAGCGCACGCTCAACCGCAAGGGCGGCACCATGTCGCGCCTCATCAAGACGCTCTTTGGCTTTTACCCCGTGCTTTTGCCCCTCGTCGTCGCCGGCGTGGTGCTCTGCGCCATCATCAACTCCATCGGCGCGACCTTCCTTCAGAGCGCCCTGCAGATTATTAGCGAATCGTGGCAGTCGGGCGATTGGGGAGCCGCGCAGCCCAAGATCGCACAGCTCGTGACCACCCTCGCCTGCATCTACGGCATCGGCATCCTGTCCTCGCTCTTCTGGAACCGCGCCATGGCCATCGTCACGCAGGGCTCGCTGGAGAAGCTGCGCGAGAAGATGTTCAACCGCATGCAGGACCTGCCGATCCGCTACTTCGACACGCACCAGCGCGGCGACATCATGAGCCACTACACCAATGACATCGACACGCTGCGCCAGATGATCAGCCAGTCGCTGCCCAACCTGCTCATGACGGTCATCGTCATCGTCACGGTGTTCTTTATCATGCTGTACTACAGCGTGTGGATGTGCTTGGTCATTATTGCCGGCGTCGCCTTTATGACCTTTATGACCAAGCTGCTCGGCTCCAACTCCGCGCGCTTCTTTATTGCGCAGCAGACCGAGCTCGGCGTTGTCGAGGGCCATATCGAGGAAGTCATGAACGGCCAGAAGGTCGTCAAGGCATTCTGCCACGAGTCTGCCGCCGAAGCCGATTTTGACGAGCGCAACGAAAAGCTCTTCGAGGTCTCGCAGAAGGCCAACATGTACGCCAACATCCTCATGCCCATCCTTATGAACCTGGGCAACCTGCTCTACGTGCTGGTCGCACTGGCCGGCGGCATTTTCCTAGCGCTGGGCGTGCCCAACCTGAGCATCTCGGGCATGGCGCTGTCCATCGCCGTCGTGGTGCCGTTCCTCAACATGACCAAGCAGTTCTGTGGACAGATCGGCCAGATCTCGCAGCAGATCAACGCCGTGGTCATGGGCCTCGCCGGCGCCGACCGTATCTTTGAGCTCATCGACGAGGAGCCCGAAGCCGACGAAGGCTATGTGACGCTTGTCAACGCTCAGGTGAACCCCGATACCTGGCAGCTCGAGGAGGCCGACCACCACACTGGCATGTGGGCGTGGAAACATCCGCACCGCGCAACCGGCGAGATCGAGTACGTGCCGCTGCGTGGCGACCTGGTCATGGACAACGTCGACTTTGGCTACACGCCCGACCACGAGGTGCTGCACGGCGTGTCCGTGTTTGCCAAGCCGGGCCAGAAGGTCGCGTTTGTCGGCGCCACCGGTGCCGGCAAGACGACCATCACCAACCTCATCAACCGCTTCTATGACATCGCCGACGGCAAGATTCGCTACGACGGCATCAACGTCAACAAGATCCGCAAGGCAGACCTGCGCCGCTCGCTGGGCGTGGTGCTGCAGGACGTAAACCTGTTCACCGGCACCGTGATGGATAACATCCGCTACGGCAACCTGGACGCTACCGACGAGGAGTGCATCGCGGCAGCAAAGCTCGCCGGCGCGGACGACTTTATCACCCGCCTGCCCGACGGCTACGACACGATGCTCACCGGCAACGGCGCGCAGCTATCGCAGGGCCAGCGCCAGTTGATCTCGATCGCACGCGCCGCCGTCGCCGATCCGCCGGCGATGATTCTGGACGAGGCCACGTCGAGCATTGACACCCGCACCGAGGCTATCGTGCAAGCGGGCATGGACAAGCTCATGGAGGGCCGCACGACGTTTGTCATCGCGCACCGCCTGTCCACCGTGCGCAACTCCGACGCAATCATCTGTCTGGACCACGGCCGTATTATCGAGCGCGGCAACCACGACGAGCTGATCGCCAAGCGCGGATATTACTACCAGCTCTACACCGGAGCGTTTGAGCTCGAATAACGTCCGGCGAACTGGACACAAAGCTCCACAACGCACAAAGCCCCCGCAGTTCATGAACTGAGCTGCGGGGGCTTTTTGGTGCTGACGGGAAACCGTATCCCACTTTTCGGGCCCAGAATGGGATGCCGTTTCCCGCTGGGGCCCCTCCGGGAAACTGCATCCCATTTCAAGGGTTCAAACTGGGATGCAGTTTCCCCTAACGGCACCTTTGGGAAGCCGCATCCCACTCTAGACGCACAAAACGGGATGAGCTTTCCCATGGTGATCCAAGACCAGAAGCATGTCCGATAGCGCAACCAGGTCAAGAACAACAAGGCAAGCGTCACGCCAATTTGGACGAGCGTCTGCTGCAGTTTGAGGCTGCTGGCCCATATGGTAGAGTTGGCCTCACGTGAATTTCAGCACACTGCGTGTTACTTGCTTTTTTGTCATTTAGGGGAGTGACTTGTGAATACTTCTGTCGCCAAGAAAGCCAGTCGGGCGATGCGCCTGCTCATGATGGTGCTCACGGCAGTTCTCATCTTCTTCTTCATTAATGTTATGCTGCTCGTCTCCGATATCCAGGGCACGGCGCGCGTGGTCAACTACGCCGGTCTGGTGCGCGGTACCACGCAGCGAATCGTTAAGCTCGAGGACGCGGGCCAGCCTCAAGACGACCTGCTCAAAGCCGTGGATTCATACATCAACGGCTTGCGTTACGGAAGTGACGACCTCAACCTCATCCGTCTCGACGACGATGAGTATCAGGCAAAGATGATCGAGCTTGCAAATTATTATGATGAGCTTTGCGCCGAGATTAGCCGCGTGCGCGAAGTCGGCTACGAGAGCACCGACATCATCTCCATGAGCGAGGAGTTCTTTGGCATTTGCGACGATGCTACGCGACTCGCAGAGGACTACTCTCAGGAGAAGGCGTCGGCGCTCAACTATCTCGAGGGCTTGGTGATCATCGACATCGTGGGCTTGGTGGCGACCTTTGCGGTCGAACTTGTTCGCGCGGTGCGCACTGCCGCGCTCAACCGCGAGCTGCAGAGCAAAGTCTATCTCGACGAAGCCACAGGACTGCCCAATAAGAATAAGTGCGAGGAGATCTTGGGGCAGGAGCAGCCTGTCTCCGCGGAGGCGCCCGTTGCGCTGTGCGTCTTCGATCTTAACAATCTGCATATGGTCAATAACAACTTCGGCCATGAGAAGGGCGATGAATACATTCGCTCTTTTGCCCAACAACTGGGAAGTGTGGCGTCCGAGACCTGCTTTGTGGGTCGCGACGGCGGCGATGAGTTTATCGCGGTGCTGTGGGATGCCGACCGAGCCGCTGTGGAATCCTGTCTCGCTCGGGTTCGTGCGAACGTGAACGAGTATTCCGGGGCTCACCCCGACATGCCTATCAGCTATGCGGTGGGCTACGCGCTTTCCAGTGATTTTGATGAACCGCCTATGATGCGTGAGCTCTTTTCTCAGGCCGACAAAAACATGTACATCGACAAGAACCGCGTAAAGACAGCCGAGGCAGCCGGGCCGCAACGCGAGGACCGCTAAACCCGTAGCAAAGGGTAGCTAATTTGGGACGGGACTCTTTTGGCTATTTGAGAAGTTGTGCCATGGCGTTGACGAATTTTTGGACTTGGAGGGTGGGCTCGAGCGGATAGTGCAAAAAGACCGGTACCTCGCGGCCGCACAGGAACGGCACGCCCACAAAGGCCGGGTGCACCCCCGACCACGCCCCGCAGGTGAGCACCGCGTCGCCCTTTTCCTCCGCCTCGTTAAAGAGCGCAAAGTCAAAGCTGTCCACGTCGATCACGTCAACGCCGCCGTCGGCCAAAAGGTCGATACGCAGACTGTCCATGGCGTCGTTGCCGTGGCGGAGCACGCGCAGGCGCATGCCCTCCAGGTCGGCAACCGTAATGCGTGCCTTGCGCGCCAGCGGGCTCGTGCGCGGCAGGTCGATATAAAACGGTACGTTGACGATGCGGAGCTTTTGGCAGGCATCACCCCAGCGCGGGGTCGAAAAACTCGACTGCACCACATCGACCTCGCGACCCAAGCTGCGCATGACGGATTCGCGCTCGTCATAGAGGTCGCTCACCGGCACGATCTCAAATCGCAGCGACGGTTCCAGATCGTGGATGCCCGACCACATCGACAGCGTTTGGCGCCCCGGGCACATCATCGACACGCCCAGGCGCACGGCACCGCCATCGCCCGCCGCGCGTCGGGCGCGGCGCAGCGCGTCCTCGGACTGGCGCATAATCGAGCGCGCGTCGTCTACCAGTAACGCGCCGGCCGGTGTCACCTTGACGCCCGAGTGCGAGCGTTCGAACAGTGTGATGCCGAACTCGGCCTCGAAACCCGACACCTGTTTGACGAGCGCCGGGGTCGACACGCGCAATTTTGCCGCCGCACGTGAGAAGCTTCCCAGCTCCGCGGCGGCCGATATGGCCTCGAGTCGTCGATCGTACACGTCAATCTCCCGTTTTCGCGCCTGTGAACGCATGGCGCCACAGGGGGTCGTTTTGGCAGGTCACGCGCTCGATTGAGAAAAACTGCATCGCACAGTATAAACCTACGGTTAACGCCATTCTAACAAATATGCAATTCACCTGCGCAAATGCAAAGCATACGATAACCTGCGAAAACCACGTGGGTCGATTAATGGAAACGGCCCACCGGGAGGCACAAGAAGGGAAGTTCCTATGAGCAACTGGCTTAAGCTCGAGGGCGATGTCTGCGCCGTGACCGGCGCACTCGGCGGTATGGGCGTCGAGATCTGCCGCGAATTCGCCCGCAACGGCGCCAATGTCGTCCTGCTCGACCTGGACGAGGAAAAGGTCAAGGCCGCAGCCGCCGACCTCGCCGCCGAGTTTGGCATCCACGCCGAGGGCTACAAGATGAACGCCACCGACGAGGCCGAGGTTCAGGCCGCCGTCGATGCCACCATCGCCGACTTCGGCCGCGTCGACGTTCTCGTCAACACCGCCGGCATCCTGCGCTTCGCCGCCATGGAAGACCTGCCGCTGAGCGACTGGGAGCAGGTGCTCAACGTCAACCTCACCGGCTACTTCATCACCTCGCAGCGATTTGGTCGCGAGATGATCAAGGCCGGCCAGGGTCGCCTGGTGCACATCTCGACCGTTGCCAGCCACTCCCCCGAGACGTTCTCGGGCGTGTACAGCTCCACCAAGGCCGGCGTCAACATGATGTCCAAGATGCTCGCCGCCGAGTGGGGCCCCTACGGCGTCCGCTCTAACTGCGTCGAGCCCTGCTTCGTTAAGACCCCGATGTCGGCCAACTTCTACGCCGACCCCGAGGTCGAAAAGAGCCGCAGCCGCCTGATCGCCACGCGCCGCATCGGCGAGGTCAGCGATATCGCCAACGCCGTCATGTTCCTGGCGTCCAAGCGCTCGGACTTTACCACCGGCGACGCCATCAAGGTCGACGGCGGCTTCTCCAACATGATGGGCGACCTCACCGCCAAGCCCGGCGGCCGTCGCGCCTATGCCGACAACTACCTCAAGAACAAGGGTGTCGAGCTTTGGTCCGATGAGTCCGGCGTCGCCAAGCCGACTGACCAGTAAACCAACCCGACAGGGAGGACCCGCGGACACGCCCGTTCCTCCCCCGTATCGATTAGAAAGAGTCCAATGGCTTCCACCAACTCCAACAAGGGTCGCGCCGTCGTGCTTTCCGCCGCGTGCGTCACCATGTTCTTCATCAGCTCCATCGCGCTGTATTCCGTCGTGAGCAAGAACCTACTCGCCGTCTACCCCGAGTGGTCGAGCGCCCTTACCTGGGCCTTCCCGGTCTTTCAGACCATCATGGCCGTGACGGGCATCTTCGCCGGCCGCATCTCCGATAAGATCGGCCCGCGCAACGTCGTGATCGCCGCCGCCGTGTGCTACGGCGTGGGCTGGTTCATGTCCGGTACCGTCACCGAGCCGTGGCAGTTCTACCTGTGGTTCTCGCTCGTCGCCGCCGTCGGCAACGGCCTGGGCTACAACCCGGCGCTCACCACCGGCCAAAAGTGGTTCATCGACAAGAAGGGTCTCGCCTCCGGCATCACCCTGGCCGCTTCAACCGCCGGCCCCGCCGTGCTGTCCCCAGTGCTCGCCTCGCTGCTCATCCCGAGCCTGGGCATCTTTGGCGCCCTTAAGGCGCTCGGCGTCATCTTCTTTGTGATGATCGCCGCCTCCGCCCTGTTCCTGAAGGCCCCCGAGGCCGGTTGGCTGCCCGAGGGCTTCGAGGCCCCCAAGGGCGGCGCGCATGCCGGCACCTTCGGCGACCTCACCCCGGGCGAGATGGTCAAGACCCCGCGCTTCTGGGTCCTCATCGTCACCTTCGCCTTTGCCGCCACCGCGGGCACCCTGCTCGTGGGCAAGGTTGCCTCCATCGCCGCCGTCCAGCTCTTCGCCGACCCCACGAGCGCCGCGGCCGTCGCCCTCGGCGGTGTGGTGGTCTCCGTCAACACCTGCGCCAACCTGGTTGGCCGTCTGTCCTTTGGCCAGATCATCGACAAGCTCGGCGCCTATAAGTCGCTGCTCATCAGCCTTGTCGTCACCATCGTCGCACTCGTCATCATGTCGATGAGCTTTACGCAGGGCATGTTCTTTGTGGCGCTCGCCCTGCTCGGCTTTAGCTTTGGCGCCCTGCTCGTCATCTACCCGCCGCTCACCGGTGGCGCCTTCGGCACCAGCAACATCGGCGTCAACTACGGCATCATGTTTTTGGGCTACGCCGCTTCCACCTGGATCAGCCAGCCCATCACCGCCGTGCTGTATCACGCCGAGGCCGGCAGCGCCGCCTACCAGCAGTCCTTCTACGGCGCTATTGTGATCGCCGCCATCGCCGTCGTGCTCACCGTCTACATGATGGTCTCCGACAGCAAGAAGAAGTCCGCCTAGTTTTACCGATGCGACAAAGGGACAGCCCCTTTGTCGCATTCCACTGGTCACCAGTATTAAGGAGTCGAAATGCCTGAGCTCAACCCCGTCCGCATTGCCGTTATCGGTGCCGGCGCCATGGGCCGCAACCACATCCGCTTTGTCACCGAGGAGCCCGAGGCCGAGCTCGTCGCCATCGCTGACGCCTTTGAGGGCGCCCGCGCCACGGCCGAGGCCGCCGGCGTGCCGTTTTATACCGATCCCGCCCAGATGATGGACGAGGTCAAGCCCGAGGCCGTCATTATCGCCACCCCCAACGACCTGCACCTGGGCGTTGCCCGCGAGGCCATCAAGCGCAACATCGTGCCGCTGGTCGAAAAGCCGATCTCCAACGACCTCGAGGATGCTCAGGCCTTCGCCGCCGAGGCCGAGACCGCCGGCGTGCCCGTGCTCGTGGGTCAGCACCGTCGCCATAACCCCTTCGTCAACAAGGCCAAGGAGATCATCGAGTCCGGCGAGCTGGGCAAGCTCACCGTGTCGAGCTTCCACTATATGATCTATAAGAATGACGAGTACTTCGATGTCGAGTGGCGTCGCAAGAAGGGTGCCGGCCCGATCCTGGTCAACCTGGTGCACGACGTCGACCTGCTCCGCTACCTGCTGGGCGAGCCCGTTGCCGTCCAGGGCATGCAGTCCAGCGCCGCCCGCGGTTTTGAGACCGAGGACTCCGCCGTGGTCAACGTCCGTTTTGCCGATGGCGCGCTCGCAAGCATGACCATCTCCGACGCCACCGCCAGCCCCTGGAACTGGGAGGCAACCGCTCGCGAGGATCCGCAGTATCGCCCCTTCGACGCCGACGCCTACTTTATTGGCGGTACCTTGGGCGCCTTGTCGCTGCCCCGCCTGCATCAGTTCTCCTACGACGGCGCCTCCAACTGGCACAAGCCGCTGCAGATGGAGATCCCGGCCGTCGACCCGGCGCTGCCGCACAAGATGCAGCTCAAGCACTTTGTGAAGGTTGTCCGCCGCGAGGTCGAGCCCGTCGTGACCCCCGCCGACAACGTTAAGACGCTCACGCTTCTCAACGCTATCAAGGAGGCCGCCGAGACCGGCCAGCTCGTCGAGCTGTAACGCCTTAGGGCAGACCGCGGCAGAAGCCCCATGCCGAACCCTTCGGTCCGCCACCAACAAGCCCCTCTTCTTTGCCCCGCGAGCAGCCTCCTGCCCGCGGGGCATTTTGCTACCTTTCCGACGATTTTTCTGGGGCGAGGGGCCATTTTGCACCTCGGCCTGATTCGTTCGCCACGAAATGCGCCTATCTACTACGTTTAACCGATCGCCCTCAACCGTGCCAAATTTCGCGAAGTAAAAACCGACGCTCCTATAAGTTGTCAAGAGGCAGTTTGCGGGAGCGTTCTCTCCAATTCGCACAGGAGCTCGTAATA
>NZ_CAXSKI010000015.1:0-61684 GCF_964237925.1 Collinsella aerofaciens ATCC 25986 | reverse complement strand
GTGGACAGCGGGTAATAGATCATGGGCTTGTCGTAGACCGGCAGCAGCTGCTTGGAGGTCACGAGCGTGAGCGGGTACAGTCGCGTGCCGGACCCGCCCGCGAGGATGATGCCTTTCATTTAATCTGTCCTCTACAATCGAAATGCGCTTTAGATCGAGTGATAAATAAGACTTGGGTATCCTATTTTGCTAAACCCCCTCATTCTTAACGAAATAGGCAAGGTAATGACTGCGGAATATGGCTACCTGAATTGCCCCTTCCATTTTTCAATGCTCGACCAAGGGAGATTGATTCCGGTTATTTCAGGTTGGTTAATCCAATCAGCCATTTTGAGTAAAAAGTCATCTTCTCGTTCGAAAACAGGAAGTCCGGTATCTTCACCGATGATCGCGTGCCAAATGTTGGTAATGGACTCACTTTGCTTCAACGCTATGAAAAGCGCCAGTATCGAAAATCAATTTATAATCCCACAATGATGTGAATTCGTTCGGGCAAATAACGACCGCAAAGTGATACAAGCGAATAAGATCCGGCAAGAGTTAGCGCCCAAACAGCAAATGTCGAAACACCAAGTGGAATGACGAATAATCCAAGCAGTTTCCAAACGGCCTTGAGAACAAGTATATGGCAGAGGTAGATTCCAAAAGAGGCGTTCCCAAGGTCAACAAGCAAAGTAGAAGATAATCGCGACTTGAATGATCCCGGAACCGCCATAAGAAGCGCGATCACAGCTAAAGAGGTCGCGGCAGAACCGAGCTTAAGCTGAGTTGTGGCCATATTGAAATCGCCAGTCAAATACCACCAGAAGCCTGCGACCTCCTGAATTATTAAAAATATAAAGAGCACTGCAACAAGCTGAGTGGTTCGTCCTTCAATGAGCGCAGCCCAACGCCTCCAGTCGAGACCGAAAACATAAAAGATGAGCCACATGGGGCAGAAAACCTGTATTAGAGGCAATGCGATACCGGCAACGGCAGCGAGCTCCCTTAGAAGCAAGCAAGCCGGTGTCACACAATAGACAAAGAACCTATACCGTGAAAGGAGCCTGAACAGTACCGGAGTAAGCAGCACAAGCTGTGAATGGACCAATAGATAGTACATCTGAGCCGATACGGAGCCCACGGCGAACGCCAGAAACCCAGACGCCCATGAAGGGCGGGAAACGCCGCAAGATAGATAACGCTCCAGAACGCATAAGGTCCGGCAACCTTGCTAATGCGGCGTCGAAGACCCCCCCCCGCATTAAATTTGCGCTCGTCGGTAAGAACACCGGATAAAAACAAGAACAACGCAACAGAAAAGTTGAGGAATGGGCGAATGGCGACCGACGCGGCACATTGAGGAAGACAGTGGATAAGCACCACTGCGGAAATCGCAAGCCCACGAAGAGCTTGAAGGTAGCGATCCTTGGCCATCTAGGCTCTCCTTCCAACGAGTCTCTTTAGTCGTCGTTTAATACCACCAAGCTTGCCGCGGACACGCTGCCAGAGAGTGGGACGGAAATCCCACTTGTCCATGAGATCTGGGATGGAAAGCCCGGCAGACACGTCGTTCAAGAACTCGTCGCGCTTTGGATAAGGCGTGACAGAATGGACGAGGCTAGGGTTGCCCGCGATTACCCCATCAAGCGTCGCCGGACCGTTTGCAGTAAGCCCAGAAATAGCCTCGAATGCCCGCACGCCCTTCTCGGTATTGCATAGGACGGCAGATACGCCCTTGGAGTTGTCGACCTCGGGATGGGTATTCTGGAACCCCCAGAAATCACCGAGCGTGATATCGGCGCCGCTGGAGCGCTTTGCTGGACATGCCAGACAGGACGAACGAAGGCTCGCATTGGCCAGAAACGCTTTCATGTACCAGTCTTTGCCGAATATCTGGGACTCGGTGTCCCCGGTGTTGTCTTTCTCCGCTATGTGCTTGTACATAGCGGAGAAAGACAACCATCCGGTTGTCTTACTCCGCATATTGACGTCGCAGACGTCCGACCCGAAGGCCTCACCACGGTAGTCGACCCAGCGCGACCAGAGCTCTGGAGACGGAACACCGTGGCAGATGACGTCGACGCCGAGGAAGAGGTCAGAGTCGGCGAGTTTCCCCAGGTATGAGCGCATGCCAGCCACCTGGCATGCAGTACCGGCAAAGAGCGCCGGCCTGCCTTCACGCAGGGCAGCGCGGACGCCCTCGAAGACGCCGCGGCCAACCGCGCTCTGAACGTATTTCGAGCGCATAACGGCGCCGAGCGCCGGCCTGTCCTCCACGAGCACGTGACGAAGCTCGCGGCAACCGTCCGTCCACGCGGCGCCCGCCACAACACCGCCGCGCGAGAGAGCGTCACCGGCGAGTAGACCGAACACGCCGCCCGACGACGATCTATCGAGCAAGCCGACGTCATGAGCCTTCGCCCAGAGGGCGAACTCGCACCCGTCCTCCCCAGGGGCGTTGAGCGCCGGGCATACGGCGTCGCACGCCCCGCAGCCTACGCACCCGGAGGCGTCGACGGTGGGGTGTAGGAAGCCACAATCATCGGGTTCCATGGAGATGCATGACTTGGGGCAGCGGGCAGCGCACGCGCCGCAGCCGCAGCAACGGTCGCCAAGCGAGACGACCCTCGGGGATTTCTCGGAATCATTCATGATGGACCCTATCTAAGGAACGGGAGACGAGAGACGACCGCGATACGTTCGTCCTTCGTTAGGACGGCGAGCCAAAGGGCTATGGCGAAAAGCGCGCTGTAAACGGCGCCCCACTCGAGGAACGCGGGCCATCCGTTGACGGGCAGGACCGCCGTGCCAGCGAGGCAGGCGACGGTGACGGCAGCCCAGGCGAGCAGCACCGGCAGGTTCCGCTTCCAGAAAAAGAGCATGTCGAGACCGACCCGCTTCTGGTAGTACCAGTTCATCCACAGTCCGTTGCCGAGCACGATGCTGACGACATAGGCGATCGCGGGGGCCCACGGCCCCAGCGCCGGGGCGGCCGTGGCGGTGAAGGCAACGTTCCCGACCGCCATCGCAAGGTAGACGAGACTCCTGGCGTGGTGCATGTTCTTGGCCCTCTGGATCTCGATGCCGACGTTCTGACAGAGGGGCACCATGACGGGTAGCGTCATGGCGAGCACGAGCCAGTAGGCCTCGGCGAAGCCCGGGCCCGCCCACCTCGTCACGAAAAACTTCCCGAGAATAGCGAAACCTCCGTACACCCAGCAAAACAGTACCATCTGGTAGCGGCCCACGCGCGTCATAAGGCGAGTGAGCTCGGCGTTGTCGTCCGAGGTGGCGACGATGCGGTTGACCTTCGGAATGAAGACGTTCGACATCGTGGTGGAGAGCGAGTAGAAGACCTGGCGGATGTTCACGGCCACCGCGAACAGAGATACCGCAGTCGCGCCCGAGATGGCCCCCAGCATGATGTTGGGCACGCTCTGATTGACCATCTCGCAGACCTGGTTACCGAAGATCCAGGCACTGAAGGCGGCGATGCCGCGCATGACGCCCCAGTCGGCACCCCTGAGCTCGAAGCGCATGCCCAGCACGACGATGGCGTAGCGCGCGTTGAGGGCGAGCAGGACGAGGTTCACCGCGAGCTGTGCTAGGGCAACGCCCACGGGCCCCATACCGGCGGCCAGCAGGGCCCAGGCGCACAGCGGCGTCGCAAGCGTGGTGACGAGCTGCCTGGTCTGCTGGTAGACGAAGCGCTCGTGCGCCGTGATGTAGGAATTGAACACGACGGTGAACAACGTCGAGGCGACGTTGAGCGTCATGATGGCGAGCAGCTCCCGGGCGAGCGAGACCTGCGCCTCGGTGAACCCGGCCGAGAACACCGCGCCGGCGTTTGCGGAGAAGCCCATGCCGAGGGCGACCGCCGCGGCTGTGACGGCGACGTAAAGCGTGAGGTACATGCCGTTCAGGTGCCGGATGTCGCGCTCGCCGCCGTGCGCCACCGTCTGCGTGTAGAAGCGCACGTAGGCCTCGGAGAAGCCGAAGGACAGGAGCGTCAGCGAGAAGACAAAGGAGTTCGAGCTCTGGAAGACGCCGTAGTCCGCCTGCCCCACGTAGGACAGTAGCATCGGCGTGTAGACGAGGTTGACGAGGTTCTTTGCGAGGATGTTGGCGTAGCCGAGGAGGGCGCCCGCCTTACGCTGGCTAGCCACGGGCGGCCTCCGAGGGAATGCTCAATCCACATCTATCGAGGAATTCAACAACGATCTTCCTCTGAGCTGCCAACCTGTCATACGCCTTTGAATAGTCACTCTCGAGCAGTTCCGAATTACATACGGAAAGAATTGACCGCTCAACGAAAGAAACACCCAGCTCGCTGGCTAGCGTGTCGAATCGGCTGCTCATGTCTGGACCAGTGGACTCACGAGGGCAATAAATCAGCGGCTTCCCGAACAAGATCGAGAAAATTGATCCGTGATATGAATCTGTCGCTACAAGTTTTGCGTGACGGACGGCATAGAGGAACTCTGAAGGCCCGAGGGCGTAGTAGCGCGCATCCCCTAGTAAATCGACCCTCTTGCAGCTAAGTGAATCACAGATTTCGGCAACCCTCTCTTCGTAAGCTGCACTCCCGAGGAAGTACGTCAATACATAATCATTTGGAAGCCCGCAGTGCGGCTCTTTTTCATACCTTTCCCACCAGGAGCCGTCAAACATCAGTGTTGGGTCAATCAACACCTCGGCCTTTAAGCCGTACAGACTGTTTATAAGCTCGGCGCTCTTCTGCTCACGAACGGACAGCCTATCAAACCCGTCGAAATAGCCGTGGAACAGCTCACGCTTCTCCTCGGGAATCGTCGGAGCTGCCAAGCTTGGCGAAAAAGCAATGCGCTTTTCTCTTGGCGAAAACGTGAGAAACATAGTGGAGTTAGCGTCAGGGGAATACGGAGACCAAACTTGGTCGCTCCCAGCAACGAAAAAGTCATAGGATTTAATGTCACGTGGAGGGTTGGAATCAGATATAACCTCCCGGCTAAAGGAAATGTTACGGGAATTGAAATCCTCAAACGAACGATGCCTCTGGATGTGGGCAACGGCAAGCCCCTTTGGAATGAGCGAAGCCAAAGACTTGAGCTTGTATTTGGCAGATCTCGAGTCCTTCTGTCTGAACGTAAGGACATCTGCACCCGAGAGTTTGAGAGTTTCTTGGACAGCAAGGTTCTGGAGCCTCTGCCCATAGTTGTCCCCATGCGTAAATGTGGAAATGCCTATTTTCATGTTCAAACCTGTTCTTCGTCTCTATCAATAATCAAATAGTCTGCAGCCGAGGAATTCCACGACCAAGCCAGCGCTCCACAGAGCAGCAGTAGGCACAAGCAGCAGTTCACCCTTGTAAAGCACTGCGTATACAGAAAGGTAATAAGAATTGTTAGCAAAAGGAGCAAACGAACAATCCGGCCATTAGATCCTTTTTCCTGCTCTATAAACTCACTAACCACGGAGTGGAAAAACGCTACATACGCTGCCGTCTCCCAAACCCCCATGAGAATCAAGAAAGACCCCATATCCGCTTGACCAAAGTGGTTAAACGACATGAACCCGGACGCGTAGAAGCTTGAGGCTCCAAGACCTTCTCCGAGACTCCATGTAGCCGGTCTCAAGAGAGCGAAGCCGATGATAGCAATCCTCTCGTTACTGCCGTCGGCAGCAGTACCGACGGAAGCTGAACTGCCAACCATATCGAACAGACCAAACACTTGCGTATCCACGAGGATCTGGAACGCAGGCACCAAGGCGTATGCAATTGTCAGGATAAAATACAAGGCGACAAGCCAAAAGAAGGGACCCGAAACATCCGCTTCTCCTCTCATGACTGAAATAAGCCAGAACATCACTAAAACGAGAGGAAGGATTATGAAGAGCGCCTTATTATCGTTGAGTGTCGCAAGATAGAAGGACAGGACGATAAGGCAGACGTTGTAAGCGATGGCAAGGGTTGGCCAGAGAGGACCCCGAAGCCTCCTAATCCAGACGAAGTTGTAGAGCACGACGAATGAAGTGTAAAGGGCCACCGCATGGACGGACGCATAAGAGAACAGGCCGGAGATATTGTCCTCGAAGTAACTGATGTCGTTCGTTGTCGCGGCGATCATCCCATGGGTAGAGTACTGGATAAACATGATCGCCATATTGAGAAGCAATATGGCGTTGAAGACCGGAAAACCTGCATCAAAGAGTCCAAGAAGAAAATCCCTCTTGTTAGTGACCAAAAGAAAGAAGTAAAGCGTATAGACAAACGGGTAGAGGAGCAGCAAAATATTCGCCCTAAACGTTTCCATATTGCCACCCAAGAGGGCACCAGACAGCCACCCTGCAACGGTAATCAGCCCAAGTAGTAGCGCTCTACCGCTATATTTCCATCCGGAGAAGAGCGCCCTCACGCAAATCATGCCGGTAATTACCCAGTTGAGGTATCGCCCCAGACCATAGTACTCAAGGAAGAAAACCTGCGCCAAGATACCTATAACGATCGTCGCATCCGCCAGGTCACCCATGCAAACGGTTAGAACGCCTTGCTTATTAGGGAGATACCAACGACCTCTTCGACCAGCCCGCTCCTCCGCTTTATTTATAACGAGCCTCGCATGCCTATGATCTTGCATTGAGTACCTCCAGCAGCAAACGTTCAATCAGCCTCGTGTGCATGTGAACTCCCGTGTTGAGACCTACCGAGGAGCATGGAAGCAGGTCTACGATCTCATCTGAATCGACAAGATCGAGCGGACCAGGCTTTCCGCTCCTGAAACGATTGACCTCCCTGATAAGCCGGCTCTTATCCCTAAACAGCCCGATTAGCTCCTCCTCGTTATTCAGCACCAAACCGGACCCATGCTCAACGACAAAGTCGGCGACATTGCCTGCACATGCACTCGAAATCGTATAAGCGTTTGCGGAGTAAGATTCCATACAGGTGTAGCTATAGGTCTCTGGACAAGATGGCCACATGACAACGATGGCAATCTCGCACTCCCTGAGAGAGTCGGTCATGGCATTTGGGTGCTTCTCATCAAATTCGACAAACCGCTTGTTCATCCCTGGATACATATCGTTCGAGCTGTTGAAGACGAAGAACTCGTACTCTTGTTCATCGACCGCAGATACGAGGCGAAGCCAGGTCTCCCAGCCCTTTGTCTTCCTCGGCATCCCCAGAAAGGCAACCCTGATGCGCTCCCCTGCGTTCAGAGGACGTCTGTTGCCCAGATACTCTCCAAGCAGCTTTTGGTGCGGTATTACATCAACAAGGCCCTCGTATTGGGGCCTGAATGAGAGAAACCGATTCTTCGTATAGGTCGAAGGTGCAACAAAACGGAGATTTTTGATGGAGTCAAACAGCCCTTGGATCTTCGACTCCACACGAAGGCTGTTACTGAAGTGGGGGCATTTCTCGCAGGGAGCGTCGCCGAGCCTTGAGCTGTCACAAAAGCCGCTCCTATTTTGGAGGTTATAGCTTGTACAACACAGGTAATAGTCGTGGAGAAAGGCCCTGACCGGTGTTTTGCCTGTAACTTTTAACAGTTCGGAGACTTTCTCAAGGCTCACGTACAGAAGGTGGTGGATATGAAGCTCAAGAAGGCTGAAGCCGCTTTTTTGCCAGCTGCAAAGGGCCTCGCACACCTGGGCAATACTGAAAACACCAGCCTCCACCCCGTCGACCGTAACCCCGAATTCGCAAAATAGCATCTGGTCGTCCCTGAACAGGGTCTTCTTAACCGAGTGGAGATAGACGTAACTTATGCCGTGCGACGCCATGGCCTGCTGACTCGCCATAATAGCCTTTGGGGTGCCGGTCTTGTCCTTGAGATAGTCGCAAAAGGCAAGCGCTAGGACGTACCCACTATTGTGCGGTTTGGGGATGCTTTTACTCATATCATCGCTTCCCAAACAAGAGGAGAGATCTATTGAAAAGGCCCTCTTGTAGACTGCCGAAATTCAGCCTCGAAGAGAAAGAAACCCTGCACCTAGCCATGAAAGAAGCGTCCATTTTCGATACCAACTCTCCAAGAGCACGCTCTGGAGGAAGAATGCAGTCGGAATAAGTTGAAAGAAGTCCAGTAACTTGCTTTGCAAGAGTAATCTCTCGCGGATGACAAAAACTATTGATTTTCTCAATCACTTTAGATGGTAAATCAGTACTCACACCGACCACATTACGACCATGCTGGCGATATCCCATATGAGGAGAAGCATCGAAAACAATCCGATAACCCAGCAGCACGCATAGATTAGCTATCAGCTTATCATGCATGATGACGGGATGGGGCAGCTCATGCAAGCAAACAACTTCCCAAATACGCCTATCAAATACTTGCGTACATCCCATAGGTGACCCAATGCAAAGCTGGTTGAGAGGGTCGTTATCTCGATAAGATATGCACCTTTGTTGCCCATAGGTTAACCGGCCCATCTCATTACCAGCTGAATCTACAAGTCTTGAATTGCAATGATAAAGAGCCGAATTCTCCTGCTTCTTAAGCTGTTTAATCGCAGTTATCAGTTTATCGCTATCCCAAATATCATCTTGGTCGGAAAATGCATAGTAATCAGCTTCGGGAGCATTCCGCAACAACGTCAAAAACCCTAAAGCAGGTCCTAGGTTTTCTCCTGTTAACAAAGTCAGACTGCCCTCATCTGCATAGCGCTGCAGAAGATCACGAGTACCATCAGATGACCCGTCATCACGGACAAAAAGACGTACGTCAACTTCAGCCTGCGAGAGAATGCTGTCAATTTGTTCTGAAATAAATGGGATGCCGTTGTATGACGCCATTAATACGACGCACTTTGGCACCTTGGAATTACTCAACATATGGATTACCTTATCATTAATGCCTAAAGCAAACGCTCTCGATGTGTTAACCCCTGAGCAAACCCAGTGCAAGCAGTATATCCTTGACCAAGTACTTGGCGCAGTCTTTTGGCCTCGCCCTGAGAACGAGTCGGTTAACCCGTACCCCGTTACGAAAGCCGTCCATAAAGGTATTTCTTTCTATAGGCTTCGTCGAAGGACGTTGAAGCTGTTCATTGTTGGCCACAGCTAGACCAGGATCAACCGGCAAAAGCTCAAGGTCCGTCATTTCTAACAGTTCTCGACCCTTGTCTGTCTGCACAAGTGCGAGGGATATCCCGTTCGCGACCTCATCAGAAAGCTCGCTACCCCATGAATCGCCAAGCGTAATATCGGAGACACGATCACCCTTGGCGTAGCGGCAGGAGTAGCAGCCTTCCGTATACGGTAAACCCGAGAGGAAAGCAATCGAGTAGCGATCGCGGACACCCGTCCTACCCACAGTTTCAGCTCCGCGATAGCGGAGCTGAAACTGGACTTTCTTTCGAAAGTCCAGTATCAGCTCATTAGACAGGTTGTTACCTGTCTCTTCCAAGAATCGGCTCAGGACCTTGGGGGACGGTGAACCATGACAGATAAGGTCGATGGTGTAAAGGGAATCGGCTAAACGGCTTCCAACGAAGTTACGCATCGCAGCAACCTGACAAGGAAGACCGATAAAGAGAACCCTTTGACCACCTTGCAGGGCCTCCCTAACCTCGCGGTACGCACCAAGCGGATTGCTTTTGACGTATTTGGAGCCTTGGGCCCTCCTCAAATAATCCGCATCAGAAGTGAGGTGGAACCGGAACTCACCGCCCTCCTGTGCACATGAACACACTAATCCATTTGACGCCACAAACGCCTCCGAGATGGCCGTAGCCAGACCCCCGGACGAAGATGACATCCTGAGCGATGTATCTTTCGCCCACCCCTGTAGCCACTCGAGAGGACGCAACGAAGATGGGGATACCATCTGGGGACACGTTTTCTCGCACAGTCCACATCCCACGCACCTTGTAGGATCAATACGGGCGTTATACGCCTCAATCGTATCCTCAATGGCAATCGCTCCATGTCGGCATGAATCGACGCAGGCCATACAGCCAGCGCACATATCCTTCTTGCATACCGTCCTAGTGCCAACGTTTGACAATGCCCTACTCCTCAATCATGCTCTTGAGCTGCGCTAGGGACTTCTCCCTCTCCGCACCCATCACGTCGTTGACCCGACCAAAGTCAATCTGCTTGGATGCTAACTCGACATCATCTAGATTCTGAAGCACTCTGTCCGTGAGGTCCGTGAGTCGCAGAATACTCACGTTCCTGCTCGAGGTTCCGTTCTTGGGCAGCACTTCTACCAGCGGCGTATTGAGATTTATGGCAAAAGCCGTACCGTGGAACGAGTCCGTGACTAGGCATGCTGCGTTGTCGACATACGAGAGAAACTCAGCAAGCGTCGGCAGCCACTTGAACTTGCCCTCGCGTGAGGCCTGGTGCAGGCTTGCGGAGATCCGTATCAGGGGCAAGCCAAGCTTTTTGGCAACCTTCACGGCGTACTGCCCCACCGTCGGGTCGCTGTGAATCTGGTAGACGAGGATGTATTCGCCCTTCGGGGCAGGTGCCGCCATCCTTCTCCACGCCTCGCCATCAAGCAGCAGCGTGGGATCGACAACCTGTCCGGCCTCTATGCCCCACGAGGCAAGCTGCTCGCGCGCGGCATCCTCGCGTACGAACACGGCCTCATATGCTCGAAGGTCCTCGAGAAACCTGGGGCGCACGCTATCCGGCATATTCTTCTTACCAAAGCTTGCCGCATATGAGATGCGCCTTGCGCCCTCGGGAGCAAACTCAAGCGCGTATGACAGGTCGTATGCGCCCGAGCTGATGGGACCCCACACCTGATCGCTTCCAGTCATATAGACATCGGCCTTGGGCGGATTAGCCTTCAGCTCCTCCAGGGATGCATAGTGAGGGCTCATCTTAAGCAGCTGGGAACGCTCACGCGCAAACCGCTTGCCCGCCACCCTTGTCTCAGGCTCCATCAGAAGTCTGTAGACAGACTTCTTCAACGGGTTCCCGTTCCAGGACGGCTTTGTCGAAAGAAGCGTCCTCACCTGCTGGGATACGTCCTCACAAGCAGGTACATAGTCCATAATCTCGAACTCATGCCCCAAGCTCTCTACCGCTCGTTGTGTCGCATATGCCTGGAGCAGGGAGCCATAATTAGAGATTGCGTGCCTGGTTATGCAGGATACTTTCACGTGTTTCCTCCGATTGATATCGAGCAACCGCTATTTCTGAATTTTTGCATTCGATTTTTCCACCCGGCTGCACTACAGCGCCTCCTCAGTCTCGTACACGTGCGCGTCGGCTCGGCTTGCGTCGGAAAGGCCGTCGTTGATCGCGGCGTGCATGTCGCAGGTGGAAAGAGCGTCCAGCTCCTCCTTCGTCACCTTGCCCGACTCGTAGTCGCGCACGATGGGGAGCTCGTGCATGTCGAACTTCTTGCCGGGCTTGAGCTTGTGCGCCAGCACCCACGACGCGGGTTTCCAGATGTACTTGTGCATGGCAGGAGACACGGAGCCGATCATCCAGCAGTTGCGGTCGCAGTGGCGCACGCAGCCGCGCACTTTCTCGGCCTGGGCGCTCTCCCACAGCTCATCCCAAGACTCGTCGTTAAGGTTGCCCATAACGAGCTTCTCCTTGGTGCCGTTGCAGGGCATGACGTCGCCGTAGGGGTCGATGAAGAACGTGTCGAACGCCATATCGCACGGGAGCAGGCGCTTCTGCCCATAGATGTAGTTGATGAGGCCCATGTTGAAGTACGCGCGGAACCACTTCTTGGGCTCGTTGGACTTGAGGAGCTCGTTTACCAGGTCCTCGAAGTTCTGGGCCACCATGGGACGGTCCTTGATGATGTTCTTCGCCTCGACAAAGTAGAAGCTGTTGTGCAGGCTGGCGGTGGCGAACTCCATGCCGAGCTCGCCGGAAAGCTTGTACAGCGGCACCAAGTCCGCAGCGTTGCGATCCTGCACCGTCATGCCAAAGCCCACGTCCGGGTGCTTCATTTCCACGAGCTTCTTGAGCGTCTCGTAGCCGCGGTTGAAGCCGTTCTGGAGACCGCGGATCTCATCGTTGGTCTGCTGCAGACCCTCGATGGAGATGCGGATTCCCACCTGGGGGAATTCCTCGGCAAGGGCGATGATGCGGTCGGTGAAGAAGCCGTTGGTGGAGATGACGATGCGGTCGGACTTCTTGTACAGCTCGCGCACGATATCCGCAAGGTCGGTCCTGATGAAGGGCTCGCCACCGGTGATGTTGGTGAAGTACATGCGCGGGAGCTTCTTGATCACGTCGAGGGAGAGCTCCTCCTCCGGACGGCTGGGAGCCTTGTAGCGGTTGCACATGGTGCAGCGCGCGTTGCAGCGGTACGTTACGATTACGGTTCCGTTGAGTTTCTTCTCGGCCATGGGTTAGGCCACCACCTTCCGGTCAATTAGTTCTTGATACAGGGAGACGAGATTCCGGATGTATTTCTCTTGATTACAGTTCTCTGCCACGAATGAACGGCAATGCGCGCTCATCGCGGCGTAAGCCGCAGGATCGGCGGCCACCGCCGCACCCCTACGGATTGCATCTGCGAGTCCTGCCTCATCGTGGGCTTCAGCCAGGAAGCCCGTTTCACCCTCACGTACCAGCTCGGGTATTCCGCCCATGTTCGTACCGATAACGGGCTTGCCCGCGGCGAGTGCCTCGAGAACCGCATATGGCGCGTTCTCGAGCCACTCTGACGGCGCAGCCGCCAGAGTGGCTCGATTCACAAGTCCGCGCAGGGCGTCACCGGTTTTATATCCAACCAGCTCAATCCTCGAGCTTATTTCGTTTGGCATTGCGGAAACTTTGACCTTCACAGCATCACATTCAGGGCCATCGCCTGCAATAACAAGACGCCAATCAGGGATCACCGGTGCCGCCTTCTCAAAAGCATGCACGAGCGTTAACACGCCTTTCTCGCGAGAAAGGCGTCCCAGATACAGCATGTAGGGATCTTCATTATTTTGGTTGGCAACTTCCCGTGACATCGAATCGGGATTCAGGAAATTCCGCATGAGGACAAGCTGACGCTCGGGAAGCCCCGCTTCAATAAACTTGTTCCGCATGAACTCACTCGGGCAGATGATGCGATCGAGACGTGAATAGGTTTTGTGCCGTTTAAGCCACTCCGCCTCAGCCACCGCTAACGCGCTTTTTGCGATCGAACCCTTTACGCACTTCTTCTTAAGGCAATTGCCAAAATGACCCCCGAGACACGAATCGCAAACGTTGCCCTCGGAATCAAGCATAAGATAGCTCGGGCAAGCAAGAATCAAGTCGTGCGAGGTATACACAACCGGCGTTGGATGCTGCTTTAGCCAAGGAGCGTCCAAGATGGAAAACGTAATCTGCCTATGAGTGAGATTGAGATGGATTACATCGGGCTGGAATTCACGGCACAGCGCATCGAACTTCTCGCGCGCCTCTTTGGAATACACAAGTGCCTGCGCGGCCTTCGCCTTATCGACAATAGAGCTCGGTCCGTTATAGTCGCGATTCGTTACAAAGTAACGCGACCACTCAGTCGGCTCATTACGCTCATCCTCCATGCTGAAGAAGGCAACTTCATGCCCAAGAGCGCGAAGACCATCGGCAAGAGCAAAGTAGTACGTCTCGCTTCCACCCTTGCGCCAATGAAACTTATCTACAAGAAGGATCTTCATTACGCAACACCCTCATACAAAGCAAGCGTCCTTTGGACGACGCTGTTCCAGTCATAGCCATTAATCGCGCGGTCACGTGCCATGGCGCCCAGCCTCTCCGCTTGGGCAGAATCCGCTATCAGGCCTTCAAGCACGTCGCGCAGCGCCCCCGCGTCTCCGTGTGGGAACGTGAGCCCGCAACCCTGCAGAACATCCGCGCACTCGGGAATATCCGAGGTAACGCATGCCGCACCGTGAGACATGGCCTCCAGCAAGCTCATGGGCAGGCCCTCAACGTCGGAGGGGAGCGCGTAGCAATACGCGTTGGAGTACAGCTCGGAGAGCAGGTTGCCCTCAACGTGGCCGGTAAAGAGCGCGCGGGGGTCGGACGCGGCAGCCTCTTTGAGCGCCACGGCGTAGTCGTCCGTATCGGAGGAGTCGCCCGCGATAACCAGGCGCTTATCCGTCTTTACCTGCTTGTACGCCTCCACCAACAGTTCCGGTCGCTTCTCGGGCACAATGCGACCGAGGTAGAGGACATAGGAGCCCTGGGTGAGCCCCAAGCGCTCGGAGATCTCCTTCGCGGGAAGATCCGCCTCGGGAGTGATGCCGTTGGGAATGAGCGTAGCCTCGCGGCCGTAAGCCTCCTTGAAGTACTCCTGATTGCCCCGGGAAAGCACGATGAGCGCATCCGCGCACTTGGCCGCCGTCGCCTCGCCGAACTTGATGTACTTGGAAGCCAAGCCGCCCCATTTTGCACGCTGCCAGTCCAGGCCGTGGATCGTTGCCACGGTCCTGATGTCCGCGGAACGCGCAAAACGAAGGGGGACACACGGCCCCTCTGCGTGATAGTGAATTACGTCTGCCCCGTCTTTGATGGCGGCCCTTGTTGCGGCAAAGCTGCTCGTGAGCGCAGAGAGCCCCTTGATGTCCAGAGCCTTTACGGGAACGATGCGGTAGCCATCCTTCTCGTAGGGCTCGGAAGGAGCTCCTTCGCCCATACGGTCGTAGCAGGTTACTTGGTGACCAAGGTCTGCCATACGGCGAGCAAGCTCGCCTACCACCACTTCTACGCCGCCCTCGCGCGAACCCGTTCTCTTTTGGCCTATCATGGCGATGCGCATGCTACACGGCACCTTCCCCAGAGAACATCGTCTTCAGCGTGCCGAATATCAACCGCAGGTCCTGGCGCAGGCTGCGATTCTCTATATAGCGAAGATCCAGCTCAACCATTTCGTTGAAGCCCAGGTAGCTGCGGCCCATTACCTGCCAAGGACCGCTGCAGCCGGGTTTTACCGCCAGGCGCTTCATGTCGTGCTCGCTGTACAGGGCAACCTCGCGCGGCAGGCCGGGGCGCGGGCCAATGAGGTTCATTTGGCCCAAGAACACGTTGATGAGCTGGGGCAGCTCGTCGATGCTGTGCTTGCGAATGAAGTTACCCACACCGGGAATAATGCGCGGGTCGTGCTTCATTTTAAACATGGGGCCAGTGGCCTCGTTTTGGGCCTGCAAGTCCTTGAGCATTTGGTCTGCGTTGGGAACCATGCTGCGGAACTTGTAGATCTTAAACAGGTAGAACGTGCCGTCTTTGCGCACGCGGCCCACGCGCCACTGTGAATATAGGGGGCTGGCGCCCGGGCTCTTTATGCAAATGACCACGCTCAGAATTACCCCGGGAATAAAGAGCAACACCAGGGCTCCGCCGGCGGCGACAATGTCCACCGTACGCTTAACAACGCGGTAGAGCCTGTGCCCAAGCTCGGGCTTCACGCCGGAGTTGGCACCGCGCAGCATCTTGTACGCTTCTTCGTTTGTAAGGTAATCCCCCGCAGCACCGGCTGCGGCAGTGACGGAATTCGCCGTGGCGGCCGTGCGCGTCTCCCGCGCGCCCTGTGCCATGGTCATCATCGTAGGCTCCAATAGTCCCTCCCCCGACACTTTTTGCCTTCGCTCGTCCGCTTGCGAGCTTGCAGCTAGGAAATCGCTCTTCTGTGATTGCGCATAACGCGCTGCTCTTTTGAAAGCACCGCAAGGCCAACGCGGGTGGTTACGCGTCGGCCACACAGGTCAAGCTCCAAATAAGCAGTGCTTTTGCGTCTGTTAATGGTTTTGATCAGGCCTTCGTGGCCCAACAGCGGACCAGCCGTCACTACGACCTGGTCGCCGTCTTTTAGGGCCTCGCTCATGGGCACCACGCGGTCTCCCCTGTTAGTGAAACTGCCAATGAGCTGAGTCTCTTCTTTTGCCAGCGGCACAAACTGACCGTCCTGGGATAGCACCCGCGCAAAGTCGTCCATGCGTAGCAGATACTGTTGCACGGCTCGGGGATCTGCCGTATCGCAGATGAGATAACCGGGGAACAGAGGCTTGGTCGTGCTGACCCATTCGCCGTGCACCTTGATCTCGGTTTGGTATTGGGGATAAAAGAGCTCTTGCATGGAGCTCTCCGGCACCATGCGCTCGATGCGCTCGCGCATTGCATCTTCGCGACCGTTAATGACCTGGATCACATACCACACGAGCACCACCCCCTTGCTGTCTTACGCGTGGCTCACGGGGTTTGGGTATGGCTTCGCCAGGGCGCTTGTGCGCGAAGGCGCTCCATATTCAAACCCTGAGCCCAGTCAGACAAGCACGTGGCTCTGCCCCACCGTGAACGGTATGTATAAAAGCAGCGCTGAGGCTACAGGCACGTATTGCAACAAATGCCTGCAACCTCAGCTGGCTGCGTGCGAGCCGGTCAAGTGATTTCAAAACTGGACCGCACGCAAACAGCTGAAGGACTGCTTCGCATTGGCATACAAACTATTAATTGCATCATGCAATTAGCGCAATGCAATTAAATAACGTCGCATAACTTCTTTATTGGAGCTCGTGGTGTTTCTGGCACCGCCGTTACGGCCGGATGCTGATCGACCCTGCGCTTTGTGGCTTACTGAAGCCGCGAGCACAGTTGAACTCATGTAACGTTAGGTATCCTAGCACAAGCTGTTAGCGAAACTGATTTGGGCAGTACCGGACAACATTTCGTTCATTTAGCGTGTTCAAGGGGGCTGTTTTGCGATGTTGTTCACATTGATGCAGGTTATTGAGGTAGTGGCGGTGATTAGGGGCGTTCCTGAAGCCCAAATGGAACGGCGATCTACACTGATAATCGCGTTTGTCTAACAAACTATGTACAGACATGGGAAATAAATTGTGCAACTTTTTGTTGGTGTGGGTGGCGTTTGTGGCACGTGGTGTTTTGGGCATGAAAAAAGGCCTTCGGGATTCCGAAAGCCTTTGCATTCACGATGGTGGAGACGAGGGGGATCGAACCCCTGACCTCTTGACTGCCAGTCAAGCGCTCTCCCAGCTGAGCTACGCCCCCGTGACGAGGTAGTACTATAGGGGAATGTTTACGGGGATGCAAGGGGGAATTTTGGATTGATTTTCCGCCTTACGGGTTTTCCTGGGACGGGGCAAAAATAATCACTCTACGAGCGATTATTTTTATCCGCCGTCCCGATAAAACCCTGATGCAGCAAATAACCGATTGCGACGCCTTGATGGACTTGGATCGTGGCTGTTGACCTGACGACGTTGCTGATGCCCGTGTCGGCTAGCAGGCCCAGCGGGGCGTGATCTAGTTCCCACTCCAAGCCATGTTCACTTACCACCGTCCCAGGGGCAATGGCGATGATGGAGAAGGTTTTGCCCTCGGCGCCCTCGATGGTCCAGGTCTCGTTCTGGCGCAGGATTCTGGCCGTCACTTCGTCTTCATCGATCCAGACGGGGGCGTCCGCATAGCCTGCCAGCAGACCTAACACAGACAGGGCCATGTCCGGGCGACCGCCGGTGGCGCAGGTCGCAACCACTTCGGCACCCGGCCAGCGGCGGCGGACGGAACAGAGCGCCAGCGCCAGATCGGTATAGTCCTTGTACGGATCGTGGCGCTCAACTTCAAAGTCAGTGGCGGCATCGACCAACGCGCGGCCCGCGTCGCTCACCGTGTCGGCATCCCCCACATACACGTTGCAGCCCAGTCCCGCACCCAGCAGAGCGTCGAGCCCGCGGTCCACGGCGACAACGTGGTCGCACGCCCCCGCTAGCCTACGCAACAAATCCGCGCTCGCCACCACGGGCGAGCCGCAGACTACAAGTACTTTGCAAGCCACGGCCCTCGCCTAGCCCTCAAACGAAAGCACGCGGGCCAGTTCCAGCTCCTCGTAGCTGTCGATAAAGATATCGCAGTTGGCGCGCACGTCTTCGCGCTTCATGCGGCCGTGCGGGTCATAGATGCCCACGCGCTTAAAGCCTGCGGTGCCAGAGCTCTTAAGGCCAAAGACTGCGTCCTCAAACACCCACGCGCGCTCAAACTTGCACCCATGGCGCTCCTCAAGGCGGCGCAGCGCCAGCTCGTACACATCGGGGAACTGTTTGGAGCGTCCTGCCTCGCCCGTCGTGGTAACAAACTCCATGTAAGCGTCGAGCCCGGCACCGGCGAGCGCAGACTGCACCAGCTCGGCCGGCGTGGACGTGGCCACGCCCATAGCGATGCCCGCTGCCTTCGCCTGCTCCAAAAATGCAAGCAGGCCCTCGCGCGGCGGCACCTTGGAGTAGCCATCAATCAGGATATCACTCAGCTCGCGGTAGAGCTCTTCGCCATTTTCGCCAATGCCCCAGATGTCGTGGTAGGCCTGGCACTCGTCCTCGAGCGACAAATGCTCAAACTGTGCAAAATCATCGACCGTCACGTCAACTCCGTGGCGGTGCAATAATTCGGGCTGAGCATAGGCCCAAACGGGGGTGCTATTAACCAGTGTGCCGTCGCAATCGAAAATAAAAGCAACCTTGGGAGCGGCGGTATGGGACATAAACGAACCTTTCAATGTCAAATGGTAAACATCCTGCTAAAAACGTTTTACCAAACGTCAGCCAAACAATTTTGAAACCCAAATTGGTAAAACTGTCAAGAGTTTTACCACGTCAAATCTGCCAGTGGTATAAACATGTCGCTTACCGATTAAACGCCCCCGCAAATCCGCTTTCGTCCATAAAACTAACGCACAGGTGTTATCGTAGTTTCTGCCGAAAGTTCCACCGAGCACGCGAGGTGGAACGAATCACAGAAACTTCGCCGTCCCTTCGATTCGTGCAGCCTTGGACCTTTCGCATCTAGTCACCAAGGCAACACGCTGCCGCGTCATGATGGGATCAAACGTGAGCGATACAAAGCTAAAGCCAACGGCTAAAAAGCCCGCTACCCGTAAAGCCGCCCCGCACGCACCGGAGCTCTCCAAGGACGATGTCTACCTGTTTGGCATTGGTATGTGGGAGCGCAGCTGGGAAAAGATGGGCGCGCACCCCGACACGCAGCAGCGCACGCGCGGCTGGCGCTTTTGTGTTTGGGCGCCCGACGTAAAAAGTGTCCATGTCATTGGCGAATTTAACGACTGGGATGAACAAGCCAACCCGCTGGTGCCCGTGCATACGAGCGCTATTTGGGAAGGCTTTATTCCTGGTGCCGAGCAGGGCCAGCTCTATAAATACCTCATCGAGACCAACGAGGGCGAAAAGCTCTACAAGGCCGATCCGTACGCCTTTAAGGCCGAGTGTCCTCCGGGCACCGCGAGCGTGCTGTGGACCCTCGATGGCTACAAGTGGAACGACGCCGCGTGGCTCAAGCGCCGCGCCGGCCACAACCATATGTCGCAGCCGCTTAACATCTACGAGGTGCATATTGGCTCGTGGAAGCGCCACGGCGACGCACCACAGGGCGAGCCGGATGAGTACGGCAACTACCCCGGCCCCATGGATCCCTTCCCCGCGCAGCGCGGCGAGTTTTACACCTACGACGACCTGTCGGTGGAGCTCGTGGACTACGTGCGCGACATGGGCTACACGCATATCGAGGTCATGCCGCTTATGGAGCATCCCTTCGATGGCTCCTGGGGCTACCAGACGACCGGCTACTACGCCGCCACGTCGCGCTACGGCAACCCGCAGCAGCTCATGCACTTTATCGATGCGTGCCACGAGGCGAGCATCGGCGTGATCATGGACTGGGTGCCCGGCGGTTTTTGCGCCGACTCCCACGGCCTTGCAACCTTTAACGGCCACATGCTGTTTGAGCACGAGATTCACCCTAACTGGGGTACTCACAAGTTTGACTTCGCCCGCGGCGAGGTCCGCTCCTTCCTGGTCTCCAACGTGCTGTATTGGCTCGAGAACTTCCACGTTGACGGCATTCGCATGGACGGCGTGTCCAGTATGCTGTACCTCAACTTTGGCATCGACGATCCGGGCCAAAAGAAGTTCAACAAGTACGGTACCGAGGAGGACCTGGACGCCAGCGCGTTTATCCGTCAGGTCAACTGCGCCGTGGAGGCGCACTACCCCGACGTGATGATGATGGCCGAGGAGTCCACCGCGTGGCCGCTCGTGACCTATCCGCCGCAGGACGGCGGCCTGGGCTTCCACTACAAGTGGGACATGGGCTGGATGAACGACACCCTGCACTATATGCAGACCGATTTTCCGTGGCGCCCCGGCAACCACGGGCTGCTCACGTTCTCCATCATGTACGCCTTTACCGAGAACTTCATCTGCCCGCTGAGCCACGACGAAGTCGTGCACGGCAAGTGCTCGCTGATCGGCCGCATGCCGGGCGACTGGTGGCGCCAGTTTGCCGGCCTGCGCACGCTGGCTTTCTATCAAATGACACACCCCGGTGCCAAGCTCAACTTTATGGGCAACGAGATCGGCCAGTTTATTGAATGGCGCTACTACGAGTCCATCCAGTGGTTCCTGACCGAGGAGTACGAGACCCACCGTCATCATCAGGCGTTTATCAAGGCGCTCAACCACCTGTACACCGCCGAGCCCGCCCTGTACGAGCGCGGCTACACCGACGACGGCTTTACCTGGATCGACGCGGATAACTCCAAACAGTCCATCGTGAGCTTTGTGCGCCAGGGCGAGGACGTCGATGACGACCTGGTGATCCTGATCAACTTTGATCCGGCGAGCTACGAGAGCTTCCGTGTGGGCGTGCCGCGCGAGGGCGACTGGGAGGTCATCTTCGATTCCGACCGTCCCGAGTTTGGCGGCAGCGGATACGCCGGCGAGGAGCCCTATACCTGCTCGAGCGAGCCCTATCCCTGGAACGGGCAGATGGACTCCATCGAGATCAAAGTGCCCGGTCTGGCTGGCGTGGTCCTTAAGCGCCGTGGTCCCAGCAGCTATAAGCCGCCCGTGGTCGAGGAGCCCAAGAAGGCGACGCGCAAGCGTGCGTCCTCGGTGAAGCTCAAGACCGCGGCTGCTAAGAAGGCTCCGACCAAGGCGAAGGCTGCCAAGCCCGCTGCCAAGGCTTCGGCCAAGTCCACCACAGCCAAGAAGGCAGCCACCAAAAAGGCTGCTCCCAAGACCAAGGCAGCTGCTGTTAAGGCTCCTGCCAAGAAAGCGTAACAAAGGCGTTACCACTGTAACTACCCGCCCCGCGGGGGCGTAGGATACATGTCATAACCGTTCCGGGAGATATCCCCGGGGGAAAGGAACGTATGAATAAGATCTTCGACAACAAGCAGGAGTTTACCGAGCTCTATCGCGATGCCGTCATGAGCATCAGCGGCAAGAGCGTCGAGGCCGCCAGCGACCTCGACCGCTTTAACGCCCTGGCCAAGCTCGTGGCCGAGAAGGCGCGCACCGTTGCCACCAAGAGCGACGCCCGCGCCACCGCCGAGGGCAAGAAGCGCGTGTACTACTTCTCGATCGAGTTTTTGATCGGCCGCCTGCTCGACAACTACCTGCTCAACTTTGGCGTGCGCGACATGGTCGCCGAGGCGCTCAACGACATGGGCTTCGATCTGTCCGTCATCGAGAACCAGGAGCCCGATCCGGCTCTGGGCAACGGTGGCCTGGGCCGTCTGGCCGCATGCTTCCTGGATTCCATGGCAGCCGAGGGCATTGCCGGCTACGGCAACGGCATGCGCTACCGCTACGGCCTGTTTAAGCAAGAGATCGTCAACGGCAGCCAGGTCGAGGCTACCGACGAGTGGCTCACGCACGGCTATCCCTGGGAGGTGCGTCGTCAGGACAAGGCCGTGACCATCAAGTTTGGCGGTCGTGTTGAGGGCTTTGAGGAGGACGGCCGCACGTTCTACCGCACGGTGGACACGCAGGATATCCTGGCCGTCCCTTATGACATCCCTGTCGTGGGCTATGCCGGCGAGACCGTCAACAAGCTGCGCGTCTGGGCTGCCGAGCCGGTCGAGGAGCACTTTGACCTTGAGGCCTTCAACCGCGGTGACTACGCCCTGGCCGACGCCGAGCGCGCCGAGGCCGAGGCCATCAGCGCCATCCTCTACCCCAACGACGCCGGCGAGCACGGCCGTCTGCTGCGCCTGAAGCAGGAGTACCTGTTTGTGTCGGCCGGCATCTACAGCCTGCTCGACACCTTTGAGAAGGAGCACGGCGAGAACTGGGAGCTGCTGCCGCAGTTTGTGGCCATCCACACCAACGACACGCACCCCGCCATGTGCGGCCCCGAGCTCATGCGTATCCTCATCGACGAGAAGAAGCTTGAGTGGGACGACGCTTGGAACATCGTGACGCAGGTCGTGAGCTACACCAACCACACCATCCTGCCCGAGGCTCTGGAGAAGTGGCCCATCGGCACGTTCTCCAAGCTCCTCCCCCGCGTGTACCAGATCATCGACGAGATCAGCCGTCGTTGGCACGAGTCGTTCGACACCACGCAGGATGGCTGGCAGGAGCGTCTGCGCCAGACCGCCATCCTGTGGGACGGCGAGATTCGCATGGCCAACCTATCCGTGATCTGCAGCCACAGCGTCAACGGCGTGGCCAAGATCCACTCCGACATCATCAAGAACATCGTGCTCAAGGACTTCTATGCCCTGACGCCCGAGAAGTTCAACAACAAGACCAACGGCATCTCGCACCGTCGCTTCTTTGCCGAGGCCAACCCCACCTACGCCAAGCTCGTGACCGAGGCCATTGGCGACGGCTGGCTTAAGGACGCCTTTGAGCTGGAGAAGCTCAAGGAGTTTAAGGACGATGCCGAGTTCCTGAAGGCCGTGGGTGCCTCCAAGCGCGCCAACAAGGAGCGTCTGGCCGCCTACGTTAAGGCCGAGACCGGTCTGGTCATCGATCCCAACACCGTCTTCGATGTTCAGGTTAAGCGCTTCCACGCCTACAAGCGCCAGCTCATGAACATCATGAAGGTGATGGACATCTACAACCGTCGCATCGCCGATCCCGACTTCCACGTGACGCCGACGACCTTCATCTTTAGCGGCAAGGCGGCCTCGAGCTACACCTTTGCCAAGGAGACCATCCGCCTCATTAACTCCGTGGCCGACGTCATCAACAACGATGCCCGCGTCAACGAGGTCATGAAGGTCTGCTTTATCCCCAACTTCCGCGTGAGCAACGCCCAGCTCATCTACCCCGCCGCCGAGATCTCGGAGCAGATCTCCACAGCCGGCAAGGAGGCCTCGGGCACGTCCAACATGAAGCTCATGATGAACGGCGCCATTACGCTGGGCACCCTCGACGGCGCCAACATCGAGATCGCCGACCTGGCCGGCCGCGAGAACGAGGCCATCTTTGGCCTGACCGCTCCCGAGGTCGAGCAGCTCTGGGCGTCGAACAGCTACTTTGCGTGGGATACGCTCAACAACGATCGCGAGCGTCTGGGCCGCGTGATGGACGAGCTCAAGGACAACACCTTTGCGGGTCTTTCGGGCAACTTCGAGAGCATCTACAACGAGCTCATGAACAACAACGACCCCGACCTGGTCATGGCAGACTTCCGCAGCTACGTCGACGCCTGGGAGGCGCTCACGAACAGTTACGGCGACCAGGAGACCTGGAACCGCAAGGCCCTGCTCAACACCGCCTCGAGCGGCTGGTTCTCGAGCGACCGCACCATTCGCGAGTACCGCGACGAGATCTGGCACGCGTAAAGGCGCGCGAGTTCCCTTATGCCAGCACGGCATTACTCGACGGGCGCGACCAGGCGCCGTGCCCGTCGCTAATGGGTTTAGGAACATCGATGACAGAAGGAGAAATCGATGAGTAAGAAAGAATGCATCGCGATGCTCCTCGCAGGAGGACAGGGCAGCCGATTGGGGGCACTCACCCAAAAGATCGCTAAGCCGGCGGTTAGCTTTGGTGGCAAGTTCCGCATTATCGACTTTTCGCTGTCCAACTGCTCCAACTCGGGCATCGACACGGTGGGCGTTCTGACGCAGTATCGCCCCTACCTGCTGCATGCCTACGTGGGCTCCGGCGAGGCGTGGGATCTGGACAGCCGCGACGGTGGCGTGTCAATCCTGCCGCCGTACGAGACGCAGACCGGCGGCGCCTGGTATGCGGGCACGGCCGACGCCATTACGCAGAACCTCGACTACATCAAGGCCAACGACCCCAAGTACGTCCTGATTCTTTCGGGCGATCACCTGTATCGCATGGACTACCGCAAGATGCTCAAGACGCACATTGAGAACAACGCCGACCTCACGGTGAGCGTTATGCCCGTGCCGTGGGAGGAGGCCAGCCGCTTTGGCATCCTGACCACCGACCCCGAGGACGGCCGCATCACCAAGTTCACCGAGAAGCCCGATAAGCCCGATTCGAACCTCGCATCCATGGGCATCTACATCTTCTCGGCCGACGTGCTGATCGAGGCGCTCGAGGAGGACGCTCTGGACCAGCGCTCGAGCCACGACTTTGGCAAGGACATCATCCCCAAGCTGCTCGGCGAAGGCAAGCGCCTGTACAGCTACGAGTTCCACGGCTTTTGGAAGGACGTCGGTACCATCGCCAGCTTCCACGAGACCTCGATGGACCTGCTGGGCAACAACCCCGAGTTCGATCTGTTTGACAAGCACTTCCCCATCATGTCCAACATCACCACGCGTCCGCCGCACTACATTGGCCCTGACGGTCGCCTGGACGACTGCCTGGTCTCCAACGGCTGCAAGATCTACGGCACCGCTCGCCACTCGATCCTTTCGACCGATGTCATCATCGAGGAGCGCGCCGTGGTCGAGGACTCCGTGCTGCTGCCGGGCGCGCACGTTAAGAGCGGTGCGCACATCTGCCGCGCCATTTTGGGCGAGAACTCCACGGTCGAAGAGGGCGTGAAGCTCGGCTCTGTCGATACCACCAAGGATACGGCCGTCGTTGGAAATGACGTCGTTATCGGGAAGGGGGAATGATCCGATGATCAATCGCAAGGCCATCGGTTATATCACCGCTAACTACTCTTCGACCTACGGCAGCGTGCTGCTCAAGGACCGCCCCATCGCGTCCGTTCCGTTTTTGGGCCGCTACCGCCTGATCGACTTCCCGCTGTCCAACATGATGAATGCCGGCATTAAGACCGTCGGCGTCGTCATGCCGGGCAACTACCGCTCACTGATCGACCACGTGGGCTCGGGCAAGGACTGGGGCCTGGACCGCAAGAAGGGCGGCCTGTTTATGGTGCCCGGCAACGCGTATGGCACCACCAAGGGCGGCATGCGTTTCTTGCTGCGCGACATCATTTCCAACAAGACGCTGTTCCAGCGCTCGGACAAACCCTATGTTGTGATGATGGGCACCAACATCATCTTTAACATGGACCTCAACACCATCATCGACGCGCACGAGAACTCCGGTGCCCAGATGACCGTGGTGTACTGCAAGGCCACGCACAACGTCGATGACGAGACCAAACTCGAAATTAACGAGAACGGCCGCCTGACGGGCGTGAGCGCCGGCGTCGTATACGGCGACAACGCCTCTATGGACTGCTGCATCATCAACCGTGAGACGCTGCTCGAGATCATCGACCACTACCAGGCCGCCGACTATCTGGACCTGCTCGAGGCACTCCAGGGCGACTTTGGCAACATCGACGTGTGCAGCTACGAGTACAAGGGCGAGGTCGTGGGCGTGTTTAGCGAGAAGTCGCTGTATCGCCGCAGCATGGACCTGCTCGACCAGACCGTGGCCGACCATCTCTTTGACCCCGAGCGTCCGATCCTGACCAAGGCTCACGACGTGCCGCCTTCGCGCTATGCGACCGGCAGTCACGCATGCAACTCGATCATCTCGGCCGGCTGCATCATCAAGGGCACCGTGCGCAACTCGATCCTGTCTCGCGGCGTCGTGGTTGAGGAAGGCGCATCGGTGACCAACTCGATCATCAACCAGAGCTGCATCATCAAGAGCGGCGCCCGTGTCGAGAATGCCATTCTGGACAAGAACAACGTGGTTCCCACCAACACCGAGCTTCGCGGCACGCCCGAGAACATCCTGGTGCTGGGAAAGGCTCCGTTAACATCCGACACCACCATCGTACGTTAACGTTGGCACCGCAACATCGCTCGTAACAGGTAGAATAGCCGCCCGGTTAGCGCCAGGCGGCTATTCTCGAATTGCAACATGGGAGACAATATGGCAGATTCCAGCAAAAAGATGCAGATCGTGTTTGCCTCGGCCGAGTGCGCACCGTTTGTTAAGACCGGTGGCCTGGGCGACGTGGCGGGCTCGCTGCCTGCGGCGCTCGTGCGCGCCGGCGCCGAAGTCATTGTGATGGTGCCCAAGTACGCCACCATCAAGGATGAGTACAAGGCGCAGATGGAGCACTTTTCCGACTTTTACGTGAGCCTGGGCTGGCGCAACGAGTACTGCGGGCTGGAGAAGCTCGAGCACGACGGCGTCACCTATATGTTCGTGGACAACGAGCGCTACTTTGCGCGCGATTATCCGTACGGCTTCTTCGACGACGGCGAGCGCTTCGCGTTCTTCTCCAAGGCCATTACCGAGAGCCTGCAGCACCTGCCCGAGGGCTTTGAGTGCGACATCCTGCACTGTAACGACTGGCAGACGGCACTGGCGCCCGTGTTCTTGCGCGAGTTCTACCAGGGCCTGCCGCTGTACGACCGCGTCAAGACTGTGTTCTCGATCCACAACGTGGCGTTCCAGGGCCAGTTTAGCGACACCGTGATGGAGGACATCCTGGGAGTGGCGCATATTCCCGCGGCCGCCACGCAGTTGCGCTGCGACGCCTGCAGCATCAACTACATGCTGGGCGCGCTGCACTATGCCGACGCCATCACCACGGTGAGCCCCACCTACGCGAGCGAGATCCAGACGCCCGAGTTTGGCGAGGGCCTGGACGGCGTACTGCGCGAGCGTTCCTACGCGCTGCAGGGCATTTTGAATGGCATCGACGTCGCGGGCTTTGACCCGGCGACCGACAAGCGCATTGCCGCCAACTACACCGTGGAGGACCGTTCCGGCAAGGCCGTATGCAAGGCCAAGCTGCAGGAAGAGCTGGGGCTCGAGGTTCGCGACGACCGTCCGCTTATGGTCATGGTCACGCGTCTGACGCGCCAGAAGGGCCTAGACCTGGTCATGTACGCGCTCGACCGCATCCTGACCGGCGGCGTGCAGGTGGCGGTGCTGGGCACCGGCGACCGCGACTACGAGGACGGCCTGCGATACTTCCAGGACAAGTACCCCGGCACCATGGCGGCTCGCATCGAGTTCGATCCGGCATTGTCGCAGCGCATGTATGCTGCCGCCGACATGTTCCTGATGCCTTCGAAGTTTGAGCCCTGCGGCCTGTCGCAGATTATCGCCATGCGCTACGGCACCCTGCCGATTGTTCGCGAGACCGGTGGTCTGAAGGACACTGTGATCCCGTACAACGAGTTTACCGGCGAGGGCACGGGCTTCTCGTTTAGCAACTTTAACGGCGACGAGATGGGCGACGCCGTGTTCCGCGCGGCACGCCTGTTCTGGGATAACCGCGACGCCTGGAACCAGCTGGTCACGCAGGCCATGAGCCAGGACTTTAGCTGGACGCGCTCGGCCGACAAGTATCTGGACCTGTACTTCTTTATGCATCCGGAGATTGAGAGGCCGGCGGCTGTTGTCGACGAGCCTGAGACTGTTGCTGAACCGGTGGCCGCTGAGGAGCCCAAGGCCGAGGAGAAGCCGGTTGAGGCTGAGCCCGCAAAGGACGAGCCTGAGGTGAAGGCTGAGGTTGCTCCTGAGGCAGAGGCCGAGGTCAAGCCCGCTGCAAAGCCCGCAGTTAAGAAGACCACGACCCGCAAGACGACCGCCAAGAAGGCTACGACGACCAAAGCTGCTGCCACCAAGACCGCCGCAGCAAAGACGACCGCTACCAAGGCAACGACCACGCGCAAGCGCACGACCGCCGCTGCCAAGAAGGCCGCCGAAGCCGAAGCTGCTCCCGAGGTAAAGGCCGAGGTCGCTGAGGCCCAGCCGGCCGCCAAGGTTCCGGCAAAGACCGCTGCTAAGAAGGCGATCGCGACCAAGACCACGACCGCCAAGAAGGCAACGGCAGCCAAGAAGACCACGGCAACGAAGTCGACGACCACGAAGGCTGCCGCGACGAAGGCCGCTGCGAAGACGACCTCGAAGGCCGCCGCAAAGTCTGCTGTCAAGGTCGAGGAAACCCCCGTCGAGCCCAAGACCGAGGCGGCTGTCGAGACGAAGCCGGCCGCCAAGACCACCACGCGCAAGCGCACCACGACGACGGCCAAAAAGACCACGACCAAGGCCGCAGCTACCAAGACAGAGCCCAAGTCCGCTGCCACCAAAGAGGAGCCCAAGGCCGAGGTAAAGGCCAAGCCGGCGCCGAAGGCCGCTGAGGTTAAGGCTGCCCCGAAGGTGGAGGCAAAGCCCGAGCCCGCCAAGGAGACCCCGGTCTCCCCCGCCGCTCCGGCAGAGAAAAAGGCTCCGTCCAAGAAGACGTCCGTCCGCAAGGCCACGGCCACCCGCAAGCGCCGCTAGTCCACAAACGATCCAAAACCTCATTAAACCCTATGTAAGGGGCGCTCCAACCGGGCGCCCCTTCTCTGTAGGTAGTTGGTAAAACGATTTTCTAGGACAACCGTTCGCCGATGGTAAACGGATGTTGTTTATACAGCCTGTGTACAACAGATATACTTACAACTTGTGCGTAAAGCCCATGGTCCGCAGGCCATGATTCTATTGAACTGGACCGTATTATGAGATTGATTCACAACAGCCGTCTGCCGCAGTTTCGCACTCCGTTTGGCGCTGTGACCACAGGAACGACCCTCTCGCTTTCGGTGATTCTAGAGGACGCCGACCCCAACCAGGCAACGCTTACGCTGCGCACCTGGGTCGATGAGATCGGTGAGTCTCTGTATCCCATGACGCACGAGGGCGACGGCTTCTTTACCGCCGAGCTGGAGTGCGCCGAGCCCTGTCTTATCTGGTACAGCTTTATCTGCAATATCGAGGGCCAGCCCGAGGTTCGCCTGGGCGCACCGCAGGGCCGCACCGGCGGCGAGGGCGTAACCTACGACTACGCCGAGGTGCCGTCATTCCAGGTCACCGTCTACAAACACCGTGAGGTTCGTCCCGAGTGGTACGAGCGCGGTATGGTCTACCAGATATTCCCGGATCGCTATGCCCGCGACGAGCACTGGCGCGAGCGCACGCTGGCCGAGGTCGAAAAACCGCGTAAGGGCATTCAGCGCCGCATGGTCGAGGACTGGAACGAGCCGCCTGTGTACGAGCGCGCCGAGGACGGCTCCATCAAGACCTGGGATTTTTACGGCGGCTCGCTCAAGGGTATCCAAGAAGACCTGCCTCGCATCGCCGAGCTGGGCTTTACAGCCATCTACCTCAACCCCATTTTCGAAGCCGCAAGCAACCACCGCTACGACACCGCCGATTACACCAAGATCGATCCGATTCTGGGCACCGAGCAGGACTTTACTGAGCTGTGCGAGGCAGCCGAGAAGCTGGACATTTCCATCATCCTGGACGGCGTCTTCAACCATACGGGCGACGACTCGATCTACTTTAACCGCTACGGCAACTATCCCGGCGTCGGTGCATGGCAGAGCGAGGACTCGCCGTGGCGCGATGCGTTTTATTTCCACGAGGACGGCTCGTACGACTGTTGGTGGGGCGTGGGCAATATGCCCGCCATCAATGAGAGCTCCGAGTTGGTACGCGAGCGGCTCCTGGGCAAGGACGGCGTTATTCGTAAATGGCTGCGCGCCGGCGCTCACGGCTGGCGCCTGGATGTGGCCGACGAGCTTTCCGACGACTTCCTGGCCGAGATCAAAAAAGCCGTGCTCGCCGAGAAGCCCGACGCGCTGCTGCTCGGCGAGGTCTGGGAAGACGCCTCCAACAAGATTAGCTATGGTCATTTGCGCCGCTACCTGCAGGGCTCTGAGCTCGACTCCGCCATGGACTACCCCTTCCGCGACATGGTCATCGGCTTTTTGATGGGCTACAAGAACGCCTACCAGGCAGCCGAGGATATCGAAACCCTGCGTGAGAACTATCCACGCGAAGCCCTGTCCTGCGCGCTCAATCTGCTCTCGAGTCACGACCGTCCGCGCATCATCTCGGTGCTCGGCGGCGGCCCCGACGAGTCGCAGCTGCCCGAGAGCGAGCGCAGCAAGTGGCGCCTGGACGAGAACTCCATGGGCCTGGCCAAGAGTCGTTTTTGGCTCGCGACGCTCATGCAGATGACGTTCCCGGGTGTGCCTTCGATTTACTATGGCGACGAGTACGGCCTTGAGGGACTCACCGATCCGGGCAATCGTCGCACCATGCCGACCAAGGAAAACCTGCACGACTTCGATACGTTTGCGATCGTCAAGAACGCATCTGCTGTGCGCCGCGCGTTGCCGTTTATGATCGACGGTGGAATCAAGGCCTTTGCGCTCAATGACGAAGTACTCGCTTATACGCGCACCGGTAAGGACGGCGAGTCCGCGACCGTCATCATCAACCGCAGCCTGCGCAATTCACACCGCGTGACGATTCCGGCGCTCGGCGAATGTGCAAGTGACGTGATCAGCGGTCACGAGTGCGAGATCCACAACGGCACGGTCACACTCGATCTGTATCCGCTGGGCTCGTCGATCATTTATCACCATGCCGAGCAGCGCCTGCAGGAGCCGCTCGATCACGGTGCGGGTGTTGTGTGCCATATCACATCGGTGCCGACCGACGACGGCAAGCCCGGTACGATCGGCGCACCCACGCGTCGCTTTATCGACCATCTGGCCGCCATGGGTATGCGCTACTGGCAGGTTCTCCCCGTCAACCCCACGGACTTCTTCCGCTCCCCTTACGCCGGTCCTTCGGCCTTTGCAGGCAATATCGACCTGCTACCCGAGAGCCACGAGGAGCTGGCAGCCGACTTTGAGACCTGGAAGGCCCGCGGAGGCGAGGATGCCGATCCGCTGTACACCGCCTTTAAACATCGCAATGCCGATTGGCTCGAGAAATACTGCGTCTATATGGCCGTCAAAAAGAACTTTGAGGGCGAGTCGCGCCACGATTGGCCGGCAGATGTCGCGCGCTACAACGAGCATCTGATTGACGACAAGCGTTTCCACGACGAGGCAGAGCTGCAGGCTTACATGCAGTACCGCTTTGACCTGGCTTGGTGCGAGCTCATGAACTATGCGCACAAGAAAGGCATCGAGGTCATCGGCGATATTCCTATGTACGTGTCCGACGATTCGGCAGACGCGTGGAGCGAACCTGAGAACTTCTGGCTGTCCGATACCGGCAAAGCAATCGAAATTTCTGGCGCGCCGCCCGACAACTTTGCGCCCGAAGGCCAGGTGTGGGGCAACCCGACGTTCCGCTGGGACCACATGAAGCAGAACGGCTATAGCTGGTGGATGGATCGCCTGTGTCGCGCGTTTTCGCTCTACGACCGCGTGCGCCTGGATCACTTCCTGGGCTTCCACAGCTACTTTAGTATCCCCGCGGGCAAGGCTTGCGCCGACGGCCGCTGGCTGGCGGGCCCGGGCAAGGACCTGTTCCAGACTGCCTACGATGAGCTGGGTCCGCTCAACTTTATCGCTGAGGACTTGGGCTATTTGACGCCCGGTGTTCGCGCCATGGCTTCGACCTGCGGTTTCCCCGGCATGGACGTGCTGGAGTTTAGCGATTACGACGTCCGTTGCGGCGTGCACCCCACGCCAGGAAAGATCCTGTACACCTCAACGCACGATACGTCGACGCTGGCCGGTTGGTGCACGCGTTCCTTTGCGGGCGGCGACGAGCCGAGCGGTGTTGAGGTGGCGGCCAAGCTGATGAGCGACGCGCTGGCAAGCGACGCTCCCCTAGTGATGATGCCACTACAGGATATCCTGGGGCTTGGCGACGACGCGCGCATGAACGTTCCGGGCGTTGCCACGGGCAACTGGACCTGGCAGGCTGACGAGGCGGACATTGCAGCCGCCGAGAACAAAACCGCACAGCTCCTGCGCAACAACCATAGATTCTGGGGCGAAGCGTGATAAAACCCCCGATATAGGGTACAGTTACAGACGTTTGAATTTTTGCGGGCAGAGTAATCTGCCCGCTTTGTGCTGAAAAGGAAGTATTATGGCGCGCTACGATTACAAGTGCTCGAGCTGCGGCAACGTGTTTGAGGTTGAGCATCCCATGTCCGAGACTCCCGAGGTCGTGTGCCCCAGCTGCGGTGCCCCGGCGGCCAAGACGTTCTCGGCCAGCGGCATTAAATTTGAGGGTAGCGGTTTCTACAACACCGACCAGCGAAGCGGTGGCGCCAGCACCAGCGCCACCAGCGGCTGCTGCGCCAACTGCCCGCATAACCACTAGGAACCAAACAGCCCCGCGACCGACACCGATCGCGGGGCTGCTTCTTTAGCTACCCAAGTTTCCTAATGAGTTGCGGTGAAATAAGGACTGTTTGGCGGACAGAAGCGGCTTTTCAATCCCTATTTCACCGCAACTTAGTCGTTACTTGTGGACCAGTCTGGCGCAGAAGTGGCCGTCGTAGGAGTCGGCGTTTACGGGAACGCTTTGGAAGAGGCCTCGATCGTTCTGGCGTACGGAAACGAGCTTCTTGGCCTGATCGAACTCGGGGAGTTGCAGAATCTGTGCTTCGGAAAGCGGCGCCACGCTAAAGCCGGCACCCTCGGGAGAAGCAAGGAACGCGTCCACCACCTGTGTGTTCTCCTCGTCGAAGACCGAGCACGTCGCATAGATGAGCTCGCCGCCGGCAGCCACGCGCGCGGCAGCTTCCTTGAGCATCGTCAGTTGCAGTTTGGGCAGCTCAACCGTCACGTCCTTTTCGGTCAGTCGCCAAGGGATCTCGGGATGACGGCGCATGGTGCCGGTGCCCGAGCACGGCGCATCGATAAAAACCGTGTCGAACTTAACCGGCTCGCCAAGCATGGCATCAAACGATGTGAGCACCTCATCAAGCTCGCAGGCATCACCCGAAACCGTACGAACACCCTGAATACCGGCCTTATGCAGGCGAGCGAGATTCAGATCACACTTGCGATCATGCAGATCGAGCGCCGTATGCTGACGCTCATAGCCCGCACGCTTGGCCTGGCACATCATCACATAGGTCTTGGTGCCGCGACCGGCACCAATCTCAAGGCAGCTTCCAGGGCGCGTGGCAGCCGTGGCGATAAGCTGCGCGTTGAGATCAGATGCCACCGCGGCAGCACGCTCAAACACACCCGAAGCAACGGTAACCTGGGCATCAACCGGGGCATGGCAGCCCGGGAAGACAGGCGCGACGAGCTGCGAGATATACGGATCGGGCTTGGTCGCAAAGGCGTTCTCATGCAGGGCCAGCGGCGCGGGGGCCAGATTGCCAGCAAAGTTGAGCGCACCCTCTGGGGTATCGAACGAGGCCATAATACGAGCGCAAAGCCAACGCGGCAGACCCATCAGGCGCGACAGACGAACCAAGCGTCGCTCAGACTCATCTACATCGGACGCAGTGGCAAAGTTCTCAACGTTGTCCGCGACCTTATGGAGCACGGCATTGGCCAAACCGGCGGCAGACTTAGCTCCGCTGCGCACCAGCTCAACGCCCTGACTCACCGCAACGCGGCCAGGCGTATGCAGATAGAGCATCTCGAAGGCCGAGATACGAAGTGCCATGCGAACACGCGGCGCAACCTTTTTAGGCTTATCAAGAAACTGATCGAGCAGCTCGTCCAAAATACCCTGGGTAGCCGCAACGCCCAGTGCCAAACGAGCGGCAAAAGCGGAATCGCGCTGGTCAATAGCCTTGGCAGATGCGCGAGAGGACAGCACGTCGCGCGCATACATACCGCGGCGATCGGCCTCCATTAGCACATCGAGCGCAAGTTTGCGCGCGGGAGACAGCTTGCTCATGACAAAACACCCCAGATAAGATCGGCACCCTGCAGGCCGGCAGCCCAAGCGGAAGCGGCCATAGCACGCTTGCCATCGGGCTTAACCTCGAGCAACTCAACCGGGCCATCGGAAAGACCAAGGAAAACACGTTTATTCTTAACGTCAACGCCGCCCTTGCCAAGCGACACATCAGCCGGCGCAGCATCGAGCACGCGCACGGTCTTGCCGGCAATCACGCAACGAGCAGGCGCAGTATCGGACGAAGCGAGCACATGACGCACGCAATCGAGCGCAGCCATCTGCGGATCCAGACGCATCTCCAGCTTGGAAATCTTGGCAGCATGGGTAACGAGCGCCTCATCCTGTTCAGTCCACACGGCGGTGCCATCGGCAAGAGAAGGAAGCGTATCGGCAAGCAGTTTGCCGCCCAGCTCGCCAAGCTCCATAGTCAGTGCCTCAGCATGCTTACCGGCAACCGACGTGGAAGCCTGAGCACAATAAGCACCAGTATCCACGCCATGCCCGATGCGCATGATAGAAACGCCAGCAACCTCATCACCAGCAAGAATGGCACGCTGAATGGGAGCGGCTCCACGCCATCGAGGCAGCAAGGACGCATGAACATTCACAATACCGAGCGGTGCCATATGCAGCACCTCATCGGGCAAAATGCAGCCATAAGCAGCCACACAGAAAATGTCAGCCTGGGCAGCCTGGAGCGTCTCAACAACCTCAGGCGTCATACGATTTGCTTCAACGACCGGCAACCCCAGCTCAAGCGCCTTAGCCTTAACAGGAGACGGCTCCAACTTTTTACCACGCCCACGAACAGCATCGGGACGAGTAACAACAAGCGCAATCTCGTTCCCAGCCTCAACAAGCGAAGCCAGCGAAGGCACAGCAAAGTCAGGCGTACCCATAAACACAATACGCATAAAGAACGTCTCCCCTCAACCAAAGCCGAGACGGCTACAAATAACAGCGGAAAGCCAAGTACCCAGCCCATCCGCATTAACAATTCAACAAGAACAAATATACCCAAAACCAAAGAAAGAGCCGCAATAAAAGCAGCTCTTCCAACAAAGCAATTATCAGCGAAGACGCCTTTCCCCGACCCGACGGCACCCGGGCGAGACAAGCAGCGTCAACATAGTCCCCGGGGCGCCCGCCTATATCGTCCCGCGCGCAGTTTCGCAGCGCAGCGAGAATGTTTGAGCACGGGATGATATAGGCGGGCGCCCCGGGGACGGACAAACCTATTCCGTCTCGCCCGGTCGAGCGCCGCGGGCCAGGGCGTCCTGGTACTCTTTGACGGCCTTGATCCTCTGCATCGGCTTAAGGCGCTCGAACATGGTATTGCCGTGCAGGTGATCGATCTCGTGCTGCAGGCACACGCAGAACAGATCGCCCGTGGCCTCGTAGCGAATCAGGTTGGCATCCAGGTCATACGCCTCGACGACAACGTGATCGGGACGCTCGATCTCGCAGCTAATGCCAGGGATGGAAAGGCAGCCCTCGCTAAACGGCACCAGATGGTCGCTCTGCTCAACAATGACAGGGTTGATGAGCACGTACGGGTCATAGTCGTTCTTGTCACTGTAGTCGCAGTCGATGGTAACGAGCTGAATGAGCTCACCGATCTGCGGGGCAGCCAGGCCGCAACCGCCGTTGTCGAACATCATCTTCTTCATCTTCTCGGCAAGCGCCTCGATAGCCGGGGTGATCTCCTCGATGACGGCGCACTCCTGGCGCAGACGAGGGTCGGGCGACAGTACGATTCCGTTGGCTTCCATGGCCATCCTTTCGGGTTGTTACATCAAATCATAGGCGTCGACGTCAACGCTCACGCTCACGCCGCGCACGGAGCCCACCTCTTTGAGGCAGGCGTCGATATCATCAGAGACATGGTACCCTACCGGCGACTTTACAAGCAGATGGAAGCGGTAACGGTCCTTGGCTCTCTCGATTACACACGAAGCCGGACCAAGCACCTGAGGCACGGCGCTCCCCGCCCGCAAAAAGTCGGGCGCGGCGGCATGCCAACGACGCTTGAGGAGCTTCGCGATGCGACCGATGTAGTCCCGCGCGTCATCCGCGTTCGTCGACCATACCAAGATGTTGGCCAGGCGCACGAACGGCGGATACAGGGCGTCGCGGCGCTGGTCCAGGTCGTAGTCGGTAAAGATCGAGCGGTCATGCTCGGCGACGGCGCGAATGACCGGGTCATCGGGCAGGTATGTCTGGATGATAACCTCGCCGGGGCGATCGCCGCGACCGGCGCGACCCGCAACCTGCTCCAGCAGATCGTAGGCGCGCTCCCCTGCTCTAAAATCTGGAAGCTTGAGCGCAAAGTCGGCATTGACCACGCCCACGAGCGTGACCTCGGGAAAGTCGAGACCCTTGGCGATCATCTGGGTGCCCAGCAGCACCGCGCAATCGGCCGCATCGAACTGCTCGAGCAGCTTTTTGTGCGCGTCCTTGCCGCGCGTGGAATCGGCGTCCATGCGAATGATGGCGACGTCGTCGGGCAGCATCTGGTGCAGTGCGTCCTCGATCTGCTGTGTGCCTAGCCCCATTTTTGCCAGATAGCGGCTGCCGCACTTGGGACAGCGACTCGTGGGCGCCGGATAGGGCTGCACGCGCCAGGACGATCCGCAGGTGTGGCACTGCAGCGTGTGAGTGCGCTCGTGGTACGTGAGCGCAGTGGAGCAGTGGTTGCAGGTGGGCACGCAGCCGCACTCGCGGCACATAAGGAACGGCGCAAAACCGCGGCGGTTGTGCAGCAACACGGCCTTTTCGCGACGCTCGACTACGCGCTCCAGGCCTTCCATCAGCGGTTTAGAGAACATGGAGCGGCTGCCGTGTGCGAACTCGCGGCGCAGATCGGCAATGCGGACCGTTGGCAGCACGGCGTGTCCCGGGCGCTCGGGCATCTCGACGCGCGTCCAGGTGGCACCGTTATACGTGCCGCGGCGGCAGCGGTCGAGGGCCTCGGCAGAAGGCGTGGCCGAGCCCAACACGAGTGGGCAGCGATAGCGGCGCGCCATCTCGGCAGCCACTTCGCGCGCATGGTAGCGCGGGCTGGAACCCTGCTTGTAGCTGATCTCGTGCTCCTCGTCGATGATGATGAGACCAAGGTCACTGAGCGGGCAAAAAAGCGCCGAGCGGGCGCCAACGACCACGCGGGCCGCACCGCTGGCGACCATATCCCACTGGTCCAGGCGCTCGCCGGCCGAAAGGCGCGAATGGAACACAGCGACCGTCTCGCCAAAGCGCGAGCGGAAGCGGCCGACGGTCTGGGCCGTCAGCGAGATTTCGGGCACAAGCACGCACGCTGAGCGGCCGGCCGCGAGCACGCGCTCGATGGCAGAGAGGTAGACCTCGGTTTTGCCGGAACCAGTGACGCCGTCCACGAGCACCACGTCGCCGTGAGCGTCCAGGCGTGCGCGCTCAATCTGCGCAAGTGCTTGCTGCTGGCCGTTCGTGAGCGCGACCGGGGCCTTGCCGCTCGCCGAGGACAGCATGGTCTGCTCGCTGCAGCCACGCCAGGCGCGGCGCTCCTCCACCACCACGACGCCGCGTTTTTCGAGCGCCTTAACGGTCGCCGACATGCTGCTGTAGAGCAGGTTGAGGTCGCGCGTCGTGACAGGTCCGCACTGGAGCGCCTCGATGAGCTGGCGTTGGCGAACCGCGGTCTTGGGCGGCGTATAGTCGAAGCCCTCGGGCGTGAGCATGACCCAGCGGTTTTGGATGGGTTTGACGGCGGGGCGCTCAACGGTCCACACGCCGTCATCGCCCTTGACCACGCGCGGGCTTCCACCCGGGGGCAAGAAAAGGCGCAGGCACTCGGAAAGCGTTGCGACGTACTCGCGACTCATCCAGCGCGCAATGCGTGCAGCCTCGGCGGTAAAGAGCGGCTTGCTGAGGATGGCCTCGATAGGCTTGATGCGCGAAGGGTCGAGAGCGTCGTTACCTTGCAGGTCGCCCAGCTCGGGCGCGATGTCGACGATGTATCCAGCGGCCGCACGATTGCCAAAATGAACTAGGACGGTGGAGCCGATCTGGGCATCGTTGGCGAGTGACTGCGGAATGCCATAGGCAAACGGCTCGGAGAGCGCTCGGGTCGGGATATCGAGGACCACGCTCGCGTAGGCGGCGACGGGTTCGGCTAAGGGCTCGGGCTGCGCCGGGGCGGCAGCGGGCGCCGGCGCCGCCGGAGTCTCCTCCGGTTCCGGCGAACTAAACAGCGACAGTTGCTCGGCCATGGCCCCAGCACCTCCTATCCCATTCGTCTTTAGAAACAAGAGCCCCGCTCGGGTGAACGGGGCTCGGATACAAGCGTTTACGCAGCTGCTACAGCGCCATCGTGCGGGCGCGGTCGATGCGCGCCAGGCAGTCGTCGCGGCCGACGAGCGCCATGGTCTCGCCCAGCGGGGGGCTCACCATGTTGCCGCAGACGGCGACGCGCACGGCCTGGAACACCACACGCTTCTTGAGGTCCATCTGCTCGGGCAGCGGCTCAAGCGCGGCGTCGATGTTCGCGGCCGTCCACTCATCCACGCCCTCGAGCGCGGCCTTGGCGGCATCCAGAATGGCACCCATGCCCTCCTTGGCCAGGCCCTTGTTGACGGACTTCTCGTCATACTCGAGCGTCTCGGCCGTAGCGAAGATGGGAGCGGCGACGGTCACGGCGTCGGTCGGCATCTTGGTGCGCGGCTTGACGATGGCGGCAAGCGCATCGATCCAATCCTCGCCGTACTCGACATTGCCCTCGATGAGACCCGCCTCGTGCAGCTCGGGGACCATGATCTCGTCGGCAAACTGAGCATCGGACATGCCATTGATGTACTCAGCGTTGACCCAATCGAGCTTCTTGGGGTCAAAGGTCGCCGGGTTCTTGGAGATGCGATCGAGCGAGAACTTGCTGGCCAGGACATCGCGCGGGATGATCGTGGTCTCGCCGTCGAGCGACCAGCCGAGCAGCGCCAGGTAGTTGACGAAGGCGTCGGACAGGTAGCCGGCGTCGCGGTACTCCTCCACCGAGGTAGCGCCGTGGCGCTTGGAGAGTTTCTTGCCGTCGGCGCCCAGGATCATGGAGATGTGGGCGAACGTGGGCACGGGCGCGCCGAGGGCCTCGTAGACCATGACCTGACGCGGGGTGTTGGACAGGTGGTCGTCACCGCGGATGACGTGGGTGATCTTCATCATAGCGTCGTCGACGACGGTCGCGAAGTTGTACGTGGGCGTGCCATCGGAGCGGAAGATGACAAAGTCGTCGAGCTCCTTGGCGTCGAAGGTCACCTCACCGTGGACGGCGTCGTGGATGACGACGTCGCCGCGGTCCTCGGGCACCTTGATGCGCAGGACGTAGGACTCGCCGGCCTCGATGCGGCGGCGGGCCTCCTTGGGATCAAGATCGCGGCAGCGGCGCTGATAGCCCTGGAAGGGGTCCTTGCGCTCCTGCGCGGCCTTGCGATCGGCGTCGAGCTGCTCCTTGGTGCAGAAGCACGGATAGGCCTTGCCCTCGTCCCAAAGCTTCTGGGCAGCCTGCTTGTACAGGTCCAGGCGTTCGGTCTGGGCGTAGGGGCCAAAATCGCCGCCCACCTCGGGACCCTCGTCCCAGTCCAGGCCCAGCCAACGCATGGCGCGCAGGATGATCTGCGTGTTCTCGTCGGTGGAGCGGGTGGGGTCGGTGTCGTCGATGCGCAGGATGAACGTGCCGCCGTTTGCGCGGGCGAAAGCCCAGTTATAGATAGCGGTGCGGGCGCCGCCGATGTGCAGCTTGCCCGTCGGTGAGGGTGCAAAGCGGACGCGAACGTCTGATGCCATGGAAATCTCCTCGATTGCAGGATGGATGTCTAACCGCACCAGTATAAAGCATCAAAGCAACCTCCGCACAAAGGGCACCGACCTACTCATTGGGGACAGACTTAAATGACCAGTCTTTGGGCAACCTGTCGGCATTTAGGTAAGACTGTTCGTTTAAGCCTGTCCCCAATGAGTACCCGGCCGGCCATTTATGTCTGTCCCCAATGAGTAGGTGCGGAAAGGGTGTGAATGTTTGATTTACGCGCTATGATGTGCCCTTGCATAGAGAGCCCGGCGGAATGGTAACGGTCGCCGGGACACGTTTTTGAAAGGACAATCATGTCAGAAGAACTTCGTTCCATCCCGCCCCAACACGGGTCCTTTGTTTTTACGTCGGAGTCGGTGACCGAAGGTCATCCCGATAAGATCGCTGACCAGATCAGCGACGCCGTCCTCGACGCAATCCTCGCTAAAGAAATAGAGCTCCAGGAGCAGGGCTACATCGCCCCCAACGGCGTGCCGGCCAACGTGGAGAACGTCCGCTGCGCCTGCGAGACCCTCGTGACCACCGGCACCGTCATCGTCGCCGGCGAGATTCGCACCCAGGCCTACGTCGACGTACAGGAAATCGCCCGCGGTGTTATCCGCCGCATTGGCTACAACCGTGCCAAGTTCGGTTTTGACTGCGACACCTGCGGCGTTATGAGCCTCATCCACGAACAGTCACCCGATATCGCCCAGGGCGTTGACGAGTCCTTCGAGACCCAGACCGGCGCTACCACCGACCCGATCGACCTGATCGGTGCCGGCGACCAGGGCATGATGTTCGGTTATGCCTCCAACGAGACCAAGACCCTCATGCCCATGCCACACTACCTGGCAAGCCGCCTGGCCGAGCGCCTGGCCGCCGTGCGTCACGACGGTACCCTCGCCTATCTGCGTCCCGACGGCAAGACCCAGGTCACCGTGCGCTACGAGGAAGGCAAGCCCGTCGAGGTCACGACCATCGTCATCTCCACGCAGCACGCCGCCGAGATCGAGGACATGGGCAAGATCAAGGCCGACCTCATCGAGCACGTCATCACCCCGGTCATGGCCGCCGAGAACATGCCGTGGGACAACGCGGACATCTACGTGAACCCCACCGGTCGCTTTGTCGTGGGCGGCCCCATGGGCGACACGGGCCTCACCGGCCGCAAGATCATCGTCGACACCTACGGCGGCTACGGCCGTCACGGCGGCGGTGCCTTTAGCGGCAAGGACTGCACCAAGGTCGACCGCTCCGCCGCGTATGCCGCGCGCTGGGTCGCCAAGAACGTGGTCGCCGCCGGCCTGGCCGACCGCTGCGAAGTCGAGCTTGCTTACGCCATCGGCGTTTCCAAGCCCCTCTCAATCATGGTCGACACCTTCGGTACCGCGCATGTTGCCGAGGACAAGATCGTCGAGGCCGTAGAGAAGACCTTCGACCTGCGCCCGGGCGCAATCATCCGCGACCTAGACCTGCGTCGCCCCATCTACGAAAAGACGGCAGCCTACGGTCACTTCGGCCGCGAAGACGCCGACTTCACCTGGGAGAAAACCGATCGAGTCGAAGAACTCAAAGCAGCCTGCGGCCTGTAATTAAGAACCGCCAAGGTTTCAACGACATAAGCGCTTAAAAAAGAAGTACCGCTCCCAACCGGTACTTCTTTTTATTTAAACGGTGGTGAAGATGCTTCGATATGAGCCCACGCTGCGTCACCAGCTAATGAATTTTGCAGCACACGCGCCTCTACCATGTATCCTTAGTTCCGAGGGCTTTGGTATTTGGTCGGTCGCGAGTTCCGCACGAGCCGGAGAGCACTTAATGTGCTCTCCGTGCGAGCAGGACTGCCCGAGCAGGCGACCAAATACCAAAGCCCTCGGAACGACGGGACAAAGAAGGAGCAGCCATGGCAGGCAAGCCGCAAACACTAGCTACGACCTCGGCATTCGAGATCTTGGGCCCCGTCATGGTCGGCCCCAGCTCATCGCACACCGCCGGCGCCCTACGCTGCGCCCAAGTTGCCGCCAGCCTGCTGGAAGGCCGCATCACCAAAGCCACCTTTGGCCTGTGGAACTCCTTCGCCCACACCTACCGCGGCCACGGCACCGATCGTGCGCTCGTCGCGGGCATCCTAGGCCTCGACACCGATGACGAGAATATCAAGCAGGCCTTCGACCTCGCTCGCGAGCAGGGCCTCGAATATCACTTTGACATCAAGGGCGACGACGCCTCCATCCACCCCAATACCGTCGACATTGACATGGTAGACGACACGGGCGCCACGGCACAGGTCCGCGGCGAAAGTCTGGGCGGTGGGAAGATGCGTATCAGCCGCATCAACGGCGTCGGCGTCGACATCTCGGGCATGTACTCCACGCTCTTCGTGGCGCACCAGGATGTTCCCGGCGTACTCGCCGCACTCACGAACTTACTCGCCTACGCCCATGTAAACATCGCGTTTTGCCGTACCTACCGCACCGAAGTGGGCGGCCAGGCCTACTCCGTCTTTGAGACCGACGGCGCGCCCGACGACACCGTTATCCCCATGCTACGCAAACTCGACAATGTCGATTACGCGACCTTTATCGAGCTCCCCGGTTCTGCCTCGTCGCTCTCCCCCGGTGTCTCGGCAAAGGAGATCTTCGACGACGGCGAGCAGCTGCTCGATGCGTGCGAGGAACTGGGACTCAGCATCGGTGCCGTCATGGCCGTGCGCGAGGCGCGTCTGACCGGCGAGACCCACGCCGTCGCCGCCATGCGCCGCGTGCTCGACGTCATGCGCGAAGAGACCACAGCCCCTATCGCAAATCCGCAGCGCTCGCTCGGCGGACTTATCGGCGGCGAGGCCAAGCTCGTCGAAGCAACCCGCCGCAACGATTTGAGTGCAAGCCTGATGGGCGCCGTCCAGACCGACGCCGTTGCCCGCGCCATGGCCGTTCTCGAGCGCTCCGCTACCATGGGCGTGATCGTCGCCGCCCCCACGGCCGGCTCCGCGGGTGTTGTGCCCGGCTGCGTGCTGGCGCTCGCCGATCACCTTCAGCTCGACGACGAGCAGGTCATGGACGCGCTCTACTGCGCAGCCGCCATCGGTCTCAACCTCACCACGAGCGCCTGCGTCGCCGGCGCCGAGGGCGGCTGCCAGGCCGAGGTGGGAAGCGCCGCCGCCATGGCAGCCGCCGCTCTGGTGCAGATGCTCGGCGGCACGCCCGAGCAGGCTCTCGACGCCAGTTCCATCGCGCTGAGTAACCTGCTGGGCCTCGTTTGCGACCCCGTCGGTGGCCTCGTGGAGGTGCCCTGCCAAAACCGCAACGCCATCGGCGTGGCAGCGGCCTTTAGCTCGGCACAACTCGCCCTCGCAGGCATTAAGAGCCTGGTGCCGTTTGACCAGATGGCACATGTCATGCTCTCAGTGGGCCACGCGTTGCCGGCCACGCTGCGCGAGACGGCAAAGGGCGGCATCGCGCAGGCTCCGGCCGCACTTTCGGCCTGTGCAAAATGCGGTGTGTGCGGATAGCGGCAAAGAACGACTCAAAGGTGGGACAAATGTCCCACCTCTTTTGAATGCCACCGTTTCCGTACCACAAACAGCAGGGCAATCGCTATAATGCAAGCCCAGTAAAAACACGATGAACCGCAAGGCGAAAATCGAAGGATATGCATACGATGTCGCAAAACGATCGAACTCAACTGATTCCCGATCCGCAGCAGCCGAGCAGGCACACCGGCGGCGTTCAGTCGCCGCGTCCTATCGCGCCGAGCCACGGTCAGCAGCGTGGTGCGGCAAACGCTTCCCAACGCCCGAACCAACAGCGACAGCAGCGTCAACAACGTCAGCAGCGCCAGGCAAACGGCAATGCGCCCAAGCAGCCCCCCACGCACGCTCGAGGCGATCGCGGCCCCGCGCGCAAACCCGCCGAGAACAATAAGTCGGGCAAAAAGACGACGCTCTTTGTCATCCTGGGTCTAATCGTCATTGTCTATATCGTAGGCGTCGTAGCGTTTTCGCAGGTAGCCTACCCCAACACCACCATTGCCGGCGTCGACGTCTCCTTCTCCAACGCTTCGTCTGCCGCCACCAAGGTCAACTCGGCATGGAAGCACTATAAGCTCACCGTGACAGGCGATGACTTTAGCTGGACCTATCAGCCCGAGTCCGATGAGCCCATCGTCGACGGCGAAGCTGCCGCAAAAGAAATCATCAGCCACAACGAAGCCTTTATTTGGCCGGTCCGCCTTGTGGAATCCTTAAGCGGCAAGACCAAAACAACCGCTACCTCCAACGAAGTCGATCTTGATCAAGACGTCGACCTGTCCATGCTCTCCGACGCCTTTGACCAAAAGAAGTTTGAGGAGGACCTGGGCGCCGCTATCGACGAGTTTAACGAGGGCCGTTCGGGCACGTTCGAGGCCAATAGCTCCTATGACGAGCAGGCCGGCAAGTTTACCGTCGAGAAGGCGCGCTCCAACGAAAAACTCAACCGCGAGCACGTCATTAAGTATGCCGAGCTCGAACTTGCCTCGCTGGCCGAGTCCGTAGATCTTTCCAAGCTCGGCAACGATGCCTATGAGCCGCTCAATGGAACGCTGACCGATGATCAGATTCAGGCCGCATGCGATGCCGCCAACAACTTCCTGGGCGTCAACGTGACCCTCAAGCTCAACGGCGAGGATGCCGGCAAGGTTGATGGCAGCTCCGTATTGCAGTGGATCAGCTTTGCCGATCCCGCCAACCCAACGCTCGATACGTCGCAGATCAGCAACTGGGCAGCCGAACTCGCCAACGGCTTTAATACCGTGGGCTCCACTCGCTGGTGGACGCGCGCCGATGGCAAGCAGTGCGCCGTCGAAGGCGGCGACTTTGGTTGGTCCATCGACAGCAGCTCGCTCGCCAAGCAGGTCGAGGACGCCATTAACAACAAGCAGACCGGCGAAATCGAGATCAAGTACTCCCAGAAGGCCGACACCTTTACCGCAAAGGGAGAGCCCGACTGGAAGGCGTATATCGACGTCGACTTGTCCGAACAGCACGCGCGCTACTATGACGAGAGCGGAAATATCGTTTGGGAGGCCAACTTTATCTCGGGCAAGCCGGGCGAGGACGCCACGCCCGAGGGCGTCTGGCAGATCAACAGCAACGACGGCGGCAGCACCCTGATCGGAGCCAAGGACCCCAAGACCGGTAAGCCCAAATACGAGAGCCCGGTGAGCTACTGGATGCCTTTTGAGGGCAACATGATCGGCTTCCACGATGCCACCTGGCAAAACGACAAGAGCTTCGATAATGCCGAGTCGTACAAGTGGTGCGGCAGCCACGGTTGCATCAACCTGCGCCTGGCAGACGCCAAGGCACTTCACGACTGCATCAAAGTCGGCCTGTGCGTGGTTGTCCACTCGTAGTGCAACGCGCGCATTCCTACAACGTGGAACCGCTGCGACCAATCTAACAGTTCCGAAAGAAACCGTCCTATGCGCCCGCCCCAACCGGTGGGCGCATATAATTATCGAGGTTCTTTCTATAAAGGAGACGCTATGCCGAATGTCCCCACCATCACCCCGGGCGCGGATGATACCGAGCGCACGCCCGAAGATGCCACCGAAACGATTCCTCTGATTACAAACGCGCACACCGACAAGCAGAGCGGACGCACGAACGATACGGTCGAGATTTCCGATGAAGAGGCATATGCCAAGCTCAAGGCAAAACGCGCCGAACGTCGACGCAAAAAGCTGATTCGACGCGGTATTGCCGCCGGCGTCGTAGGTGCCATCGCGCTCATTGCCATTGTCGCTACCCTGGTTCTCAATGCGCAGCCACAGGGAGCTAGCGGGCCTGTGACCGACATGGTGACCGAGGGCACGTTTACCACAACGGTCGAGGCGAAAGGCCAGCTCAAACCCATTTCGTCCTCAGTGGTCTCCCCTTCTGTCGACGGCACGGTCGATTCGATCAACGTGCAGGCAGGCCAATCCGTCAGCGAGGGCGACGTGCTTATGACCATTAAAAACGACGAGCTCGATCGCAACGTTGCCGAGGCGCAGCGTGCAGTTGCAGCCGCCCAGGAAGACCTCACCAACGCGCAGAAAGCCGCCGCTGTCGCGCAGGCCACCCCAACGACGGACGTCGATGGAGCTTCCGCAGCGGCTGGCGTCTCTGACGCATCAGCGGACACGAACGCCGTATCGGCCGCGCAGCGCAGCCTCGCTTCAGCCCAGGCAAACCTAGACCAGGCGAACGCCAAGGCCGCCAGTCGCACGGTCACGGCCCCGAGCTCGGGTAGCATCGTGGAGCTTAACGCCAAGGTGGGCGCCACGGTAACAGGCGGCATGATCATGGGCGAAAGCGATACGAGCGGCGGCAAGCAGTGCATGCAGATCGCCGACCTATCCAAGATGAAGGTGACCGTGCAGGTGGGCGAAAAGGACATCGCCAAGATCGCCGTTGGGCAGAGCGCCAACGTCACGTATCCCGCGTTTCCCGATATCGTGAGCCAGGGAACCGTCACGGCTATCGCGTCGGTGGCAAACTCCGACGCCGCCAACGGCGGCGGCAGCGTGACCTTTAACGTCGACATCCTCATCGAGGCGCCCGACGCGCGCCTGAAGCCGGGCATGACGGCCGAGGTCTCGGTGGTGACCGAGCAGCTCGACGACGTGGTGATGGTGCCGACGATGGCGCTCATGACCGAAGACGGCGAACACTATTACGTCAACGTGGCAACCGATGACGAGGGCAAGCAAACCCGCCGCGTCAAGGTGACCGTCGTGACGCAAAACGACAACGAAACCGTAGTCGGCAAGACACAGGTCAAGCGCGACGACCAGGGCAACGAGATCAACCCCAACGTGCCGGTTACCAAGCTGCGCGATGGTGACGCCCTCGTCATGGACACCGGAGCGGACGCAACGGCTGACGGCGGCTACAGCGCGGATTCGGGCAGTATGTCTGCCGATGAGGACATGTAATGCGTCCCGTTATCGACATCCGCAACGTGCACCGCATCTTTGAGAGCGAGGCAGGTTGCGCCCACATCCTGCACAACGTGAGCCTGGCGGTAAATCCCGGCGAATTCGTCGCTATCACTGGCCCCTCGGGTTCGGGCAAATCAACGCTCATGAACATCCTAGGCTGCCTGGATAAGCCGACGGCAGGCGACTATTACCTGCAAGGGGTCAACGTGGCCGAGCTCGATGATGACGAGCTCACCGAAGTTCGCGCCCTGAGCATTGGCTTTGTCTTTCAGAGCTTCAACCTGCTGCCGCGCCTGTCGGTTATCGAAAACGTCATGCTGCCGCTGGCCTACACCAATGTGCCCCGTAGCCAGCGCGAACTGCGCGCCGTGCACGCGCTGCAGGCTGTCACGCTGCCCGTTGACCACTGGGACCACCGCATATCCGAGCTCTCGGGCGGCCAGATGCAGCGTGTCGCCATCGCACGCGCCCTCGTCAATGACCCGCCCATCATTCTGGCCGACGAGCCGACGGGAAACCTGGACTCCGCCACTGGAGCGCTTGTGATGGAGACCTTCCATAAGCTCCAGAAGCGCGGCAAAACCATCGTTCTTATCACACACGACCCCGGCATCGCCGCCGAGGCCGACCGTGCCGTGACCATCCGCGACGGTCGCATTCACGACGGCGCGTATATTCCACATGCACCGCGGACCCTGCGCAGCGCCGTAGATAGCCTGCCCATGATTTCCGCCTCCGCCAACCCGCCGAAAGGAGTGGTGGCATGAGCGCCCGCGATCTCATCCAGGAAGCCCTTCACTCGCTCGAGGCCAACAAGGGGCGCAGCCTGCTCACCATCCTGGGCATTGTCATCGGCATCGCCTCGGTTATTGCCATGACTTCGCTCATCGGCGGCATCCAAAACAGCTTGGTCAACAGCCTGGGCCTCAACGCAGCTCGTATGGTTCAGATCTATTCGTCCCAAGAACTTACCGAGTCGGACATCGAGAAGCTTCAAAAACTGGTGCCGGAGATAGAGCAGATCGGCATTGTCGACAGCGCGTATACCGAGTACAAGACCGGCGATAAAAGCTATACCGTCATGGCACAGGGTGTCGATAGCGACATGCTCGATGCCGTGGGGGCCAGCAAGCTCGTTGCGGGGCGCACCTATTCCCAGGCCGAGTCTCAATCAGGCTCACGCGTGGCGCTCATCAGCCGCGGCGGCGCCGATCAGCTTTACGGCAACGAACAGGATGCGCTGGGGAAAACTATCAAGGTGTCCAACGGCGAGGTGCAGATTGTAGGCGTGATAGATGGCGGCAGCGACTCAATGGGCTCGCTCACGCTGTATATGCCACGCGAAACCATCTCCGGGCTGTTTGGCGACGAGAATCCTTCATTCCCCAGCGTGACGGCACTTGCCGCCGAGGGCACGGACATGGATGAACTCTGCAAGACCATCGAGTCCAAGGTGCGCGCGATGAAGGGCATCGCGGAGGATGATGAGTACGACAGCGTATCGGCGACCTCCATGAAAAGCGCCATCGATGCGCTCAACTCCTTTATGGGCGCGTTCTCGCTCATCATGGGTGCTGTCGCCAGCATCTCGCTGCTTGTCGGCGGTATCGGCATTATGAACATGATGCTCACCAACGTGACTGAGCGCATCCGCGAGATCGGCATCCGCCGCGCTCTGGGCGCCAGTCGTCGCGATATCACCGCCCAATTTTTGGCCGAGTCCTCGGCGCTGTGCGTCACCGGCGGACTGTTGGGTGTCCTGATTGGCTATCTGCTGGCCTGGGGACTCACGTTCTTTGCCGCAAGCTCGGGCATCATGAGCAAGTTTGGAGCCACCGGGACGATCACGCCAAGCTTCTCCATTACGACAGTGTTGATCGCGTTTGCCGTATCGGTCGGCATCGGCGTAATCTTTGGCTTCTACCCCGCTCGCCGCGCAGCAAAGCTCGACCCCGTCGAGTGCCTACGCTACCAGTAAGCCAACACCAACAAGTTGCGGTGAATTAGGGACTGAATATGCTATCTAGCAGCAAAAACAGACACTATTTCACCGCAACTTATTGAAGGGCTACTTGCGCCAGTTCCGGGCGTCGTCCTCGAACTTTTGGCGGATGACGGGCTTGTACGGGTCGAGCTTGCTCGGGGCGCTCCTCCTCGCGGGCGGAAGGGCGCGCAGGCGCGGCGAGCGCCTAGCGCGCGAACTCGCGTAAAAGCGCGTCTTCCACTTCCCGAAGCGAAAGGGCCCCGCCTCCCTCGGCGGGACGGGTGACCACGATGCAGCGCGCTCCCGCGTCGCGCGCAGCAGCGAGCTTCACGGCCGTGCCGCCTACGGTTCCCGAGTCCTTGGTCACAAGCCACTGGGCGCCCACCTGCCGAAGCATCGCCTCGTTGAGCTCGCGGGTGAAGGGCCCCTGCATGCCGATGACGTGCGACGGCGAAAACCCCGCGTCGATGCACTTCGTTATAGCACCGGGCAGCGGGAGCACACGCACGAAGAAGCGCTCCGCGAAATCGGCGACACGCGTGTAGGGAGCAAGCTCCTTGCTCCCCGTCGTGAGAAGCGCGCGACCCGGGTTCTCGGAGAGAAAGCGCGCCGCGCAGGCGATCGACGCGACCGGCACGACGCCTTTGGGCAGCACCTCGGCCGGGCGCGCAAGGCGCAGGCATCGTGCACCCACGGCGAGCGAAGCGGCCCGAATGTTGCCGCTTGCGAGCGTAGCGAAGGGGTGCGTGGCATCGACGACGATGCGCGCGCCGGAAAGCTCGCGCTCCATGTCGGCCTCGTCGAGCCTGCCCGCCTGCACCTCGATGCCCGGAAGCTCGCCCAAAAGCTCGCCTCCGTACTCGGTTGCCGCGTAGGCACGGGCGGGGATGCCCGCCCCGCTCGCCCATTCGCACAGAAGGCGGCCCTCAGTGGTGCCGGCGAAGATGCGCAGCGCCGACGCGGATGCGGGGGCCGTCACTTCGGGCCGCCCGTGCGCGTGATCTGGTAGAGCAGCGCGTTCATAATGGCGGCCGCCACGGTCGAGCCGCCCTTGCGACCCCTCGCGACGATGGCCGGCACGCGTCGCGCGAGTAGCTCCTCTTTCGCCTCGACCACGTTCACAAACCCGACCGGCACCCCAACGACGAGCGCGGGCGCGATCTTCCCCGCGTCCATGAGCTCGGCGAGGCGCAGAAGTGCTGTGGGAGCGTTGCCGACGGCCACGATAAGCGGACCCTCGATGCCGCAAGCTTTGTCCATGCTCGCAACGGCGCGAGTCGTGCCCGCAGCGCGCGCGGCCGCGGCGACATCAGGGTCGGCCATGTAGCACACGGCCTTGCAGCCGAGCTTCGCGAGCGCGGGCTTGCTTATGCCTGCGAGCGCCATGTTCGTATCGGTAAGCACCGTAGCCCCTGCGCGCAGTGCGTCGAGCGCACAGTGCGCGGCGTCATGGGTGAACACGAGGGAATCGGCGTACGAGAAGTCGGCAGTGGTGTGGATGACGCGCTTCACGACGGGCTCTTCGAGCGGCGGGAACGTGCGGCCGCCGAGCTCTTCGGTGATGATTTCAAAGCTGCGCCGCTCGATGTCGCCGGGCGCCATCTCCTTGGAATCCATCTAGTACTCCACTCCTTCCCTTGCACATATCCCCTGCTCGTAGGGGTGTTTCTCGCACCGCATCTCGGTTATGTAGTCGGCCTTCTCCACGATCTTGCGGGAAGGCGCGCGCCCGGTGAGCGCTACTTCGACGCCGCGCGCGGACATATCGAGCGCGCGGTCCACGAGCGCCTCGTCGACAAGCCCCTTCGAAAGCGCGTCGAGCGCCTCGTCGAGCACGAGCAGCCCCTCCTGCGCGCCCTCGAGCTCGGCGAGCGCGGAAGCGAGGTTCCCATCGTGCAACTCGCGCGTCGCGGCAAGTTCTTCCGACGTCATGGACCAGGTAAACTTGTCCGACGCCTTCCCCGCGAACACGGGCACGCCGAAATGCTCGGCGAGCAGGCGCGCCTCCCCGCTTTCGCCGTCTTTCAGGAACTGCACAACGACGACGCGGCGGCCTGCGGCGAGCATGCGAAGGGCGAGCCCCATCGCCGCCGTGGTCTTGCCTTTGCCGTCGCCATGATACACGTGGATCATACGCCCTCCTCGATAATGCGGTAGACATACTCCATGTCGAGCGCCCCGCGCACGGAGTCGGCCAGGCGGTCGAACTCGCGCGCACGGTGATCGGCCGCGGACACCGCGCCCTCAGCACCCACGACGCTCTCGGGCAGGCCGCGCATGCGCGCGAGCGAGCGCGCGAGGGCGAGTGCCACCCCCGGTTCGTCGAACAGGCCGTGGAGATAGGTTCCGAACACGTTTCCGCAGGCCGCGCCTTCTGGTTTGCCGCCAATCGTGCCCGCAGGGGCGCAGGAGACGGTCGTTTCGCCGTCGTGAATCTCGTACCCGCGCGCCGTCATGCCGTTCCACACCGAGAACGCGCCTTGGGCGCCCGTGATGCGCAGCTCCGACTGGGCGAGGCGCTTTTCCTCCTTGAACACCGTACTTGCAGGGATGAGCCCGAGCCCGCGCGCGGTGCCAGCGCCTTCCCTGCCGTGCGGGTCGGAAAGCTCGTCTCCCAAAAGCTGGTAGCCTCCGCATATGCCGAGCACCGGCGTGCCCGCGCCCGAAAGCGCGCGTACACAGGCTCCGATGCCGCTAGCCGCAAGCCAGCGCGCGTCGTCGACCGTGGACTTCGAGCCGGGAAGCACCACCAGGTCGGGTCGGCCCAGATCGGTCGTCGAGGAAACGTAGCGCACGCCCATGCCGGGCACGCGCGAAAGCGGGTCGAAGTCGGTGAAGTTCGACAGATGCGGAAGGCGCACGACGGCGACGTCGATGACGCCGCGCGCCTCGCGGGCAGATAGGCGCGGCGCGAGCGAGTCCTCGTCGTCCAGGTCGAGCGTAAGATACGGCACGACCCCCACGACGGGAACCCCGCACATCTTCTCGAGCGGGGCCAAACCCGGGCGCAGGATTTCCACATCGCCGCGGAACTTGTTTACCACAAGCCCCCGCAAAAGCGCACGATCCTCGGGCGCAAAGAGCGCGACCGTGCCGTAGAGCTGGGCAAACACCCCGCCTGGGTCGATGTCGCCCGCGAGCAGCACGGGGGAGGACACGGCGCGCGCGAGCCCCACGTTGACGATGTCGTTTTCGGCAAGGTTGATTTCGACGGGGCTGCCGGCGCCCTCGATGACGATGACGTCGTTTTCCTCCGTGAGCGAATCGAACGCCTCCAAAATCTGCGGCATGAGCGCCTTCTTTCGCGCGAAGTAGTCCCTCGCAGCGAAGGCTCCCTGCGCCTTGCCGGCCACGATGAGCTGGCTTCGGTGGTCGCTTTCGGGCTTGAGCAGGATGGGGTTCATGCGCACGTCGGGCGCGATGCCGCACGCCTCGGCCTGCATGATCTGGGCACGCCCCATCTCGAGCCCGTCGGCCGTGACACCGCTGTTGAGCGCCATGTTCTGGCTCTTGAAGGGAGCCACGCGCAGGCCGTCCTGCGAAAGCACGCGGCACAGCCCCGCCGCAAGCAGGCTCTTCCCCGCGTTCGACATGGTGCCCTGGATCATGATGGGCTTCGCCCTACCCACGGGTATCGACCTCCTTCGCAGAGCCTCGGCCATCCGAGCCCGCCATAGCGCCGCTGCAAGAAGCGCCGCCCCGTTCGTCGGGTTCGCCTTCGCCTGATGCGCCTTCCGCCCGAAGCGCGCGGCTGAACGCCATCGCAAGCCGGGCATTCTCCTTGCGCGTGCGCACCGCGACGCGGCACCAGAAACGGGACAGTACCGAAAACGAGTCGCACGTGCGGACCAAAACCCCCTGTTTATATAGGCGCTCGGGGATGTCTTTCGCCGGCGTGCGGACTAAAAGGAAGTTCGCATCCGACGGCACGACGGAAAGCCCGAGCGAGGAGAGCTCGTGGAAAAGCCACGCTCGCTCGCCCGCCAATACATCGCGCGTGCGCGAGACGTATTCGACGTCTTCCAGGGCGGCGATGCCCGCGGCCTCGGCGACCGACGAGACGGGCCATGCCTGCCCCGCCCGGCGAATCCCCTCGATGAGTTGGGCGTTTCCGCTGATCAGATATCCCAACCGCAACCCCGCCATTCCGTAGAGCTTGGTGAACGCGGAGAGCACGGCCACATGGCGCGAACACGCGGCGCGTGCGGCCACGCTCCTTTCGCGGGCGTCGGGCGCAAATCCGAGGAAGCACTCGTCCATGACGAGCAGCGCGCCCACCTGCTCGCAGCGGCAAGCCGCGGCATCGATCACGCTGGGGTCGACGAGGCGCCCCGTCGGGTTGTTCGGATTGCAGAGGTACGCCACGTCTCCCGGCCCCTCAATCGCGCGGGCGAAGGAGGCGGGCACGTCGAAGTCGTCCGCTTCGGAGAGCGGGAACTCCTGCACGCATGCGCCGTAGTACGATGCCGCCTCCGCATATTCAGAGAACGTCGGCGCGCACACGACGATGCGTTTCGGGCGCACCGCCGCAGCGAGCCGCCAGATGATGTCGGACGCGCCCGCGCCGCAGACGATAGTATCTTCGGGAATGGCCCGGGCGCGCGCTAGGGCGCGAACGAGGGCGCGGCTTTCCCTATCGGGGTATGCGTCGATTCGAGAAAGCGCCTTGCAAGCTGCGGCGACAGCGCGCGGCGATGGGCCTGCCGGATTCACGTTCACCGAGAAGTCGATGAGGTCGGAGGCGCCCCCTTCGCAACCGATGCCGAGCGATTGCGCGCTGCCCCCATGCGTACGGGCGCGCAGGATTCCCCCGGTAGCCCGGAGCGCAGTGTGGTCTTCCCTCATGCCATCGCCCCCACGGCGAGCACGACCGCCGCGCGCGCGGCGCCGAAGACGACGAGCGCGCATACGGACGCGGCGAGCATGAGCCTTGTCGCCCGGGCGATGTCGCCCCACTCGATTTCGCGGGACGCGTCGCCTATCGTCGGTTTCTCAACGAGCTTGCCGAAATACACCGCGGGTCCTGCCAGGCGCAGCCCGAGCGCGCCCGCGCACGATGACTCGGTCTGCGCCGAGTTGGGGCTCGCATGGCGACGCCTGTCGCGGCGCCAGATGCGCGCCGCCCCGCGCGCGTCGAGCCCGACGATCGGGCACACGGCGATCATGAACAAGGCCGATAAGCGCGAGGGAATCCAGTTCACCGCATCGTCGAGGCGCGCCGAGGCGCAGCCGAAGTCGATGTAGCGCTCGTTTTTGTAGCCCACCATGCTGTCGAGCGTGTTCACCGCCTTGTACGCCATGCCCAAGGGTGCACCTCCGATCAAAAGGTAGAAAAGCGGCGCGATGACGCCGTCGCTCGCGTTCTCCGCCACCGTTTCCACGGCGGCGCGCGCGACGCCCTGCTCGTCGAGAACAGACGTGTCGCGTCCCACGATGAGCCCGACGGCTTCGCGCGCCGCGACAAGGCCGCCCTTCGAGAACGCGCTGGCCACGGCCAGGCTCTGGCGGCGCAGCTCGCATGCCGCGAGAATCTGATAGCTCGCCCATGCCTCGACCACGAAGCGCAAGCCGGGGTGAACCATGCCGCAAAGATGCAGGATTCCCCAGGTCAAAAGCCCACACGCAAGCGGAAGCGCCACGGCGAGCACAAGCCCTGCGGCGCGCGTGCCCGCGGACGTTTGCGGGAATGCGCCCCGCAGGCGGCCTTCGGCCCACGTGATCGCGCGCCCCATGGCGACGACGGGATGGGGAAGCCAGCGCGGGTCGCCGAAGGCAAGGTCGGCCGCGAACCCGGCGGCGACGGCAAGAATCGTCATCACCGGGCATCGCCCCCCAAAGCGGGGCGAACGTCGCGAAGGCAGCGCCCATCCCAGGTGGCGGCCCATGCGCCGCCCGGCTCGGTATGCACGTCGAAGTATCCCATTTTCGGGACAGCTAGCTCGGAGAGCAGCGCTTTCACGGTACCCGCGTGAACGACGAAGACGGCGCGCCCACTCCCCTGGGCGCACTCCGATTCGCACGCGTCCCGAAACGCGGCGACGACGCGGCGGGTGAAATCGCTCTTGCCCTCGCCATGCGGGCAGCGCGTCTCGCACCAGGAGTCTACCCAGGCGCGGTAGCGCACATCCTCTTTTAGCTCGGCGGCGCTTCGCCCCTCGAAGTCACCGAAATCCATCTCGCGCAGACCGGGGCACGCCATAAGCTCCGCGTTCGGGAAGAGGATGCGCGCCGTCTGGTCGGTGCGGGCCATACCGCTCGTGATAACACGGAACACGTCACGATCGCACGCGAGGTCGCGCAAAGCGCGCTCGCCCGCGCTCGACAGGGGCTCGTCGGTGCCCGCCCCGCTGTAGCGATGATCTTCCGTGCCCGCCGTGGCACCATGGCGCACGAAGACGACTTCCAAAGGCGCGCCCGCGCCCTGCGTCCCTCGAGGCGCATCGGCAAGGTTTCCTTTGATGACCTGGGGAATCCCGCACGTCATGCGCACGACGACGTCGGCGCGCGCAGCGAGCGCGCATCCCAGGCGCCCCGCGCGCTCGCGCCATTGGGCGTCTTCCGCACGCATGGGGACGACCCCCGAACCGACCAAGGGCAGAATCACTGCGTCGAAGCCGATCAGCCGCTCGAGCGCCCGGTCAGCGTCGAGCGCGCGTACGAGTTCCTCAGCACGGTACACGACACGGCCGGCAAAAGCCGCGGGCACGCCGCCCTCCGCAAGCTGCGCCGCGTCGACGAAATCGTCCGCCGCGAACCCGAGCTTTTCGCGCACGAAGGTCCTCTTCCCCGAATGCGCGCCACCTACCACGAGAATCATAGGAGCATACTCCCCGCCACCAGCATGGCAAGCATCGCGAGCTCGGCCCATTGCAGAAACCATCCGGCCAAATCACCCGTCACCCCGCCGAAGCGGGACAGGGCAACATGGCGGTACCACGCGAGCGCCAAAAGCCCCGCCACCGCCATAAGGGCGCCGGCGGCCTGAGCGCACGCGACCATCCCTGCAGCCGAAGCCGCAGCGAAAGCGCAAAGCGGCACGACGATCGCCGCGCGCTTCTTCGCAGGCGAGAGCCCCACGGCCATACCGTCCGCCCGCGCGGCAGGCCAGCATTCTACGGCGAGCCCCGAAAGCGCGCGGGAGAACACGAGCGAGCACAGAAGCGCGAGGAACGCCCCCGCCGTAAGCGGCAGCGCGGTGAACAGGGAAAACTGCAGAATAAGGTACACGACAACACCGATGACCCCGAAGGCGCCCGCCTGCGGGTCGTGCATGATCTCGAGCTTTCGCTCGCGCGGGGCCCAACTTGCAAGCGCATCGGAGGTGTCGCAGAGCCCGTCTAGGTGGATGCCTCCCGTCACCGCCACAGGCAACGCCACGAGCACGGCCGCGACGATGGTCGCGGGCACGCCGAGCAGGTTCGCCACGTGCCCCCACGCCGTCATGAGGAAGCCTTCCGCAACGCCCACCAGGGGAAACGCGGCAAGCGCATGGGTTGATCCGAAATCGGTCCAGGCCGATTTCGGGACGGGGATGCGCGAGAACGTTCCGAACGCCGCGCCAATTGCCTCTGCTATCTTCACCTTGTAGGTCCTTCGCCTTTCATCCACACGGGAATCCCACATACCACTTCGACTGCGCGGTCGGCCAGCGCCGCCACGCCCGCGTTCACGCGCGCGAGCGCGCGCCTCCATGCCTCGGTCCCCTCATCGTAGCGCATCCCATCGGCGAACACGTCGACGGTGACCACCACCGTATACGCAGCGGCCTGAGCGAGCCGTTCGATGCCTCCGAGCACCTCGCGCGCCGCAGCGTCGGGGTCACGTGGGGACAAGCCGCCTTCCACGAAGAGCTCGTTCGCAACCAGGTTGCCGACGTCCTCCAAAAGAAGCGTGCAGCCGCGCGGAAGCCCGGGCACTGCGGCGCCCACGTCACGCGTGCGCTCGAGGGTGGAAAACCCCTTGCCCTCGCGCAGCGCCCGATGGCGCGCGATGCGGCGGGCGCCCTCTTCCCCGAAGGGCTCCATCGTTGCCAGGTACACGCGGGGGCCGTCGTGCCCGAGGCACAGGGACTCGGCGTAGGCGCTCTTGCCGCTCGCGGCGGCGCCGATAACGAACGTCACCGTCATTTCCCAGCCTCGAAATGCTCGTAAGCAGCCATGCCAGTCGCCGTGAACGTCTTCCCATCCCGGTACACGCGCAGCGCCGAATCCAGAAGGGGCAGATACGCCATGGCGCCCGCGCCCTCGCCCAAGTGCATGCCTGCGTCGAGGGGTGCCTTTATACCGAGCTCGCGAAGGAGCTCCTGGCTTGCGGGTTCGCTTGATGCGTGGGTGCCCACGAGGTAGCCCAAGGCGTTGGGACACAGGCGCGCCGCGCACAGGGCCGCCGTGCAGGATATGACCCCGTCGAGGAGCGCCGGCGCCTTCGAGGCCGCGGCCCCCAGGTAGAAGCCGCACATCGCCGCGATGTCGAAGCCGCCCACCTTCGAGAGCACGTCGATCGGGTCGGCGGGATCGGGCGAGTTCGCGTCGATAGCGCGCTCGACCACGTCGCGCTTGCGCGCGAACGAGGCGTCCGAGAGCCCCGCGCCGCGCCCGACGAGGCTCCGTGCGTCCGCCCGGAGGAGCACTGCGGCCACCGCCGCCGAGGTGGTCGTGTTGCCGATGCCCATCTCGCCCGCGGCGAGAAGGCGCACGCCGGCGCGGGCAAGCCCGCACGCGACGGCGATTCCGACTTCGATCGCGCGCACGGCCCCATCGCGAGACATAGCGGAACCGTGCGCGATATTACCGCTCCCCCGCCGCACGTTCGCGAGCACCATGCGCGCGTCTTCTATGCCCCGGGCCATACCCACGTCGACGGGCACGACCTCGGCACCCGCGAACGCCGCCATGCGGCAGGCACTCGTGGCCCCCTCGCACATGTTGCGCGCGACGGCTCGCGTCACGTCTTGTCCGCTTTGCGACACGCCTTCGGCAACGACCCCATTGTCGGAGAAGAATACCGCGAGCGCACGGGGAAACTCGGCCACCTCGGCGCTCCCCTGAGCTGCGGCGATACACGCGACGGCGTCTTCAAAGTCGCCCAATCCCCCCAAGGGGTGCGCGATGGAGTCCCACGCGGCGTACGCGGCGGCGCGGGCGCACTCGTCTGCGGGCGCGATCCGGGAGAGCGCGGCTTCGAGCACGGCGCCCGGCGCCGACGAGAACGCGCGCTCGACTTCCTCGCGGATGCAGGCAAGCGCGGTTTCGGTTGCTTCAGCCATGCCGTCTCCTCTCTGCGAACGACGCTGCGGCAGATGCAAACGCGCGCACAACGTCGGGGTTCGCAGGATAGTACACATGCGGGAAGCCCGCAACCAGGGACGGGGTGGTCGTCATGCACGGCCAGCCCTTGTCGCGCCGGGGCTTCTGCGCCCAGAAGTCGCCGCCCGGGCAGGTGGACTGCCAGTAGTGGAACTCGTGCGCGCGGATGCGTGTGCCGCGCGGCCCGTAGAGCCCGTCGCGTTGAGAAGTGAGCTCCACGTACCCGAAATGGGACAGCCTTCCCCCGTTCTCGCTTGCGCCCTCAAGGGCGTCCGCAACAGGCCAGCGCCGCCCCTCGCTATCGGCGATTTCGCGCTGCAGATACAGAAACCCACCGCATTCGGCGACCGTCGGCATGCCGGATTCCACCGCGCGCCGCACCGCCTCGCGCATCGGCGCGTTCTCGGAGAGCTGCCGCGCATGGAGCTCCGGGTAGCCGCCCCCCAGATAGAGGGCGCTTGTCCCCCGGGGCAACTCGCTATCACACAGAGGGCTGAAAAAGGCCAGCTCGCAACCCAGGTCCTCGAGCGCGCGCAGGTTCTCCTCGTAGTAGAACGAGAACGCCTCGTCACGCGCGACGGCGACGATGGGCCGCGCTCCCGCGATCGGCTCCAACCGGTATGGTTCCTCGCGGATATCGGGTGCCGTCGCCGCTATTTCGAGCAAGCGGTCGACGTCGACGCTCTTTTCCACCAGCTCGGCCATCTTGTCGATGCGCGCGGAGAGCTGCTTGACTTCGTCGGCGGTCACAAGCCCCAGATGCCGGCTTTCGAGCGAGAACGCCTCGTCGGCGGGGATATTACCCAAAACCGCGACGCCCGTGTACTTCTCGATCGCAGGCTTCGCGTAGGCGCAGGCAGCGGCGCTCGTCTTGTTCAGCACGACGCCGCGCACGTTCGCACAAGGCAGGAACTCGGCGATGCCGCGGATTACGGCGGCGAGCGATAAAGACGCCCCGCGCCCGTTCACCACTAAAACGACCGGCGTTTCCGTGTCGCGCGCAACCTGGTAGCTGCTCGCGTAGGCCACGCCGGGCGCCATGCCGTCGTAGAAGCCCATGACCCCCTCGAGCACCGCGACATCCGCGCCCGCGGCGCCGCGTGCGAGCAGGGCGCGCAGCGTCGGGGCGTCGGTGAAGAAACCGTCTAAGTTGCCCGAGCGCGCACCCACGACGCGGCGATGAAAGAGCGGGTCAATGTAGTCGGGGCCGCATTTGAAGGCCGCGCATGCAAGGCCGCGGCGCGCGAGCGCGCGCAGGAGCGCACACGTTACGACCGTCTTGCCGCTCCCGCTCGAGGGCGCAGCGACCATGAAGCGCGGGATGGACGTGCTCACCGGGCACCGCCTTCCCCACCTGCACCACGCGCGCTGACGAGGAACACGGGGTTTTGCGCCTTCATAAGATGATGCGAGCCTACAGCCTCGGCGCGGGCGGCCGACAACTGGCACGCCTCGAACCCCTTAAAGCGCGAACCCGAGAGGAGCGCGCACGCCTCAGTGAGTGTCTCAATGGTGACGCATGGCACACACAGGCGAACCTGCGAATTCTTCTCGAGCGCCGCCTCCACGATGGAGGGAAGCTCGCCCGCGCTCCCGCCGACGAACACGGCGTCGGGGACGGGCAGTTTCGCGAGCGCTTTGGGAGCGACGCCGGGGACCGCATACACGTTGCCGCACCCGAATGCATCCGCGTTCTCTCGGATGAGCCGCACGCCGGTCGCGTTGCGCTCGACCGCCCATACCGACCCCGCTCGCGCGACGAGCGCCGCCTCGATCGACACGCTCCCCGTGCCGGCGCCGACGTCCCACACGGTGTCGGTCGCGGTAAGGCGCAGCTTCGCGAGCGCGACGGCTCGCACCTCCTGCTTGGTCATGGGAACGTCACCGCGGATGAAGAGCTCGTCGGGAATGCCCGAGGAAGCGTACGGCCAGCGGGAGCTCGCGGCGCGGGATGCGCCCGCAGAGTCCACCACGGAAGAAGTCGCCGCGGGCGCAGACGAGCCGGCCGGCGCCTCGGAGGCTGCGCTAGAGCCCGCAGGCGACCCGGCGCCGCCTGCGAAATCGATAAGCATCACGTTCAAGTCGTCGAACGTCTGACCTGCGATTTCACTTGCGGTCGCACAGATGATGCGCTCGTCGGGGTACGACAGGCGCTCGGCCACCGTCACGCGCGCGTCCCCGAAGCCCGCCTGCACAAGCTCGCCGGAAAGCCGCGAGGGGTCTTCCCCGCCCGACGTGACGAGGAAGAGCTCACCTGCGCGCTCGCCCTCGGCCACGATGTCGCACGCCACGCCGTGAGCGCTCGCAAAGCGCCAATCCTGCCATGGACGCGCGAGACGCGCGGCGAGATACGACGCTGAGCTTATGCCGGGAATGACGCGCACGTCCACCTGCGCGTTGCCGGAGAGCGCCTCCACCAGGCGGCGCGCGCCGCTGAACAGCCCCACATCGCCCGTCATCACGACCACGGCGCGCTGCCACGACGCCGCATCGGTGAGCGCGGCGACGATGTCCGCCGTCTTCACGAGCTCGCATCTCACCACGTCGGGCGGCACGTCGATGCCGGCAAGCGCGCGATGAGCGCCGATGACCACATCGGCGATGTCGATCGCGTCGAGCGCCGCGCGCGAGAGCAAGTCGGGGTTTCCGGGCCCCGCCCCGATGATCGTTACCTTTCGCATGGAATCTCCCGATACCCGCGCGGCGTGACCATACGGCCGCCTACGAGCTTCGTGTCCGCGTTGCCGACGAACACGGTGGTGAACATGTCGGCGTCGATCTCCCCCAGCTCGGAGAGCCTGCACATGCCCGACTGCTGCCCCTCGCGCCCGATGTTGCGTACCCAGCCGCAGAGCGTGTCGGGGGCCTTCCATTCGAGCATAATCTTCGCCGCGCGTGAGAGCCTGTCGGCGCGCTTTCTGCTGCGCGGGTTGTACAAACAGATGCAGAAGTCGGCGCTCGCCACGGCGGCGAGCCTGCGCTCGATGACCTCCCACGGCGTGAGCAGGTCGGAGAGCGACACGACCGCGAAGTCGTGGGCAAGCGGGGCGCCGAGCACCGCCGACCCGCTCTGAGCCGCGGTGGCCCCGGCGATAACTTCCACGTCTACATCGGGGTAGTCCTCCGCAAGCTCCAGCACGGGGCTCGCCATGCCGTACACGCCCGCGTCACCGCTGCACACGAGCGCCACGGCTTCTCCGCTCTGCGCGCGCGAAAGCGCCAGGCGGCACCGTTCGACCTCGTGCATCATCGGCGTCGCGAGATGCGCCGCGTCGGGCACGGCGGCGAGCGCGAGCTCCACGTATTTCGTGTACCCCACAACGATGTCGGCCGCCTCGAGCGCGCGCCGGGCCGCAATCGTCATGCCGTCGGGGCCGCCCGGGCCGATCCCCACCACGAAGAGCTTTCCCATCACCGCTCCTTAAACGAAAGTTCGATAGTTACCTTGGAAAACGCGACGGTCACGCCGCCATGAGCGAGCTTCGGGAAGATAAGTTTGCCCCCGTCCGCGAGCGCCGCGCGCTCGCACACGTTGTCGACCCCCACCGTCGCGCGCACGAAATCAGATGGCGAAACGCTGCCTTCGACTTGCGACAACTCATCTGCGGAATACGTCGCAAGCGGAATGTTGCGCGCGCGGCAGAAGGCGAGCAGACCCTCCTCGTGCGCCTTCACGTCAATCGTCGCCGCCTTGCGCACGGCCGAAGGCGAGATACCCGCCTGCCCGCACGCGAGAAGAAACGCCTCCTCGATCGCTTCGGCGCACGCACCGCGACGGCACCCAATGCCCGCAACGATGCAGGGCACGACAAGGCGAAGCGGCTCGGGGGGGGGGGGGGGGGGGGGGGGCGC